>DDQN01000103.1 GCA_002342685.1 Vibrio sp. UBA2441
GGCATGCATGATCTGAAAATCCATGTTGGTGTGGTCGGTAAAATTGCCTGCTACTTCTTTGCAGCTCTGATTTCTGCCTTAGCGGTTATCTTTGTATTCATGATTTAGTAGATACAAAACATAAAAAATGGGGTCAGATTAAAAATCTGACCCCATTTTTTTTAATAGAAGTTTGAATTACTTCACTCGACCAACATATTCAGCAGAACGTGTATCTACTTTAATAACTTCGCCAATCTGAATAAACAGAGGAACACGTACAACTGCGCCCGTTGTCAATGTTGCAGGTTTACCACCTGTACCCTGAGTATCACCTTTTAGACCAGGATCAGTTTCAGTCACTTCAAGCTCAACAAAGTTTGCTGGTGTTACTGAAATTGGGTTACCATTCCACAAAGTAATCATGCAAGTATTGTTTTCTACCAGCCACTTCGCGTTATCACCAACCGCTTTTACATCCGCAGCAATTTGTTCGAATGTTTCTGCGTTCATAAAGTGATAGAATTCGCCATCTGAGTATAGGTAATCTAGGTCGATTTCTAATACGTCGGCAACTTCGCAGGATTCGCCAGACTTAAATGTTTTCTCTAGCACTTTACCAGAAAGTAGTTTACGAATTTTTACGCGGTTGAATGCCTGACCTTTACCCGGCTTTACGAATTCATTTTCAAGAATTACGCACGGCTCGTTATCAAGCATTAATTTAAGGCCGCCTTTGAACTCACTAGTGCTAACTGTAGCCATTTTGTCCTCTTACTATTATTCGAGTTAAATTTTTAATGTCGCATATCATAACCCGAAAAGCTGTCGCTGTTGAGCGAAACTGGATCAATGAATTAGCGAATGCGATCACCGATCCTGAAAAACTACTTAAACAATTAAAAATTCCTTCATCATCATGGCCAAAAGACCTTAATGGTGAGGTAAGTTTTGCTGCTAAGAAGTTATTTTCACTACGCGTTCCGCAAAGCTTTATCGAAAAAATGCAAGTAGGAGACATTCATGACCCTCTATTGCGGCAAGTTCTTCCCCTCACTGAAGAGCTAGAAATACACTCTGGGTACTCATCTGATCCTTTAGATGAGCAATCTAATGAGCAGCCTAGCTTACTGCATAAATACAAAAATCGGGCTTTGCTTATATTAAAAGGTGGCTGTGCCATAAATTGTCGATACTGCTTCCGACGCCACTTTCCGTATAGCGATAACAAAGGCAATAAATCTGTTTGGCAACAAAACCTTTCTTACATTCGAGAACATACAGAACTGAACGAAGTGATTCTTTCGGGCGGTGATCCTCTCATGGCAAAAGACCATGAATTAGCCTGGTTGATCAACCAATTAAGTGATATTCCACACATAAAAAGGCTGCGAATCCACACTCGCCTGCCCGTTGTCATTCCTTCAAGAGTGACAAAGGAGTTGTGCGACATATTAGCGTTAACCCGCCTTAAAGTGGTTCTGGTTTCTCATATCAACCATGTGAATGAAGTAGACCAGGATTTAGCCAATGCCTTGGCAAGATTAAAACAAGCTAATGTCACGCTCTTAAATCAATCGGTTCTGCTAAAAGGGGTAAACGACAGCGCTGAGGCACAAATCCAACTCAGTGAAGCCCTGTTTGATTCTGGTGTTCAACCTTATTACCTGCATGTATTAGATAAGGTTCAGGGAGCCGCTCACTTCTATGTCAGCGATAAACAAGCGAAAGGCATAATTGTAGAAATGATGGGACAGGTTTCGGGTTATATGGTGCCAAAACTCACCAGAGAGGTGGGAGGAAAACCAAGTAAAACACCACTAGATCTGGGGCTAGAATAAATGAGTTGAGATCAGAATACAGAGATAATACCCCAGAAACACCGTCATTCCGGAAACTTGGTACAAGTTATCCGGAATCTAATGCCCCAACGATTTAACCACCCCAGATCCTGAATAGCTGCTAAGCGCAGCTTTCAGGATGACGATAATATGCCGCCCTTTCAGAATGACAGTAATCGCTTAATTAACCATCAGTACTTTCAAAAATCTTATCCGCAGATGCGGCAACAAAACCCTGATAAAGCTCTCCGTTATTCATTGCATAACGCAGGGCAAACTCATAAAAACCACCCGGCACGACATGTTGTCCGTCCGAAAAATCAACCGCCACTCGATCGGCCATCGTAGAAGACTGCTCTAATAAAACTTCGGGAGAACCTTTCACTTCCCCACCAGATTCATTAATGGCAAAGCCTGACTCTCGGAGATGATCATTAACCCCTTTGACAGTATCAAAACGATCAAGCTGGTTAACACTCACCGTAAAGTGATTGGCACCATAACCGTGTGCAGATAACCAAGCCGCATATTCACTCTCTTTAGACAGCGTCATATAGTCCTGATGGCTAATGTCCCAAAGTCGTCCACCATATAAAAACTCACTTCCATTGAGTTTTAGGGGATCCACTTGTTCAACCAATTTCGCCACTATCTCTTGCAACTCAGCAGAGCAAAGTCCGACTTCTAACTGACTAATAAAGACTTTAGGCTGCGTGGGGTCCGGGTGTTCAAAATGTTTTGCCGTGAGCTTTTTACTCTCAAACACGTAATCCCCACACTCTTTATAACCGAGAGCTAAGAAAGGCTTTGCCAGCGTATTGATCTCCAAAGGAGAAAGGGAAAATGTACGCAGAGCGATATGGTCATTGATCAAAGGCTCGCCTTCCTCAAGCAACTGATGAACACGGTCGGCTTCCGGGCATAACCTTTGAATATAATCGTTCCATAATGACTGGAATAATACAGTTGGAGACATAGTAAATCCTTTACTTAGGTTGAGATGGATTGAAGCATTAGCTTCCGGTTAAAGCACAACTCCAGGGCTTAATGAAGCGGGTAAAAGTGTTTCTTCCCCTTCCATTGAAGCCATCGGATATGCACAGTAATCAGCAGCGTAATACGCACTTGGTCTTAAGTTTCCTGAAGCACCCGGCCCACCAAATGGTGCATCACCGCTCGCTCCGGTTAGCTGTCGGTTTCGGTTAACAATCCCTGCACGGATATGGTCAACAAAATAATCCCATTCATCATCATCAGTAGATACTAAGCCAGCAGAAAGTCCAAAACGTGTGTCGTTGGCCATTTCTACTGCATTTTCCAATCCTTGATAGCGAACCACTTGCAACAATGGGCCAAAGTATTCTTCATCAGGCAACTGAGCTATCGGGGTCACGTCGATAATACCCGGAGTAACAAAGGCTGCTTTAGTATTCGAAGCTTCGACCAGGCTTTCTCCCCCCAGTGATTGCAGGTTCTTTTGTGCATTTAAAATAAACTGAGCGGCAGCTTCGGAAATTTGAGGCCCCATAAAAGGCTGAGGTTCAGCAAACGGCTGATCGACCACAATATTTTTTGTCGATTGCACCAGCTTAAGCAATAATTCATCGCCTCTATCTCCAACAGGAACATATAGACGTCGAGCGCACGTGCAACGCTGGCCAGCGCTGATAAAGGCAGACTGTATAATGGTATACACCGTCGCATCCAGATCACCGAAGTTCTCCGAAATAACCATAGGATTATTGCCGCCCATTTCTAACGCCAACATTTTGTCAGGCTGCCCTGCAAACTGTTTGTGCAAAATATGTCCTGTATTTGCACTGCCAGTAAAGAGTAACCCATCAATACCTTTTGATTCAGCCAGCGCAATACCCGTCTCTTTCGCACCCTGAACCAGATTGATGACCCCTTTAGGTAAATCCACGTTTTGCCAGAGTTTCATTAACAGTTCAGCGGTTGCTGGTGTCTGCTCTGACGGCTTGAGCACCACTGTATTTCCCGCTAATAGTGCAGGAACCATATGCCCGTTAGGCAAATGTGCAGGGAAATTATACGGACCAAATACAGCCATCACACCTAGTGGTCGATGACGAAGAACTATTTGATTACCCGCTGCTTCGCGCTGAGTTTGACCTGTCCTTTCGTGATAAGCCCGAATCGAAATCGCTATTTTTCCGGCAACGGCGCCAGCTTCTGTGCGAGTTTCCCAAATAGGCTTACCTGTTTCTTTTGCGATGACCAGTGCAATTTCTTCGCTATTCGCTTTTACCTGTTCCGCGAAGGCCAACACATATTGTTCACGTTCTTCGTAACTCAGTTTCTTCCACTCAAGAAATGCGCCTCTGGCCGCTTTAACCGCCCGATCGACCTGAGCAGGTGTTGCACTATCACCCTGCCAAATTACTTCACCGCTGTATGGGGAAGTCGAATTCATCGCTTCTCCCTGACCGGCAACCCATTGACCTGAAATCCACTGAGTCATTTTCTATCCTTACTTATTTGATTTTGTTTTCCTGAGGAAGCATTCGAATATAGTCGCCATTAGACACTTCTAATACTTTTGCTACATCTTCGGCAATGATGACCGTATCACCAGCTTGATCGTATGCCCCTTTAGCGGCAACACCTCTAAAGTTCTCAAATGAGGTATTGATCATGAGAAAGTCTTGAGAACTTGAATGTTCAGACACTTTCACTTTAGCTCTAAACGAGTGGCGTACCGACTCGATATTGCGCATATCACATTCAACTGTCGGGCCTGCATCAAAAATATCGACATAATCACGGCAAACAAAACCTTCATCTTCCAATAGCTTAAGTGCCGGAGCGGTATTTGCGTGCACTTTACCAATCACCTCTTGCGCTTCTTTACTCAACAGGTTGACATAGATAGGCAGTCTTGGCATAAGGTCGGCAACAAAGCCCTTTTTTCCAATACCGACAAGGTAATCTGCCAGCGTAAAGTCAATGGAGAAGAAGTGCTCTTGTAACCATTCCCAAAATGGAGAATTGCCGTGCTCGTCAGAAACACCTCGCATTTCTGCGAATACTACTTTTGAAAAACGTTCTGGGTGCTCTGCCATCATAAGAAAACGACATTTCGACATTAAGCGGCCATTTAGTCCACCACGAAAGCTCGGTCTTAAAAACAGCGTACAAACCTCTGAACACCCCGTATAGTTGTTGCCAAATGTCAGTAGTTTCACGACATTATTAACACCTAACTTAGGTGACGAGTGCACAATTTTACTGATGTGATAGGTATAAAACGGTGCATCCCAGCCAATAGAGGCTTCGATACCTGTCGTACCGCCAATCTCTCCGCTATCTGAATCAACACCCACCATCAGGTAGCCTTCATCACTAGGCTCTGTGATATTTTGTTTTTCAAAGCTATCAACAGAGTTGTTGATTCGGTTAGTTAATAACTCTTCATTTACGGGAAGTGATGTAAATCCATGTCCAGATTCTTCTGCACACACTCTTAGTGCTTCATAATCTGTTTTTTTAATAGGTCTAACAACCAGCATGTTAAACTCCTTTTGCTGTCGTAGAATACGAAGGGAGGGGCCTGACTGAAGATAGGAGCTCAACATCATTGTTAAGCCCCAAAGTTCAGTAGGTCTTTATAGCAGCCCTGCAATTGCTTTATCGAGTCTTGATAAGCCTTCTTCTAAATCTTGTTTAGAAATAACCAATGATGGCGTGAAGCGAACAATACTTGCCCCGGCAACAAGCACCATCAATCCCTCTTTACCTGCAGCAACCAGTACATCACGTGCACGGCCTTGCCACTCTTCATTTAGCACTGCACCTATCAGAAGTCCCTTTCCGCGGATCTCACTAAAGATGCCATACTTATCGTTAATTTTAATCAAACCTTCACGGATTAACGCCTCACGCTCTTTAACACCATCCAGAGTCTCAGGTTTACTAACGATATCAACAACCGCTTCAGCAACTGCACAAGCGAGAGGATTACCGCCATAAGTAGAGCCGTGAGTGCCCACTTTCATGTGAGGGGCATACTCATCGGTGGTTAGCATAGCACCAATTGGAATGCCGCCGCCCAATGATTTCGCCGTACTTAGAATATCAGGCGTTACACCTAAGCCTTCATACGCATAGAAAGTACCAGTACGGCCATTACCTGTCTGAACTTCATCAAAGATAAGCAGCGCATTATGTTTATCGCACAGTTCACGAACGGCCTGAGCAAACTCCTGTGTAGGAGAAACGATACCGCCCTCACCTTGCAATGGCTCCATCATTACCGCACAGGTCTTATCCGAGATGTGCGCTTTAAACGCTTCAATGTCATTGTAATCAAGATGAGTAACATCACCTGGCTTAGGACCAAATCCATCTGAGTAAGCGGCTTGTCCGCCGACAGTCACGGTAAAAAATGTCCGACCATGGAAGCCTTGTTTGAAGGCAATAATCTCTGATTTTTCATTGCCAAAACGATCCGCTGCGACCCGGCGTGCTAGTTTTAGTGCCGCTTCATTTGCTTCAGCGCCGGAGTTGGCGAAAAAGATTTTATCGGCAAATGAAATTTCCGTCAGTTTTCGAGCTAATCGCAATGCCGGTTCATTGGTCATTACATTACTTAAATGCCAAATCTTATTTGCTTGCTCAGTAATCGCATTAACCATTGCCGGATGACAATGACCAAGACAACTTACCGCAATTCCACCAGCGAAATCGATATACTCTTTACCTTCCTGATCCCATACCCGTGAGCCTTCACCTTTTACCGGAATAATTTCCATTGGGTTGTAACAAGGCACCATGACATCATCAAACCAACTACGGTCGACTTTCTTTTCCATTACTATGACTCTCCATATCGCAACCAAAGTTTAGTAGAACATTAAAATTCTATAAACTTAGTGTTCTGTTGGTATTTTATTCTACCCAAGCATTGTATTAACAATTTATTAACCATTTCAATAGGCAGATGTTGATTATTTGCTATCTATCCACAGCAACAATACCTTATTATTGACGATCTATTCACGGATTTGTCACTGTTATTCGTACCTATCTAAAAACTTTTACTGAGATAAAGCCGATATTCAGCAATTTAGTAGGATTTATTAACATGTAAATGAATTGATTACGCATAATTTTTCATAAGATAAATTAGTGTAAAAAATGTGACGAGAGTGATATTAACGGGTGACAGGCGATAGGCCACAAGAGATAGGTGATGGGTTACCGGTTACCGAAATCATCTATCGGTTTAAAAAGTTCTGCAACAACTCATGCCCTTGTTCGGTTTTAATCGACTCAGGGTGAAACTGAACCGCATCAATCGGCAAAGTTTTATGCTGATACCCCATGATTTCATCCATAGTGCCATCCTCTCTTTCAGTCCATGCGGTCAGTTCAAAGCAATCAGGTAAGGTTTCTGCTTTGACCACCAATGAATGATATCGCGTTACCGTCAATGGGTTGTTCAAGCCCTTAAAGACGCTTTTACTGGTATGTCTGACAGGCGATGTTTTTCCATGCATCACTTTCTTGGCCCGTACGACTTGCCCGCCAAACACCTGCGCGATAGCCTGATGACCAAGGCATACCCCAAATAACGGCAGTTTTCCGGCAAAGTGTTCAATAGCAGCTAGCGATATGCCCGCTTCATTGGGTGTGCAAGGCCCCGGAGAAATCACTAAATGACTTGGATTAAGCGCCTCTATGCCTTGAATATCTATCTCATCGTTACGCACAACCTTCACCTCTGCACCCAATTCACAAAAGTATTGGTACAGGTTGTAGGTAAATGAATCGTAATTATCGATGATCAACAGCATATAGAAAGACCAATACCAGTTAGAAGCAAGCTCAGAGAGCGGTATTGTGCAATAGTCGAAAAGAAAGGCAAGAAAAAAGTAAGGCCAGCATATTGCTGGCCTTACCGAGTCGTTACAATTTAACTAACTATTAAGCACTTTTTCTGCGACGGAAGAAACCGAAGCCGAACAGAGATAACATACCTAGCAGGCCAACAGAACCACCGCCGCCGCCGCCAGAACCATCATACTCAGGCGTTGTTGGAGATGCTGTTAAGGAGTCCGTTGAAGAGACTTCTGCTTGCAGTGTTACTTCCGAACCAGGAATATCAACCAATACCAACTCTTCTTCCGCTTGAGTTGCTGCCGCACCTTGCTCAGGAACTAATACACCACGAAGTTTCATGCTAAAGGTATACCCTCCTTTCACAATACCAGCAACGTCAAAGTGAACCACTTTTTTACTGTCTAGTTTAATCTTAGGCAGGGTCAACTCTTTTGCATCGCTAGGGTGAGACGGAGCCGTAATTTCGGCGACGATATCAGTATATTTATCCAACTCTACACCGTCAGGAACAACGTAGCTCACTTTAGCAAGGCTATTAACGATTGGCAGAAGCAGTTTTTCATCACCCGCTTCATTATATTTATACGCCAACGTTACAATGGCAGGATCGTGATCCGATGAACGATATACATTGTCTTCATAATATTTATGAGCCGTTGTATTCCCTTCATTTTCCGTATACTTATTGTTGTAACCGTACGAACTAGACTCTACAGAGTTTACATGCCAGTCAGCCGCATCCAGCAGATTCTTCTTCAGTGATGGAGAGATTAACATGTGGTCCAGTGAGCCCACTTGATCCCCGTATGAGTAGCTCCAACTCGCTTTGTTCTTTTCCTTATCTTTCAGTTCAACCGCATTGATATAACCGAATGACTTGGAAATCTGCGAACCATTTTTACCGAACTGAGGAACACTACCAACTAGAGTATAAGCAGCCGCTTTAACGTTACCACCATTTAAATCAGTAAGTACACGCATTGGGTCTTCATGACCATAGGAGTTGAAATCCCCTATAAGCATTTTATCCCCCTTAATTCGGCTCATTACCTCACCAAGGCGTTGCGCACCAGCGACACGGAAGTTTTCACAACTGCCCTGGAAATCATCATCTTTAACTGATGCATAGTGATTCGAAGCATCAAAGCCTTCCCACTCTTGCCATCCCTGCCAATCTTCCCAGCAAGTTGAACCCTTAGATTTCAAGTGGTTTACCGCGATAGTAACCGATTTACCTGTGCCATTGATACGGAATCGAGCGGCCACGGTATCACGCATGTAATTTTTACCACTTTCACGCATTGTCTTATCACGTGAACTGAGGATTGGGGAACCATTCTCATCAACAATTGGTGGCGCTACCTGACGCGGCATATTGATTATCTGACTAGAGACCATGGATACCTTGTATGGACGGTAAATAATACCCGATGTGATTACATCACTACCCACTTTGTCTTCGTCATCTAATACGGTATTGCCATCCGAATCAAAACCAACGAAGACGTATCTCTTAGCAGCAGAATCATCCGCCTCAGGATTAAACCTCTGACTTTCTGTGTATTGTTCGTTTACTTTAGCAACCAGTTGAGAAATAGCACTTTTTTCACCAAAACCATTATTCTCAATTTCCATTAGACCAAGAATATCCGCATCAAGCGCATGTATGCCTTTAACAATTTTTGCTTCTTGTCGCTCAAACTCTTCTAAGCTCTCTGCTCCACGGTTACCGCCATTTTTGTTTTCAGCACCACCAAATGGAGAGTTAAAGTAGTTAAGTACGTTCTGTGTTGCTACCTTAATCGCAAATTTACTCTCATCAACAATCGCATCTCCGGCATCGTCTTCCATGACCTTACCATCTGAGTCATATTTGACTGGGGTCATAGAGACAACTTTCTTAACATCACCTTTGTCTGTATAGATATTTTCCTGGATAGGCGTGTTCGTTGTATAAACCACATCAGGCTGAGATGCATCCGCCAACAAACGGTATTGGCTATAAGAATAGTGTAGGAAGCCTTTCATACCTGAAACACTATCATTGATGCGAATATGCTTATCACCAGCCGCCGCAAATAACTTAGCGTTTTGAGCCGCTGTAGCATGATAATCAGTATCATCCTTTTCATTTAGCTCAACATACAAAGTGTAGTCATTATTTTCAGCATTCTTTGCTTTAGACTCATCACTACCAGGTGCATACTCTTGGTTTGGGTGTAGATTAGGACGCATATACGAAAGCGTCATGCTGTCACGATACGAACGGCGTAACAGTTCTGGAGATGCAGCATTAAATGCATAAGTGCGGGCAACTCTCATTTCCTGATTGCCATCCGCAGCTTCAATTCCGGTCTGGTCAATATCCTCAGGCAAGTTAATATACATGCCTTCATGACGCTCTAAAGTATCGCGGAATTTTGCATCGTCTACGTGGCGAGATAGATCAGTAGCAGGAACAGTCACTAAACTGTCAGAGCTCGTCTGCCATTCATTATCTATAGGGTAGATGGCAGTAATACCGTAGTCTTCACCGACATTACCGATAATACAAACTTTCTGACCTACAGTAACCGTTTCAGCTTTACTCGTTTTAACAAATAGACCATTGGACTTAGTTACATCATCAGCTCCATCGAAGCTGACCTGCTGTAAATAAAATCCTTCGCTAAAGTTTGTGTTGTCAGGGTTAACAATTCCGCTAACAATACCTTCAACGGCATATAAATCATCAGTCTGATATTTCCCGATCTCGGTAATATACGGAGTCTGATAACCAGAACCTTGAATATCCTCAATAGTAACCTTACCACCAGGTACTAAATCATAAGGATTCGCTTCACTTATCCCTTCACATCGGGTGATATCGGCTTTAGGTGGCGGAGGTGTTAAGTAACTATCTGAATTATTATCTGTGCCTAAATCTGAAAAGTCATCCTTGCTGTCATCGATTTTAACAATAACATCAAGGCCCTTAGAAGGATCGCTATTTGGAATCTTAGCATTATCGGCACGGCGAGCAGTTAAATCACTGCCCCATTTATCACTTTTAGAACCATGCTCTCCAATGAAATCATGAATTGTTGCCCCCTTAACGCCGGAGCCAAGCCATACACCTTGATATCCACTAAAGCCTAAATTGTTATAAAATCCATCAGTTCCATATGGTATGTTTGTACCTTCAACACTTTGAGCGCCATTTAGTGCCGCTTTCAATGCATCGTCAGCACCACCGTGAAAAACGACAATGCTTCCATTTGCTGGAATTTCCACATCCGTTAATACCGACAGGCCATCAGCTCTATTTGTTAAATTTCCATAACTACTCTGATAAAGGCCTACTCCCGCATGTTCACCGTCAAATCGAAATGGAGCATCACCTAAATTTGATATTTCTATCGCTTTGTTATAACCAGAACCTTCGACATACTCAGTAATAATAACTTTACTAAGATCACCCGTAGCATGAGCTATCGGACTTAATGCGCCAGCGACTGCTAACGACACTAAGGAAAGCGTTAATTTTTTATTCATTTTAAACCTCAAAAATTTGTTCTTTACTGTCTATTAGAAGTAGATACGTGTATATGCATAGGCTTCTTGGGCCGCTTCACCTTGGTTCAGCTCAAGTGCAATAATGGAAGACTTCGTTGGTTTAAAGTTCACACCAAGTGTTCTCCAGGTACGACTCTTACCCCATTCATAATCACTGCCATCCCAATCTGAACTGTTCTTATCCCAATGCGCATACTCTTCAAGGTTCATTGAAGCGACAAACTGCCATTTTTCAGAAAGAATGTATTTACCCGAAATCAGACCACCCTGATGTTTAAGGGTTTTATAATCGTTATAGACTTTGATTACATTTTCAGGATCTGTGTTATCTACGGTGACTTGATCTTGAGCGATGTCTTCTTTCTCAATAAAACCATTGATACCCAAGTGAATACTGTCAGTTACCGCGTATCGGGCACCAAAGCCAGCTAACCTTTGTTCACCGTATTTAGAGTCACCATCTGAACCTGTACGTGATTCGCCGCCAACAACCACAGAGAAGTCATCGCCAAAGTAGCCCAGGTATCCGTTTGCTACGTTACCTAGCTCAGAACCAGATGAAGATTCAGACTGATAAGAGTATGAAATGCCAAGTTTAAATCCGGCATAGTTACCTTCATACTTAACCGTCTTATCCTGATCACCCGCTTCACCAGTTTCAACCGTTGTGTCAAAGGTGAAATCACCCCATTTGTCGTAATCATCAAATGCGGTATCAGTTAAACCAGCTTCAATATAGTTATGTTTATCAATATCATAGCCAACAAACACTTTATCGATCGACATCACCATGTCACCAGAACCGTATTTCCAGTTCTCACGTTCATAGTCAAGTTCCAGACGATATTGCAGGCTCCCGTCTTGGCCCTTTACGCCGAGAGTAGCGAAGGAATCATCGATATAGACGTCATCAGTGTAAAACTCACCCGAATCATAATCGGCACCAAAATGTCCTCCGATGCCTACTTCACCATATAACTTTAAGAAATCACCATTATCATTCGAGTAAATAGTTGTTGCGTTTACTCCTGAAATGGCGAAAAGCGATGAAATAGCAACAGCTATCGCATTTCTCTTATTCATATTATTTTCCTTCAATTTTTATCACTACTTCGACAAATCAGAACAACCAGGCACAAAAGGGACAATTTCAAACATGACATTTGATTTTTTAAGGTTCGATTCAGCCAGTATTTTTCTTACTACCAAATAAATTTGTGGAAGTTCTAAATTTAGTTAATTCATCCAACTCATAAACACTGTCACAAGCTGAGCTATTAATATCATTATTTACCAGCGAGAATGTTCAGAGTAAACACCACTAGAAATATCACTCAATCGCCAGCATTAAGTTAATTATTACTTAGTACTAATTTTCTTTATAAGACAAAGATCACGTTTGATTAATCAACGAGAAAAGCATTACTTTAAAAGCCTAACAATCATAGCGCAAACATTTAATCAACAGTTATAGTTAACATTAAATGAATTATCACCTTCATCTTAACTCAATAAAATATTATACATAATAAATAAACCACCATTTACGCTAATAATATAGTGCGATAGTAATTATTTAATTAAAATAAGTAACATATATCTTGGTGATAATGATCACAGTTAAAATAACTTATTCAATACCGAAATCGAATCATCAACAGAATTCGTTATCATGTTTACATGTTTTTAACATTAAAACACATAGATGAGATCTATGCCACATATTGCGAGATTTAAATAATATATGACAACTTTAAACAATCACACATAACCACCTGTTAAATAAGTAATTTACAATTAATAACAGAAATTTACAATTAACAACATCAAAAACAATAAAGTAAACACTCTAAAATAAGCCCACTCTAATGTAACAATTGCTTTACTAGAAAACATTACATTACTATGAGCTTTAATAAACACTAAATAGCAAACGATTAACTAAGGTATAATTAAACTTTCAATCTAAACCTCATAAAATAAATTACAAATAATAAGATGGCTCATCACTAAAAATAAGCACACCCTATACACAATTAAACTCCCGTGTTAATCGATTGCGTTAATATATCCAACTAATTCATCTTGTATTCCACTCTTCATTATTCATAATCTGAAAAAATCACCATTTTCATAATGCATTAATGAAGCCATATTGAAACAACCCGGTTTGATTAATCATTCATTTACTCAACTTAGCCTGCATGGAATTGAGGCTATTACATTTAACTTAATTAATAAGAGCCAACTATGAAGACAAAAACTCTTGTAGCGATTGGCGTTGCAATGTCATTTTCGGCTAACGCTAATTTAATAATTTCAGAGACAACTGAAGGTTCCTCGTATAATAAAGCTATTGAGATAACAAATATCAGTTCAAACACAACCTCACTCAGCGGATACACTTTGAAAATTGCTTCAAATGGTGCTTCTGAATGGAAAACAACCTTTTTCTCTTTAGATTCAGAGCCCTCCATTACTGCACTCGAAAATGGTGCAACATTGGTAATTGGTCATAGCAATATGAAAAATGACAATAAAGATGGAACTCCCAACGCATTTAAAGGAAAGGTTCAACTATTCGAATCTACAGCAAGCAATTTCAATGGCGATGACATCATTGGCCTATTCAAAAATGATCAACTGGTAGATATTGTAGGAACACTTGGTGCGGGAAAAGGGGCAAATTTTAACAAAGACTCAGCACTTCGTAGAAAAGACAACCAAGTAGCGCCATCCACAATCTTTACCCCTGATAACTGGGAAGTTATTAGTGGCCAAGATCATTTTGAACATATAGGTATTGCACCTGCTTTCACCCCAATTGAAGGCGGCGATTCAGGCGGTGATTCAGGCGGTGATTCAGGCGGTGATTCAGGCGGTGATTCAGGCGGTGATTCAGGCGGCGACGCTAACCAAACAACAACCATAATGAAACTTCAGGGTGAAGGCTGGGTGTCCCCTAAAGTTGATCCTGCTAATAATAAGTGGATATCTGACGATTCCTTTATAGTTAAAGGCATTGTAACTGCAATTCAAAATAGCGCTCTTGGCGAAAATGGTGATGATCTTCCTGTTGGTTACTTTATTCAGGATAAAGACGGTGACGGAAATTCAAAAACTTCTGATGCTATTTTTGTCGCTTCCAGTGACGTAAGTGCGCGAACTGTTGGCGAAGAAGTCTCTGTCACAGGTAAGGTAAAAGAAACTTTCGGCTGGACTCAACTTATCGAAGAAAGCGTTGATCCGACTGGAGACACCGGCAGCATTTCTGCTGTAACCCTGTCTCGTGCAGATGATGATCTTTATTTTGATTTCACCTTAGAACGCCACGAAGGCATGCTGGTCAATATTGACTCAGCATCCAAAATGAAGGTATCAAGAAGCTTTAGTGAAGATACTGACGCTAAACGCCATAACATGGTGCTTTCCTATGGAGCTATAAGTGATCACCCTAATCAGAACAATAGACCAGACAGTGAAAAAGCCATAAAGCAAACAGCTTGCAATGATGATGAGCGTCTCATTATTGAGTCTATGGAAAAATCAGATGCCACTTCTATTTCATGGTACTCAGAGTTTGCAACAACATCTGACGACTATATTCGTATTGGAGCCACAGTAAATGGCCTGACAGGGGTGCTTGGATATTCTTATTCCGACTTCCGCTTATTTGTGACAGAGAATGCCACCAAAGACACCTTTGTTGACAATCATCGCCCACAGCAACAGACATTCAAAGATGGCGATCTGAAAGTCGCTTCATTTAATGCGATGAACTACATCAGTACTTCTCCGCTTTATGACTTACAGACAGAAAAAGTAGTTAAAGCACTTATTGGATTAGATGCAGATGTCATTGGTTTAACAAACATAGAAAACAATGGATTCGACGGAAATTCCGCCATTTATAATCTTGTCGCGGCGTTAAACTCTGATAGTGCACTGACTGAAATAACGAAACAGTACACCATCGCGAAAGGTAACTGGTCTGGCTCCATTGGCACAAGTACAACCGCAAACTACGTCCTATTCCGTTCTAATAAACTTGAATTAAATAGCACTAAAGATATTGCCCTTCCAACTCAAGAGCATACAAATAAAGCTGGCGAAGATATTACCAGTGCAATGCCTAACAGTGTGATCGTTAACTTTGATGTTGTTGCCACTAAAGAGCAAAAGCACCCTCAGTCTATCAATATCATTGTGAATGATTTTATTGATAGAAACAGCGAATGTTCTGAGGACCTCAACAGCGCATTAGATACAGTGACTAATTCACAAGGTGGTTGCGCTGCATTGCGTGTTTCTGCCGCTGATTATCTGGGCAAGCAACTAAACGATATTCTTGGACATAAGGTTCTCCTAGGAGACCTTAACAGCTATAAAAAAGAAGACGCTACTTTGGTACTTTCTGAAAAGAAACTGCCTAAAAAAACCGCAATTACTTCTGCTCAAGATACCTATATTAAACATGCCGATGCTAGCCAATTGGAACTTTCCGGGGACGAAGGCAACAGAGTTACCCAAGCCTACCAATACATTGATGCTATCAGTTGGTTAAACCAGAGTAGCTTTACCTATGTCGATCGTGATTTAGTTGGTACCACTGACTACATGTTAATGTCACCATCACTTAAACGTTCAATTCAAGACGCCCGTACCTGGTCAATAAACGCAGCCGAATCCCCTCTGGTATTCACTCAAAGCAACAATGACAACGCATATCGTTCTTCCGAACACGATCCATTGGTCATGGTATTGAATTTCGATTTGTCCGGTAAACCAGATCCAGCAAGCACACCAAAGCTGAAGAAACCTGAAGAAGTCGTGATCCCTAAAGATGCACCAGAAAAACCGGCTAAGAAAATTCAGAAAAACAAATCATTTAAGATTTCAATGAACCTGGCGAAAGTGAGTGAATCAGCAAATTCTCCGATTACAGTAGGGGATTACGCCGCTCTCGTTATTAGCAAATCAAGACAAACTTACTCAGCCAACTCTTCTTCGACATCAATCGTAGAACTAGAGGCAAGCCACTTCGAATCAGGTGTTGTTGTATTTGACGTCGAACCGTTATTAGAGGGCGATTATGAATTATACGAAGTCATTACCGCTCCGGATCGTGAGTCTCAAAAATACGCCAGCGATGCACCTGTAACCTTTGAAGTGACATCCAGTGTGGAGTCATCAGCACCGGAATCTACTGGAAGCAGCAGTGGAGGTGGTTCCCTTGGTTGGTTAGCACTTGCATTACTTGGTCTGATTGGTGGATTACGCCGTCGTTTTTAACTTTTGTATTGATTGAGGAACAGGGCAGCATATGTTGCCCTGGTGAAAAATTATGAAAAAAACAGCTATCACTTTACTCGTATTTGCAACATTCAGCGCAAGTGCAGATTACGAACAGGCACACGATCCACACGTAATCAACCCTCTAGGGCAAATTTGTAAAATCGGTACTGGTACTATTGAACCGACAAAACCTGATACAGGAGAAACGAATCCACCAGTAGAACCAGGTGAACTCGTCAACCCAGACGGTTACTACACAGCAGCAATGAGCTTGTCTGGAGCGGAACTAAAAGCTTCGTTGAATACAATAATCTCTGAACCTCATATAAAACTAGCCTACACAGATCACGGTAGTACTAACCCAGAAACAGATATGGATGTATGGAAGGCATTAAAATACACCGACCAAGATCCAAATAATTCTGATAATGTAATTTTACTTTACTCTGGAAGATCCCAGCATCAAAACTCTTACACGAGTTCGAAAACTCTACCTCCAGGAGTAGAGGCTCCTGCATATGCAGATACATGGAACCGCGAACACGTTTGGGCAAAATCTCAGGCAGGATTCCCAGACCAAGGCCCATATGGTTATACTGATATTCATCATCTAAGACCTACGGATCAGTCTTTAAACTCTGAACGTAACAATAGAGAGTTTCTTGAAGGTGGTGACCCAACCAACGAATCACCAGAAGCTGGCAACAGAAAATCTTCAGGTTCAGGATCGGATACTTTCGAACCTAGAGATGAAGTTAAAGGTGACGTCGCTCGTATGCTGTTCTATATGGCAACACGTTATGAAGGTAGCGATCCTAAAACTCCAGATCTTGAATTAGCCGTTGGTACCGAATCTGGAGCATCAAAAATTGGTGACCTCTGTACTTTGCTAAGATGGAACAAACAAGATCCAGTGGATGAGTTTGAAGCAAAACGAAATAATAGGATCCATGAAATACAGAAAAACCGTAACCCATATATCGATAACCCACAGTGGGTTGATAGCGTTTACGATAACGGCGAATGTAACTAAATTAATCCATGCCTAAATACGACAAAAGCCAGTTGGTCTCCCAACTGGCTTTTTTTGTATAATTGACCTAGCAAAGGTTTCACATACAGGCAGTTATAACAATGAACTACGGACGGGCAACAAAGCCTACTGCTTCATAAACTTTCTTCAGCGTCACTGCTGCACGTGCAGATGCTTTATCAGCCCCTGCTTTCATCACCGAATCGAGATAAGCTCTATCTCCACGGATACGCTTATATTCAGCCTGTACAGGCTCTAACATAGCGACGACAGCATCTGCCACATCCACTTTCAAGTGACCATACATCTTGCCTTGGTATTCAGCTTCAATGTCAGCAAACGTTTTGCCTGTCGCCGCCGACATCAAGCCCATAAGGTTGGCAATGCCCGGCTTAACTTCAATATCATAAGCAATACGTGGTGGATCTTCAGGGTCGGTCACTGCGCTCTTAATTTTCTTAGTGATGGATTTAGGGTCTTCCAACAGGGTAATCACGTTTTTACGGTTGTCATCCGACTTAGACATTTTCTTAGTCGCATCCTGCAGGCTCATTACCCGTGCACCTATCGTAGGAATGTAAGGTTCCGGAACCACAAATGTTTCGCCATATAGGTTGTTAAAGCGAGTCGCAATATCACGGGCTAGTTCAAGGTGCTGCTTTTGGTCACTGCCTACTGGAACTTGCTCTGCCTGATAAGCCAGAATATCCGCTGCCATCAATACCGGATAATCATATAGGCCAACATTAATATCGTTAGCATAACGCTGAGACTTGTCTTTAAACTGAGTCATTCGGTTAAGCTCACCCATTTGGGTATAGCAGTTCAATACCCAACCTAATTGCGCATGCTCAGGAACATGAGACTGAACAAACAGAGTGCTCTTCTCTGGCGTAACACCAACAGCAAGACAAATAGACAGTGCGTCTAGAGTCGCTTCGTATAATGCTTTCGGGTCCTGACGAACTGTGATTGCATGCAGGTCAACAACACAGTATTGACAATCATAATCATCCTGCATCTGATGCCACTGACGCAGAGCACCTAAGTAGTTACCAATACTTAGTTCGCCTGATGGCTGAACGCCACTCAAAACAATAGGTTTGCTCATGATTATGATTCCTTAATAACTTCTTTTATATATAAATGGTTAATGAAACTTAAGCCAGTGTACTCATTAAACAGTATTTTTCCAGAGCTTCGTTTATGATCAGGAAAGTTTACGCTGAAACTGACAATAATCTGAGCAACTCAGCCATTTCGTCGGCAACAAAATCGGGATTAGCGTCTGAAATAGGCTCGCCATGATTGTAGCCATACGTTAATGCAAATGAAGGACAATGTGCATTTTTTGCCGCCTGAATGTCGTTTTTCGAATCACCCACCATCAGCATTTCATCCGCGCTTAAATGATGTTTTTCTAGCAACCAGTTCAAAGCCATAGGGTCAGGTTTGCGCTTAGGGAAATCTTCGCCGCCAATCACATCCAGAAAAAGATGATCGATTTGTTGCTTCTCTAGAATTTCAGGAACGAACTCAGAAGGTTTATTAGTCACAACAGCAAGTTTATATCCTGCGGAATGAAGCTTTTCTAAAGTGCTTTTTACCGTTGGGTACAGATAACTTAGTTTGTGCCCGCTAGCCGTATACGCCTGGTTAAATAGCTCTCTCGCTTTAGCCAGCTCATCTGTATTCAGTTTAGGATCTACCGTCATGCTGCGGCTAAGTGCGCGGGAGAGAAGAATCTCAACACCATTACCTACCCAATGGCTTACCTGCTCTTCACTGATGGCCTCGTAACCTAACGCTTGTATTGCAGCATCAACACCAATCGTGAGGTCCGGAACACTATTCAACAGCGTGCCATCCAGGTCAAACGCGATAAACTTAATTTCTTTCAAAGACATGCTCTTACCTCAACAACTAAAGGGCGTTTATACGCCCCTTAAAATACAACAGTGGGATTATTTCTTAACGCCAGCTAACTCTTCACGCATCTGATCGATAACAGCTTTATAGTCGGACTGGCCGAAAATAGCAGAACCTGCGACAAACATATCTGCACCTGCTTCAGCAATTTCACGAATGTTTTCGACTTTAACACCACCATCGATTTCTAGACGAATATTACGGCCTGATGCTGTAATGCGTTCACGAATATCACGCAACTTATCTAAAGATGAAGGGATAAATGACTGGCCGCCAAAACCAGGGTTTACCGACATCAATAAAATCATATCGATTTTATCCATAAGGTAATCTAAGCAAGTCAGAGGCGTTGCTGGGTTAAGAACCAGTCCTGCCTGACAACCATTCTCTTTGATAAGTTGAAGGCTGCGATCTAAATGGTCCGTTGCTTCCGCATGAATCGTAATCATGGTTGCACCCGCTTTAGCAAAGTCAGGGATGATTCGGTCAACAGGTTTTACCATCAGGTGAACATCTATTGGAGCGGTAATACCGTAATCTCGCAACGCTTTACAGATAGGCGCGCCAAATGAAAGGTTAGGTACAAAATGGTTATCCATCACATCAAAGTGAATAACATCAGCACCTGCATTCAATACGCGCTCTACATCTTCACCAAGGCGGGCAAAATCAGCAGATAAAATGGAAGGTGCAATTAGAAAGTCTTTCATATTGGGTCTCTTGTGATGATGGGCAAAATATGCACGCAATTCTACCTAAGGAAACCCAAAGATCCTAGTGTTCTAAACGAGACTCATCTTAATGCGTTCTGAATCTGGTTTCTGCTCGGCTTCAAATAGAGCAAAAAGTTCATCAACTTTATTTCGACCAGCACCATTACGACTAATGGTACGCCTTACCTGAATTGTCTCCAGACTTGCACCTTTATATAAACGTCGCGTATGCGCTGTATCATGATTAGAAATTAATACTGGGATACCACGTTTTTTAGCTGTTCGCTCTGAAACTTCCGCCAAATTAGCTTGATCATCCAGAGTGAAACCATTGCCTGCATAAGAGGTAAAGTTCGCTGTATTGGAGAGTGGTGCATAAGGTGGGTCACAATAAATGACACTGCCTTTTCTCGCGCGGGAAAACGTATCCGTATAGCTTTCGCAGACGAATGTCGCTTTCTTTGCTTTCTCCGAAAAAAAGATCATCTCTTTTTCTGGAAAATAGGGTTTCTTATAAGAACCAAATGGAACATTAAAGCCCCCTTTTTTGTTATAACGGCATAAGCCGTTAAAACCGAATCGATTCATATATAAAAAGGCGACAGATCGAAACCAGACATCATCAGTGGCGTTAAATTGCGCCCGAATATCTAGATAAAACTCTTTTTTATTGCACTCCGGCCTAAAAAAGCGTCTGGACTCTTCGATGTATATTTCTGGTTCGTTTTTTAACAGGTTATAAAGATTAATCAGATCTTTATTGATATCGGCCAGCAGGTACTCTTCGTATTCGGTATTAAGAAATACCGAACCTGCACCGACAAAAGGTTCAATGAGTTTTTTAGCAGGTGGTAAATGGCGCTGAATATCTTCGACGAGACCATATTTGCCTCCAGCCCATTTAAGAAAGGCACGTTGCTTTTTCATTTACTGCTTTAACCACCGACAAAAAAGAAGGGCGGAATGTAACACATTTTTTGCCGAAGCTCAGTGTTAATTTGCACGCTCTATCTCCCTGTGCACTTGCAGCATCGATTTAGCCCAAGGCTCAAGTTGCTGAACGGAAATAGAAAGCTCTTCACGGGCATTTCTAGCCGACTGAATTGTAGGGAAATCTTTATAGGTAACGATATACCATTGAGTATCACCCCTAACAGTAGGGTACACTCTGACCCGATCTTCCAAACCATGTTCATCTATAAACTGCTGCACTTCTTCTAGTGTCGTTAATGCCGCAAGCTGAAGCGTGTAATTACGATCGGATACTGCCAGCAATTCTTGTTTCGCAAATGAAAAGGTCACTAAAGGGGGTGCATTCTCTTCACGTGGCAGGTTAGTTTGTGCAATAGGCGCTTCTGTTTCTGAAATCACAGGTTCTATTTCTGGAGCAACCGGTGCAATATCTGCAACGTTTACCTGTTCCGTTTCCGCTGCGGCTTTTTCTGTCGCCGCTTTAACGGCATCATCAATAATTTGCGTATTCGCTACGCCGCCTTCTAATAAGGCATCGACCACGACAGAAGGAACCACAACACGTTGGCCGTCATCTGACTGTCCAACCGACGCGGTACTATTAGGAATCGCCGGAGGCAGCCCGGAATTATCCACCAGTTCATCGGTTTCTGTTTGCGTAGCCCCTTCAATCAGGCCTTGCGCGACTGACGTTGAAACCGTGTCAGTACTGGAAGAAATAACCGTCTGCTCTGTGCCACTAACTGCGGTTTGACCTGGATTTAATCCACTGCTATCAGGAATAGGTTGAGTGAAGAACCATAGATACCCACCAGCAATAAGGAGAAGCAAGCTGAGTATTAGTACTGCTATTTTAATTGGAGAGCCAATAATAGAGCGAATGATGATTCTTTTTTCCACTTTCCGTTCTCCTAACGCCATGAGTGCTCCCGGTAACGGTGGGGTTTTGATGGCCTGAACCCGAATAAGACGCTTAGCCTCTTCACCTGCAATGTATTTCACTACCAGTAGCTCAATAAACATTTCAACCTCTTTTCCAGACAGAGGTTCAATTTCTAATGTAAGTGGCTTAGTTTCCTGACCATAACTAAGCCGGGATAGAACAGGATCCAGCTTTTCACCTTGAGTGAAAAGAATAACATTAATATTCCAGGCTGGATTGGTCTGAGCTTCAAGAACCAGAGTCCAAAGCTCTGCAAGAAGAGTTTCACTAAGTTGCTGAGCATCATCAATTACAATGACGACATCACAGGGTTGATCTTCAATCATACGAGCAAAACTATTAGAAATAGTGTCTTGCTCATTAAAAAGCGGGCTAGGAACCAATTGGTTGAGAATAATGGCTCTTTTTTGTTCATCCGACTGGTTTGGATGACACATGAGAAGAGATTGGTTTTTGTCCTGAGACCAAGCTTCCAAATAGCGCTGAGCAATCCAGGACTTACCTGAACCTTTAACACCAGAAATATTGGTTAGATTGGAACCAAAACGAGTTAGCAATCGCAAACGATCCAACAAATCGATCTGTGATTCTATATCCAATACACGTAACTCATGAGCCAAACTCATCAGATAATCCTATCAGTTTCTAGTTTATTGACGGAAAAAATCTATCGCTTGTTCTATACGTTCTTTCGGGACATCGGCAACAACTTCTGCACTGCCAATTCCTGTAGGCAATACAAGTCGAAGCTTTCCGGAAAGTACTTTTTTATCTCGCATCATATGCTTTAAAAAATCATCAAAAGACATCGATTCTGGCGTATGTACCGGAAGGTTGGCTTTTTTCAGCAAGGTGATGATTCGATTTAGCTGCTGCTCTGATATTAGCCCTTGAAGCTGAGCCGTTTTAGCTGCCATTACGGTACCTGCAGAAACCGCTTCACCATGTAGCCAGTTACCGTAACCCAATTCGGCTTCAATAGCATGACCAAATGTGTGCCCAAGATTTAACAGAGCCCTAATACCTGACTCTTTCTCATCTTGTTCAACCACTTCTGCTTTAATTTGACAGCATCGCGCAATAGCATAAGTGAGCGCTTGCTCATCCAGTGCGTACAGACTTTCTAAATTATCTTCAAGCCAAGTAAAAAAATCAGCATCATAAATAATGCCGTATTTAATGACTTCAGCTATCCCCGCAGAAAATTCTCTTTGCGGCAAAGTCGACAGACAGTTGGTATCGATAATGACAGATTTGGGCTGATAAAACGCCCCTATCATATTCTTACCTAACGGATGATTAACTGCTGTTTTTCCACCAACAGAAGAATCCACCTGAGACAAGACCGTTGTCGGCACCTGAATGAAATCAACACCTCGCTGATAACAAGATGCAGCAAACCCGACTAAGTCCCCGATCACGCCACCACCTAAAGCCACCAAAACAACATCGCGAGCAAAGCTGCCTTCCAGCAGAAAACTCATGACGGTTTCAAATGTTTCCAGGCTTTTGTACTTTTCACCATCAGGCAACTCAAGCACAGAAACATCACAACCTTGCTGCTCAATAAGCCTTACAACTCTATCGGCGTACAAGGGCGCGACGGTCACGTTGCTTATGACAACCACTTTTTGTTGAGGGGATAAAAAAGAAAAGTACGCCGAGTTAGAAAATAACTCGGCGCCAATATAAATAGGGTAGCTTCTTTCACCAAGATCGACAGTGATCTGTTCCATGGTTTGCTCTCCAATTAGTGAAATTCTAGAGCCTGGATCAGGCTCTATCTTTCTTCTAGCATTTTCATGATTTGATTAGCGACTACTTTCGCACTCTGATCATCAGTGCGGACTGTATAATCTGCTACTTCTTCGTAGAGAGTGTTACGCTCACCAGCTAATGATTCCAATACATCACGGGGATCATCAGTTTGTAATAGTGGACGTTTTTTATCACGGTTTGTTCGAGCCAGTTGCTTCTCGATGGTTGTTTCAAGATAAACAACAATACCGCGAGCAGATAAACGATTACGATTATCTTTACTTTTGACTGAACCGCCACCTGTTGCTAGAACAATACCTTGTTGTTCTGTCAGGTCATTAATTACGGTTTCTTCGCGCTTGCGGAAACCATCTTCACCTTCAACATCAAATACCCAAGCAATATCTGCACCGGTGCGTTCTTCGATTACTGTATCAGAATCTAAAAACTCCATATGCAGTTGCTGCGCAAGATGTCTACCAATTGTACTTTTGCCGGCACCCATAGGACCAACAAGAAAAATATTTCGTTTTTCGGCCATGTTAAGCAGTATTTACAACGTTAATTCAATGAAATCGCCACCAAAATAGTACGCTATTAAAAACGTTACCTACGATAGTGACACCTATTCCTCACAGTTAAGTCGTGATAAGACCCGAAATTATCTAGATATGATGCGATTAATGCAACTTTATTTTTATCTGAATTGATTATTTAACAATAAAAAACCATTAATCAATGGCAACAAATAAATAAATGACATACAAATCAAAGGAATGGAAGCAAAGCTAAGGATTAACTACTTTTGGCGTAACAAATATGAGTAACTCCTGTTTAGCCACTTTTTCATAATTTCGTTTGAAAAGCACGCCCAAAACGGGCAAGTCCCCCAATAAAGGAACTTTATCGGTCGTTTTTATCACACTGTGATGAAAAACACCGCCCAAAACAATCGTTTCTTCGTTTTTCACCAATACCTGAGTCGCCAACCTTTGCGTGTCTATAGCGACGGCCTCCCCCACCCCCGACTTCACAACGTCTCCGGGGCGATCTTGTGAAATCAATAAATCAAGAATGATATGATTATCTGACGTTACTTGGGGTGTCACGGTTAGGCTAAGCACCGCTTTCTTAAATGATATAGACGTCGCACCACTCGATGCAGCCTCCAAGTAAGGAATTTCGGTTCCTTGCTCAATATAGGCAGGTGTCTTATTCGTCGTCATAAGGCGAGGACTAGAAATAATTTCTGCCTTTGATTCAGCCTGAAGTGCTGAAAGTTCCAGATCCAGTAATATCCCTTTATTCAGTTTCAGTACCTGAAAGGCAATACGAGAAGCATTGTTTGATGTCAGCCCCAGATTTACATTTAAAAAATCCTCAAGATTAGTTTCAGTCAGATCCTCGTTATTCCCCTCTATACTACCGCCAATTTTATAGTCATCTTTCGTTGCCGTTACTCCCCAGCGCACACCAAGTTCTTCCAATTGCCCTTCATTAACTGAAACAATTCTGGCTTCGATTTGAACCTGTTTTACAGGGATATCGATAGAGTCGACCAATTGACGAATTATCTGGATATTTTTTTCAGTATCTTTAATCAAAAGTCTATTGGTTCTCTTGTCCAGGTTAACACTACCCCGAGAAGAAAGTATTCTGCTGTCGTTACCATCTCCTTTAATTAAATCCGCTACTTCATCTGCAGTGGCGTAGCTAAGGTTTATAAATTCGTACTTCAGTTCAGATAACTGAGAAGTAAGCTTAGCTTGTTCCAACGTTTGATTTTTTTGCGAATACAGTTCTGCTTTTGGTGCGACCAATACAATATTGTTTATGACTTTTTTGTCTAAACCTTTCAAGATCAAAATAGCTTCAAATGCATGCTGCCAAGATACATCTTCTAAGTGAATAGAAAGTTCACCAGACACCGCATCAGAAATAACCAGATTCATATTCTGATATTTTGCCACTTGCTGAAGTGCTGACCGTACAGAGATGTCCTGCAGATGAAATGACATCAAGTTCACGTCATCACCCTGGTCTGCTATAGCTGCCGTCGCAGCCGAAATAAAAAAGACACAAAACACGACATAACAACACCACACTTTAGCGTGTATCTTAATCTCAGGTATATTAATCAAAATCATCGTATCGCTCTCCATCAATCGTTAAGCGAATAACGGTATTATTCCAGCAACGACTCTCTGCCACCGTACTCAATCGCAATGAAACATAATCATCTGAGATCTCAACGACCTCCCCAGAATCAGCCCCTAATGGCTCACCCATCCGGAGCCCAACAACCTGATTATCAGGCCGTACTATAATAGCGACCCGATTATTGCCTCTACCGATGTAGCCCTTGTATTTTAAGCCCGTAACTCTTTCATTAATGCGTTCGTTAATGCGCTTGTTTTTCGTGCCACTGCCTGCCTCTTTGTCACAAAGCACGCTCGGTGTATCTCCGTGCAAAATTACATTTTGAGGTCGGTCAAATAGTTTACGAGCAGCGTGCTGATGAAACTTTACTTCTGGATACGCCTGCACTTCAAAAACAGAATCTTCTATCGCAACCTCTTGCTTACTGACTCCGTATAGAAAATCATTTATCGAATCGTTATAAGCCTGACAACCTGACAACATTATCAGCCATGCTAAAATTAAGGCTCTGATGTTCATTGAGCCTCCTTTCTATGCTGATATCCATAAGCGGTTATTTGAAGGTTCAATAGCTGATTAT
Source organism: Vibrio sp. UBA2441 (assembly GCA_002342685.1). Taxonomy (GTDB): domain Bacteria; phylum Pseudomonadota; class Gammaproteobacteria; order Enterobacterales; family Vibrionaceae; genus Vibrio. The sequence continues at coordinate 26,621 of DDQN01000103.1, forward strand.
CATTATCCGCTCTCGACCACCGGGTTTTATTAAAAGAAATTATTTGAGGAAGGCTTGCCACTTGCTCTGAAAAATAACCAATATCATTAAATTGTCCGGTTAAACTTATTTCCAGAGGTAGTAGATTAAAATGCTCGTTGCTTTGTTTCTCTTCCCAGCGTAACTCTTTCAGAACAAGGTTATTCTCTAACGCCAATCGATTGATTGAAGACAGCACACTCGCACGCTGATGCTCTGATACAAATAAACCGCTCATTTCGGCATAAGTACGACTTAGTGCACTTTTCTGATCAGAGAGTTTATATAGCTTCAAAACCTCACGAGACTTAGTTTGGATAAGTGATTTTTTACTATCCTCACTCAGTTTCAACGCCGTTAGTTTATCGAGCATGGGCAATAGAACAAATTTAGAGCCAAACAATAGAATAAGTACTGATAGCAATAAAATGGCAGTGAATTGGACTCTCCGTGGCCACTCTAAAATATCTTCAACATCTAAGCCCTTAATATCCCACATATTAAGAACCCTTTCCCGCAGCATCAAACAAGCTACTTACGTTGAACCTGAATGTGAGCGTAAACGTTTGAAAAAATGGGTTAACCTTTAAGTTGCTAGCACCAATAGCATTAAACTGGACATTTGAAAAAAAAGGTGACGATTCCAGTCGATTGAGCAATTTCTCAAGTTGCTGGCTACCTTCGCTAATACCAATAAGGTCGACGATAGAACCTTGTCGACTCATCTTATCGATATATACCCCATCGGGTATCAGAACAATCAGCTGGTTTATCAGTATTGTTGTAACACCTCTATCACGTTGCTTCTCCTGAATGTAGTTCAGTTTGCTTATTCTCATTTTTACTTCATCCTCAACGGAATAAAGCGGGTCTAACTCATCATTTAAATTGACCAGATATCTATCCAGCTGAGAGAGCCTTTCTGATTGTGTCCTGACTTGCCTCTCCAGATAGAAGCCCATAACAAATAAAGAAAATACAGACAGTGCAACCGCTAAGATAAACCGAGAAAGCAGACGTTGCTTTCTCTGCTTTTGCAGTGCTTCTCGCCAGGGCAATAGGTTAATTTCATGCAGCATTATGCCTCCTCAACCAGTTTCCCGCCCGAATAGCCAAACCATAAGCATGCTCAAAACGCCTAAGATCATTGGTTATTCGATGTCGCTTCGACTTAGCCAATAACGATATATCCACAAATTCACATTGAATATTGAGTGCAGTCCTCAGTGCTTCTTCAAGACCTGAAATATTAAATCCTTCTCCTAGCAATCCTATCTTCAACCCAAGTTGGGCTGTTTTCCCATCGGCCATAAGATGTTGCTGTCGGAAAAATTTTTCGGCCAGCGCTTCACTAAACGCATTCACGCCCAGATCCATCAGGTGATTTATTCCCAGAGGCAATATTTTAAACAAAAAAGGCCGCTCATCTTCGGCCGAGAAAATAACACTGGTTGAAAACCGAAATGAGAGAAATAAAGAACAATCAGGCAACCTGTCGTCGTTCTTTATCATCGTTGCGATTAACCACATGGGGTGACTTTCCCCTTCTATCAACACTGGTCTAAAACCGGAATCACTCAGTGTTTTAATTCTGTCATTCACCTCATACTTATGTCCGGCATAAACCTGATACCGAGTTGATGATGGCACCGGATAGGCCTCATCAGAATTTGCTTCATCCAACTTTACATAATCAATACTAAGATCATGAATCGGCGAAGGGGATTGAAGCGAAAATTGATGAAGTATCACAGGTTCTTCTTCTACCGAGTACAACTCCGACTCGACAACGATCTCTCTGCTTATAACAGACTTATCTGGTATCGAAACAGCGGCATTTTTAATAAAAAATGGCAATTGTGTTTTTAATTGTTGGAGTTTTTTCACTATTTCCTGATAATTGAGTCTGAAGTTGTCAGAGAGTAACGCTTGCGTGCTCTGAATCTCTTTACAGCTAACTAAAGTGCACTTTCCTTTTTCTAGCTTAACAACCACTGCTTTTATGATGTGATGATCAATATCTATACCCGCTACAAGAGATCTATCCATACCTATCAGCCTCGGTAAAATACAAGAGATATAACTCAAGACAAAAAGTAATACCGTCGTAAGTTGACTCTCTATGTTAGTCTTGCGTGTAATGTACTAGGATTCGTAGTAAAACGGCCTCAACCAATCAGGAATTATCCGGTGAAGTTCATAAAGCTATCGCTCATATTTTCATTGATTTGCACTATTCTTGGAGTGACCACAGTAATTGGTTTCTATTATTATCTGAAACCACAGCTTCCTGATGTCGCAACTTTGAAAGATGTTCAACTACAAACACCGATGCAGGTGTATAGCAGTGACGGGAAGCTAATTTCTCAATTTGGAGAAAAGCGAAGAGTACCAGTTACCTTTGAAGATATTCCTCAAAACCTAATAAATGCACTCATTGCAACCGAAGATAGTCGCTACTATGACCACTACGGTATTGACCCTATCGGTATTGCTCGTGCTGTAACCGTTGTGGCAATGTCTGGTTCCGCAAAACAGGGCGCAAGTACCATCACTCAACAGTTAGCCCGAAACTTCTTCCTTTCTAATGAGAAGAAGTTAATGCGAAAAATCAAAGAGATGTTTATTGCTATTCATATCGAGCAGCTATTAACAAAAGAAGAAATTCTAGAGCTCTATATCAATAAGATTTTTCTTGGTTACCGTTCTTATGGGTTTGGCGCAGCAGCACAGGTTTATTTTGGAAAAGAGCTGAAAGATTTATCCTTGAGCGAAGTGGCGACTTTAGCCGGAATGCCTAAAGCCCCCTCGACTATGAACCCGATCTATTCTATTAAACGAGCCACCAACCGACGCAATGTTGTATTGGCACGAATGCTCGACGAAGAATACATAACTCAAGAACAATTTGACGCCTCGAAAAGCGAAGCTTTAACGGGTCAGTACTATGGCGCAGAGATTGAAGTAAACGCACCATATATCGCCGAAATTGTACGTGCATGGATGGTCGAACGTTATGGAGAAGATGCCTATACCTCTGGCATGCGTATTGTCACCACATTAGATTCTAAATTGCAGAATGCGGCCAACGAAGCTGCAATTAACAACCTGCTGGCTTACGATGAAAGGCACGGTTATCGCGGAGCGGAGCAAGAAGTCTGGAAGCCGCAAGCACCGGCGATGAACGAAGATGAAATGAAAAAACACCTTCGTAAACAACCGACTTATGGACAACTGCGCCCGGCAATCGTAACCAACGTCACCGATAAAAGCGCTATGGTTTATATCAAGGGCCGCGGAAACGCTGAGCTCAGTTGGGATGCGGTAAAATGGGCCAGAAAGTTCATTACTGATGATAAACAAGGCCCTGTACCAAAGAAAACGACAGATGTTCTGACTCGAGGTGAACAAATTTGGGTTCGCCCTCTGACAACCACACAGATCGAAGATTCTGAGAAAGGAGAAGCGCAATTTGAATACACCTGGAAGCTAAGTCAGGTGCCAAATGCGAATACTGCCTTTGTAGCGATGAACCCAGACAACGGTGCTATCTTATCTCTGGTTGGTGGTTTTAATTTTGTGCATAACAAATTTAATCGCGCAACACAGTCGGTTCGTCAGGTGGGTTCTGGTATTAAGCCATTTATCTACGCAGCGGCGGTCAACAAAGGGCTGACACTGGCAACACTCATCAATGATGCCCCTATTAACCAATGGGATGCAGCTGGTGGCACAGCGTGGAGACCAAAAAACTCACCGCCAACATATGTCGGTCCTGCTCGCATGAGAATCGGACTTGCTCAGTCCAAAAACGTAATGGCAGTAAGAGTATTAAGACAAGTTGGTCTTGATGAAACTCGCGACTATCTGACTCGTTTTGGCTTTGAGCTGGATAAACTGCCTCGTTCTGAAACCATCGCTTTGGGTGCTGGTAGCTTAACACCCGTCAAAATGGCACAAGGTTACTCTGTCTTTGCTAATGGCGGTTACTACGTAGAGCCTTTCTATATCTCACGCGTTGAAGGTCCGTATGGCGATCTCGAATACCAGGCCGAGCCTAAAGTCGTTTGTAACTCTGATTGTGGGGAAAGCCTGCCAGCAGAGATTGAGCCTGAAATTTCAGAACAACCTGCAACATTTGAAAGTGAGATTGCAGCGCTGGATGAAACCGATGTAGAAGAAACAAGCCAATATGCACCACAAGTGATCACCGAACAAAATGCATTCTTAGTTCGCGAGATGCTCTACAGCAATGTATGGGGCGGTGGTAACTGGCGTGAAGGTACTGGCTGGAATGGTACTGGCTGGCGAGCTCAAAAACTGGGTCGTCGGGATATCGGCGGAAAAACAGGCACCACAAACGACTCAAAAGATGCATGGTATAACGGCTACGGCCCCGGTATCGTTGCAACAGCTTGGGTCGGGTTTGATAGCCATGACCGTAAATTGGGCCGTACCAGTAAAAACAGTAACCTAAGCAAAGAAGAACAATCACCAGGGGGCGAAGCAGGTGCTAAAACCGCTCAGCCAGCTTGGGTTAACTTTATGAAGGTCGCTTTAGAGGGTGTTCCAAAACAATCCAAGACGTTACCACCTCATATTGTCAAAGCGCGCATAGACAGAAGTTCAGGGCTTTTAACCCGTAAGTCTGATGCCAGTTCGATGTTTGAGTACTTTGAACAAGGCACTGAGCCAACAGAGTTTGGTGAAGACTCATCTGTAGACGAATTAGACCTGTTCTCCTCTGAGGACGAAAAAGGAGAGGAAGAGTCGCTCTTTTAGAGTCACGTATTGAACATCGTCATGTTGAAACCTGAGGCACGAAGGTGTTCAATACCCATCACGTCATTCTGAAACCTGAGGCACGAAGGTATTCAGAATCTGGTTTTAATCCTAGAGCTAGCTTTAGCTCTATGATTCGTTTCCTATTAGATTCCAGATAGCTCGTTCCTCACTTCTGGAATGACGATATTTAACACGTCACTCTGAAACCTGAAGCACGAAGGTATTCAATACCCACCACGTCATTCTGAAACCTGAGGCACGAAGGTATTCAGAATCTGGTTTTAATCCTAGAGCTAGCTTTAGCTCTAGGATTCGTTTCCTATTAGATTCCAGATAGCTCGTTCCTCACTTCTGGAATGACGATACTTAACACGTCACTCTGAAACCTGAGGCACGAAGGTATTCAATACCCACCACGTCATTCTGAAACCTGAGGCACGAAGGTATTCAGAATCTGGTTTTGAGTCATCCTGTTATTTCGCGCCCAGATAACCAGATATCGCTTTAGCCAAAGTTTCAAAGCGGTTCCTAAGCGGTGAACCGGGGCGGTATGCCAGCACAATATTCCTCGATGGTACCGGCGATTTTGCTTTAAGGTAACACACACCATCCTGAATTTTCTTTTCAGGGATAGACAGCTCAGGCAACAAAGTAATGCCGGCATCGGCAGCAACCATATTACGCAGTGTTTCTAAACTGGTGGCTTTAAAGCGATCGTCATCTTTTGCTCCGGCAGCAAAACAAAATCCTAATGCTTGATCCCTCAGGCAGTGACCGTCTCCCAAAGCAAGTATGGTGCGTCCATTGAGTTCATCCATCTCCAGCTCGGTTTTATCAGCCCATTCATGTCCACACGGCACGGCAACATATAAGGGTTCGTCATAAAGATCTATCTCTATAAACGGTTCGGTCTCTGTTACCTGAGCCAGAACCAAACAATCAAGTCGCCCTTCTTCAAGTTGCTTGACCAGCTGATGCGTCTGAGCCTCATGTAAAAACAGATCAAGATCAGGAAAATCACTCTTAAGCTTTGAGACAATCTTTGGCAATAGGTAAGGGCCGACCGTAGGAATAAAGCCGATATGCAGTGGCCCAGCCATCTCTTTTCCCTGTAAGCTCGCCATATCAGTAAATGTTTTCACTTCCGCTAAAATTCTTTTTGCCTGATCAACCAACTGCAAGCCCGCTTCGGTAAAAAGTACCCTTCGGCTGCTTCTCTCTAGCAGAGCGGTACCCAGTTCATCTTCCAGCTTGCGAATTTGCCCACTTAACGTAGGTTGGCTAACGTAACAGGACTCTGCTGCTTTACGAAAATGTTTATGTTCAGCAAGGGCCACTAAATACTCAAAATCTCTAATATTCATACCGTATCACATAAATAGCTAAAACCTATCGTTACTATAGTATCAAACGATTAGAACTATCAATTCTTTTTGTTAATAATAGCGTCATCAAAACGGAGCTAACTCTCCATTAAATAATTACTTTAAGTCCACAAGATAAAAATTAGGAAAATTATTATGCTTACATCGAAAGAAGGCCAGACAATTCCTCAAGTTACATTCCCTGCTCGTCAAGGTGATGCATGGGTAAACCTGACAACAGATGAGTTGTTCAAAGATAAAACCGTCATCGTCTTCAGCTTACCAGGGGCATTTACTCCGACGTGTTCATCTAGTCACTTGCCACGTTACAACGAGCTTGATTCTGTATTTAAAGCTCATGGTGTCGATAGCATTCTGTGTGTTTCCGTCAACGATACTTTTGTTATGAATGCATGGAAAGACGATCAGGAAGCAGAGAACATCACCTTTATTCCAGATGGTAACGGCGAATTTACTGACGGAATGGGCATGTTAGTTGACAAGAAAGAGATTGGCTTCGGTAAGCGTTCATGGCGTTACAGCATGCTGGTTAAAAATGGCGTGGTAGAAAAAATGTTCATCGAACCTAATGAGCCGGGCGACCCGTTCAAAGTATCTGATGCCGATACAATGCTTAATTACGTAGCACCAGAATATAAAACTCAGGAATCCATCACTGTATTCACCAAGCCTGGATGTCCTTTCTGTGCCAAAGCGAAGCAAGACCTGACTGAACGCGGCCTTCAATATGAAGAAGTGGTACTGGGTAAAGATGCAACAACCGTTAGCTTAAGAGCTATTACAGGCCAAACAACCGTTCCACAAGTGTTCATCGGCGGCAAACATATCGGCGGAAGTGAAGAGCTAGAAGCACACTTTAGCTAATTAATAGCCGGGGTCAGACCCCATTGTCTGACCCCTATCTTATCCACCCCAATCAATGCCCCGTTATTTAGAGAGAATAAAATCATGAAAGAATTAAAAGTAGATGTTGCCATTATTGGTGGTGGTACCGCAGGACTCGGGGCATATAGAGCGGCCAAAGCGCATAGTGATAGCGTAGTTATGATTGAAGGTGGCCCATACGGCACCACGTGTGCTCGGGTTGGTTGTATGCCCTCAAAACTATTGATTGCCGCTGCAGAGAGTGCGCATCAAATCGAAAAAGCCCCTGCATTTGGTATTCATCCTCAAGGAGAGGTCGTCATTGATGGCCGCGAAGTGATGAGCCGAATCAAAAGCGAACGTGACCGCTTTGTTGGTTTTGTATTGGAAGGCGTTGATGAGATCCCGGCTGAAGATAAAATTGCTGGCTACGCTAAGTTTATTAATGACAATACGCTTGCAGTAGACGATCACACCATTATTCAGGCGCAACGAATTGTAATCGCGACAGGGTCAAGACCCGCTTACCCGGCTATCTGGAATGAGCTCGGTGATCGTTTGATCATCAATGATGACGTTTTTGACTGGGACGACCTGCCAAAATCCGTCGCGGTATTTGGTCCGGGCGTTATAGGCTTAGAACTGGGACAGGCACTTCACCGACTAGGGGTAGAGGTGAAACTGTTCGGACTCGGCGGACAAGTAGGCCCGCTGACTGATCAGGCGATCATGGAATATGCAAACAAAACCTTTAGCCAAGAGTTCTATCTGGATGCTGATGTAAGAATTGAAAGCATGAAGCGAGTTGATGACAAAGTAGAGATCATGTTTATCAACAAACAAGGGGATCTAGAGACCTTTGTGACCGACTTTGTACTGGCCGCCACGGGTCGCCGCGCTAACACAGACAAACTGGATATAGAAAATACCAACATCATTCTGGACGAGAAAGGCATTCCAAACGCCGATCATTTTACCCTGCAAACGTCAGTAGAAAGCATATTTATTGCCGGAGACGCAAGCAACCAGATTCCTCTGCTGCATGAAGCTGCCGATCAAGGTCGTATCGCCGGGGATAACGCCGGACGTTTTCCAGATATTCGCGCCGGGCATCGCCGTTCATCCATCTCAGCGGTATTCTCCGATCCTCAAATAGCGATGGTGGGAGAGAGTTACCAACAGATAACCCAGCGATTAGGAAATTGCGGATGTTTTGAAATCGGTGAAGTCTCGTTTGAAAGTCAGGGACGTTCTCGGGTGATGCTACGTAACAAAGGGCTTTTGCATGTATACGGTGAACAAGGTACTGGTAAGTTCTTAGGTGCAGAAATGATTGGCCCTAACGCGGAACATTTGGCTCATTTACTGGCATGGGCTCACCAAAACCAGATGACCATCTCTGAAATGCTGGATATGCCTTTCTATCATCCAGTAATTGAAGAAGGTATCCGTACCGCGCTACGCGACCTGAATGCAAAACTTCACTTAGGCCCTGAGATGATCAAACACTGTCTGGACTGTGGCCCAGGCTGTTAATAGACATAATTCATCATTGAGTGAGTGAGGTATACCCATCGTCACCCAAGGGAGAGGTATACACTCACCGTCACTCCAGAAGTGAGTCATACCCCCACCGTCATTCCAGAAGCGAGGGACGAGCTATCTGGAATCTAAATGCCAACAAAAAACCAGATTCTGAACACCCTCGTACCTCAGGTTTCAGAATGACGTGATGGGTACTGAATACCTTCGTGCCTCAGGTTTCAGAATGACGATATTTGATGCGTCATCCTTGAAGTGAGTCATACCCACACCGTCATTCCAGAAGTGAGGTACGAGCTATCTGGAATCTAAATACCAACAAAAAACCAGATTCTGAATACCTTCGTGCCTCAGGTTTCAGAATGACGATGTTTGATGCGTCATTCTGAATTCTGGTCACCATTACCATTCGCATCTTGAAGTAGTTTGAGTATATAAAAAAAGCAGGTATCCTAAGCAACCAGATAAAAAAGAAACCGACTAGATGCAAGATAAACACGGCTTATTAACCGGCCATATTCCACAAGTATTACGCAACATGACCATTCCTATGGTATTCGGCATGGTTGCGATTCTTATGTTTAATCTTGTCGATACCTTTTTTGTCTCACTGCTTGGCACCGATGCACTTGCCGCTATCAGCTTTACCTTTCCGGTCACTTATGCGGTGAACTGTATCACCATGGGTATTGGCATAGGGCTATCAACCTGTCTCGCACGCCTATTAGGTCAAGGGCATACCCAACATGCTGCTCACTTTACTACCCATGGGTTATTACTCGCTATTCTGTTAATCACTCTGGCTTCTTTGGTCGGCCTGTACACTATTGAGCCTTTATTTCAGTTTTTGGGCGCGGAACCATCCCTTATACCATTGATTAATGACTACATGTTTATCTGGTATTTCACCATTCCCTTGCTTGTTATACCGATGGCAGGAAACAGCGCAATTCGCGCAACCGGAGATACCAAAACACCAGCAAAAATAATGATGCTGGCTGGCGTGATAAACGGTGCACTAGACCCGTTATTGATTTTTGGTCTAGGCCCATTTCCTGAGTTAGGTATAAAAGGAGCCGCCATCGCCAGTGGTATAAGCTGGCTTGCTGCTCTGTGTTGCTCTTTGTATTTACTGATTAACAGAGAAAAACTGCTCAATTGGCCAAACATAAACTCTCTACTCGCTGACTGGAAACAGGTATTAAAAATAGGCATGCCAGCTGGATTCTCCAACGCGATGAACCCTTTATCTGGTGCTATTTTAATGATGATATTAGCTGCACATGGTACAGCGGCGGTTGCCGCCTACGGTGCAGCATTGCGCATTGAATCTTTATTACTCTTAGTCATCATGTCGTTAACCTCGGCACTAACTCCGTTTATGGCGCAAAATTTAGGTGCCGAAAATCCAGAGCGCAGTTTCAAAGCGCTATTTTTATCGATGCGGTTTTCCGTGGTTTTCCAGCTCATCATCTTTGTCATGATGGTACCGTTAAGCATTCCCCTCGCCGCCCTGTTTGGCAGGGAACAATCGGTCAATGACCTCATTTGGCTCTACCTGGTTATCGTCCCGTTTAGCTATGGTTTCCAAGGGATCATTATGCTACTGGTGAGTAGCCTGAATGCCATGCATAAGCCATTGACCGCTTTCTATTGGAACTTCATGCGCCTGTTTATTTACACGCTTCCTGTCGCTTGGTTAGGCAGTTGGCTTTACGGAGTTGAAGGCTTATTTATCGGTATTACCGTCGGTAATGTTGTAGGCGGGGTGTTGGGCTACTTATACGCGCTGAAGCTAAGAAAGGAAGCGTTAATGATGGACGGAGTGTCATTCCAGAAGTGAGGACATTATACACCGTCATTCCAGAAGCGAGGCACGAGCTATCTGGAATCTAGCTAGTGCCCCTCAGAATAAAATGTTAAATACCGCCGCCATCGATATAGGCGTTTGATTTACCATTAAATGCCTGGTCCATATCTTCAGAAGGTTTATCGGTGGTAGGTCGGCCGACTATTTTAGCTGGTACACCAGCTACGGTCGTATGTTCAGGCACAGCCTGAAGAACCACAGAGCCAGAGCCAATTTTAGCGCCTACACCCACTTCAATATTGCCCAGTATCTTCGAGCCGGCACCGATCATAACGCCTTCGCGGATCTTAGGGTGTCGATCGCCACACTCTTTACCGGTACCACCCAATGTCACGTTTTGCAGAATAGAAACATCGTCTTCCACTACGGCGGTTTCACCAATAACAATGCCGGTAGCGTGATCGAGCATGATCCCTTTACCTATTTTAGCCGCTGGGTGCGCATCAACCTGACAAGCCACAGAAAGCTGATTTTGCAGGTAAGTTGCCAGAGCAAATCGGCCTTGTTTCCATAGATAATTCGCCACACGATAACCCTGTAAAGCATGATAGCCTTTTAGATAAAGCAATGGCGTCGAATACAGTGCAACAGCCGGGTCACGATTTACTGTGGCGCAAATATCGCAAGCCGCAGAGATAGTGATCTCAGGGTCGGCAGCAAACGCTTCTTCTACCACTTCTCGAACCGCCATTGCAGGCATAGAGGCCGTTTTTAGCTTATTAGCCAGAATATAACTCAGTGAAGCACCGAGGCTATCATGGTTAATAATGGTGGCATGGTAAAAACTTGCCAGCATCGGCTCTTGCACAGACTGTTCTCTCGCTTCCTGAACAATCGTCTGCCAAACATTACAGGGTTTACAATGTTTCATTAAATCAAACCTTATCTGATTTGGGGTCTGACCCCAATTAAGGGATCAGCCTTCTGCTTTTTTATCTCGAGCCAACAAATCTTGCGCAGCAAGACGGGCATCCTTTCCTTGATACAGTACTTGATAGATTTGGTCAACTATTGGCATTTCAACCCCCATGCGGGCAGCTAATAGCCAAACTTCTTTGGTATTACGATAACCTTCAACCACCTGACCAATCTCTTGTTGAGCAGTATCCACGTCTTTACCCTGCCCCAAAGCAAGACCAAAGCGACGATTTCGGGATTGATTGTCCGTACAGGTTAGTACTAAGTCACCTAAACCAGCCATACCCATGAAAGTTTCTTGTTGCGCACCAAGGGCAGCCCCTAAACGAGTCATCTCAGCCAGACCACGGGTAATTAAAGCCGTTCTGGCGTTAGCACCAAAACCAATGCCATCAGACATTCCTGCACCAATCGCAATCACATTTTTCACTGCGCCACCCAGTTGCATTCCGGTGAAGTCACTATTGGCATAAACACGGAAGGTTTTGCTGCAGTGAATTTTGTCCTGCAGATCTTGTACAAACTGAGCATCTGGCGAAGCTACAGAAATCGCCGTCGGCATCCCGTTTGCAAGCTCTTTCGCAAAAGTAGGGCCCGAAATGACAGCCAATGAATGATCTTGACCAATAACCTCGTGAGCAACATCTTTTAATAGTCGGCCTGTTTCCGGCTCCAACCCTTTGGTCGCCCAGCAAATTCGTGTCTCTTTTTTCAGATAAGGCTGAAGGCTTTTAAGTACGATGCCAAATACATGACTAGGAACAACAACCAATAAGTCCCGGCAAGCCTGAACGGCTTTTTCTAAGTCAGATTCAACAATCAGACTTTCTGGAAAATCGATTCCCGGTAAAAACTCTTGGTTAGCGCGATCCGCCTGCAAACGCTGCATATGGTCTTCTTCATGACCCCACAAGACGATGTTCGCACCGTTGCGAGATAAGGCGATAGCCAAAGAGGTTCCATAAGAGCCCGCACCAATAACCGTCATTGCGATCTCTTTTCCATAGGCGTTGTCTATGCTCGTCATACTCTCATCCTGCTCTGAAACAAATCTGAAAAAGTCTTTTCTTTGTCGCGCTTTTTCAGATCGATATAAATAAAAAATGCACATTGCTTCAAGCTCTGTGCATCTAATCAATGGTTCAAGTTATCTCAGCTATTTAATAGTAAAACCAAACAGGCGATAAATCTAAATTCGTCATTCCTAAATTGAGGTATATGGAATGACGATACTTTATCAATGGTCTTAAATACTAAAGGCCGTTATGTTAACTGAATTACGCGTCAGCTTGTTGTTCTTCTTGCTGCGCTTGGTTTTGAAGGTAGTTCATGAACAAAGCATCAAAGTTAACTGGTGCTAGGTTAAGTTGTGGGAACGTACCTTTAACCACTAGGCTTGAAATAGTTTCACGAGCATATGGGAATAGGATGTTTGGACAGAACGCACCAAGACAATGAGCAAGCTGACCTGCTTCCATTTGCTCAGCAGTGAAGATACCACCTTGCTGAACTTCACAAAGGAATGCATTCTCTTCTTCATTCTTAACCGTTACTGTTAAACGAAGAACCACTTCATATACACCTTCACCAAGCTCACGGCTTTGAGTGTCAAGATCAAGCTTAACATCTGGGTTCCAATCTTTTTGGAACATATCTGGTGAGTTAGGTGCTTCAAATGAAACATCTTTTAGAAATACACGTTGAATTGTAAAGTTTTGTTGGTTTTCTTGAGGTGCTGCTTCAGCCATTTTGTTTTCCTTAATTCTAAAATCTTTGTTTTTATCTCAGCGCTGAGATGATTTAAGCATTCAAAAGATGGCCAGATTAACAAGTAATGACATGCGCGAAATCACATGTCTTCACTTTTTCACATATCATCAATTCGAACGCGATAAAAAATGTTCAGCGCGGATGAGTATTTTATTTTTTACCACGAACAAGTGGCATTTTCGCTTCGCTCCAAGAAACAAGACCGCCTCTCAGAACATTCACGTTTTCAAAACCCGCTTTTGCAAGTAGGTTTGCGTTCTCTTGAGCCGTCGTACCTGTCTTACATATCACTGTAATTGGGCTTGCTTTGTATTTTTCAAGGCTTGGAACAGAGCCAGACTTGATGTCAGTTGGTAAAACGTGAACTGAGCCGGTAATGTGACCTTGCTTGAACTCATCTTTAGTTCGAATATCAACCACAGCGCCTTCTTCTTTGTTGATAAACTGAGTAAGCTCTGCTGGTGAAATTTGCTTATAAGCCGCCGTTGCTGACTTTATAAAGCTCATTATGATGGCGACAACCAGACCAGCCCAAACTAGGGCTAGGATCATGTTGTTCTGGATAAAATCTACATATTCCTGCATGTTCTGCACTCTTGCGATAATTAATAGCGATAAAATTGAAGCGTGAGTATAACCTCGTGAAGTAGAAAATTCGACAAAAGCAACCGAAATAAAGCGCTGTATCGCGATAAATCCTACCTGCATCATCAAAGTAAACACTTGTGCACTAGCTCAAACGGTCATATCTCTGACATTAATAGGTATTAGCGAATTCCATTGTTGCGAATTATTCGCAATAATAGTAAACAAGATTTGAAACTTTATGACAGCTAGTGGCGACGATTATTTGATCTGGGGCTACAGTTTTAACTCAAAAGTGTAGTAAAGTTACGTCAGTTTCAATTTTAAATTACTTTGAATTTAATGAGGTCATAACTATGTCTGCTAAGAAGCCAATGGCTCTAGTGATTCTTGATGGTTGGGGATACCGTGAAGATAGCGCAAGTAACGCAATCAATAATGCTAACACACCGGTAATGGATGCGCTTTTTGCCAATCAACCAAACACTCTAATTTCAGCATCAGGTCTGGATGTGGGTTTACCAGATGGTCAAATGGGTAACTCTGAAGTTGGTCACACAAATATTGGTGCTGGACGCGTGGTATATCAAGACCTTACTCGCATTACCAAATCTGTTTCTGATGGCGATTTCTTTGAAAATGATACTCTGACTAACGCAATGGACAAAGCCATCAAAGCAGGCAAAGCCGTTCACGTTATGGGCCTTATGTCTCCAGGTGGCGTACACAGCCATGAAGACCACATTTATGCTGCAGTTAAAATGGCTGCTGAACGTGGCGCTGAAAAAGTGTACTTACACTGCTTCTTAGACGGACGTGATACTCCGCCACGTAGTGCTGAAAACTCGCTAAAACGTTTTGATGCGCTATTTGCTGAGCTTGGTAAAGGCCGTATCGCTTCTCTTGTTGGTCGTTATTATGCAATGGACCGTGATAACAACTGGGATCGCGTAGAGAAAGCTTATGACCTTCTTACTGAAGCCAAGGCAGAGTTTACTTTCGATTCAGCAGTTACCGCTCTAGAAGCCGCTTATGCTCGTGAAGAAAACGATGAGTTTGTTAAGCCAACTGAATTAAAAGCGGAAGGTCAAGAATCAGCAGCCATTGAAGATGGTGACGCGGTTATCTTTATGAACTACCGTGCTGACCGTGCTCGCGAAATCACTCGTGCATTTGTTCCTGCGTTTGAAGGCTTTGAACGTGCGACGTTCCCGGCGGTTGATTTTGTTATGCTGACTCAATACGCGGCAGATATCCCTCTGTTATGCGCATTCCCACCAGCATCACTAGAAAATACCTATGGCGAGTGGTTATCTAAAGCCGGCAAAACTCAGCTTCGTATCTCTGAAACTGAAAAATATGCACACGTTACTTTCTTCTTCAACGGCGGTGTAGAAACAGAGTTTGCTGGCGAAGAACGCAGCTTGGTTGCTTCTCCAAAAGTAGCCACTTATGACCTTCAACCAGAAATGAGCTCTGGCGAGCTAACTGAAAAACTGGTTGCGGCAATCAAATCTGGCAAATACGACAACATTATCTGTAACTACCCTAACCCAGACATGGTTGGCCATACTGGTGTTTATGATGCAGCAGAACAAGCTATTGAAGCCATTGATGCCTGTGTAGCTCAGGTTGTTGAGGCCATTAAAGAAGTTGACGGCCAGCTATTAATTACTGCTGACCACGGCAACGCAGAGATGATGATTGACCCTGAGACGGGTGGCATTCACACAGCACACACTAACCTGCCAGTTCCACTTATCTATGTGGGTAACAAGCCAATTGAGTTCAAACAAGGCGGCAAGCTTTCTGACCTTGCACCAACCATGCTTGAGCTGACAGGAATGGACATCCCAGCAGAAATGTCTGGTAACGTTCTATTTAAGTAAACGCTTAGAAACATGAGTTGGGGTCAGACCCCAGTTCTGTTATTTAGGGCCAGACCACAAAATTATTTTTGGGTTCTGGCCCTTTCTTATTGTAATCTAGTAGTTCCCTATTTTGGCGAAGCTTCTAAGATGACTCTGCGTAACTCAAAGAAAACTAACCTATTTTGTCTCGCGCTGTCGCTTGCCTTTAGCTTTTCTGTTTCCTCGGTGTTTGCTAATCAAGATGAGCTTAAAGGGGTCAAGAGTGAAATATCCCGTCAGAAAAGCTCCGTATCCAAGCAACAATCTGAACTGAACAAGCTGCAACAGTCCCTAAAGAAACAAGAGCTGTCTATTTCGTCATTAGGTCGAGAAATCAAACAGACCCAAAGCAAACTCAATACTGCAAACAAGAATCTATCCCAGTTTAATCAACAAAAATCGGCTCTGGAAAAAAAGAAACAGCAACAAGAACAGACCCTTTCAGAACTGATAAAGACTTACTACATCATCAAACAGAACAATGATGTCAATAGTCTGATGGTTCAGGAACAAACCGAAGAACAAGACCGCATAAGCCAATACTTTCAGCACCTTGCCAAAGCAAGAGCAGACGCCATTAAGAAACTTAATGCCACCAGCAAACAACTGGAAGACAAAAATCAGCAGTTACTGCAAAAACAACAGCAGATTAAGTTGCTTCTGAGCCAAAAAACCAAGAAACGAGACCAACTCGCTAACTCCCAAAGCCAGCGTAAGAAAACGGTTAAGAAAATTAAAACCAATATCTCCAGTGATAAACATTATTTAGCCGAACTTCAGCGAAACGAAACCCGGCTAAAATCCGAGATTGCCAAAGCCGCGAAACGGAATATCATCCCGATGGATGGCCTAGCGAAATACAAGGGCAAGCTACCGTGGCCTGTGCACGGAAAGATATTAAAAAATTACGGCACCAAACAGAGTG
Organism: Vibrio sp. UBA2441; assembly: GCA_002342685.1. Taxonomy (GTDB): domain Bacteria; phylum Pseudomonadota; class Gammaproteobacteria; order Enterobacterales; family Vibrionaceae; genus Vibrio. The sequence continues at coordinate 43,193 of DDQN01000103.1, forward strand.
GTCAGGTTAACTGGAAAGGCGTGGTTATCGATGCCAATTATGAACAGCCCGTCAAAGCCGTTTATTCCGGCACCGTCGTTTTTGCCGACTATTTAAGAGGCTATGGTTTAGTGGTGCTTCTCGACCACGGTAAAGGCGATATGACACTGTATGGCTTTAACCAAACACTGCTGAAACTGGAAGGCGATAAAGTCACCGCAGGAGAACCTATCGCTCTGGCCGGAGATACAGGAGGCCAACCACAAGCCTCTCTCTACTTTGAGATAAGAAGAAACAGTAAAGCTCAAAATCCTAAAAGCTGGTTAACGAGATAGGTTGGTTATCTGAAACCTAAAAACACAGTCAAAACCAGATTCTGAATACCCTCGTTCCTCCGGTTTCAGAATAATGAGATGGACCC
>DDQN01000011.1:0-7806 GCA_002342685.1 Vibrio sp. UBA2441
TTAACTGATCGGCATTACCAATTAAGCGCTCTTTATCTGTTTACCACGAAAGTGTTTAACTCATCACTGAGTAAGACAGCTAAAAATTAAACTACTTCACAGTTACTCTGGCGAATTTGCGTTTACCAACCTGATAAACAGCCGTTCCTGCTTCAGGAATTAGCTTAGTATCTTCTATCTTGTTACCGTCTATCTTAGCGGCACCCTGACGGATCATACGCATAGCATCAGAGGTTGAGTTCACTAAACCAGCGTCTTTTAAAAGGTTGCCAATGGCGATACCCGCATCAAAGTCAAATTCAGGCATCTCATCAGGCATAGCGCCTTTTTGGAAGCGGTTGATAAAGTTCTGTTCTGCCGCTTCAGCATCTGCTTCACTGTGAAAGCGTGCAATAATCTCTTTTGCCAGCAAAATTTTAATATCGCGAGGGTTTTTACCTGCAACGACATCAGCTTTAAACTGTTCTATCTCTTCCATTGGACGGAATGATAGCAATTCGTAATAGCTCCACATCAGCACGTCTGAGATTGACATAATCTTACCAAACATCTCATTAGGCTCTTCACTGATACCGATGTAGTTGTGTGCTGATTTTGACATTTTTTTCTCGCCATCTAGACCGACAAGAAGAGGCATCATTAATACACACTGTGGTTTTTGACCGTTAGCTTTTTGCAGCTCACGCCCCATCAACAAGTTAAACTTCTGATCGGTACCACCCAGCTCTACATCCGTTTCCATTGCAACAGAATCATATCCTTGAAGAAGAGGATACATGAATTCATGAATGGCGATAGGCTGGCCACCCGCATAACGCTTTTTAAAATCGTCACGTTCTAACATACGAGCAACGGTTTGATTAGACGCTAAACGAATCATGCCTGCAGCCCCTAACTCATTTAACCATTCTGAGTTAAATTGAATTTTGGTTTTTGCAGGATCAAGAATTTTAAAAATTTGCTGTTTATAGGTTTCAGCATTCGCGATAACATCTTCACGAGTCAATGGTGGACGCGTGGTATTTTTGCCTGAAGGATCACCGACCATACCGGTAAAGTCGCCAATCAAGAAAGTCACTTCGTGACCAAGATCTTGAAATTGACGAAGCTTGTTGATGATCACTGTATGACCAAGGTGGATATCCGGAGCCGTCGGATCAGCACCAAGTTTAATACGTAGAGGACGGCCCTCTTTCAGCTTTGCAATCAGTTCTTCTTCTGGAATAAGCTCTTCTACACCGCGCTTAATTTCAGCCAGTGCTGCTTCAATACTCGCCATTTCTGTTAGCTCCCACGAATTTGGCAAAAAAACATATCCGCACATCTTACTTGAATAGCTATGTATTTTGAAACCAGTTAGACTCTTGTATTGTCTTTTTTCACCAATATTTACTAAAGATTGACCATGATTTCTACTTTTTTGCGTCTTCCTTTCATTCACAGAGCGTTAATTTCCTTAATTTCCGCTTTTGTTGCCTTCGTGCTGTTTTTGCCAAACAGCAGTGACCTGACTAAAGATCACTCATCTTTGGAAGTTGGTCAGGCTTATCCTATAGATATCAATTTTGATACGTTAAATACAGACAGTGCCGCTCTTCCTCAGCCTATTATCCGCTGGGAGAAATATAAAGTGGCCTCAGGCGAAAGCGCGGCTAAACTTTTTAACCGCATAGGTCTTACCGCTAAGCTCCTTCATACACTGATTAGCAGTGATAAAGAGATCAATAGACAGCTGTCTCGCTTGCGTGTTGGAGAAGAGCTCTCTTTCGGATTTGATGAAACTCACCAGCTCATTCAGATAAAACGTGTCATTACTCCGTTTGAAACATTTCGCATCTCTAAATCAGGAAAAGGCTATAAAGCGGCATTTGAGAAAAAAAATGTCAATATTCAATATAACTATACCGAAGCGGTAATTACTTCCAATTTCTGGAACGCCGCCATTTCTGCCGACCTGACTCCAAATCAAATTATGGAGCTTGCGGGTATCTTCGGATGGGATATCGACTTTGCCTTAGATATTCGTTCTGGCGACAGCTTTCAGGTGCTATATGAAGAAAAAATAGTCGAAGGAGAAAAGATGGGCCGAGGCCAGATCATCGCGGCTATTTTCACCAATCAGGGCGACACATTTAAAGCGATTCTTGATGATAAAACCGAGAATTATTATGATGAAAACGGGAGAGCAATGAAAAAAGCTTTCTTAAGATCCCCCATTGATTTTCGTCGGGTAACCTCTAATTTCAATCCTCGTCGCCGACATCCTGTAACAGGTAAGGTCGCTGCTCATCGAGGCACTGACTACGCAGCCCCCGTTGGCACACCTATTTGGGCAGCTGGCGACGGTATCGTTGATAAAGCGGGTTACAACAAATTTAACGGCAATTACGTTTTTATTCGTCACAGCAATACTTATATAACTAAGTATCTGCATATGAAAAAACGTAAGGTTAAAACAGGACAAAGAGTTAAGCAGGGCCAAACCGTTGGAACATTAGGAGGTACCGGGCGAGTGACCGGACCACACCTTCATTATGAATTTTTGGTCAATGGCGTTCATAAAAATGCACGCACTGTAAAACTTCCTCAGTCTAAGTCACTGAAGGGGAAAGATAAGCAAACCTTTATGGCAAATGCAGAAATCAGGCTGACAAGACTCGATAAATATGGGAATTTACTGTTCTCTGATTAAGTATTTAACAATCCTGAATAGCTGCTGACGCAGCTTTCAGGATGACGATAATTAACGATGACTTTCTGTATTACAGGAATTAATCGCTTCTTTCGGAATAAAATCAGTTATCCCCCTCGATCAAGCGCAATAATTACCCCCGATGAATCGCATCATTTGCTTGTTTAAGCAAATTTTGGCTTTCTGACATGAATTTTTGCGAGTGGTCTCCAAACCAATTACTGACTTGATTAAAGCTATCAACAAAAGCGGCTTTATCATGTCCATCCAAAACCTTAATGGCTTCACCAAAACAGTGATGAAAGCGTTTTATCATGTCCAAGTTCTCCTGAGATGACAAAATAATGTCGCCATATAGATTAGGATCCTGTGCGAACAAACGCCCTACCATAGCAAGCTCCAATCGATAGATAGGCGAACTCAGTTGAAGCAGTTTATCTATATCAGGATTTTCCCGGCTAAGGTGTAAACCATAGGCGAAAGAGGTAAAGTGGCGAAGAGCCTGAATTAATGTCATTCCATGATCATGCTCTTGCGCATCGATCGAACACAAGCTAGCTCCCCAAATAGAAAACTGCTTCAGTAGCCACTGATACTGTTCACTGCCTCTTCCATCACAATAAACAATAACTTGTTTTGCTAGGCTGGGTACATCAGGACCAAACATTGGATGTAAGCCAACAACAGGCCCCGAATGAACCTCAAGCATTTTGCTTAGTGGCTTCGATTTAACCGAGGTTAAATCACAAAGAATACAATCTTCAGGCAGATTAGATAGTTTATCGATAACACCTTCGGTCAAATGGATCGGTACAGTGACCACCACCAAACCTGCATCTTTAAGTATCTCATCCGCTCTATCCCAGTCCTTACTACCAAGCAGCTTTACCTGATAACCAGAAAGCGTAAACATCCGCGAAAATAACCGACCAAGTTGTCCGGCACCGCCCACTATGACGACAGAACGAAGTTCTGTATTTAAGCACTTAAAGCCCGAATCATTTTCACTGGCATAAGACTCACGCATAGTTCGGCGTAATATATCTTCAATTAATTGTGCAGGTACGCCTCTGTTTTCAGCTTCTTCACGACGAGAAGCCAGCATTGCAGCCTCTCGATCAGGCGCATAGATAGGCAAGCCATGCTCACTCTTTACTTCACCTACTTTCTCAACCAAAGATAGGCGTTGTGCCAAGAGATCTATCATCTGTTTATCTACTGAATCAATTTGATCTCGCAATGCATTTAATTCTACAGCCATCAAGGTGCCTTATTTTAATTCTGAACCAACTATACCTTTCATATACATCAAAATGGTATTTAGTGGTATTACTTTAACCTGTCTTGCAAAAACGGCACTAGCTCTTTGTGCGCGTGACGTAATAATTCCTCAGTCGACTCCCAGTTGATACAAGCATCAGTGATTGAAACACCGTAAGCCATTTGGTCAACAGGAATATCAGACGGTTGATTACCTTCATTAAGATGACTTTCAATCATAAGGCCAATAATGGATTTGTTGCCTTCTCTTATTTGATGAATAACATCTTCTGCCACCAGTGGCTGTCTGCGGTAATCTTTACGAGAGTTAGCGTGGCTGCAGTCAACCATCAGTGAGGCATCAAGATTATGTTTCGCCATCTCTTGTTCACATTCAGTTACGGATACGGAATCGTAATTGGTCTGTTTGCCACCGCGCAAAATAACATGTCCATTGGTATTGCCCTGCGTGGTCAATAGTGCCACCTGGCCATCTCTATTAATCCCCATAAAGCGGTGACCAGAGGCAGACGCTTGCATCGCATTAATCGCCGTTCCCAGGTTGCCATCTGTACCATTTTTAAAACCAATAGGCATAGAAAGACCGCTGGCCATCTCTCTGTGAGTTTGAGATTCCGTTGTTCTTGCGCCTATCGCAGCCCAGCTAAAGGTATCAGCTAAGTATTGTGGGCTTATAGGATCTAGCGCTTCTGTTGCAAGTGGAATTTCCATCTCTGCCAGATCAACCAAAAGCTGACGTCCAACATGCAAACCATGCTCGATATCAAATGTTCCATCTAAAAGAGGATCATTGATCAGTCCTTTCCAGCCTACTGTAGTACGAGGCTTTTCAAAATAAACACGCATCACGATATAAATCTGATCGCTTAGCTGCTCTGATAATTCTTTTAAACGCTTTGCATACTGTTTAGCCGCTTCAATATCATGAATAGAACAAGGGCCACAAACCACAAGCAAACGGTGGTCCTTTTTATGAATAATATTTGATATAGTTTGACGAGACTCCTGAATAAAGCGTCTCGCGTTATCGCTTAGGGGCAACTTAGCCTTTAATTCGTTTGCAGTGATAAGAACCTGTTCATCACTAATGTTTACATTGCTTAATTCACTTCTATCCATCATAAAATCCGTATATAATTCTTTACACCAAAACAAACCAGAGATAAACAACACTCAACTTAAGCAATAAGATAACAGCTCGCACGAATTATTCAAGTGTAAAGATAATAAAACACAATGTGTAAATAATTACTTACACCCAACCATTCCGATAAGTTGAACATGAGTTTCAAATGGCAGCGCTATTTTTACAATTCAATCTCGCTTAAAATGCTAACTATGTAGCTCTTTTTTTGCCGACGGTTATGGAACTGATTTTATCCCTGCTTCAACAAATGTGTGTTTATTTGGTCTTAGCTTATATGCTAAGTAAAACACCTGTATTCCTTCCACTACTCAGTATTTCTAATCGAATAGAAAATAAAATTAACTGTTACATCATTTTCTCTCTTTTCTGCATAATGGGTACCTATTTCGGCTTACAGATTAATGATGCGATTGCCAATACCCGAGCCATTGGAGCCGTTATGGGTGGTCTGTTTGGAGGCCCTGTCGTTGGCTTTGCTGTGGGGTTCACAGGTGGTATTCACCGGTATACTCTTGGGGGGTTCACCGATGTTGCCTGTGCAATTTCTACCACCGCAGAAGGGATCATTGGTGGCTTATTGCACAGCTATCTTGTCAAGAAAAACAAACCGGAACAGTTATTTAACCCAGTTGTTGTTTTTTCCATCACTCTGTTCGCCGAGCTAGTGCAAATGGCCGTCATTCTGATCGTCGCAAAACCGTATGATGATGCCTATCAACTGGTTGCTGCCATTGCTGCCCCTATGATCATTGCCAATTCCGTTGGTGCAGCTCTATTTATGAGCATTCTTCAGGATAGAAAAACCATCTTTGAGAAATACTCAGCAACCTTCTCAAGGCGGGCTTTAACCATTGCAGAGCGTTCCGTCGGAATATTAGCTTCAGGATTTGATTCAGAAAATGCAGAAAAAATCGCCCGTATTGTGTATGAAGAAACCAATGTTGGTGCGGTATCAATCACGGATAAAGAGAAAATTCTCGCTTTTGTTGGTATTGGTGACGATCACCATAAACCAAACACCCTTATCTCTTCTTCATGCACTATCAGGTCAATAGAAGACAACAGTATTATCTACCTTGATGGCTCAGAAAACCCTTACCAGTGTTCCATTTCACAAGACTGTAAGCTGGGCTCGGCTCTAATCATTCCTTTAAGAGCAGGCGATCAGGTCGTCGGCACAATAAAACTGTACGAGCCAAAGCGTAAACTCTTCTCTACCATCAACATGTCCATGGCCGAAGGCATAGCCCAGCTATTATCCAGTCAGATATTATACCGGGACTATCAGGAGCAACGGATATTATTATCTCAGTCCGAAATTAAACTATTACATGCGCAAATTAACCCACACTTCCTGTTTAATGCACTCAATACTATTAGCGCCGTTATCCGAAAAGACCCTGCAAAAGCAAGAGTACTGATACAACACCTTTCCCATTTTTTTAGAAGCAATCTTAAGCAAAATATCGATACCGTAACACTTAGAGAAGAGCTTGAACATGTAAACGCCTACCTTACTATAGAAAAAGCGCGCTTTAGTGATCGTCTGGACATTGATATTGATATTGATGAAGCATTGCAAGAAGAGAAGCTTCCTAGTTTTACCCTGCAACCTTTAGTCGAAAACGCGATAAAACATGGTACATCACATATGCTTGAGGGAGGTAAGATCCGAATATACAACCAATGCAATCTTCGTGGTTGTGAAATCATAGTAGAAGATAATGCAGGCAGCTTTAAAGCTCCTGATGAAAACCATCAAGGACTTGGTATGCAAATTGTGAGCAAGCGCTTATCTCATTACTTTGGTCATGACGGAGCGCTAAAAACTCAGGTAGAGAAAAACCAATTTACCCGAATGAGCTTTATCATCCCCAACGAAATTAATAATAGTGTTAATAAAAATATAAATAAAAGGATTTAGGCATAACAATGTTGACGGCCTTAGTGATAGACGACGAATTGTTAGCTCAGGAAGAGTTAACCGAACTGCTGCATGAAACAAATCAAATAAAGGTACTCGCTCAGGCCAGCAATGCCATTGAAGGGTTAAAAAAGATCAACTCATTGAAACCCGATGTGGTTTTTCTCGATATCCAGATGCCTCAGGTTAGCGGTATTGAGTTACTGGCAATGCTTGATCCAGACACCATGCCTCTCGTTGTCTTTGTCACTGCATTTGATCAATACGCCATTCAGGCATTTGAGGATAATGCCTTCGATTATCTGTTAAAGCCGATAGATACCAATCGTCTGAATAAAACTATCTGCCGTTTGATTAAACAAAAAGAAAAAGAACGCCAAATACCTGATATATCCATGTTAACACCCACTACTCTCGAACAGATTCCATGCATAGGTCACAACCGCATAGTGGTTATCCCAACTAAAAACGTTGAGATTATCTATAGCGACATAAGCGGCGTACATGTTCAATCAGCCGATCAAACCGCCTCAAGTCAGCTCACGTTGAAAATGTTAGAAGAGAAAACCAGTTTGTTACGCTGCCATCGGCAATATCTGGTCAACACCACAATGATTAAAGAGATTAAGTTATTAGAGAATGGGTTAGCTGAAATAATCACGCTTTCCGATCACACCGCACCAGTCAGCCGCCGGCACCTGAAGGTACTAAAAGAAAATCTGGGGATTGGATAAATAGGTAATGGGCTATGGGCTATGGGCT
>DDQN01000011.1:7950-26633 GCA_002342685.1 Vibrio sp. UBA2441
CTATGGGCTATGGGCTATGCAGTAGTTTGATTTAAGAATATTGCTTTTTCAACAGATATTACTATTGCCTATTACCCATCACCTATTACCCATCTATTCTCTATGCTCCAATAACCCTCTTCATCGATTCATTGGCGTCTTTCCATTCCTGTGAACGTTTCAGGTCTGCCAGCGTAAAGGCATTTTTCTTAAACAAATGTTGAGCTTGTGGCACTTGGGTAATGTCTAAATTATCGAGTATATCTATTTGAGATGAACGGTTATTGCACATCAACACCATATCACAACCCGCCTCTAGTGATTGTAGAGATCTCTCCGCGGGCCCGCCCATAACTGACGCACCTTCCATATTAAGGTCATCCGAAAATACAATACCCTTAAATCCTAACTGTTCTCTAAGTACCTTTTTTAACCAGAATGGCGAGCCACTGGCAGGTTGAGAGTCATAGCCGGGATAAACAACATGAGCTGGCATCATGGCATCCAGTATTCCACTATCAATTTGAGCTTTAAAGATGGCCATATCCTGCTCGAAGATCCTTTCGCGGTGATCATAAGGCGTTTCTAAATGAGAGTCCTCAACTACGCCACCATGGCCGGGAAAGTGTTTACCTGTGGTAGCCATACCCATCTCTTTCATCCCGGACATAAAAGCAGAACTGTAAGTCAGGATGGTTTCAATGTCCTTACCAAAAGATCGGTTACCAATGGCTTTGCACTCATGACCTTTATCCAACACTGGAGCAAAGCTCAGATCGATATCATGAGCAATAAGTTCTGCAGACATCAGCCAACCGGCCTGCTTCGCAAGCAGCTCACCTTGCGGGTACTCAGCAAAAGACTGTGCTGGCGGGATGAGGGAAAAGCCCTGTCGAAAACGTTGAACCCTTCCACCTTCCTGATCGACACCGATAAGCACGTTATTTTTCGTTACACGGCGAATATCTTTATTCAGTGCCAAAAGTTGTTCACTATCATGATAGTTTCGAGTAAATAAAATAACGCCACCTACGGTTGGGTGCTCTAATATTTCTCGATCCTCTTGAGTGAGTTCGTATCCCGCCACATCTAACCACAGAGGTCCCATCATTCATACCTTCTAAAATCTTCACATAGTTCAAATAATTACAACAACTTGCAAATAATCCCTGTCGAAACTGTTTTACAATATGCCTCAGTTGTTTAAGTGGGTAGTATACTAAAATTACCTCAAGATGCGGAATTCAAAATAAAGGATAATAATGAGCAATATGAAAAGAGCTCCTCTTTATATAGGCGTAATGTCCGGAACCAGCATGGACGGCGTAGACACCGCTCTGGTTCAGATTAATTCATCTAAGGTGGAATTAATTGCTCAAGACTTTTTTCCAATAACAGACGCGCTAAAACAAGCGCTTCTCAGCATTTCAACAGGTCAGCCAACAACGCTTGTAAAAATCGGTGAACTTGACCAGCGTCTGGGGCACCTTTATGCCAATGCGGTAAATCAACTACTCAAAAAATCAGGAACAAAACCTTCCGACATTGTTGCTATTGGTAATCACGGTCAAACGGTCTTCCACCAGCCGAATGGAGATATCCCATTTACAATGCAGCTGGGAGACGCCAATATTATTGCCTGTAATACAGGCATCACGACTGTCGCTGACTTTCGTCGCAAAGATATCGCCCTTGGCGGGCAAGGCGCACCACTTGTGCCCGCATTTCATCAAACCATTTTCCCGCCGACAACATCTAGTGTAGTTGTACTGAATATTGGTGGCATCGCTAATATTTCTGTGATGCGTCCTGCTTTCCCAACCATAGGTTATGATACTGGGCCCGGAAACATGCTAATGGATGCGTGGATTTACCAACAATTAGATAAACCTTATGACAAAGATGCGGAATACGCCAAGACAGGTAAGGTGGTTCCTGAATTATTGCATCAAATGAGCAATGAGGCTTACTTGTTAAAACCTATCCCCAAAAGTACTGGAAGAGAATTGTTTAACCTAGAATGGCTAGAAAACAAGCTGTCTTGTGTCAATCAACCTATATCAGGCGAAGATGTTCAGGCAACATTAGCGGAATTTACTGCTCAAACCATAGTGAACGAAGTGAAAAAATATGCTCAGGGCAACTTACCTCAGCTACTCGTTTGCGGCGGTGGTGCAAAAAACCCGCTAATTATGAAAAGAATTTCCAAGCTTCTTTTGGGGTGGTCAGTTTGCTCCACAGATGAAAAAGGCATAAGCAGTGACTCCATGGAGGCCATCGCATTTGCCTGGTTGGCTCAACGAAGAATTCATAATCTACCAAGTAATCTACCCGAAGTGACTGGTGCTAAACGCCTTGCTTCACTGGGTGTCATCTACCCAGCAGAACCAGAGAAATATTAATTATGACCAATGATGCGCTAATTTCAGCACTATCTAGCCTCGTTTCTGAGGGACGTAACCCCGAAACTATGGATATTGACTTATTGCCTTCGGAGCAAATACTTAAACGACTTAATATACAGGATAAACAAGTGCCTGATGCTGTCGAAAAAGTGATACCTGAGGTTGCCTTAGCTGTAGATAAAATTACCAAAGCGTTTAAGTCCAACGGAAGGTTAATATATACCGGGGCAGGAACAAGTGGACGTTTAGGTGTTTTAGATGCCTCTGAATGCCCCCCCACTTTCGGGGTGCCCGACAACATGGTGATAGGGCTTATCGCTGGCGGTAATAAAGCCATGTTTAAAGCAGTTGAAGGCGCAGAGGATTCATCGGATCTTGGTGCTAACGATCTAAAACAGATAAAACTAAAGCCCAATGATGTTGTTGTTGGTATTGCCGCTAGTGGCCGAACACCTTATGTCATTGGCGGATTGGAATATGCCAATGAGTTAGGGGCGACAACCGTTGCCTTGTCTTGTAACCCTGACTCGCCGATTGCGGAGATTGCCAGCATAGCTATCAGCCCGGTCGTAGGACCAGAGGCATTGACCGGCTCTACACGATTAAAGTCAGGGACAGCACAAAAGCTGATACTCAATATGCTGACCACCGCTAGCATGATCCGTATAGGGAAGAGTTATCAAAACCTGATGGTTGACGTTAAAGCCAGCAATAAAAAACTCACTGCCAGAGCAGTTCGTATTGTGATTCAGGCTACAGAATGCAGCTCAGAAACGGCAAAACAATTTTTGGTTGAAACCAATTACGACGTCAAACTATCAATATTAATGATACTGACCGGAATGGGTAAAGCCGAAGCTCAGCAACAACTTGATGTGCAGAACGGATTCTTACGTAAAGCAGTAGAAAAACAATAACCCACGCCGTTTAACAGAAACGGCTAGAACTTTTCCCAAGCGGGAGTTAATTCAAGGTAAGCCTATAATACTTACCTTGAATTAATTGGATTCGTTCCAGCCTCTTTGCCACTCCATACGGAATTTCTGAGCATTTACCGTTCCTTCACATACGCCTTCATAATATTGACCTGACAGACCAATCTGATAAGCAAAGTCAGGATTACAATACTCTTTAACACCTTTTAAATAGCCATTGTCGTACTCTGCCTGATTCGCCTGCCCCAGACTCTGTAATTCACTAAAAGAGCGTGTGTGCTGACCTTTTACGCCATCCCTATATCCCACTTCGAACCAATCACCCTCATTTGCCAACTCTTCGATACCAACAGAGCAGCCAGACAAAACAACTAACACCAAACTGGAAAAAAAACTGAGCTTCATATCATTACCCTATTCTTTATCATTTCAAATTTATTATTATTGCCCGAACCAGTGTATGCCGCTTAACTGAACATCACACCGTTCAATTCTAGTATTGTCTATTTATCTGCTTCTATAAACCATTCATTTACTATATCAACCAGTAAAATCACTATTTAACCACTGACGTCAGAAGCGAATGAATCTCGCGTTCATTGTTTCTAATATAGATGCTGAAATATATAAATAACCAAACGTGGGACAATTATTATGATGTGGTTTCTCTTCTGTATTGCCGCTTTAATTGGCGGATACTTTATTTACGGTGCTTTTGTTGAAAAAGTTTTTGGTATCAACGAAAAACGTCAAACACCAGCACATACACTAAAAGACGGTGTAGACTTTGTACCAATGTCTACCAAGAAAGTTTACCTTGTTCAATTACTTAATATCGCTGGTGTTGGCCCAATTTTCGGCCCAATTATGGGTGCCCTTTACGGCCCAGCGGCACTACTTTGGATTGTACTAGGTTGTATTTTTGCTGGTGCGGTACACGATTATTTCTCTGGCATGCTTTCTGTACGCAATAATGGCGCTTCCATTCCGACACTTACGGGACGTTACTTAGGTAATGGTGCCCGCCACTTTATGAACGTGTTCGCGATTGTACTGCTGCTATTAGTTGGTGTGGTTTTCGTTTCAGCACCAGCAGGCATGTTAACTAACCTAGTTAATGAACAGTCAAGCATGGAAATGTCAAAAGTTACCATGGTTGTACTTATCTTTGCTTATTACATCATTGCAACGATTGTTCCTGTAGATAAGATCATCGGTCGATTCTATCCATTCTTTGGTGCGCTTCTGGTATTCATGTCAGTCGGCCTTATCGCCGCAGTTGGATTCTCTAGCGAGCATACTATTCTTGGTGGCTACGCTATTAGTGATATGTTTACTAACATGAACCCAAATAACCTTCCATTGTGGCCTGCGTTATTTATCACTATTGCTTGTGGTGCTATCTCTGGTTTCCACGCAACTCAGTCACCTCTAATGGCTCGTTGCATGGAAAATGAAAAAAGTGGCCGCTTTGTCTTCTACGGAGCTATGATTGGTGAAGGTATCATCGCGATTATTTGGTGTACGCTTGCATTAACTTTCTTTGGTACTGTAGAAGGACTTCAAGAAGCCGTTAAAGCAGGGGGCCCTGGTAACGTAGTTTACACTGCTTCATTTGGCCTGCTTGGCGTGTTTGGCGGTATCCTAGCCTTCCTTGGTGTTGTTATCCTGCCAATTACTTCAGGTGACACTGCATTCCGTTCTAGTCGTTTAATCCTTGCTGAATACTTTAATGTTGAGCAAAAAACATTACCAAAGCGTTTATTGATGGCAGTTCCGCTATTCATTATTGGCGGCATCCTGACTCAAGTTGATTTCGGTATTATCTGGCGCTACTTTGGCTTTGCTAACCAGTCTACAGCGACTATGATGCTTTGGACTGCAGCTGCATACCTACTACGTCAAAACAAGCTCCACTGGATTGCCACTGTACCAGCTATGTTTATGACCACTGTATGTATTTCTTTCATCATGAGCAGTGCTAAGCTTGGCTTCGGCTTACCAATCAATATTTCAACGGTTATTGGTGTGGCATCGGCTCTTGCAATCACAGCCTATGTAATCAAGACATCAAAAGGTAAAGGTGAATCTGAACTGGCAGATGAAGAGAAACCTGAAGCGGTAACTAAAACCGCATAAAGTTATTAAGCACAAAAAAGGGTTCCGAAAGGAACCCTTTTTCAGTTTGTAGTGTCATTAAATAGAAATGGTTAATTTAAAAACCAGATAACAAACTATCTTTAGTTCCATTCCAATATCAAATCAACTCTTCTGTTTTTAGAACGACCTAATTTAGTCAAATTAGAACCGATAGGATCCGCTTCGCCTTTTGCGACAACTTCAATAAGAGCAGGGTCGATTCCCAGCACTTCCAAATAGTCCTTAACTTCATTAGCTCGTTTCTCTGACAACTGCATATTAAACTCTTCAGTACCTGTAGAATCGGTATAGCCGAGCAGCAAGACGCTATACTCCTTCTTCGTCTCCATAAGTTGTGCTAACTGATACAAATTATACATTCCAGCGTTGCCAAGCTCATGACTTCCAATATCAAACATACTAATATCTAGTGTATATTTCTGATAATTTTCAAACGACAACTCTTCCGAATAAGCGATCGTATTGGCATCTTCATTTTCGTCACTAATCTCGTTTCCTGTGGAAGCTATCAAATAATCATCATTTTGATTCGAAGAAAATTCATCATTAACTTGTTCGCTCGTTTTGGTCGAAGCATTCTCGTCCTTAACTTGCTCGTTATTTTCAGTTAAATCAGATTCGCCGTTAGCTAGTTCACTACTTTCTGTAGCCGTAGCTTCACTGTTATTCACTCGTCCATCAGTTTCAGCCGCAACCAACGCTTGTGCATCGTTATCTTCATTAGAGGCCCTTTCATCATAAGTCCCCTCATCAGAAGTATTTCTAGTCAGGCTTTCAGAGTTTATGATGTTATTCCCCCCAAAGTAATATCCAATAGAGAGTCTGTATTGTACAGCATCCGCATCGTAAGCCATGACTTCCAGGCGACTAAACCAAGGAGATTTTGATGGTCGAAACTGCACTCCAGCTCCCGCATAAATACCTGATTTTCGCTTAGAGCTGAGATGGATCCGATCGTTAGAAATGGTATTAAATGTTGTTCCAAGCCCTAACTTTCCATATAAATTAAAATATGAAGAAGGTTTTGGTGAGAACAAGAAGCCACCTAACATCAATGACGTATTGTGATATCCAATACTTTCACTACCGCTATAAACATCCGTCGCAGGGTTATTTGCATCGTATCGACTATTTATAAGTTCAGCTTCACCCAAGTAGGAATAATCAAATTCAACAAACCATCTAGGAGACAAGTGATAACCTAAGCCAATACTTCCCCCGAAAGACTCCTTCCCGTCAGGATCGTTACCCCAACCTTGTGATGATCGTTCCGGGTCAAGTGAACTTAAGCCAAGCCCTGCAATTCCATAAAAACAAGATGTATCATCAGCACCAATTTCATAGCCACAATAATTATCGCTTTCAGATGCTGTTGCAGTGACCGCTGTAAAGGTAAAAAATAGAGTTAGAATAGACTTTCTAGTACGGTAACCATGCCGCTTTATCGTCAAAAGAAGTACTCCTAATAATGAAACAATTCCGAAACTCCCACCACTTGGATTCCCATCAGGAGAGGTAACAATTTCATCTTGCGTATAAGGTGAATTATTTGTTCTTGTAGGATTAGTCAAATACTCGTCTTTATCTGAGTAACCATCATTGTCACTATCGGTATCCTGAAAATCTCTTATGCCATCACCATCAGTATCAGCCAGAGCTAACATCTGAACTCGTATGGCAGTGCTACCATTGTAATTAATAAGATCAGTGGTACCTTGCGGTAGCTTTCCTGAATCATTGGGATCAAGAGCCATTAATATTTCTTGGTTCGAGAACCCAACCGCTTCATTAAAATCAGAAATGGTATCGTTATCGCTATCAAGATCTAATATGTCTGGGATACCATCGCTATCCGTATCTCTAAGCATTAAGTTGCTTGCTCTATCGTCTAATCCGTCAAGATTTACATCCACAATGCTATCGATATGTCCATTTTGACTACTATCAAACTCAGGGTGTTGTTCTAAGATGTCAAATATTCCATCGTTATCTGAATCTAAATCTCGGCTGTTAATAACACCGTCTCCATCTGTATCATTCGTTCCCTCTAATTCATCAGCAATACCATCATTGTCATCATCAGAGTCAAATTCATCAAAGATTCCGTCGTTATCCGAATCAAGACCGCTTGGCGATACAGAACCAAAAATTAACGGTAAGCTATCGACAACATCCACAATGCCATCGCCATCAGTATCTGCAAAACCAGCATCCACCATGCCATCAGCATTATCATCGATATTTTCGTCATTGCTGGTGTATAAAGGATAACCAGACTCTGTTAAATCGAAGTTTCCATCACCTTGACTATCTAGGTCTCTGAAGTCGAATACCCCATCAGCATCGCTATCCGCTAAAGACGAAGATAGATCCACCAGCCCGCTCTCTTTTTTATCAAGAACACCATCGTTATCACTATCTAAATCCAAGTAATCTGGGGTGTTATCATTATCACTATTCACTGGGGTTACATAAGAAGGTATCGAACCTACAGTCAATGAACGTTCTAAATCATCATTTATCCCATCGTTGTCAGAATCTAAATCGCGGTAGTTAGCAATCCCATCAAAATCAAAGTCAGAATGACCTTCTTCAGAATCCAAAATGCCATCATTATCCGAATCTAAATCACTGTAATCCGGTTCTCCATCTCCATCAGTATCAATACCTTGATAGCTATCGACGATGCCATCACCATTGTCATCTTTTCCAGTCGTCACGTAGTCGATATCAAATGCGTCATCTATTCCATCAGAGTCATTATCAATACCGCTTAAGTTCGGCAAAGAGTCTTCATTTAATCCATACTCCACTCCATCCGATATTCCATCCGAATCCGAATCACTATTTAAATAGTTTTGATCATTTTCCAACACAGAAAGAACACCATCTCCGTCATCATCAACATCTAAATAGTTTGGAATACCATCAGAATCGGTATCGACGCAAGGAGTGCCATTACCATGACAATCCCATTCTTCCATATCCGTTCTTCCGTCTAGATCAGAGTCTTTTGCATGTTGTCCAACAATGATCATATTACTTAACCCTGTCGACTGTTGAATTGGGGTCGTTATGGTCACATAGGCAAACAACTTGTCTCCGCTAGTCAAAGCGCCGTTGGTTTTAACACAAGAGTATTTATATGGATTGATGGAACCCGTAATTTGGATATCATCCCCTTGGCAGACAATGTCACCACGATCCTGACTGATTTGTTTCACAATCTTAACGGATGGTGTGCCCGATTGAGTTACTTCTCCTTCCAACAAGCTACCATTAGTATTATCTAAATATGGCGGCTCATTTTCATAGGTTAAATCCAGTGCACTGGTTATCACTTTACCAATCTCAACACCATTAGAGTCGGTTTGAGAGACGGTAAATTGACTACCACTGCTAAGATCGTTTGGTGTTTCACACTTCCATGTTCCCATTGGAGAAACCAATGTTGAACAAACAGAAGTTGTTTCATTTACACCAGCGTTATTCACTAGTTGAGTTACGCTGATACCAGAACCAAATTCACCTAATCCGGTAATAAAACCACTTCCAATGGTTGGGAATACCACTGGTGACGAAGACTCACTACGCGTCAGAGTATTATCAGAAATAGTTACTTTACTGACTTGAGAAGTATTCTGTGCACTGTCTTTCACCGCGATAACAGCTAAATCACCAACCGCTACCGACCTTAGCGCGTTACACTTCCAGAAGCCATTAGCAGAAACAGGTTGGTCCTGACATAACACTTCATCATTTTTGTCCTTTATAGAGACCCAACTACTCGGCTCAGCCGTACCATTAAAGACAACAATTTCACCGTTAAATACAGGGAATAACGTTGGCGGTATCGGACGTTTCAAATCAATGGTTAGTTCTTTGTTTGTTTGGTCATTAGCAACATTGCCATGAGAATCAATACTAGAAACAGTGACGTTGTATACACCTTCAGGAAGGCCATCAAACTTAACTAATTTCCCTTCAGAATCAACACCTGTACTTGTATCAACACTCCATTGCTTCATACCCTGTGAATTTTCGATGCCATTAGGTGTTGATGTAAATGCAACTCCTTTTAGTTCAACACGAACTGAACTTTTATCTTCGGCATAACCTGTCAATATTGGTTTTGATTTATTGGTTACCTGTTTCTCTACCGTTGGGATAACTGGTAGTTGAGTATCAATATCAAAATAAATGACATTACTCGCTTCATTAGTATTGCTACTCACATCAGTGAATTTACCTGCAAGTACAGACAACGCACCATTACCAGTGAACTCATCTGTCGGTACAAAAGTCACCGTATAATTCTTATCCGAACCTTGAAAATTCGTTAGCGAACCATTAACAATGGTAAGATCTCCCACAGTAAAATCAGAAGACGTTTTGCTTAATACCATAGTAACAATACTCGCTTGCCCTTTTCCTAAAGTTGTAGGAGAAGGCACTGCGCTTAACGTTATCGTCGGCTTCGCGGTATCAACGGTATAGGTTTTCACTTCACTAGCCGTATTGCTGTTACCAGCCGAATCAGTAAATTTACCCGCACTAATACTAACTGTTCCATTTGCTGTACTAACATTTACAGGAGTAAAGACCACGCTGTAATGAATGCCAGTTCCAGTAAAGTTACTTAATGTTCCGCCCGTTACCGTAATATCAGCCTTGGAAAAATCAGTCGCACTTTCACTTAAAATTATCGTGATGGTACTAGACTCTCCCGCACCTAGACTATCTTCTGTCGCCGTCAAGGTAACCGTTGGTTTAACGGTATCAATAGTCAAACTCGCATTGTTACTAGCTTGATTACTATTTCCTAATTCATCGGTAAACTTGTTCGCAGCAATGCTGACACTACCTGCCGCTGTACTGTTGTCCGTTGGAGTAAAGACAACCGTGTAATCCACACCACTACCATTAAACGTTGCTAATGTTCCCCCTGATACGGTTAAATCTTGCAAAACAAAATCAGTAGAGGTCTCACTTAATTTAATCGTAATAGTGCTTGTTTCCCCTGCTTTCAAAGAGGTTGAATTCGGCGTAACTGTGGCTGTTGGTTTTGCCGTATCAACCGTAAAAGTCACCGTATTACTTGCGGTATTTTGATTCCCCGCAGCATCAGTAAATTTACCAGCAGAAACATTCACACTTCCATCCGCAGTACTGCCTGTGGTTGGTGTAAAGGTCACGCTATACGCTATTCCTCGACCAGTAAAACCACTCAACGAACCACCGGACACGGTTAAATCACCGATATTGAAGTCAGTTGATGCTTCACTTAGTGAAATGGTAATAACACTATTTTGACTGTTGCCCAATGATGTTGAACTGGCACTTAATGTGATTGTTGGCTTGCCAGTATCAACCGTGTAAGTTTTTATATCACTGGCAATATTTCCGTTACCAACGGCATCGGTAAATTTATTCTCGGAAATACTCACCGTACCATTCACTAGACTGTCAATTTGCGGTGTAAAGGTCACACGATAGTTCTTGCCTGAGCCAGTAAAGGCACTAAGTGTTCCTCCTGTTGCGCTAATATCTGTTTCAACAAAATCAGTCGCCGTTTCACTTAATACTATTGTAATAACACTCGTTTCACCCGCACCTAAACTACTTTCTGTTGCAGTTAAGGTAACCGTCGGTTTCACCGTATCAATCGCCATGTTAGCGCTAGTTATCGCTGTATTCGCATTACCAGATGCATCAGTAAATTTATCCGAAGCAATACTAATCTTCCCAGCAGTAGTACTGTTATCTGTCGGAGTAAAGACAACCGTATAATTAATGCCATTGCCTGTGAACGAACTAAGCGTGCCGCCTACTACTGATACATCTGCTTGAGTAAAGTTTGTTGACGCTTCCGTTAACGTGATAGTAACCGTACTGGTATCACCCGCTTTAAGAGACGTTGAACTTGGTGTTATCGTTGCGGATGGTTTAGCGGTATCCACAGTTATTCTCAAGTCCACACTCGCCAGGTTACTGTTACCTGCTGCATCGGTAAATTTATCCGCCGCAACATGAATAACACCCGCATCAGTACTATTAACGGAAGGAGTAAACACTACCGAATAATTCACACCGCTACCTGTAAAGGCACTTAAACCACCACCAGAAACGGTAATATCAGTGACGGAAAAATCTGTCGACGCTTCACTTAATACTATGGTTATCGTGCTGGTTTGATTCCATCCTACTGATGCTGGGCTAGCGCTCAACGTGATAGTTGGTGTTGTGGTATTGATGGTAAATACCTTTTCAGTACTGGCAACATTACTATTACCCGCGGCATCGGTAAATTTACCTACGCCAACACTCACCCTTCCACTTGTGGTACTACCAATCGCTGGCGTAAAGGTCACACTGTAGCTCGCCCCCATACCGCTAAAGCTAGTTAAGTTACCACCTGATACGGTTAGATCTTCAAGAGAAAAATCGCTTGCGCTCTCACTCAAAGATATAGTGATAATACTGCTCTGCCCTGCAGCCAATGCACTTTCAGCCGCACTTAAGGTCGCCGTTGGTCTCTTAGTATCAACACTTATGTTTGCCGTATTACTCACCGTATTGGCGTTACCTGCTGCGTCAGTAAATGTATTCGCAGCGATGCTCACATTACCCGCAGCAGTACTATTACTTGATGGAGTAAACACCACACTATATTGGGTTCCGCTACCATTGAAGGTGCCAAGTGTACCGCCCGACGCGGTCAAGTCAGACACAGAGAAATCCGTGGCCGCTTCAGTTAACGTAATGGCTACCGTACTTGTTTCACCAGCTTTAAGTGACGTTGGATTAGGAACTAACGAGGCTGTTGGTTTAGCCGTATCTACAGCAATACTCAAATCGATACTGGACAGATTAGTATTACCCGCAGCATCGGTAAATTGACCAGCAGCAACTCGAATAATACCTGCAGAAGTGCTATTACTTGCCGGTGTAAACACCACAGTATAATTGACACCGCTACCAGTAAAACCACTCAAGGTTCCGCCCGACGGTGTAATATCTGCGACCGTAAAGTTAGTAGAAGCCTCACTCAGTACCACAGTAATGGTACTCGTTTGCCCCATACCTAATGAGTTAGAACTCGCACTCAAGGTAATTGTTGGTTTCGTGGTATTTACCGCGAAAACCTTTTCAGCACTAGCAACGTTACTATTGCCCGCAGCATCGGTAAATTTACCAGCTCCAACACTGATAGTTCCGCTTGTTGTACTCCCTGTTACAGGAGTAAATGTGACGCTATAATTTGCACCACTACCACTAAGGCTACCTAATGTACCACCAGAGACTGTCAAGTCGTCGAAGGTAAAGTCGCTGGCACTTTCACTTAAGGTGATAGTCACCACACTGCTTTGTCCCGCAGCAAGAGCACTTTCCGACGCGGTTAATGTCGCAGTAGGTCTCTTTGTATCAACACTAATACTTGCAGTATTGCTCACGGTATTTGCATTGCCCGCAGCATCTGTATATTGACCTGCTGCAATACTGACTCTACCTGAGGCCACACTGTTTTCTGAAGGTGTAAACACCAAAGTATAACGTGCACCACTACCATTAAAGGTACCGACACTGCCACCAAACACAGTAATGTCTGATAAAGTAAAATCGGTTGCTGGCTCAGTTAATGTGATTGTAATTGTGCTAGTTTCGTCAGCTTTAAGCGACGTTGGGTTCGGCACTAAAGTGGCCGTTGGTTTAGCGGTATCCACGGTAAATACGACAGTATTACTGTCAGTATTGGCATTGCCTGCCTCATCAGTAAATCCTGCTGCTGCAACAGAAATACGACCACCAGATATGCTGTTTCCCGTCGGTGTAAATGTCACGTTATACCGAGTGCCACTTCCTGCAAAACTACTTAATGTACCGCCTGACACGGTAATATCAGCAACCGTGAAATCTGTTGACGCCTCACTTAGTGTCATGGTTATGGTACTGGTTTGAGAGCCACCCAACGAAGTAGAACTCGCGCTTAAAGTTATACTTGGTTTTGCCGTGTCAATCGTGAATATTTTCGCTGTACTTGCCGCTACATTGCTGTTGCCCGCGGCATCGGTGAATTTACCCGCAACTACGGTAACACTACCATTATTATTGCTGTTATTTGATGGCGTAAATACAACGGTATAGCGAGTACCACTACCAGAAAAAGCACTTAAACTACCGCCTGAAGCCGTAATGTCTTCAACACTGAAACTCTCCGAGCTTTCACTGAGCGAAATCGTTACTGTACTGGTATCTCCTGAACCTAATTTGGTTTCTGGTGCAGTCAAGGTTACCGTTGGTTTCACTGTATCTATAGTAATAGTACTTCTATTACTCACGGTATTCACGTTACCCGCGGCATCGGTAAATTTATTCGCTGCAATAACGATAACACCGTTGGTAGTACTAATATCCGTTGGTGTGAACACCATGGTATAACTCTTACCACTGCCATTAAAGGCACTTAACGTTCCACCTGTTGCGGTTACATCTGACAGAGTGAAATCCGTTGCTGTTTCGGTTAATGTAATGTCAATGGTGCTTGTTTGACCCGACTTAAGTTTCGTTGGACTTGCTGCTAGTGTCGCTGACGGTTTAGCCGTATCCACAGTAATTCTTAAGTCAACGCTGGCTAAATTATTATTGCCTGAGGCATCAGTAAATTTACCCGCAACAACGCGAATGATACCAGTATCGGTACTATCGCTTGATGGGGTAAAGACCACTGAATAATTAACGCCACTGCCCGTGAATCCACTTAACGTTCCACCTGACGCAGTAATATCGGCGATGGTAAAGTTTGTCGACGCTTCACTTAACACCATAGAAATAGTGCTTGTTTGCCCCATTCCTAAAGAGTTAGAACTAGCACTTAGGGTTATAGTTGGCATCGTTGTATTGATGGTGAATACTTTTTCTGTACTCGCAATATTGCCGTTACCTGCTGCATCGGCAAATTTGCCCACGCCAATACTTACCCTGCCACTCGCTGTACTACCTAGTGCTGGCGTAAAGGTAACGCGATAACTCGAACCACTGCCACTGAAGCTACCTAATGTACCTCCAGACACTGTCAAATCGTCAAGTGTGAAATCACTGCTGCTTTCACTTAAAGCAATAGTAATGACACTTGTTTGGCCTGCGCCTAGTGCATTTTCTGCTGCGGTTAATGCCGCTGTTGGTTTCTTGGTATCAACATTCACATTCGCTGTACTGCTTGCGGCATTCATGTTGCCCGACGCATCAGTAAACTTATTCGCTGCAATGTTAACTTGGCCAGCTGTTGTACTATCAACCGCAGGAGTAAACACCGCAGTATAGCTTTTCCCGCTACCATTAAATGTGGCTAACGTACCGCCAATTACGGTCAGATCTGCTAACACAAAATCAGTAGCTGATTCGCTTAGCGTAACGGTAATGGTACTGGTTTCTCCTGCCTTCAAAGAGGTTGGGCTTGGTACAATAGACGCCGTTGGTTTGGCCGTATCAATAGTGAAGGTTACGGTATTACTTACAGTATTCTCATTACCACCCGCATCAGTAAATTTATCAGCCGTGACGGTAACAGAACCCGCAGAGGTACTGCCTGCTGTTGGGGTAAAAGTAGCGCTATAACTCGTCCCACTTCCAGTAAAGGCAGACAGTGTTCCGCCTATGGCTGTGACATCTGCAATGGCAAAATCTGTCGATGCTTCGCTTAAAGTAAAGGTGACGGTACTGGTTTGGCTCCCACCTAGCGATGTTGGGCTTGCGCTGATTGTAATGCCTGGCTTTCCGGTATCAACCGTATAGGTTTTTACTGCACTGGCTATATTTCCGTTGCCCATAGCATCGGTAAATTTATTCGCCGTTACACTTACTGCGCCATTTACGGTGCTGCCACTTATCGGCGTAAATGTCACGCTATAACTTTTACCCGAACCGGTAAAGGCACTAAGTGTTCCTCCCGTTGCGGTAAGATCTGTCTCAGTAAAATCAGTCGCGCTTTCACTTAGCGTCACCGTAATGGTACTGGTTTCTCCTGCGCCTAAACTTGTTTCCAGCGCAGTTAACGTTACCGTTGGTTTTACGGTATCAATCGTTAAATTAGCAATGTTGCTTGCTTGGTTATTATTACCAACAGGATCGGTAAACTTATCTGCTGCGATACTAATATTCCCCGCCGTTGTGCTGTTATTAGTCGGGGTAAATATTGCGGTGTAGCTCATACCGCTACCATTGAAGGTGCCTAGTGTTCCGCCTGTTGCGGTTACATCGGTTAAAGTAAAATCGGTGGCTACTTCACTCAATGTAATGGTGAGGGTACTGGTTTCACCCGCTTTTAGTGAAGCAGGGCTAGTACTAATTGCTGCCGTCGGCTTGGCCGTATCGACGGTAAAGTTAACAATATTACTGGCGGTATTATCGTTGCCCGCGGCATCGGTTAATTTGCTGGCAACAATATTGACTACGCCATTCGCCGTACTGCCTGCGGTGGGCGTAAAGACCACTTGATAGCTGGTTCCGCTACCAGTGAATGCACTGAGCGAACCGCCACTAACCGTTAGATCTGTAAGGGCGAAATTCGTTGATGCTTCACTTAGTGTAATGGTAACAGTACTGCTTTGTGATCCCGACAATTGAGATTTATCCGCCGCGAGTAAAACAGCAGGAGGCGTAATATCTAAGAACTTAAAAGGAACGGCGGCTTTTGATGTCCCGTTATTTTCAACGTCTAGCCCGTTAACCGTCGCCGATACGGTGCCGAGTTGTTCAACGGTTTCTGATGTTGATAAGGAAACGGTGTAATCACCATTTCCTTTATCGGTAATGGAAGAGACGGTGACTTTAGGGTTGGATACTGCGAAGGTGACATCATCACCCGATTTACCCACCGCACCATTGGACTCATCCATGGCTTTTAGTGTAACGGTTATGGTCTGGTTTGTGCCTATCTCAGTTGGTGAGGCAATTAACGTGGTGTAATGCGGGTCGGTCGGTAAACGGTTTAAAGAGTAGAGGCTATTGTCTTCTAACGAACCGCCAGTTAAAGAAGCAAGAGTCGGGGCTGTTGTAGAAGGTGAGCCGCCAAAAATACTGTCAACTTGGTACTCTTTAATTTGGGTGGCTTTTAACCGCCCGGTTAAATCTAGTGGTTCGCTTCTTACTGTGTGCGTCCCTTTTAATGAGTTGAATTTATACTTAACAATGCCATGCTGTTCACAAGGACTTGTCGTATCCGTCACGCCACAGAATGTTCCGGTAACCAATAGTCCACCGTCTTTCAGCAGCTCAAAATCATGTACATCGTCGCCACCATTATTGAATACATTCTGGCCCAGTACATTCATGAAATCGTTATTAATGGTGCCATCATTGAGGTTAAATACCGCTAAGCTTCGATTGCCATATTCACTTCCCTGCAGACCATTATGAACACCTAAAAAAAGCTTGCCTTTTAAGATTTGAAAAGCATCTGCACCCCAACCAGTTTGAACCCCTTGCTTTGCCCAACCTGTTTCCAAACCGCCGCTATCATTTAATACGTATAACGCGCCATTTGTTGGCGAAACACCTGTGCCAGACATATTCATCCCAGAGATAGCAATAGTCCCAACACCGTTATCAGGCATAACCATGACACCACCAACT
This sequence comes from Vibrio sp. UBA2441, assembly GCA_002342685.1. Taxonomy (GTDB): domain Bacteria; phylum Pseudomonadota; class Gammaproteobacteria; order Enterobacterales; family Vibrionaceae; genus Vibrio. The sequence continues at coordinate 25,061 of DDQN01000011.1, forward strand.
GTCGTTGCAGAGGTAATTGCGCTCAAAAAGTTGTCATCAATTGTGCCATTTAACGCCATCCGCCAAACAGGGCTAGTTTTTCGAGTTCCACTATGCATAACCTGCATATTATCCCCAACAACATATAGTTTATCGTCGCTTGTAGTTGAGGTTTCTTTATCATCAATCACCAATGAATTTGCATCGTAATTATTAATAATCGGAGACTTAAACGTGCTATCTAACGTGCCATCTAGATTTAACTTAACTAATTTATTGTAATCGGAATTACCCTTAAACTGTGTAAATCGCCCCGCTATGTACAGTTTTCCATCATGCTCAGCAATAGGTGTGTTGGGTGTATAATAGGAACCATCCATGTGACCAATATCATAATTAAAAGGCCGTACAGTATTATTTGTTGTTAAGTTATTCATAAAATTGGTATCGATGGACCAATCTGAATTAAACTGCACCAAGTAATCGTAATTGGCTTTACCATCATAATTGGCAAACTCACCAGTTAGAATAATTTTCCCTTCAGAGGTCTCATATGCTCCTGTGACCGAATCAGAAAAATATGGGTTTTGATCATAGCCATTAGTGGTGCCTGCACCGCCAAAGGTGCGCTTAATTTTACCATTGCTATCGGTTACGACCGCGTAACGAGTTTCTATACCTTCATATTCGGTAAAGTAACCCACTAAAACAATGTCTCCACTGGATAGCTGAGTCGCTTGGTAAATCCCCCAAATGGAATTGACATTATTATTCATATTCCGAACCCCTTTAACACCAAAGGAGTCGTCGATGATATTAGAGGTAGTCATGGTTAAGGGGATGGTAATGGGCTGATCATCTGGGCCGGTATCTAACACTACCTTCAGCGAACTGGGCGAGCTGGAGTTGCTCACTGATAAAAAGTCACTGAACTCTGCGGCGATGGTGATTTGATCACCCACATTATATCGACCGTTTGGTTCAAGCCCTTTTATTGCTGTTAACTCAGGTGTTTTAGCATATGTACTTATTGATAAAACAATGAACAATATACCTAAAAACCAAGATGGTAGTTTAACATATGACATATCTATAAATTCCAAAGACTGGGCAATTTACTATTATTCAATTACCATTAAATAAATTTCTTCTAATTTACATTTATGCACTTACGTTATTAATGGCATATATTTTAATTAAATTCCATGTTATGCCAGTAATATCAATAACATTACTTTTTTAATTAAAACCAACTCTATGATGAAAAACGTTGGTATACCAGACCAGACAAGGCATCCTGCTTGATTAGTTATGAGGAATGTTATCCATTGATGTTTACCTACCTAGCACACTTACCCCCACCCTAATCTACTATTTATTGATATAGCTCACTAACAGAATAAAACAAAAAGTGGATAAGCGATAAATAACCGAAACCTCTACAACAGAAATATTCAATTCTCTTATATTTGTTTTAATTCTCATTCACTTAATAATTAAGTTATATTATTAGAATACAATTACAAGTCAGTCTATATAGCCAAGAAGGTGACTTAACAATAAAAGAAGGGTAACCCCATCTGGCAGGATAGTT
>DDQN01000059.1 GCA_002342685.1 Vibrio sp. UBA2441
AATTACGCAACAAAGCCGCTACGGTGCCCAAATGACTCTTATCGAGATCTTGTTGATATTGGTGCGTATGGTTCTACCATGGAAGGCTCTTTACCCGAGTTGATTTGGGATAATTTGCAATACATACAGCCATCGACTCTTACAGACATTAATGCATATTTGGAGGGAATGCCTCCTTTCTATAGTCAATTAGTACAAATGAAAATGTGGCAAGTGGAAGATATTGATTTACAGACTGAGTTTTTGGTCGTGCCACCGCCTATAAAGTAAAATTCTTCTCTGGTTTTAACAAGTTTCAATCTTTACTGTCATAACTCTGATGTTCAGAAGGCACTGCGTTATTATAGTTTTAAACTTTATTGTCATTTTCTTCTATTTAGTGCGCGTAGTATTAATCCCTGCACGAGAGAAAAGTTTCAATCTTTAATGTCCTCCGACATTATCAACCTCCGAGTAAGTTTGACTTAGTCGGAGGTTTTTTTTATGTCTGGTGCAGATAAGCCACTCAATAAGCATGAAAACTGAGTGTTTAAGTCTCGATGATACAGTAAAATACTATCAATATAGGCCAAGATCTTTGGCTGTTACTTTGCTTAAAGAGAACGATGCTAATAGGTCAAATTCGTAACCAGATCGACCAAGTTTTGGGAAGGTGTGAGAAATGTTTTTGAAACCACAAAATTAGCGGAATAGAACAATGAAAAAACTAATAAATAACGTTGAAAATGTGGTGCAAGACCAACTAGTAGGCCTTGCAGCATCACGCCCAGAGCTTAAAGTGAACTACGAGCCTCGCTATGTATGGCATGAGCAAACGCTTGGTCAAGTCGCACTAGTATCTGGTGGTGCTAGTGGTCACGAGCCATTGCACGTCGGCTTTGTGGGTAAAGGCATGCTAACGGGTGCTTGTCCTGGTGAAATTTTTATTCGTCCAACTATTGACCAAATGTACGAGTGTGGTAATCAAGTAAATACTGGTGAAGGTGTATTATTTCTTATCAAGAATTACACTGGTGACGTACTAAACTTTGAAATTGCAGCTGAGCTACTCCATGCAGATGGCATTAAAGTAGGCTCAGTACTTATTGATGATGATGTCGCAGTTAAGGACAGCCTATACACTTCAGGTCGTCGCGGTGTTGCTGGTACTGTGCTGGTCGAGAAAATCGTTGGTGCAGCAGCAGATAAAGGTTACTCATTAGAGCAATGTGAAGAGCTAGCTCGTCGCGTCAACAATAACTGCCGTTCTTTCGCTGTAGCACTAAACGCGTGTGTGGTACCAGCTGCGGGTAAACCATCATTTGAACTTGCTGACAACGAAGTTGAGTTCGGTGTAGGTATTCATGGTGAACCAGGTATTGAGCGTATTACATATACAAACGCTGACGAATTAGTAGACAAGATGTTCGTTCAGCTAAGAGAGAACGTGGAATACAGCCGTACTCTACGCACCTGGAACCGTGAAGAGGGTGAATGGGTTGAGGTTGAATCTTCAATCGAGAAGTTTGAAACAGACCATGACTACATCGCAATTATCAACGGTCTCGGTGGTACACCTGTGTCTGAGTTATACAGCGTATTCCGCCGCCTGGCAGAAAACTGTGAGAGAGAGAATTTCCGTATCGTGCGCAACATGGTTGGTAACTACTGTACTTCTCTAAATATGGAAGGCGTATCCATCACACTTCTAAAAGTAGATAAAGAGATGCTAGAGCTATTTGATGCTCCAGTAGATACAGCTGCTATCAAATGGTAATCAAAGCCCCGAGCAAGGAAGTAGAGAGCAATGCAAATTGAAAAACAACAAATAATCAATTGGCTTGAGCTGTGTGCGACGGCATTCGAAGAAAACCAAGACTTCCTCACTGACCTTGACCGAGACATCGGTGACGCTGACCACGGTTGGAATATGAACCGTGGCTTCAAAAAAGTTATTGAAAAATTACCCACCGTTGAGAAACAGAATATTTCAACTATTTTGAAGAACACGGGTGTGATACTTCTTTCAAGTGTTGGCGGCGCAAGTGGGCCATTCTACAGTACTTTATTTGTTCGCACTGCAACTGCGGTAGGTAACCGTGAGCAGCTTTCGTTTGAAGAGCTTATTAGCTCACTGAGGAGTGGTGTTGACGGCGTTATCTCTCGCGGTAAAGCGGAGCAGGGGGACAAGACGATGTGTGATGTCTGGGTGCCGGTCCTTAACTCGGTTATGGCACAATTAGATCGCGGTGCTTCAGTTGAAGGTTTATTTGATGAGATGGTTGAAATAGCAGAAAAAAGTGCTGTAGCAACAATTGAAATGCAAGCTAAAAAAGGTCGTGCTAGCTACTTAGGTGAGCGTAGCATTGGACACCAGGATCCAGGGGCAACATCGTCTCTCATCATGATCAAGGCACTTCGCCAAGCGGTGACAGGTAGTTAATTTTGGTAGGTATTGTTCTCTCCCACAGAAGTGTTTCGCTAGGTATCTACCGGGTCACTTTTGTGTCGAAAGAATCAAAACACCACTAAAGCATTCAATACATAGCATTCAAGATGCACTAATCATATCTGTTAACTCGTATTTTTTGATTTTTCGCCATAGAGTCGTACGACCAATATTGAGAGCTTTGGCCATATCTTGCGTGTGACCATTAAATAACTTCGATGATTGGATTATCGCCTGTTTTTCTAACTCTTCCAAGGTCATAACTGCCGACTCTGCTTTTGATTTTCGTTTACTGTGACGCTTAATTTCGTCTGGAATATCTTCAAGTTTTATTAAGTCTGAGCTGCGGTTTAACAAAATGCGGCCGATAATGTTATTCAGTTGAGAGTTGTTTCCCGACCAATGGAAGTTGAGCAGCACATCCATCACCCCTTTTTTTAGTGTAATGGTGACATTATTGCGTTTCTCATAACTATTAACTAGTTTAAGGATCATATGTTCTATGTCCTCTTTGCGCTTTCTTATGGGCGGAATATGTAATTCGTTGGCTGAGATTTCATAATAGAGTTGACGACCAAAAGAACCTTGAGCGACAGACTCACTAATGTTTGCTGTGGTGCTGGTGATGAGTTGAAAATTTACTGGAATCAGGCGCTGACTATCACTACGACTGATAAGGCCAGATTTCAGAACCTCCAGAATTGTAGCTTGCAGGTCAGTTCCAAGAAACTCGGTATTCTTTACATAGAGGGTGCCATTATGTGCTAGTTCGAATTTGGACAGTTGCCCCTGTCCCTCAGCAAAACCGAGAACGTCACTAAGTAACTGCTCAGGGTTGGTTGAGCGACAGTTCAGAGTAATAAATGGCCCATCACGGTACTCACTCTCATTGTGAATCGCCATTGCTAACTCTGTTTTTCCAACATCTTTTTCTCCGGTGATCAGGATAGGTGCTTGAGATTCAATTGCACGGCGAGCAACTGTTATCACATGTTGCATCTTACGTGATACAAACGGCAAGCTATCGAAGTAATACTTAGCACTATCAGCAGCACTATTAATGTTTTGTCGTTGAGCTTGTTCGCGGATCTTATCGATTGGATGGATAAAGAGCAGGTTAGTGCCATCAGCCAAGCAGCTATAGGTAATTATAGCTTCAATAAACTGACCACCTACCTCAAAGGTAGTCTGTTTGCGATGAACCATCTTGCCTTGTTTAATGCTGTTTACAACATTAGGAGCAAAACGAATGATGTTAAATATGTCGCCGTCTAGCAGGTCGTTACTATTTACCTTGAGCAGCTTTTCCGCTTGATGGCTTATAAGGGATATATGGTTTTTTCCATCCCAAGAGATGATGCCATCATCCATATACTCAAGGGTAGTGATATAAGCTGACTGGAGACGGTTCATGTTCTCCTGTTCACTTTGAATATGAAGTTGAAGACTAACCTGTTTAGCACAAGAGGAAGCGATAACAAGGTCATATCTATGGTAATCCTCTACTTTTTTAACGAGCAATATAGTGCCGCGTAGCTTGCCATAGGTATCAATAATAGGTGCGGCGACGGTGGAAAAGTCATGCAGGTCACGCTTAAAATGTTCGGCAGCAAACACCTCGCAGGGCATATTAGTATCAATAGAAAGGCTGACCGCGTTGGTGCCAATTTTATCCTCACTCAGAAAACAGCCTGCTTTGATACCTAAAGCTTCCATTTCAGACTCTAATTCATGGTGACCAATAGTGAACATCACACAGCCATTATCATCCGTCATAATCAACAGCAGCTTATCATCACGCAGCAAGTCGTAGGTGTCTTCAGTGGCTGTGGTAGCACAGTTGATGATTCGTTCGGTACGCCGTATCAATGAGGCTAGGGTGTAGCCAGAGGCAATATGCGGCCTAGACCAATCATATGGACTCATCTGTTTTATGCAGCGTTTCCAGGATTGGAATATCGGCGAAAGTGAGAACTCTTGTGATACCCATTGATGCTTTTGGAAAAATTCCCAACGAGTTTTATTATCTTCGATAGAAAGCATTTAAGTTAAGACCATAAAAGAGAGAGAAAATTATTGTAACCGTACAAACCACAATTATAGAGTGAGCTAATCATGTTTGTAAATGCTTTAGGTTGATGCTATTGAGTATGTGAATTTTAATTGCTTAGATGTTTTTATGTTTTATATGTATATCAATGGCTTGATCTGTTTTTTGTGGTGGAAATATCGTTTCATATTGAAACGAATCTGTATTGTGCCCCGTACCATTATGAAACGATATTTGGACTGTTAATTGGTAAGTGTGATCCGGCGGTTATTTTCCTCCGTCATCCCAGACCCATATGCTTTATTTGATGTGAGCATCAAAATTCAACTTTTAATACTCGATAATTTCTTCTGAAATTAAGCACTCATTAATAGGATGAGCCCAACTTTGAAAAAACAGAAGGTCTAAGGCTCATGGATAAGATTATTATTAGCCCAAGCAAATACGTGCAAGGTGAGAACGTACTGGGTTCAATCGCTGGTTATGTGAAAGCGCTAGGTGAAAACCCATTAGCTATCGCTGACGATTTTGTCACTGGTCTAGTTGGTGGCACGGTAAAAGAGAGCTTTCAAAAAGAAGAGATGCCACTTGCTATGGACGTTTTCAATGGTGAGTGTACACGTCAAGAAATCGATCGCCTTATCGATATTGCTTCAAATCAGAAGAACGATGTAATCATCGGTATCGGTGGTGGTAAAACATTAGATACAGCAAAAGCAATTGCATACTACGCGAAAGTACCAGTGGTGGTGGTACCTACTATCGCTTCTACTGATGCACCAACCAGCGCACTAGCGGTGATCTACACCCCTGAAGGGGAATTTAGTGAGTACCTACTATTTCCACAAAACCCAAATATGGTCGTGATGGATACAGCCGTTATTGCGAAAGCGCCTGTTCGCCTACTAGTTTCTGGTATGGGTGATGCGCTTTCTACGTACTTTGAAGCTCGCGCAAATATGACTTCTGGAAAAGCAACAATGGCAGGCGGTGCTCCAACTCGCTCGGCTCAGGCGTTAGCAAAACTATGCTATGAAACACTGCTTGAAGATGGTCTAAAAGCGAAAGTTGCAGCAGAGAACGGTGTAAGTTCTAAAGCAGTAGAAAACATCATTGAAGCAAACACTTACTTAAGTGGCATTGGTTTTGAAAGCAGTGGTTTAGCAGCGGCACACGCGATTCATAATGGCCTAACCAAGTTGGAAGAGTGCCATCACCTATTCCACGGTGAAAAAGTAGCATTTGGCACATTAGTTCAGCTAGTTCTAGAAAACGCACAGCTAGAAGAAATTAATACAGTAATTAACTTCTGCCGTTCTGTTGGCTTGCCAACGAACCTATTTGAAATGGGTGTGAAGGAACTAAACCATGACAAACTACGTGAAGTAGCAGAAGGTGCAACGGCTGAAGGTGAAACAATTCACAATATGCCATTTCCTGTAACAGCTGACGCGGTTTATTCTGCAATTCTAACTGCACATCAGCTTGGTAAGTAATACATCATTATAAATATCGGACTAAAATATAAACAGACAAGTCGATAGCACTCGTTATGCCTGATATCTATTAAAAAGATATTGTAAAGAAATTAAGAAGGCCATTTACACAACGAATGCTATCGGATAACTCAATAGAGTGAGCGCTAAATTGTTGATGGTAAAGTTATTTACTATTTCTTGGTTTTCTCTTTTATGTTTATTTCTGTTTTGTCGTCGCTGTGTAATTCGAGCCAGAGGCCAATATTTAGAATGATTGCTTCAATTATTAAGTTCACTTGTAATTAAAATGCATAGAACTAATACAATTAATAAGTAAGGAATTAAAATGTCAGATCTTGTTTTAAACTCGAAAGAGTCATTTGTCTTAGACTCTATTTATGGCACTTTATATGCGTCACAAAGAGAAAACCTAACACTATTAGACTTTAATAATGATATTAAAATTGTTGCCCGTAATGATTGGAATAATGAAAAAGTTGCCATTATTTGTGGTGGCGGTTCAGGACACGAGCCAGCACACGCAGGCTTTGTAGGTAAAGGCATGCTGACGGCCGCCGTATGTGGTGATCTGTTTGCTGCACCAAGTGTGGATGCAGTGCTTAGTGCAATTCTTCATGTAACGGGTGATGCTGGCTGTCTGGTAATCATCAAAAACTATACGGGTGATCGCCTTAACTTCGGTCTTGCAGTAGAAAAAGCAAAAGAGATGGGACGCAAGGTTGATCTGATTGTCGTTGGTGATGACATCTCAATCTCAGGAAATCCTCAACCACGCGGCATTGCAGGTACGCTGTTCGTGCAGAAAGTAGCAGGCTATGTTGCGGAAAACGGTGGGTCTCTTGAAGAAGTGAAACAAGCTGCGATTGATGCACATGAAAAAACTGCGTCTATAGGTGTGGCGCTGACAAGCTGTTCACTGCCTGGTGAAAGCAATGACCGAATTGCGCAAGGTAAAGCTGAACTTGGCTTGGGCATTCACGGTGAAGCGGGCATTGCTACCATAGACCTACCAAAAGCGAAAGATCTTGTATCAACCATGGTTAGCAAGCTGGTTGAAGCGAAACCAACGGGCGACAACGCTATTCTACTTAACAACCTTGGCGGTCTATCTCCAATCGAGATGAATATTGTAGCTAAAGAGGTTATGGAGTCTGAGCTTGGTCAGCAGGCGAAGTTCATCGTTAGCGGTTCGCTAATGACGGCTATCGACATGAAAGGCTTCTCTATCTCCACTATTCAACTGACTGATGAGATCAACAAAGCACTAACAGCAGAAGTGGAAACGGGCGCATGGCCTGGAGCAGTTGCTCGCCGTGAAGTACCAGTAACCAAGTGTGAAAACCAGATTGCGAAGAAAGCGTTTAAACCATCTCATGATGAAGAAACGGCGCTAGTACTGCGCAAGGTTTGCCAATCTGTCATCGATATTGAAGCAGAGCTAAACCACCTAGATTCAATTGTTGGTGATGGTGATACAGGCTCAACTTTTTCTGCTGGTGCACGTAAGGTTCTTGCTCAACTTGAAGCGAACGAGCTTCCGCTACAAGATAAGTCTAAGTTACTTATTGCCATTGCAGATTGCCTAACATCTGTCATGGGTGGTTCTTCAGGTGTACTACTTTCTATCATGTTTACTGCTGCAGGCCGTGACTTTGAGATGAACGGATCGCTTCCTCAAGCTCTGCAAGCAGGTCTTGGTCAGATGATGGCATACGGCGGCGCGAAACCAGGTGATCGTACCATGATTGATGCCCTTCACCCTGCTCTGGAAGCTTGGGCTAAAGATGGCTTTGGTAAGGCGATTGAAGCGGCAAAAGCTGGTGCGGAATCAACCGTTGAAATGACAAGTGCAAAAGCGGGTCGTTCATCGTACCTAAACAGCGATAGTTTGTCGGGAACAAAAGATCCAGGCGCTTATGCAATTGAAGCGGTATTTAGCCAATTTTAATAAAACATTAACACCCTTTTAATTATAAGTACGTCAATTGGTGAAAGTTAATTGGCGTCCATTACCGCTTAATTAAGTAAGAGGTGGAATTTTATTTACCCTTACGAATTATAACAATAAATAGCCTTAATCTTACGTGTTGATAATATGTGAAAATTGGGGTTGGACACTATTTAATTTAATCAAATAAAAGGTGAAACATGAATAAGTCAAATTTGGCGCGATACTTTCAGTTCGTGCTAGTAATACTCGCTGCGGGGGCGGTCTTCCCCTTGGTTTATTTGAAAGCGCAATATCAAGAAACCATTCTTGAAGTGTTTCAGATGAATATAGCCGATCTCAATAATATTTATTCAATACTAGGTATGGTGTTTATTGCAGGCTATTTTCCAAGCGGTGTATTGAGTGATAAGTTCTCTGCAAAAGGTCTATTGGTAGTTTCTCTACTTGGTACCGCAGCAGGTGGTTTTTGGTTCGCTCAAGTTCCATCGTTTAGTGGTGTTGTTGGTGTATTTATTGTTTGGGGTATCTTTGCTGTTCTGACGTTCTGGTCTGCGCATATGAAGCTAGTCAAAATGTTATCAACCCCCGAGGACGAAGGTCGATTCTTTGGCATCCTTGATGGTGGCCGTGGTTTGGTGGAAGCCGCTCTTGGTAGTATTGCACTAGCTATATTCTCTGCAACCTTAGGTGATAGCTTAGAGCTAGCAGATAAGGCTACAGCACTAACTGCGATCATCTATATGTACGTGATCGCTTTAGTCGCCATCGCGATTTTAGTCGCCATGTTTGTTAAAACTGACGATGAACGCGCTAGCGAAGGCGATAAAGAAGAAGGCTTTAAGTTTTCTGATGTTAGCCAGATACTTAAGAATAAGTTCGTATACATCCACGGTTTGATTATCTTCTGCGGTTATTCAGTTTTCTGGGCAACATATTATTATGGCGGCCATCTTCAAGCAAACCTTGGTTTTGACGCAGTAGCTGTCGGTTCTGTGATGGTTGGTGTTCTATGGATGCGTCCTGTCGGTGGTTTTCTGGGCGGTTTCTTAGCGGACAAAATTGGTAAAGCGGTTACGGTATGTCTTGGCTTGTTGGGTGGTAGTGCAAGCTTGCTAGCACTTGGCCTAATTTCTAGCCATGCAGATACGACAGTGATCAGCGGGTTAGTTCTGCTAACTGGTCTATTTGCTTACATTATCCGCGGCACTTACTGGTCATTATTGGGTCAGGCAAAAATTAGTGCAGCCTTAACAGGCACTGCAATCGGTTGTGTTAGCTTGATCGGCTACCTACCAGATATCTTTATTCCGCAAATGAATAATATTTTATGGAGCTCGTTCGGCAACGAAGGCGGCTATCGCGCATATTTCATCGCAACTATGGTCATTGGTTTAGTTGGTGCAATTTTAGCACTTAAGTTCCACAAAATGGCGAAGGTCGAAGAAGTTCCACAAAATGGCGAAGATCAAAGAAAAACAGTAAGTATTTAACGCATTAACGCCGTAGCGTCGGGCTGCGGCTCTCAATATAGATAAGAAAATTAGGAAATATAATGAAAGTGAATCTTCATATCAACAAAGACAAAAGCCGCTTTGACCTTAAGGAAGGCGGTAAAACGATGAAAGCCGTGGTCACTATGGGTAATGGTGGTTATGAAATGCTGGAGTACAAAGACGTTCCTATGCCTGTAATAAGCGAAGGTGAAGTGCTTATTAAAGTTCTCGCTGCTGGAGTAAACAATACTGAAATCAACACACGACTTGGTTGGTACTCTCAGAAAGTAACCCAAGGTACTCATAATTTGTCTGACGACAAAAATGAAATTGGCGATGCAGCAGAAGAAAAAGACGGTGGTTGGAATGCAGAAACGCCATTCCCGTTCATTCAAGGAACAGACTGCGCAGGCTTAGTTGTTGAAGCAAAAGACGAGGCTGACCAACATCTAGTTGGTAAACGAGTTCTTATTCGTGCATGTATTCGTGACGAAGGTTTTGATTCCCCGAGTAATGTTTGGATGGCTTCTGATTTCGACGGTGCGTTTGCTCAATACGTGAAGATTACGTCAAGCGAAGTTTTTCCTGTTGAATGTGACTGGACCGACGCAGAATTGGGTACTATTCCATGCGCTTATGCTACCTCTGAAAACATGGTACAGCGTTCAGGCGTTAAAGCAGGTGATCGTGTTTATGTGGCTGGTGCATCCGGTGGTGTGGGCTCTGCCGTTGTTCAACTTGCCAAACGTCGCGGTGCTTATGTTATTGGTGCGGCAGAAGGTGAAGATAAGATAGAGCGCGTACGTTCTTATGGCGCTGATGAAGTGATTGACTTCGGCAAAAATGCATTGGAAGTACTGGGTGAAATGTCTGTGGATGTCATCATTGATAACGTTGCCGGTGACAATTTTGTGAACAATCTGAAAATGCTGAAACGTGGCGGCCGTTATGCATCATCTGGCGCTATTGCTGGGCCACTAGTAGAGCTAGATTTTCGCACTATGTATCTAAGAGACCTTACTCTAATTGGTTGCACTGGTTGGGACGAACCGGTATTCCCTAGTTTGATTGAAGCGATTGAGAACGGTGAGATTAAGCCAGCTCTTGCAAAATCATTCCCGCTTTCTGATATTGTTGAAGCTCAAGAAGAACTTCAGAGTCGTAAGCATGTTGGCAAACTCGTGCTGATACCTGACCACGAGGCATAATTTAATTAGGTTGATTTTTGACCTTTTAAAGAGGAACTAATATGTCTATTTTTGAGAAAGTCCATGAGCTCAAACACCCAAGCTTGACGAAGGATAATTGGGGTGAAGAACAACCGCTTGTTCGCGTAAATTTTCTTGGTAAAGAGCTCGATATCAGTCAGCCTTCATCTACGTTCTGGGTGTATTTACTTGGTGTCATTGTAACACTTGTTGGTGTCCAGTTCTTTGTCATGCAAGACGACCAAATGTCCCGCTTTTGGTGGGGAGTATCAATGATACTTTGGGGGGTTGGTGCAATTATTGCTGGCACAAGCTTTCAGGCTTTTGGCTATGAATTGAAAGCGAAATACCGTGAAGAGTGTTCATGGACTACTTGGTGGGAAGTCATATATCTTATCTTCCAACAGGTCAGTATGAACGCTATGACGGTAGCAATCGCGTACACTTCAATACCACCAGAATCAATTTGGTTTGATATCTTTATATGGTATGCGGCTATTATGACAGTCGGCTACACTGTTATTACTCTGTGGGGAGCATTTACGGCGACTAAGTCATTAATAACTTTTGAATTTATGATGCTGGCTTCATTGCCAAGCTTTATTGCCTTTATCTTCATAAATACCGTGAGTTATATTCAAACTGGTGCAACGTATGATTTGCTATGCATGATTTCTTGGGCTCTAATTTATGCGTCTTACTATTTCTTTGATAAATATTGGAAGCTAGGTATTGGTGAGCTTCTTTGGAAACAAAAGAAAATCTGGTTCTCTGAGAATGATGTACTTCACGTAATCTTGGTTGTTTGGTCATTACTAATGATAGCCCTTCCGTTCTATACGTTGGACTACGTTAACGCTATTTAAATGACAATATAGATTAAAGCGTCTGATGATGCCTCATTAGGCGCTTTGTATTAAGTTTTAGAGTTCCGAATAATCAACACCCAACACCCAACATCCAACAGCTGTTTGTTCCTTTTATTTTTGGAAAAAAACTCAACAGTAGCCCACACTATATTTGCACATGAGTTTTCTATCAATTACTAAATACTGAATCCAGATGAGTAAAATTTTTTCGTTTTTGCAACGATTTACCATTAAAAACAGATTACTGTTTGGATACTTATTGCTGTTTTTAGTGATACTAAATATCGCGAGTATGGCTAACTTCATGCTCGTGAACAGTATGATAGAAAAGAATGCAGATCAGAAACTTAGCGTCACTGCAGAGTCACTCACCAACAATATTACCAACACTGCTAATATAACCATCCGAAACTACCTTCGTTCTATATCCGACCTAAATTTTCAGTTTGTCATACAGCAATATAAGAGATTTCAACGTGGTGAGGTTTCTGAAAGCGTTGCTAAAAATGCGGTCAAAAAACACCTGGAGAGCCAAGTGATTGGTCAGACTGGTTACCCTTATGTTGTAGACTCAAGCGGCGTCATTCAAATCCACCCAAAGCCAGGGCTAATTAATGTCAGTTTAGAGCAACATTCTTTTATACAAGAGCAATTGAAACGCAAAGAAGGTTATCTAGAATACGAATGGAAGAACCCTGGAGAAAGTCAATCGCGCTCTAAAGCCCTTCACATGCTTCACTTCGAACCCTGGGACTGGATCATAACTTCATCATCATATCGAGAGGAGTTTATCTCGCTCATAAATATAGCCGATTTTAATGAGCTAATATCCAGCATGCGACTTGATGAGTCAGGGTATATCTATGTAGTCAGTGGTGCAGGTGATTTTATCGTCCACCCTTTTTTTGAAGGCAACTTTTATGACAAACAGGACTCTGAAGGAAAACTGTTTGTTCAGGACATTATAAACAGAAAAAATGGTAAAACGTATTACACGTGGAAAAACCCAGATGACACTGTATTTAGAGAAAAAGTTGCGGTCTTTCGTCATATACCCGAGTTCGATTGGTATGTAGTTGCATCCGCTTACTTGGACGAACTATATCTACCAGCCCAAGAGATGTCCGTGATTCATGGGATCGCTCTTGTTTTCTCGATCTTGGTTGTAATTCCATCAACAATTATATTGAGTAGCTCAATAATATTGCCGCTGAGAAAAGTAATGGCTCAGGTTCAAATAGCCTCTTCTGGCAATTACTCTACTCGCATTGAAGGCTATGAAAGCTCTAATGATGAACTTGCTCAATTATCCCGGCACTTCAATCATTTCATGAATGAACTGGAGGATTCTAATGTAAAGCTTCATGTCGAAATAGAAGAGAGAATCGAAGCTCAGAAAGCACAGTCTGAATTGAATGCAAAACTAGAACAAATGAATAAAACACTTGAGGCAATCGTATCGGAACGCACCAAAGCGTTGGAGCAGAGCCTTGAAGTATTAGAAAAAACACAAGATCAACTTATCGAGTCTGAAAAGCTATCTGCACTGGGTGGACTGGTCGCAGGGGTTGCTCATGAGATAAATACACCATTAGGAATATCCGTTACTGCAACATCTGTCATTGAAGATGTAAACAAAAAACTACGAAATGATTTTCAGCAGCAAGTGCTAACCACTGAAAATTTTTCCGATTACATTGACCAACAGTTAGAAGCAATAAGCCTAGTGAACGAAAACCTTGGTCGTGCAGCTCAGTTGGTTCAAAGTTTCAAGCAAACTGCTGCGGACCAAGTATCTGAGAGAAAAAGTAATTTTGCCGTTATACCCGTATTAGAAGCGTTGATTGCCAGTTTGCACCCAGAGCTAATAAAAGTGCCTGTTAACCCTCAACTCAATGGGGATACAAGCATAAGGATGGTGAGTTATCCAGGAGTCCTCACACAGGTGATATCAAACCTGTTACTAAATAGTATTACCCACGCATTTGAACAAATCGATGCCCCCAGAATAGATATTGATGTGGTTGCTAAAGGAGAGCACGTTTTAATTACCTATAAAGATAATGGATGTGGAGTACCTACAGAGTGGAACAAAAAGATATTCGAGCCATTTTTTACTACCAGGAAGGGCAGTAATAGCACTGGTCTTGGGTTAAATCTGGTTTTCAACCTAGTGACTAGAAAATTACATGGAAAACTCGATTTTACTTCAACAGAGGGTGTTGAATTTAGATTAACACTACCTGCGCAAATAGAGTCAGAAGAGTGAGGTGATTAAGTTTGACTTAGTCGGGTGTTCTCTATACCAAGTGTAGATAGTCCACTCAATTAGCAAATAATGGATTACTTACTTTACATTTTCTCTCGTTACTTCATATTGATTGTTCTTGATATAAGCGTAGTGAATGTATAGCTCTAGGCTTTAACCTTGTGCTTTAAGCCTAATATTGAACCGCCACTTCGAAATAACCCTACAGTGTGTTGTGTTTATATTTGTAATTTGTTTAAACTCAAGGTAATACCGATAAAATATTAAGGATGGATATGCAAGTTTCTACACGTCTTTTGACAATTTTGATGTGCGTTTTAGCTTCACTAACAATAATGGGTAAGGCTTTCGCTGCATCCGAAGCCAGTTACCCAGAAGGGTGGGAAAAGTGGCCTGTGGTAAAAGAATCAATGAATCTTCCTGCCGATACCGTTTTGCCTCCCGATACTTCTTTGTTTATTCAAGAATCCGTTCGTGCCTATGCCTGGATCAATGAAGGTAAAGGATCACCACTGACGATTAGGGTTAACCCTGAAAAGCTGGAGCAGTACAAAACACATGGCCCATACACGGATGGCCCGACAGTTGTGGCAGTTTCAGAAGTTCAGGGAATCGTATGGGTTACTGAGCATATCGGAGGCATGGCATTGTATGGAAGTTATGATCGTGAAGGCAATGACACTACTTCTATGCATCCTTCTCTGGAACCTAGTTTTTGTGAAAGCTGCCATACGACGTACAAAGACATCTGCATCAATGGTACTTGCGCTGAACCAGTATTAGCTACTTATACTGATAAGGCCGAGTAACAACATTGAGCTCGCGACTGTTTGGCTGGTTAACCATAAACCAGATGCTGTTTATGTCGCATTTGGCACTCGTGTTGTCCATCATTTTTGGTATGTCATATTCACGGTATCAAAATGATTGGACGACAAAAGTAGAGTACCTTGCTGATATGTCCGCGAGTCATCTTGCCGCTTATAACACTTTTTTTTCTGGCTCGGTTGCGGGGCGAAATTACGCTAATTTACTCATGCAATCGACGCTGGACAGTCTTAAAGCTATCCCCAACTTAAAATTTGCTGAAGTTTCCGGGACTAGTGACTACTCAAGTCGCAGAGTTGAAGTGAGGTATTCCATAGAGAAAAGTAAAGGGTGGCGACTCGATGTTTCCCCACAGGAAGCTGCGCAACTTTCAGATAAACTGAGCCAACTAGAAAGTACGTTGGCAAAAACCCCTGCGACGAACACAGTCCACATTAAAAAAATCAACTACTTGATTAATAAAGTTAAAATTGATCTCCAGGTAATTAATGAAAACATCCTATTACAATCTCTTCCTATCCCTCAAGTTCCTAAAGAGATGCAAGGTGCTGATTACTACCTGGATGAAGATGCGAATTTGCTCCACATTCACATAAAACTGCGCAATGAAAATGGTGGCCATTTCTGGGCAGTAGTTGATGCAGCAGAGTTAAAAACAATAAAAAATGAGTTGCTCGCTAACGTATTAAAGGAAGCGACCATTGCGCTGATCATCTCGTTCATTCTTATCTATATGGTTACTTTTTGGCTGGTCAGCCCATTAAAAGAACTGGCTGGGTCGATGAAACAAGATATTGAAAAAATCGACCAGTCTCAAATCCCAGAGATAAAAAGAGCGGATGAAATCGGTGATCTCGCTCGTTCCTATTCAAGTTTGATTACCAAAATAAAAAACCAATTACGCATTCTGCACAATCAAACAGAAACTGACCCACTAACAGGCATCGGATCTCGCTTTAAGTTTCAGAAATACGGCGCGAGAATGGTTCAACATGCCCTACTTAAAGGGAATATTGTCTATGTTGTCATGTGTGATATTGACCACTTTAAGCGCTTTAATGACTCATACGGCCATACCGAAGGGGATAATACATTGACTGAAGTGGCCAACAGGATGAATAACAACCTGGAGCCGCATGAATTAGGGTGTCGTCTAGGAGGTGAGGAATTTGTATTCATCCTTTCCGGAAAAGATGAAAGTAAGTTAAAAGAGAGAGTGAATGCATTAAGGGTTGCTGTAGTGCAGCTCGATATTCCTCATCACAGTAACCCGCCACATCACGTCGTTACCGTATCTATAGGTGCCGTTCCGATAGTTCCCACACAAGATAATGTCACTGTTGAACAATCAGATCAGTGCATTCAAAAGGCATTAATTAAGGCCGATGAACAGTTATATGCCGGTAAAGAGACGGGCAGAAACATAGTCATGTATGGTCAGTGCCTGACGGTGGATGACTCTGAACAAGTCATGGACAGCAACGTCTAGCAAATCAAAAAATTACTGTAAATCAGAAAATAACCTTAAAGGAGAGCTGCATGCAGGGCCTGGATAGTCGTACTTTTTTTAATCAATCGCAAAAACGTACGTGGATAGATACCGATATTACTGTTGGTCATTCTAATGGCTTGATACCGTGTGATGTGGATGATGGATATGCGCTTGGCGTTTTGTTCAGAAGCCAGGAAATTGACATTGTGGGCTTAAGCTCGACATTGGGCAATACCAGTGACATCGAAGTTTCTACAAAAATTGCCACTAAGTTCGCCGCAAAGTTTGGCCCGACAAGCTTAAGGGTCTCTAAAGGCAGTTCTGTTTTTTTCTCAGAAGCGGAAGGAAAAGAGCTTCCAGATGCGGTTAAGAACCTCGCAGAAGAGTTGAAGCAGGGGCCTCTTACTATACTGGCAATCGGCGCTCTGACTAACGTTGCTTTACTGATCAAACACTTTCCTGAACTGGTGAAAAATATTCAAGAAGTGGTATGCGTTGCAGGTCGAAGAAATAAAGAGCAACATTTCGTCGCGAACAAACGACAGCGCCGACCATTTAGAGATCTCAACTTCGAAGTAGATGAAGCCGCCTTTGATGTCCTGCTCAATAGCGATGCAAAAGTTACGCTCATTCCTTTCGAAGTTTGTAGCGACGTCTGGATCGATTTTCATGAGCTTTGGCAGATGCGTAACGGAAGCTCATTAGCCGAGTACCTTGAAAAGCACTCTCTAATTTGGGCTGCAGAGTGGGCAACCTTGTTCCATTCAAAAGAGGGCTTCATACCGTTTGATATGGTAGCAGCGGCTTACGTTGTAAACCCAGACTGGTTTGTGGTTAAACAATGGCACACTCAGGTCCAGTCAGGTCCGAGTGATACAGGTAAACACAAAACCAAGGACTATTTAATCTGTAACGAAGCGTTAGACTCAGGTAAGGAGGTAGGGTACGCCGTCGAGATTGTACCTGACGCGGAACCAGAGCTATTCAAACGTCTGACACAGCAAGATATAAGTAGTTTCGTACTCGGCTTGTCACATGTAAACATCATTGTTGAAGATGTTGATAGCGCAGCAGACTACTATCATAAAGTCCTTGGATTTGAACGTGCTATCGACGTTCAAGGCGAAAAGATGGACTACCGCAATATATCGATGAATGAGTTTAATCAAGACGCAGGGCTAGCGAAAGAAGACGTTAAAGTGGATGTCCTGTTCCTTAAGCACCCATATGCATCGGTATATTTAGAGTTAATGCGCTACCAGAGCCCTAAAGGGAAGTCCGAAATTCCCCCGCAACCAAAAACCTATGATCTGGGCGGGCCCAGACACATCGCCCTAGAGGTATCCAACTGCACAGCTGTATTTAATTATCTAAAAACTCAAGAGGGGGTCACTATGATTGATTCTTCTAAAGAGTATCACCCGGAGAAACTAAATGGGTTTCCTATTTCGTTCTTCTACTGGGTAGACAAATACGGTGTCCAGTGGGAAATGGAAGAGGGGCGTCGCGTCGGCACTGCCCGAGGTATAATCTAAACGCTATAAAAGAAGATGTACCTCGTGTTATCGCTTGGTTTAATTGAGTTATGACGATAAAAATACAAACCTCCAGTCCGCAATGCGTCCTGGAGGTTTTCAGTTATATCACTCAGCTGACGTGCTATTTTAGTCTCGGTTGGGTTATTACTTCTTTCAAATATATTTCTACGCGGCGGTTTTTATCAGCAATATTGCTGATTAATTCAGACTCACCTTTACCAACAATACTCATGATTTCTTTTGGTATTTCAAACTGTTCATGAAGCCTATCGGAAACAGATTCTGCTCTTTTTACCGATAATTTTTGATTATATGATGAGCCACCAACAGCTGACGTGTGACCAGTAATAGTAAGGGTTTTTATTTGGTGCTTATTGATAAAGTCTGCCATTTCTTGCACTTTGGTATAATCTTCGTTATCAATAATGGCACTATCATTTTGGTAATATATAACCAGTCCCATCTCTGCTAGTTCTTCAACTTGCTGTGTGCAGCCAAACTCGTCAGTAAAGTGGGTTAGTGGAGTCCCTTTACATTGATCCATTGAATCGGCAACGCCATCTTTATCAGTGTCTACCATTGGCTCTGGTTCTGGCTCTGGTTCTGGCTTAAGCTTAGGCTCTGCTAAGGTAGAAGCTAATTGGTTATTAGTTGGCTCAGGGTCATTAGAAAATAACCAATAACGCAACCCAATGGAGGTAAATTGGACGGTATCTCTATCAATAGGAATATGTTGGTAACTTAAGAAAAGCTGTATGTCATTGTTTAGTTGATAATTTAGTTCGGCACCAAACCAAATGCTATTACCCGATTGCTTAGCACTCCCAACATTGGTTGAAGTTTGATCCGAAGTGTCTATTTCGGCCGTGGAATAATCTCTTTTCCAGTCAAAATACCCCACTTTACCGCTAACACTAATATCGTTAACTAATTCCATAGAGGCAATCAAACTCAGGTTTAGTCCTTTCCCTGTCTCTGGGTATACATGTTCCGCCAAATCATAAAATGCATCTATATCTGTTGTTTCACCAGTAAACTTTACATGGCGGTTTCCCAGATCCATATATCCAGCTTCTGCACTGAAAATATGATTAAATTTATAACCAAGGAAAGCGGCTCCTCCGAGATCACTATCTTTGATGCTGAAATTGCTGGCAGATACACCTGCTGCGCTATATAAATCATCTATGCTACCAGACGAGATATCCGTAGCGGCATAACCAAATTGCCCACCGATATACCAGTTAGCAGTATTAGTGTTATCTTTTGCTATTGATATTGGGCTAAACAGCAACGCACATAAGCTAAATGTAACAGTTCTGGTATAGCAATGTTGTGTCAAGCCACCGCTTAGTTGATTAATAAAATGGTTCATTTAAGCGATATCCTTCCTACGAATGTTCAATCTGAATCCAGTCAATCTCATCAAGGTTAACAAGATCAAAAATAGTAATAATTTAATTGATGAAGTACCACCACTTTTAGTCTCTGCGGTTACTTGATGGCTACTCTGAATGACAAGAATATGTAAAGTCGCTTCAGCCTGATTTCCCGCACTATCTTCAATGACATAGGTAATTGACTCTTCACCATAGAAATTGCTTTCCGGTGTGTAAGAGAGAGTTCCGTCATCGTTAATCACGATACTATTATTTGATGATGAGACACTAAACAACGAGATGACATCATCAAAAGGGTCACTGTCATTGTTAAGAGGGGAGATGACAATACTCGTCCCTTGTTCAATACTGACAGAGTCGTCGATAGCAACGGGTGGTTGATTAACTACGATAGTTATCATCACTTTTGCTGAATGGGTACCGCCATTACCATCTGAAATACCATACTGAATCTCATCTGTTCCAATGAAATCTGTAGGGGGAAGGTATTGAACAGTATTATTAATAATACTCACCGTTCCTAAGCTGGCATTGGCCGAAGTGATGGTTATGTTATCTTCATCCTCATCAGAATCGTTACTTAATACATCTATATTAAGTGCTTTATTTAGGTCAAAGATAGCAGTGTCATCTACTGCTACAGGTACGTTATTTGAGTTTAACATCACCCCTACGTAACCTGGATCGACGATAGTACCGTTGATTTGTCCATCATCATCATTGGGGCCACCGTCTTCTATTGTGAGTTGAATACACCAGTCGCCTTCATTCATACCTGCTACCCAAATGCTTCCCCCCGGAGGAGGGCAGTACCCGGGATCACCTTTGGTTGATTTGATTAGGTTCGAACCGTCTTCGATGAAGAATCCCCAGCCAGAACCTTCACGGAATTTACGATATACCGGGTTGATCGGAATTGGGTTTCGTAGCGGCATCACGATACTAAATGTTTGTTTATTATCTGGAAGGTCATAGGCGATGAAATCATAAATACCACCTATGTTTGTTGCTTCTGTGTCACTCTGAGTCGCTCGGCCTGACTCGACGTCACTATCCGTAATGAGCACGCCACCTGTTTCCCCATTTAATGTATAGTCACCGCGACGTAAGCATACGCCGGGACTCCCCTCAACAAGATAACCATCTTGTACTGTGCTCAGCTCGGGTAATACATTACATTCGTCAATTCTATCCAGATAATCGGGGATACCATCACCATCTAGGTCCTGATAATTTTCTACGTTGTCCGGGATCAAGTCACCATCACTATCGGCCGATGTCAGTACCTCTAGTTGTTCAAAAACCTGAATATATATTTTTTCATAGACTGATTTCGCGGGGGATCCAGAATCGGATACAGTTAATTCGATATGATAAATACCTAGCGCCAAGTTTAATGGGTCAAACTGGAAAGTAGTTGTATCTGTACTTTGGTTAATAATCTGAGAGTCACTGCTAGACCAGTCATAACTAAAGGTATCCCCAATATTAGGGTCATAAACCTGAGATTCTATTGTAATCACACCGCCAGTTTTAGTGACGCTCAACCTTTTCTGATCCTGCTGTGATGCGGAGAGCGTGAGTTTTGGTGCAATATTATCTTCAGAGATAGTTACAACGTGTGTGTACTTATTACCTATATTAAGAGACTCGTCCAAACTGACCTCAATGGTTTCGCCTCCGTCGCTAATAGTATCTTGTAATATCTCTAGTTGGATATTCGCTTCTGTACCGGACTCGATGACAACAACGCCATCTGCCAATGAGTGATCCTGAGCAAACTGCGCTGTACCACCGACTGTATAAGGTATCGATAAGGGATAAACCTCAGATTCACCGTTA
This sequence comes from Vibrio sp. UBA2441, assembly GCA_002342685.1. GTDB lineage: Bacteria > Pseudomonadota > Gammaproteobacteria > Enterobacterales > Vibrionaceae > Vibrio. The sequence goes on from DDQN01000059.1 coordinate 20,868, forward strand.
AGGTATACACTGACATTGACGCTTTCGCCCTCTAGCACGGTTTGGTCTTTTCTTAATGATACCAGAGGGGTAACACAAATTTTCTGTGGAGCGATACTTGTTCTTCCCTCACTGTCGGATGCAGTCCAATAAATAGTGTTAATGCCTGGTGGAAACCATGTTGCATTATCTACAAGGGATACAGGTAAAGTATTTCCAAATCGATCCGTTGCTGATGCCATAGGAAGATCAACTTTGGTATACAGGGCGTTTGCGTTAACTGATAACGGCCCACATAAGTTCTCAGGAACGGTAATAGCAGGAGACAATGCTGACTCAGAAACATCAAACGTTAGTTCAACGGTTGCCTGAGCAGTTTCACCATCAGGATCAGTAATCACATATTTGATTTCAACGTTACCAGTTTGCCCCGTAACGGGTTGATATTCAATTTGGTTGTTGCTGATCTCTACTGAGCCAATGGTCGCCTCAGCAGATAGTATGCTGATGATGTCGTCATTTGGATCGCTATCATTTGTTAATACACTTAAAGAGATCACATTCCACTCACTGACCGAGTAGTCATCATCTACCGCCACTGGAGGACTATTGGTAGTAATGCTTTCAGCGAAGTTGGCTGTTACGGTACAAGAACTCGTAATGGCATTGGTTGTGTAAGTTGAACCGGACAGGCTTCCGCTACAACCTGTTACACTGCTAACGTTATATCCAGAATCTGGTGTAACCGTAAATGAAGTGGCAGTTCCGCTGCTAACGCTTTGGACTGTGCTTGGAGACAAGCTGCCGCCATTGCCAGCTATAGGTGTCACATTATGTATGTCGGGAGTAGAGCTAAAGCTGGCAGATACAGAACAATCACTAGTAATCGAGCCTGTAGTATAAGTTGAACCGGACAAGTTACCGTTACAGCCCGTAACGTTGTCAATGGTATAGCCTGAATCTGGCGTGACAGTAAATGATGTGGCTGATCCACTGTTGATGTTTTGTACAGTGCCCGGGGACAGACTGCCTCCATTACCGCTAACAGGTGTCACATTATGGGTGTTGGGAATATAGCTAAAGCTGGCTGTCACGGAACAAGCACTGGTGATCGTGCCTGTGGTATAAGTTGAGCCGGACAGGCCGCCGTTACAACCCGTTACGCTGTCAATGCTATAACTTGAATCTGGCGTGACAATAAATGATGTAGTTGCTCCATAGTTGACGCTTTGGACTGTATTTGGAGACAAACTACCACCACTGCCCGCAACAGGAGTTACGTCATACTTGTTAAGAATAAAACTGGCCGTCACTGTACAATCACTGTTGATTGCACCCGTAATATAGGTTGAACCGGACAGGCTACCGTTACAACCCGAAACACTGTCAATGCTATAACCTGAATCTGGCGTGACAGTAAATGAAGTCGATGTTCCCTCTATTACCGTTGTAGTCTCCGGGCTGACAGAGCCACCAGAGTTAGCTTGTGCTGTTACGGTATAGCTTAATCGGTATGCAAAGCCATTATGCTCTTCAATAACGCTCTGATTGGGAATGATTACTTCCGCTTCATTTTCACCTACAACCTGAGTCCAGGATAGAGGCAGCTCTCCTGTTCCTTTTTGAATAGAAACGATCCAGCTTTCTGCAGGCGCTACGACCGAAAAGTATCCATCGCTATTTGTGTACGTGATATAACAAGTAGTGCTATATAAGTCAGAACAATCATCTTCCGCTTTGTGAATTCTGACCTCGACGGCATTAAATGGAATGTCGCTTCCTGTTACATATGTATCTCCGGATGCGTCATCTCTACTAAAAATATAGCCCGTGAGTACACCTGTACCTTCTCCGATGACAGTAACATCTTCTGCTCGGGTCGATAACGGATCAAATGCCTGAATACCTATGCCTGAGTCGGCTTCTACAAGTACTTCATTTTGGTAAGTTCTCGCCCCTGCATCTGAAGAGATGTCTGCATTGAATGTTATGGTTACAGAGTCATTTGCGGGAATGGTCAGCCCATTCCATTGAGGTTGAGTGCTATTGTTGTCGGATACAGAAATAGTCGGCTCTGTTGATATATTGTCGACTTCTGCCGAGCTTGGTTGATAAGCAAACCCATCAGACAAGGTATCTGTCACTATTACATTCGTAATATCGGTTGATAGTGAATTAGTCAGTTTAATGGAGTATGTCGCAAATCCTCCAGCGATTGCCATTGGTGTACTTGTTGTTTTTTTAACGGAAACCCCACCAATAGTGGTAATGACTGAAGCGCTATCGGAGGCTGCATTATCAGCATCTATCGTTGCGGTACTGGTAAATGCACCCATTTCACCGGAAGGAAAAACAATGACTTTCAAGTTACCGGATTCACCAGTTGCCAAATCACCAATGTGCCAGTTCAAATTGCCAGAGCTGCCAGTTACAGGTGCGCTGTCGGCTAACGGAGAGGCAGAATAATAGTTGAGCTGGTTTGGAAGTGCTTCTGTAATGTCTACATTCTCAGCAACGGCGTTACCCGTATTTTGGTAGGTAATGGACAGGGTTATAGCACCAATAATATGGCTACCACTTGTTGCCGTTACCGGATTGTTTAGGACAATATTGCTATCGGAGATACTGATGATTTTCGCAGTGGTAGCGTTTATTTTAATCAGTTGCCCCAGACTAAACTGGTCGCTCTGATCAACAAATATTGTTGCACTATTGCTAACATCGGCAGTCAGATTAGCAGCTGGATAGGCGGTAGAACCTGATTGATTGTGCAGAATAGATAACTGTGCACTGGCGGTGGCAACTATCACTGAACTCGCACTTTTATTTAACGCATTGCTGCCACTTACTGTCGCTGTATTTGTAATACTGCTATCACCGCTGTCTAAATGATTACTTATTTTAGCTGTAAATGTCAGAGTACTACTGCTGCCTGATACGAGATCGCCAATATCATTAATAACCTGATTATTGATGGTGTCAAAACTAGCAGTGCCGACAGAAGACGTAATATTGCCTGTATAGGAAAGAGCGTTTGGAATAGGATTTTTAATAACGACATCTTTGGCGGTCGAGGAACCATTGTTCGTCACTACAAGCGTATAAGTCACCGTATCATTTGGAGCTAAGCCAGATGAAGGAGTGACATTATTGGATAGAGATAACGATGGATTACCACTAATATTGACGGTTACCGCATTACTGATAACTGGGGATAGTATATCAGCGGTTACAGTTACATCGTCTGTAATTGTGGTGATCCCTGCAGCTAAACTTGTAGTGCTGGCTAACATGGAGTAACTAAACGATTGTGATGATCCCGCTGCGATGGTTCCTAAGTCCCAGCTGATGGTACCAGCGTTATTTGTGCAGCTATCAGAGCAACTATTGAAGTTGTAGTAGCTAGCAGTAGGTAAAACATTATTGATCACCACATTATTGGCAGAGGCACCACCAATATTCGTTGCAGTTACGGTATAAGTAACAGTATCACTCGGAAAGATACTGGACTTATCAGAGAAGAGGCTTAGTGATAATTCCGCCACACCGCTACTGCTTGCTCCCGTGACATTAGTCCTAGCCGTGGCATTGACTTCTGACGTCTGATCACTACTGATGACCACAATACTAGTAAAGCTGTCGCCATCTGAACTTCCTTCACTAGCTACTCCCCTAAGGTAAAATTTGCCAGAGTCACCAGCTGAGATGGTACCAATTGAATATGAATGGGTGTTATCAGCAGAGCAACCAGCCCAGTTATTGTTGTCTATTGAGTATTCGCAACTAGTGAATCCAGAAGGCAAACTATCCACCAGAAGTACATTTGTAGCAGCTACCTCACCCGTATTGGCGTAACTGGTAGTGTAAGTAAGCGTGGGTGTTGTTCCCGCGCTAATATTTACATCATCGACAACTTTAGAGATAACTAAACTGGCTGGTGGTGTCACACAAAAGCTCGACCCAGAAAGTGCGGCGGAGGTTCCACCAGAGATAGCATTGACTACTGAGCCGCCAAATTGGAACTGAGCCTCAAGCGTGTTTTGGTTGTGTGTGGACTGAGCTTCGTATACCCACAATAAACGATGGTCTTTTTTTAAGGTGCCTGTTGGTGAAAAATTGGTGGTCAAAGCACCTGTCTGACTGCCTTTGAAGGTCACGGTCTCCTGACCAAGTAGAAGCAACGAACCATCAATGGAATTATAATCATAAACCGATGTGCGTAGATTTATGCCGTTACCGCTTTTTCTGTCTACATAGATAGTACTGCTTAACTGACCACCATCAAACAAGATGTCTTGGGTATTAGCTGCGCCCTGATAAAACCGAATGGCTTCAATGAAGCCGTTGCTGGATGATGGGGCGATTACGGTAACTGATGTGCCTGCATCAGAGGCGGTAGGGACAGGATATGTATTCGCCAGTTTTTGAGTGCCAGCATTTCCGACATCACCGCTAGTATTGCTGAAGTAGTATGCATTGCACATGCTACCGGTGATCCCGATATCAAGCTTTGATTCAATCTGAATACCATCTGTCCAGTTTATCGTGGCATTATTGATGGCTGGATTTTGCTGAGTAAATGGGTCTGCGATAGTTGCTGTTAACGACACCGTACCCATTGCCGAGCTACTTACCGTTCCTATTGGCCAGGTAACAATATCGTTGATTTCAGAGCAATTGTTACTACAACTAACAAAGGTCATACCGTCTGGGAGCGTATCAACGATTTCTACATTATCAGCAGATGCTGAGCCGTCATTTGCATAATTGAGCGTATAGGTAATGTTACTTCCAGGTGCTGCTTGTATGGCATCAGCTGTTTGGCTAAGAGACATCGCAGCCCTTCCTGTGGCAGCAATGCCTGTTACTGCAACCGTTGTTGAAGCGGTCTCAGTGATGGTTGATCCATCAGGGCCAATCGCAGAAAGTGGGACACTACTGGTATAAGAGGCTGAACTCCAGCTATTTGCGATGGTCACCGTATAGCTGACACTACCAGCTCCACCGGCCTCAATCGAACCAATTGTCCAGAACACATCGCTGCCTGATAAACCACATGATGTACCATTGGTGCAATTTATATAATTGGTTCCAGTTGGCAGTGTCGTAATTAAGCTAGCATTACTAACGGGAACGAATGAGTCATTAGCGTAGTTAATAGTAAAAGTGATCTGTTCGCTTCCATCAGCAGCAACACTGTAACGATCGGGTATATTACTCACTGATAATCGTACAGAGTCGACAGATATTGCCACGGGGTCACTAACAAGTGAACCAAACGATGTTTCTGCTGAAGCATTGTTGTTGTAAGTTCCCGGAATAGCTGGAGCCAACATATCAAAAAACAGATTGCTGCTGCTGCCAGAGGAGATAGTTAAAGGTGTATTAAAAGTCCAGGTTGATGTCTGGCCGTTAAATGTAGGTTCACTGAGAGTCACGCCTGAAGTGGTATTTGTTACATAAGAAAAACCTTCAGGTAAAACATCACTAATACTTGTAACAGTTATATCTTCTGTATTATTTGCAGGGTTACTTATTGCAATAGTATTGGTAATTGTCCCACCGACAGGAATATTATTTGTGTTTGAAGTTAACTCTATTGTAGGGGCTAAACCACAGGCGTTAATTGCAGTGCCTATCAATGCAATTTGTTGCCCTGTTATTGTAGGGTTGCCGTACCAGTCTTCGGTTAACGAGGTTGATCGTATTGGAGAGTGACTCGGGAATTCAGATTCCTGATCAGGTAACCAGTTATTACTGTTATAGATTTTGTTTTCAATGTTTCCCGCTAGATAAGAAAACGTTCTATTATTCACACCAGATGGGGCAACTCCATCATCAACCTTGCTGTTATCGTCCAACGCCTGAACACCAATCAGATATTTGCCTTTTGGCAAACCACTGGCATCCCATGATGCAGACCAGGAGTTTAAGGTATTTGCGTCAAGGGTGGTATTGCTTGAAATTTGCACCCATTGGCTGCCGACATCAGATGATGTTGCCTCACCGTCCCCATTGACGTCATACCAATAATAAAAATCTACAGTCTGAACGGATGAAATAACAACGCCATCTTGAAGTGCAAGTGTATCCTGTACTGTTGTATTGAGTTGGTAAGTTCCTGGGCAGCTATTTGGCGGTATAACTTCAACACTTGAAATGATGGGCTGGCTGTAGGGTTCCGGTTGACTAAAGGATAAGTAGTCTCCAAACGGTGCTGTAACATTGGGATCCGCTAACCACTCTTTGCCAATTGCACAATCTTTTTGAAGTGGGTTGTTAAGGCTGTTGGCGGTACAGAACATCATTGAAATAGGGGTGTCTCTAGTGATAGACGGTCCGCCTACATCACTGGCATCGAGCATGGCCAATGGAATTTGATAGTCGACAAAGTACTCTGTGCATGAATTTTTACTGATCAACTGAGCTCGAGTAGTACCGTAGTCCCACTGGGTTTCATCCGCCCCGTTAGTCCAGCTTTCTGTTGGTGTTAAGTTATTTGAGAAGTTTAGGATTTTCCCGTTATCACCAATAAAAGCTGTTGGGTTATGGCCAAGCAAGTGAATATTCGGATCGTTTTCATAATCGAGAGAGTGATTCGAGGCGTTTCCCCAGATTCCTGCTAGTCGGTCAATTGATTCGGAAGGGCTGCCAATGGAGCCGTCTAAGTGAGCGGCTAAGCTTTTGTATCCAGTACCATCAAGGTCGAAAAAGACGGTCCATAAAGCTGATGACCAAGGGTTTCCGCTACTGAAGTTCCCCGCATTTTTTCCTGTTGCGTAATTATGCGCCGCCGATTCAACACGCCAACGAAACATGAGTACATCGTCGTCTTGTGTGTTGCCTTTATGTAGATAGTAATAAACACTTGGAAGAGTTTGATCCAGACAAGATGATGCTACATTGACATAACTTTGCGGAGAGGTTCCACCATTAGATTGGTCTCTGGTTCTGGCATCAGCAATTTCATTTTGAAATCGCGTATAAGGTTTCCACTCGCCACATTGAGTCCCACAGTCTAAGGGACTTTGTGGTTCGGAGGGCCATGCTACGGGCTGATAATGAATGGCAGAACCTGTACTACTATTCCATGTTGGGGGATAAGGATCGGCTATTAATGACAATGAGAAAAAAAGGAAAATAGCTGGCAGGTATCGTAAAAAAAGCAAGTGATGAACAGCTAACTTATTTAATTTCATTATCAATCCTTGGATTAGTTAGCATCGTGTAAATGCTTTTGAAGGGACAGGTATCGCCGCTTTAGAAATGTTATTAGTTATCATTTGGATTTGTATATTATTGGTAACTTATATATAAATCAAATCTTACTTCCAAAAATCAATGAAACTTTTGTATATATATATATTTAAAAAATACTAAATTAAATTTTTGTAAATATTGAGCACCAATAATGAGATTATTTTGTTCAGGGTGAACAGTATGATTTTGTCGACATGGGCACAAATATAGCGAAAACTTCCACCTGACCACTGTGCTTAACTAATGGGTTGATAGCCGATATGAATAGTAGAAAACGGTTAATTTCGGATCGAGTGTAGGGTAAAGTGCAGCCTCCTATCGTTGAATACGAGTTTGGCATTTCGCCTTATTTAATTGAGAGATATAGACGCGAATGAGTAAGATATACCATCACCCAGTACAGATATATTATGAAGATACCGATCATTCAGGCGTGGTGTACCACCCTAATTTCCTTAAGTATTTCGAACGAGCGCGTGAACATGTCATTGATAGTGATAAATTGGCCACCTTGTGGAATGAGCATGGGTTGGGGTTTGCCGTTTATAAAGCAAATATGATTTTTCAGGATGGTGTAGAGTTTGCGGAAGTCTGTGATATTCGAACATCATTTGAGCTGGATGGTAAGTATAAAACCCTGTGGCGGCAAGAAGTCTGGCGTCCGCATGCTAGTCGGGCAGCGGTTATTGGTGACATTGAAATGGTATGTTTAGATAAAGATAAGCGGCTGCAACCTATCCCTGATGTTATCCTTAATTCGATGATGAATGCAGATTAGTTTTATCGGTTTAGGCTGCTGGAAACAGCAGCTCATTTGGTTGTGTCAACGTCGCCTCTAGTTTCATCGATCTGCTGTTGCTTCCGAGAGTAACGGCAAAGCGATAATCTTTGTCTAACCGGCCTAAACATGTCTGCCAATTTTCTTGTTTGGTCTGTTGGTTCGTAAGAGAGTTGACACTATTTTCAATAAAATTGGGTGCGATTCCACTGTAAAGTTTTACCTGCTTGTTTAGGTCATTGGAATATAAGCAGAGTTCAGGATCTGTTGCTTGTATTAATAGCGACTCGCTTTTTGCCTCCGATAGGTCAAAGCCGAACGATTTCAACGATTTTGCCAGCCCTTGCCCCGTCGCTTTTATATAAGACTCTTTTAATGCCCAAAGATCAAAAAAACGTTGCCTCTGTAGGGCTTTCGGCAGTTCTAATAATGCCGTGACTTCTTGTGCTGAAAAATAGTGATTAAGAATGGGGCCAATATCTGTACTTGTCCTGGCATGCTCTATATCTACTCCTAGTTGTACGTTTTTATCCTCAGATATTATGACTCCTATTAATAGATAATCCTCGCTGTGACTCAGGTTAAATTCAATACCGGTTTGGCTACGTTGTTCAGCAATTAATTCTGGCTTTCCTTTTGGACCATAATCAAATTGCCACTGCTCAGGAGGGATAGGTGCATATCGGGATAATATAACCCGAAGCAAACTACGAACGTATAGAGCTCTTGTTTTCATCTCTTGCTGTCGATAGCGAGCCACTTTGGCTAGCTCATCTTCAGATAAGCAAAATTTCAACTGATTGGTCAGGTTATTGCTGTTATCTAGCTGAGTCAGAGGACAGAACCAGAGTTGGACAAGAGAAGCACTAGACAAGGAAAGAACCCTAACAAGAAATCATGTTGTTTATTGTGACGGTTTTACGATTAAAACAACAGAACAAAGGTGTTTTATACCTAAGTTTGCTCGTTTTTTAAGGAGCACACCTTGAGGAGATGCGAGTATATTTCTTGAGCAAAAGTCATGCAGGAGATGTCATTATCAATGGCACCTCAAGGTCGAACATCCCACCAAAACTTGGTATAAGCAAAGCTTAAAATTTTTCTCTTCAATAAATTGAAATGTTTTTTGTCACTAGGCCGATCCCTTTATCAAAAAGTCGTTACATTGGTTTTGTTTGTTTTTTGTGGGTTTTGTCACTATTGTCTTTTTCTTAGAGTATTTACACTAACCTTTGTTGCTTTTTGATTTTTAATCAATGACTTAGTTTTGTTTTAATTGCAATATTTAGATTTGTGCTCTATTTAGCTGGTCTGAGCAGATGCAGTCTCTGCGTCAGGCGATTGTATCAATACGTGACCTCGGGTAACCTGCTCAACCATTAACCGAATCAGCTGGTTTTCATTGCGAATGGTAGGTAGTTTTCTCTGAAAATCTCAGTCGTAACCTCTGCAGGATTAATATGGACTTTTCCTTAGTTGCTCATAGCACAGCAACCGATTATCTAGTGTTAACTACATGTTAAATCCAGTTTGTATGCTCGATACAATCCAGCTATTCGATACGGCGATTCTGCTCTTTTTATGATTAGTATAATTATTCTAGAGCATTTGCATTCAACACGGTTATTTAGCCGAAGTAAGCCACCTTTTTCATCGCGCTTCTTTCCGGCAACTTATATTCATTTCTTTCTTCGTATCATATCCCTGACCGAAAATATGACCCCCGCTTTGCGGTTGTCCAGTGGAGACTCATTATGAGCCAAACCTCAAACTCAACATCCGAGTTGCAACAAGACATGCGACTTAACAAACGCCTTAAAGATACGCCTATCGCTATTGTCGGTATGGCGAGTATTTTTGCCAATTCCCGTTATCTGAATAAATTTTGGGATCTTATCAGTGAAAAAATTGACGCAATAACTGATATCCCGAAAACTCACTGGCGCACAGAAGATTACTACGACTCTGATAAGAGCACGCCTGATAAGTCTTACTGTAAACGTGGCGGCTTTATGCCGGATGTCGACTTCAATCCTATGGAGTTTGGTCTTCCGCCAAACATTCTGGAGTTAACGGATACTTCGCAGCTGTTGTCGCTGATAGTTGCTAAAGAAGTGTTAGCGGATGCGAAACTTCCTGAAAACTATGACAGAGATAAAATTGGTATCACATTAGGTGTCGGTGGTGGTCAAAAGATCAGCCAAAGCCTGAATGCACGTTTGCAGTACCCGGTACTGAAAAAAGTATTTAACAGAAGCGGTATCAGCGAACAAGACAGCGAAATGTTGATTAAGAAGTTTCAAGATCAATATATCCATTGGGAAGAAAACTCGTTTCCGGGATCGCTTGGTAATGTTATTGCTGGCCGTATAGCCAACCGATTCGATTTAGGCGGTATGAACTGTGTGGTCGATGCGGCTTGCGCTGGTTCTCTTGCTGCATTACGTATGGCACTGTCTGAATTGGTTGATGGCCGTAGTGAAATGATGATTACTGGTGGTGTGTGTACTGATAACTCACCAACCATGTACATGAGTTTCTCGAAGACACCAGCTTTCACCACCAACGAAACGATTCAACCTTTTGATATTGACTCGAAAGGCATGATGATTGGTGAAGGTATCGGTATGGTTGCCCTGAAGCGTCTTGAAGACGCAGAGCGAGATGGTGACCGTATTTATTCCGTCATAAAAGGTATGGGTGCTTCTTCTGATGGTAAGTTTAAGAGTATCTATGCTCCTCGCCCTGAGGGTCAGGCAAAAGCACTTAAACGTGCCTATGATGATGCTGGTTTTGCCCCGCATTCACTCGATTTGTTAGAAGCGCATGGTACTGGCACGGCGGCGGGTGATGTCGCTGAATTTAATGGGCTGAATTCTATATTTAGCCAAGACAACGAGAATAAACAGCATATCGCATTAGGCTCGGTAAAATCTCAGATTGGCCATACTAAATCGACCGCAGGCACAGCCGGTTTAATCAAAGCAGCTCTTGCACTGCATCACAAAGTATTGCCTGCCACGATTAATGTCACCAGCCCTAATCCAAAGTTAAAAATTGAAGATTCTCCATTTTATCTTAATACCCAAACTCGCCCATGGATGAGACGTGCTGATGATACGCCACGTCGTGCTGGTGTGAGCTCGTTCGGTTTTGGTGGCACTAACTTCCATGTTGTTATGGAAGAATATACTCCTGAACATGTTCGCGGTGATAAGTATCGTCAACGTCAGGTACCTCAAACATTATTACTCAGTGCAGCGACTCGTAATGCACTCATCGCCAGTTTGAAAGAAATTTCAGCGGATATTTCTGCAAAGAAAACAGATCTGGAAGCGCTTGCCCATACATATGGCCTGCGCAGCGTTGATGTAAATCATGCGCGTCTGGGTATTGTGGTTAAATCAGAGCAAGAGCTTCAGTCTCAACTGAGTCAGGCTATTTCACAGCTTGAAAGCCAAACGAAATCACATTGGCAACTACCGAGTGGAACGAGCTATCGTGAGTCGGGCTTAGTGAGTGAAAATGGAACGGCAAAAGTTGCTGCACTGTTTGCAGGTCAAGGCTCACAGTATCTAAATATGGGCCGTGATCTCGCCTGTCATTTCCCGGAAATGCGTCAACAGTTGGCGACCGCAGATAAGGTATTCAGCCAAAATAAAAAGACCCAGTTATCAAAGGTGCTTTTCCCGGTTCCTGCATTTAATAAACAGGACATTGCCGCTCAGGAAGCGACTCTAACTAACACCGCTAATGCACAAAGCGCTATCGGTGTGGTTTCTATGGGTCAGTATGAACTTATGACTCAAGCTGGCTTCAAACCTGATATGGTCGCAGGGCACAGTTTTGGTGAGCTAAGCGCGTTATGTGCGTCAGGCACAATATCTCAAGAGGATTATTACCAACTTGCTTTTGCTCGTGGTCACTCTATGGCAGAAACGCCAGCTGAAGGTGATTGCGGCACTATGTATGCGGTAATTCTTGATGCAGACAAACTGGCTGATGTTGAAAAAACCATCGATGGTTTTGAAGGGGTAAGCATCGCCAACTACAACGCTCCAACACAGCTAGTGATTGCAGGACCGACAGACAAAGCACAGCTTGCGGCCAGCGCTTTGACTGAGCAGGGTTTTAAAACGATACCACTGCCTGTTTCCGGTGCATTCCATACGCCATTGGTGGCCCACGCACAGAAACCATTTGCTGCTGCCATCGATAAATCTACGTTCAGCAAACCAGCATTACCGCTCTACTCCAATGCCACTGGCGAGCTGTATAAGAGTGATGGCAAAGCCATTAAGAAAGCATTTAAGCAACATATGTTGCAGTCTGTTCGTTTCAGCACACAGCTTGAAGCAATGTATCAGGCTGGTGCTCGAATTTTTGTTGAGTTCGGACCGAAAAATATCCTGCAGAAATTGGTAGAAAAAACGCTGACTAACAAGTCGGATGAACTTTGTACTATCAGTCTTAACCCAAATCCTAAAGGTGATACTGATCTGCAATTACGTTTGGCTGCAGTTCAGCTCGCCGTTGTTGGTGTTTCACTAGACAGTATCGATCCGTATCAAGCCGACATTGCTAAACCAGATGCGCCGTCGCCAATGAACATCAAATTGAGTGCGACGAATTACATCAGTGCCTCGACCCGAGCGAAAATGGCGGCGTCATTAGAAGCGGGAACCGTCAGCAAGCAAACTGAAATAGTAGAGAAAATAGTGGAAAAAGAAGTGATCAAAACTGAAATTCGTGAAGTCCCTGTTGCCGCAGCGCCAGAAGCAGTACAAGCCGTTCCACAACAGATACAACAAGTTGCGCCAGCAAGTGAATCATTATCTGTAAAGGAGAAAGCAGCGCCGCAGGTAGGAACAACGCAGGCAATCACTTCAGCCGTTCCTGTTGCAGATGCTTCATTGGAGGCATTTTTTACCGCGCAGCAACAAGCAGCAGAGCTTCATCAGCAGTTCCTCGCTATTCCACAGCAATACGGTGATACCTTTACTACGTTGATGACGCAGCAGGCTCAAATGGCCGCAACGGGTGTTGCCATTCCTGATAGCTTGCAGCGTTCAATGGAAATGTTCCATCAACACCAGGCAGAAACACTGAAAGCTCACGCCCATTACCTTGAACTTCAGGCGAGCAGCAATAACTCCGCATTAGGCTTATTGACCTCGCAAGCAGCACCAGTGCAAACCGCCGCTATTCAGACAGCAGTGCCGGTACAAGCCGCGATAGTTCAAAGCGCGGCACCCGCACCAGTTGCAGAGGCAGTAAAAATAGTCGCACCAGTGAAAGCAGCTACGCCAGTGGAAAATATTGCGCCAGCGAAAACAAGTGTTGCTCCTGTGCCAGTTGCCCCAGCTCAAGCTCCGGTTCAAGCATTGGCACCAGCACCTGTTCAACAGGCTATTGCGTCAGTACAAACATCCGATGCTGAAAAAGTGATGTTGGAAGTGGTCGCTGATAAAACAGGCTATCCCACTGAGATGTTAGATCTTGATATGGATATGGAAGCGGACTTAGGTATCGACTCTATTAAGCGTGTTGAAATTTTAGGTACAGTTCAGGAGCAAATGCCTGATCTGCCAGAGCTTAATTCAGAAGATTTAGCCGAGTGTCGTACCTTAGGTGAAATCGTTAGTTACATAAATACTACGCTGGGAGAGCAACCCTCATCAGCGGTTGTTGACGCTACGGTTACCGTTGCGGCGGCAAATATTAATTCAACCAACACCAGCGGATTAAACGCCAGTCAAATTCAAACTACCATGCTTGAAGTGGTTGCAGACAAGACGGGTTACCCAACAGAGATGTTGGATCTCACCATGAACATGGAAGCGGATTTAGGTATCGACTCCATTAAACGTGTAGAGATCTTAGGTACGGTTCAGGATCAGCTTCCTACGCTTCCGGAGCTCAACCCTGAAGACTTAGCCGAGTGCAATACGCTGGGTGAAATCGTGGATTATATGAACAGCCAGCTAGGAGCAGTATCCGTTGCGACAGTAGCTCCTTCTGCACTTGCATTAGCACCGACACAACAAAGTGGCCTGAATGCAGTACAAGTTCAGAGCACAATGCTTGATGTGGTAGCGGATAAAACGGGTTACCCAACTGAGATGCTGGATCTTGCTATGGATATGGAAGCGGACTTAGGTATCGATTCTATCAAGCGAGTAGAGATCTTAGGTACGGTTCAGGATCAGCTACCTGACTTACCTGAGCTTAACCCAGAAGATTTAGCCGAGTGCCGTACTCTAGGTGAGATCGTAGACTACATGAACAGTAAGTTGCCTTCGGTAGCGGCTCCTACACCTGAAAAAATAGTGGCACAGGCACCAGACAATGCAGCAAACAATTTAGATGCTGCTCATGTTCAAAGCACCATGTTATCAGTAGTTGCAGATAAAACGGGTTACCCAACTGAGATGTTGGATCTTGCTATGGATATGGAAGCGGACTTAGGTATCGATTCCATTAAGCGAGTAGAGATCTTAGGTACGGTTCAGGATCAGCTACCTGACTTACCCGAGCTTAATCCAGACGATTTAGCCGAGTGCCGTACTCTGGGTGAGATCGTAGACTACATGAACAGTAAGTTGCCTTCGGTAGTGGCTCCTACATCTGAAAAAATAGTGGCACTGGCATCAGACAATGCAGCAAACCATTTAGATGCTGCTCATGTTCAAAGCACCATGTTATCAGTGGTTGCAGATAAAACGGGTTACCCTGTTGAGATGCTGGATCTTGCTATGGATATGGAAGCGGACTTAGGTATCGACTCTATCAAGCGAGTAGAGATCTTAGGTACAGTTCAGGATCAACTGCCTGATTTACCAGAGCTAAACCCAGACGATTTAGCCGAGTGCCGTACGTTGGGTGAAATAGTCACTTATATGCAAAGCAAGCTTTCGGGTGAGACAACTTCAGCGACCGCTGAAAATAGTTCGGCCGTTGAAGCTGCACAAAAAATCCAATCCGAAACTCAAGCAGAAACCTCGCTAGTGGAATTACCTCCTCACAATGAGGTGGCGCTAAAAAAGCTTCCAGCGGTAGATAAACTCGCCGACTGTTTTGTCAAAGACGCTTGTATTGTGATCACTGATGATGGTCATAATGCTGGTGTTGTTGCTGAAACGTTAGTGGCTCACGGCCTGCAAGTCGCCGTAGTACGTAGCCCTTTATCTGCTGCTTCACCATTAAACGCTGAAATCAAAAGTTATCCATTAACTAGCATTGATGAAGCTGGTGTAAAAGGTGTTATTTCTGACATTGAAAATGCACATAAGCAGGTTTGTGGATTTATTCATTTACAGCCGCATGTTGAGAATAAGGTTTCTGACAATGCTGATAGTAAACAAGCCGCTATAGCGTTAAGTGAAGAGGCGCGATCAAGCCTTTCAATGGCGTTCTTGTTCGCTAAGCTACTTCAACCTCAATTAAATTCGCTAGCAACCTCAAGTCGTGCAAGCTTCTTTACCGTCAGCCGTATTGATGGTGGTTTTGGCTATCTGGATACAAAACAATTGCTGAATGCAGAGCTAAACCAAGCGGCGTTGTCCGGTTTAACTAAAACGTTAAGTCACGAATGGCCTAATGTATTTTGTCGAGCGCTAGATGTTGCTCCAACTCTGGATGCCCGTCATTTTTCAGAAGCAGTAACTGCAGAGCTATTTGATATCAATACTAACGCCGTTGAGATAGGGCTAAGTGAATCTGGACGCGCCACATTAACGGCTATTGATGCGGGCAGTGCTGAAAAGAGAGTGGCCGCTGCAAAACTCACTAGAACCGATAAGGTTTTGGTGACTGGCGGGGCGAAAGGCGTAACGTTTGAATGTGCTTTGTCACTGGCCAAGAAGTGTCAATCACACTTTATTTTAGCAGGACGCAGTAAGCATATAACCGACAATGAACAACCAGAGTGGGCGAAAGGAAAAGCAGCAGCAGAGCTAAAGGCCGCGGCAATTGCTCACCTTAAAGCGTCCGGTGATAAACCCACACCGGCCAAAGTCGATGCATTAGAAAAACCAATATTAAGTAGTCTGGAAATTAATGCAGCATTGGCGGCATTTACTCAGGTGGGTGCAAGTGCCGAGTATTTGTGTTTGGACGTATCAAATGGTGAATCAGTAAATGCAACGCTGTCTCAGTTCAGTGACATCACTGGTTTGATTCATGGCGCAGGTGTATTGGCTGATAAGTACATTCAAGACAAAACACTGGATGAGCTTAATTTGGTTTACGGAACCAAAGTTGGAGGCCTTAAAGTGGTATTGAATGCTTTAGATTGCAGCCAGCTAAAACTAGTCGCAATGTTCTCATCCGCTGCAGGCTTTTACGGTAATACAGGCCAGAGCGATTACGCTATGTCTAATGACATCCTTAACAAAGCCGCTTTGCAGTTGTCGGCACGTTACCCAGACGCAAAAGTAATGAGCTTTAACTGGGGGCCGTGGGATGGCGGTATGGTGAGCCCAGCCTTGAAGAAGATGTTTACTGAGCGTGGTGTGTATGTCATTCCACTACAAGCGGGTGCGGAACTGTTTAGTTCACAATTGCTGAGTGACTCGGGCATTCAACTGCTTGTGGGTACAAGCATGCAAGGTTCTGAGGAGAAGGAAGCTGCTGTAAAAAAGCCTGATGCGGAGTCTGTGCTGCTAGCAAAGAGTCCGCTGAATAACAGTATCACTGTCACTCGTATCCTTGACCCAAAGGCAATGCCTTTCGTTGAGGATCACCGCATTGCTGGTAACCCAGTGTTACCAACAGTGTGTGCTATTCAATGGATGCGTGAGGCCGCAGAGCAGTGGTTAGGGGCGAACGTTTCTGTTCGTGACTACAAATTGCTTAAAGGTGTCATTTTTGAAACGGATGCGGCACAAGTGTTAACGCTGAATATGACGCTGGACGATGAAGGCCAGATAAACGCCATTATTAACAGCCAGGGGCGACCTCAATACAAAGCATTGCTGACGACGAAAGTGGCAACGGAGGCTCAGGTGAAAACCTTTATTACTGATGAAAGTAAATCAGTAATCACCGGGGATGAGCTGTACCGCAATGGAACTTTGTTCCATGGTCCAAGGCTTCAGGGCATACAGTATGTACAGCGCTTTGATGAATCAGGGCTTGTTGCTTATTGTCAGCTTCCAATGATTGCCAGTCAGGATTGTGGCGCCTTTGTTGCTACACAACATGTCGGCGGTTGTCAGCCATTCGCTGAAGACTATTTGTTACAAGCAATGCTGGTTTGGGCGCGATTAAAATATGCAGCCGCTAGCCTGCCTTCTGCTATTGGTGAGTTCGTTTCTTATGCGCCGATGCAATCAGGTGACAAGGGTTGGTTAGAGCTTGAAGTGGTGAAAAATACCTCACGTTCACTGCAAGCAAATATTGCGCTTTATCATCAAGATGGCCGTTTAAGTTGCGTAATGAAAGGGGCAAAGGTGACGATCAGTAAAAGCCTTAATCAGGCATTTCTGAACAAGCCGGAGCCACAAAAGGAGTCATTGTCATAGTGGACAACTCTTCTATTCAAGCGATGCCATTGCGCATCGCTCTTTTAGCAAACCCAGTAGAGATAGCGGCATTATTTGCTGACCGTTTATCATCGTTACCAGCGATAGAAAAAGTGTCTGTCGGGCAGGATTTTGAAGCCGCCTTACAAAGGGCGATTCAATTGGTCAGTCAAGGCCGGTTAGTGCAATTTTCAGTTTACCCGGAGCATGATGACAACCAGCCAGCTCTATTGATGGTGACAGCACTCATGGCTGCGCAAAATAAAATACACCCTCACGCTTACCTCTCTGGTTTTAACGTGAGTTCTGCGTGCGCAAGCGTAGAGTGTATGGAGCATGCCTTGGCGCAAGCCCGTCGTCAGCAAACCGATCTAAGTAACCAGAAGGCGTTGAGTTCATTATCACATGAGCAAAAGTTCCTCGCTCTGTACCAAATGGTGGAAGCCATTTCTGGCCGTACACTTAATTCTGATCCTGATGAGAAAAGCACAAGTCAGTATTGGTTTACTGAACCGCATAAAGCACGGGTTACGAGCATCAGTTTCGAAACCGAAATGTGTTCAAGTAGCTTGGTTTTAACTCAGGCTACCGGGTTAAAAACACCTCGTTCCATGTTATCGCCATCTCGATTGTTCTTTATCGTAACCGGGAAAAATGAAGCGGTATTAACCGCTCATTTAGCACAGTTGAGTGAGCAATTGAGTGCTGGCTTTACTCACCCAAATGACTTAATAGAATTGATGATTGATAACCTTAAACGGTATCAGGCAGATGCTTCTTGTTCGCCATCGTTCCCCGCCATTGTATTACAAGCGACTTCAGTGTCCGCTATGTTGCAGGAAATTGCGGCTATGAATGACGCGTTGCCGAAAGTAATGGCCGACAATAGTCATTACAAAACGCCTGCAGGCAGTTGTTTTTCATCATCGCCAAACAGCAAAGGTGGCGTGACCTTTGTTTATCCCGGTGTTGGCACGGTTTATCCCGGAATGTTGCGTGAATTTCACCAGTATTTTCCCGAACTTTACGCGCGTTTAGAGCGTGAAGGGAACCTTAAAGAGATACTTCAGGCTGATAAAACATACAGTAATACGCCAAAAGAAATGAGTTTAAGTGAGCTGGCTATAGCTGGTGTGGGTAGTAGTTATTTATTAACTCAGCTTTTGTGTAATGAGTTCGCCATCAGACCAGACTTTGCTATGGGCTACTCCAAAGGAGAAGCATCAATGTGGGCAAGTTTAGGGGTATGGAAAAACCCGCACGCACTAATTGAAATGACCAAAACCAGCCCGATATTTACCACTGCAATTTCTGGTGAGTTAACGGCGGTTCGCGAAGCATGGCAGTTAAACAGCGATGAAGAGATTATCTGGAACAGTTTTGTTGTACGTAGTGACGCGACAGCAATAGAGGCGCTGCTACCAGAATTTCCTCACGCCTATCTGGCGATTATTCAGGGTGATACCTGTGTCTTAGCTGGTTGTGAACAACAGTGCCGTAGCTTACTGAAAAAACTGGGTAAACGTGGAATTGCAGCCAATAGAGTCACTGCGATGCACACAACTCCAGCCCTAAGTCAGCATAAACAGGTGACGGAGTTCTATCATCAGCCATTATGTGATGACTTACCGGAACATATTCGCTTTATCAGTGCCGCTGGCTTGCAGCCACAAAATCAGGATCAGCCAGTCCACATGGATAGTCAAAGTATTGCTGCTTCGATTGCAGACACCTTCTGTTCGATACTCGATTTTAACGCACTCGTGCGCAGTGCCCGAGAGCAGGGAGCGCGCCTGTTTATTGAGGTTGGTGCTGACCGACAAACCTGCACCTTGATCGATAAAATCAATCGTGTTGATAGCGTTATGAATCAAAGCGGTACAGCTGCAACGAGTACTGTCGCCAGCAATGCCAAAGGCGGTGAAGATATTCTTACCCTGCTTAAATGTATTGGCCAATTGGTTAGTCACCAGATCCCATTGTCACTTGATCCCCTTATTAAGGGGCTTGAACAGTATCAAGTAACATCAGAAATAACTTTAGAAGGAGAACCTGTATGAGTTCTCACCATCAAACAAAAATCGCCATTGTCGGTTTAGCTAACCTGTATCCTGATGCGGATACACCAAAGGCTTTCTGGAACAACCTGTTAGACAAAAAAGACTCCCGTACTACATTAACGGCTGAAAAACTTGGTGCTGATCCAACGGCTTATCAAGGTCTGCAAGGGGAATCTGACCGTTTTTATTGTGATAAGGGTGGTTACGTTGAGAACTTTACTTTTGACGCAAGCGGATACCGTTTGCCTGCCGAAAGTTTTTCAGGCCTGGACGACAGCTTTTTATGGGCCATAGATACCAGCCGTAAAGCACTGGCGGATGCGGGCATTGCACCCGATGCGAATGTTCTTGAAAGAACCGGCGTGGTTATGGGGGCGTTATCGTTTCCTACCACACGTTCTAATGATCTATTTTTGCCGCTTTATCATTCGGCGGTAGAGAAAGCCTTACAAACAACACTGGCGAACCCTGATTTCTTGTTAAGCCCATCGAATGAAACGCAAACAAGCATCAACCCCGCCAATGGTGTTGCAGCGCACAATGCTTCTAAACTGATTGCCGATGCTCTGGGCCTCGGTAGTGCACAGCTAAGCTTAGATGCGGCCTGTGCCAGCTCGGTGTACTCGCTAAAATTAGCTTGTGATTACCTGAATACAGGTAAAGCCGACATGATGTTGGCGGGGGCGGTTTCGGGAGCAGATCCTTTCTTTATCAATATGGGTTTTTCCATTTTTCACGCCTATCCGGATCACGGTGTATCCGTTCCTTTTGATAGTAACAGCAAGGGGCTATTTGCTGGTGAAGGGGCAGGGGTATTAGTACTAAAACGACTGGAAGATGCAGAGCGCGATGGCGACCATATTTATGCTGTTGTGAATGGCATTGGTTTATCCAATGATGGTCGTGGTCAGTTTGTATTGAGCCCGAACAGTAAAGGACAGGTTCAAGCTTTCGAACGAGCTTATGAAGCAAGCGATCTTTCTCCAGAAAGTATTGAAGTGATTGAATGTCATGCGACAGGCACTCCGCTGGGGGATAAAGTTGAACTAACTTCAATGGAGCGTTTCTTTGCCGATAAATTGAATAATAGCCAGGTACCACTCATTGGTTCGGCTAAATCTAATTTAGGGCACTTACTCACTGCAGCGGGTATGCCGGGCATTATGAAGATGATCTTCGCAATGAAAGAAGGCCTGCTTCCACCGAGTATTAACCTGACCACACCACTTTCTTCACCTGATAGCTTATTTGGTGCACATACGTTGCCGAATCAAGTACAACCTTGGCCGGATAAAGAGGGTAATACTGAGCGGTGCGCGGGTGTTTCTGTGTTTGGCTTTGGTGGCTGCAATGCACATCTATTGCTGGAAGCATGGCAAGGCCCATCTGAAAAAACAGCCTCTTCGGCAACGGTTTCTTTGGAGAACGAAGATAAAAAGACGGCGATATCTCAGTTGAAAGTGACTGGTTTAGCTTCGCACTTTGGTAAGTTAAATAGCATTAATGCGCTGAACCACGCGATTGAAACGGGTACTGATGCATTTATTGCGTTACCGAAAAAACGCTGGAAAGGATTGGATCAACATTCGGATATTCTAAGCAAGTTTGGCTTGCATAGTGTGCCTGAAGGCGGATATATCGATCAGTTTGAGTTCGATTTCTTACGCTTTAAAGTGCCACCAAACGAAGATGACCGTTTGATCTCTCAGCAGCTTTTATTGATGAAAGTTGCCGATGAAGCGATCCGTGATGCCAAGCTGGAATCCGGACAAAAAGTGGCGGTTTTGGTTGCCATGGAAACCGAACTGGAAATGCATCAGTTCCGTGGCCGGGTTAACTTACATACGCAACTTTCAGATAGCCTGAGCAATATGGGCATACAGTTGAGTGATAGCGAATACCAAGCACTAGAAACTATTGCAATGGATAGTGTGCTTGATGCAGCAAAACTGAACCAGTACACCAGCTTTATCGGCAATATTATGGCGTCTCGTATTGCTTCTCTGTGGGACTTTAATGGTCCTGCCTTTACTATTTCTGCTGCAGAACAATCAGTAGCACGCTGTATCGATGTTGCTCAAAACCTAATGTCACAAGAATCACTGGATGCCGTGGTTATTGCTGCTGTCGATCTGAGTGGCAGTGCTGAACAGGTGATTTTGAAAAACCGCATTACCCCAGTGGCCTCTACTGCACAAGATAGTGGCTGGAAAGTGGGCGAAGGTGCTGGTGCCATTGTACTGGTTGATAAGCAAAAACAACCAGACTCTAGTTACGCTGAAATCAGTGCCCTCGGTTTTAGTCAGTTAAATAGCAGCAAGAACCTGACAGATAGCTTACTTACTCAAACGGGGATTAGCGAAATTAATCTGCGTGTTTTGGAGATAAACCAAGCACCAGAAAGTGCCCATATATCAAAAAGTACCCATATATCAAAAAGTACCCATGCAGTGCAATTTCCGCTGGTTAACGCTTCAATAACTCAAGCCAGTCAACGCTTAGGACACTGTTATTCTGCATCTGGTATGGCGAGTATTCTTCATGGCCTGCTCAGTTTGAATAACACGGCATCTCACGCGAGCAGTAAATCCGCTATGGTAGCGAATATCAGTGAAGATCAGTGTTCACAGCTATTGTTCAGCCAGTCTGAAGCAGAAATAGAATCACTGAATTTACGTTTGAAGAACGATCTTCCAGCAGATTCAAAGCGTCAGTTGATCAAGCAAGTATCTCTTGGTGGCCGCGATATTTATCAGCATATCGTAAACGCCGATCTTCCTGAGTTAGCCACTATTCAGAAAAAAGCCGTTAACGCGAAGCCGCAAGTACTTAAGTCGCATGTACCTACGTTCTGTGAATCTAAGTTCCATGAACCTAAGTTGCATATGCCCAAGCCGCACGTACAAGCGCCAATAAATTCATCAGTAACCCAGATTCTGGCAACATCAAACCAGGCTCCGATTACAGGTAATCAAAGCAATATGACAGATCAGAATTCATCTTCGTTCATAAAAAATCAGCAACTCGCACAGCAGGTTCATAAAGCATTCCTTCAAAGCAGGGAGCAAGGCCTGAAGATAGCAGATGCGCTAATGAAGGCTCAGTTGCAACAAGTTACTTCTCAGGTCAGCACCGAGCCGGCATCCGTGTTAAGCCCTCAAGCGGTTGCTGTTTCGGCGGAAAGCGCTGTTATAGCTAAGCCTATACGTAAACCTTGTATATGGGATTACGATGATTTAGTTGAATACGCAGAAGGCGATATTGCCAAGGTATTTGGCTCAGATTACGCCATTATTGATAGCTATTCTCGCCGTGTTAGATTGCCGACGACAGACTATTTATTAGTTTCTCGGGTCACAAAACTTGATGCAACCATGCTTGAATACAAACCAAGTACCATGACCACGGAATACGATATTCCTGTTAATGCTCCCTATTTGGTTGATGGACAAATCCCATGGGCCGTGGCTGTAGAGTCAGGCCAGTGTGATTTAATGCTGATAAGTTATCTGGGTATCGATTTTGAAAACAAGGGTGAGCGAGTTTATCGCCTGCTTGATTGCACGCTTACCTTCCTCGGTGACTTACCTCGTGGCGGTGATACATTACGTTACGACATCTCCATCAATAATTTTGCCCGTAATGGCGATACGTTACTGTTTTTCTTCTCTTATGAGTGTTTTGTCGGCGATAAAATGATCCTGAAAATGGATAACGGCTGCGCAGGGTTCTTTACCGATGAAGAGCTGGCGGACGGTAAAGGGGTTATCCATACAGAAGAAGAAATAAAGGCAAGAAACCTTGTGGTTAAGCAGCGTTTTAATCCATTGTTGCATTGCCCTAAAACACAGTTTGATTATCACTCACTGCACCATTTGCTGAATGGGAATATTGCAGCTTGTTTCGGTGATAGCCATCATTCTGATCGTATTCAGCCTTCACTGTGCTTTAGTTCTGAGAAGTTTATGATGATCGAGCGAGTTAGCCGTGTTGAGCCACAAGGTGGTGCATGGGGGCTTGGTTTGATTGAAGGTCATAAACAACTAGAGCCAGAACATTGGTATTTCCCTTGCCACTTTAAGGATGACTCGGTCATGGCTGGGTCATTGATGGCAGAAGGTTGTGGTCAGTTGCTTCAGTTCTATATGATGCATTTAGGCCTTCATACCCAAGTTAGCAATGGTCGTTTTCAACCGCTGGAAAATGCCTCTCAACAAGTACGTTGTCGTGGTCAGGTATTGCCGCAATCGGCTGTACTGACTTATCGAATGGAAGTGACAGAGATAGGCTTAAGCCCCCGTCCTTACGCAAAAGCCAATATTGATATTTTGCTTGATGGCAAAGTCGTGGTCGATTTCCAAAACCTGGGTGTGATGATAAAAGAAGAGGCGGAATGTACCCGCTATGATCTGCTCGAGGAAGCGCCAGTCGTTGAACTCACCGAAGTTCCGGTTGTGCAAAAGCAGGCGTCTGAGAACGCACCTCTGATGGCTCAGATACCGGATCTAAACACCGCCCAGAATAAAGGGGTGATCCCGCTTCAGCACGTTGAAGCACCGATGACGCCGGATTATCCAAACCGGACACCAGACACTGTACCGTTTACCCCATACCATATGTTCGAATTTGCTACGGGTGATATCGAAAAATGTTTCGGTTCTGATTTTGCAATCTATCGTGGCATGATCCCACCGCGTACGCCGTGTGGTGATTTGCAACTGACGACCCGTGTTATTGAAGTCAATGGTACGCGTGGAGACTTTAAAACACCGTCATCGTGTATTGCTGAATATGAAGTGCCAGAGAACGCATGGTATTTCGACGAAAATAGCCATGACAGCTTAATGCCATACTCAGTACTGATGGAAATTTCGTTGCAGCCTAATGGGTTTATCTCCGGTTATATGGGAACTACGCTAGGTTTCCCGGGCTTGGAGCTATTTTTCCGTAACCTTGACGGTAGCGGCAAGATGTTACGCAACGTTGACTTGCGTGGTAAAACTATCGTCAATGATTCTCGGCTGCTTTCAACCGTTATGATGGGGTCGAATATCATTCAGAGTTTCAGTTTTGAGTTAAGTACCGATGGTGTTCCTTTCTATGAAGGTACTGCGGTATTTGGTTATTTCAAAGGGGATGCACTGAAAGATCAACTTGGTCTGGATAACGGTCAGGTGAAACAACCATGGCACATCGAAAATAATCGTACACCGGATGTCAGCATAAACCTGCTTGATAAAGGGAGTCGTTACTTCAATGCACCAACCTTGTTAACGGGTGAATTACAGCCACATTATAAGTTGGCTGGTGGCCGCCTGAACTTTATAGATAAGGTCGAAATCACCAGCGACGGCGGTAAAGCTGGCTTAGGTTATTTGCACGCTGAACGTACCATTGACCCAAGCGATTGGTTTTTCCAGTTCCATTTCCACCAAGATCCGGTTATGCCCGGTTCACTAGGCGTAGAAGCCATTATTGAACTGATGCAGACCTATGCAATCAACAAAGATCTAGGTGCCGGTTTCCGTTCGCCTAAGTTTGGTCAGATTCAGTCTGAAGTTAAATGGAAATATCGTGGCCAAATTAATCCGCTAAATAAACAGATGTCACTGGATGTACACATTACTTCTATCGAGGAGATAGATGGTAAGAAGGTTATTATCGGTGATGCAAACTTAAGTAAAGATGGCCTGCGTATATACGAACTGTCTGATATCGCTATCTGTATTGAAGAAGCCTGAGAAAGGGTAATAAATATGACGACTCATCAAGCAACATTAAATAATGAAAAACTGTCGCCGTGGCCGTGGCAGGTTGAAGAAAATAGAACCCAATTTTCTACAGATGCGATGGCTCAGATCTTAAAAGATCTCAGCCTCGGCTGTTATCTGGTAAATCATCCAGAAAAAGGACTGGGTATCAGTCAGGATGCCACCCTTGTTTCTGGAGAGAGCGCCAGTGCCAATAACGCTCATCCGGTCAGTGCTTTTGCTCCGGCGCTTGGAACACAAAGCCTTGGTGATAGTGAGTTCTGCCGGGTGCATGGCGTGAAATACGCATACTATGCGGGAGCGATGGCGAATGGTATCTCTTCTGAAGAGCTGGTTATTGCGCTCGGTCAGGCTGGCATACTCTGTTCTTTTGGTGCTGCAGGTTTGATCCCATCCAGAGTGGAGCAAGCAATTAACCGTATTCAAGCGGCATTACCTAACGGCCCCTATGCGTTTAACTTGATCCACAGCCCTAGCGAGCCCGCGCTTGAGCGCGGTAGCGTAGAGCTGTTTTTAAAACATAAAGTGCGTACTGTCGAAGCGTCTGCTTTTTTAGGTTTGACACCACAAATTGTTCAATATCGCGCTGCGGGTTTAAGCCGCGACGCAAAAGGCGAAATCCAAATAAGCAACAAAGTGATCGCAAAAGTTAGCCGTACCGAAGTGGCACGTAAATTCATGGAACCTGCGCCGGTGAAGATCCTTCAAGCATTAGTGAATGAAGGGCGGATAACCGCAGAGCAAATGGAACTGGCACAGCATGTTCCTATGGCTGACGATATTACCGCAGAAGCGGATTCGGGAGGACATACCGATAATCGTCCTCTGGTTACACTATTGCCGACGATATTAGCATTGAAAGAAGAGATTCAAGCTCAGTACAAATTCAAGATCCCACTACGTGTTGGTTCTGGTGGAGGTATTGGTACTCCTGATGCAGCGTTGGCAGCTTTTAACATGGGCGCTGCTTTTATTGTTACGGGTTCTATTAATCAGGCCTGTATTGAAGCGGGAGCAAGTGAGCATACTCGTAAACTGCTTGCCACCACAGAGATGGCGGATGTCACCATGGCTCCAGCTGCGGATATGTTCGAAATGGGGGTAAAATTACAGGTGGTCAAACGTGGCACACTATTCCCGATGCGAGCAAATAAGCTGTATGAAATATATACGCGTTATGATTCTATCGAGGCCATTCCTGCAGATGAACGGCATAAGTTGGAGACACAGGTTTTCCGCTCAACGCTTGATGATATTTGGGCGGGTACGGTGGCACACTTTAACGAGCGGGATCCTAAACAGATCGTTCGTGCCGAAGGTAACCCAAAACGTAAAATGGCGTTGATTTTCCGTTGGTATCTTGGCTTATCAAGTCGTTGGTCGAATACAGGAGAAGCAGGGCGAGAAATGGACTATCAAATCTGGGCTGGCCCTGCACTAGGCGCATTCAATGCTTGGGCAAAGGACAGTTACCTTGATAACTATCAAGACCGCCGCGCCGCTGATTTAGCCAAGCATCTGATGCATGGTGCAGCTTATTTAGCACGGGTTAATCTGCTGACTGCACAGGGTATAAAACTCCCTAGAGAGCTTGCACGCTGGAAGCCGATAGAGATGATGGTCTAACCGTTATCTAGTGTGACTGGTATTGCTGTATCGAAGCGCGCCTCACTTTAATCAAAAGGTGAGGCGCGTTTATTAGATCAATACGGTCAAGATTATTGATGGAATAACTGGTATGGGATTTTAATTATCGCTTTTCTGACCGCAGATGGTTGGTCAATTGCGCATAAGGGGCGATGGATCTGATTTGGGTAAAATAAGGCGAAATCACCAGAGTGTAGATCAACAAAATTTTCATTTTGTACTTCAGGCAGGAAGTGCAGGTCGTTTTCTAACTCATTAATGTCTTTCAAATCCTGGCTCAATGAATTTGAATAACCGATTCGTTCCTCACCTTGCAGAATAATCTGTACATCAGTGTAGTGTTTATGTATTTCAGCCTTACGCTGAGAGGTGGGTTCAGTTTCTGCTGAGACTAATACGACAAACGCACCTTCTTCAGTAAGGGGGTATTTTCCATCTGGATTTTCTTTTGCAATGATAGAAGCCTGATCGATCATTTCTGATAGTTTCTTATCAGTAAAAGGGATAAGTTCCAATTGTTCTATATTTCCAAATAACATTTCTGAGCTACCTTAATTTGTTAGGGTACGTCGTTAAGCACTTCTTTGGTTATGGCGCTTGATAAAATTGAACCTATGGTTTGATTTTAAATGTATCATGACTTTGTTTTTATGTGTAGGAATAAAAAACCAGCCTAATGAGGCTGGGTTTATTGAGTTTGATATGTTCAAACGGCTTGTTTTTCATCTGAGCATTTTTTATTTTTACTTAACCTGTAGATAGTAAAAATATTCATTGTGATCACTGTGATTTCTAACAAGATACCGCCAATTGAGCCTACCAATATATTATTAGTTAACCAGCACGTTGCCCCTACCAGAAAGCAGATACGCATTCTTATTCCGCTTAAAGCAAACATTGCGTAGGTGCCAATTGTGGTGCCGATGATAGGGAATAGTTCCCACCAATCATTGGCCATATACAGGCCTAAACTCAATCCGACGATAATAAATATTGCAGCGATGTATTTTGAAGATGTATAAATGGATGCACCTGTCCTTAGTGCGGATAGGCTTGCACCTACCGCAGACATAACAGACCCAAGCAACAAGTAATGAAAGAGATGGTTGATATTAAATATCAGCATTATCACTTTTAGTTTTCGATCATCTTTTTGATAAAACGTCGAAAGGCCTAACCCAAAGCTTACAAACCCAAGAAGTTGGGCTATTGAAAAATCAATTTCCATCTTTTTCCTTTGAACTCAAATGACTGCACTCTTTCGCAGAAATTCTAATGTATTAATAATTCAGTGAGCTGACCAACCTTCATCCACGGTGATGGTGTGGCTCAAGCGCCATGCTTTGGCCTGAACCGATATCGCATTCTGTTATTAATGAGACGTTGTCTTCCAAACTGAATAAATAAAGAACCATAAAATATCCTGAAACGATTATGCATTATGGACCTGATTTAATATGAAGTACTAGCGATTTCTAATATTTACTAGGTCACAAATAGTAATGAACACTACCGATATAAAAAAATGAAATGTTATTTCAAAAAATAACACGCACTCGATCACAGAATGAATTTATTCATATCTGATCGATATTGATTATATGTGAATTTTCTATAAGCTGGTGTTTATCAGTGAGGAGTTATTTATGTTTATCAATTACAACAACAATCCGGCAGATGCCAAGCAGTATGATACAACTCGGTTGAGAAGTGAGTTTTTGACTGAAAATTTGTTTATTAATGAAGATGTTACAATGGTTTATAGCCATATAGATCGCATTGTTTCTATCGGCGTTTGTCCGTCAGATAAACCATTAAAGCTTGATGATTTTGTAGACAAAAAGACATTTGGTACTGAGTTTTTACTGCAACGCCGTGAGCTGGGCATTGTTAATTTGGGTGGCAAAGCTGAAGTACGCTGCCAAGAAAATAGCTACGTTTTGGAACATTTAGACGCGCTTTATCTAGGTAAAGGCGAGCAAAATATTGAGTTTGTGTCTTTAGAAAAAGACCAAATAGCCACGCTGTATTGTTTAAGTGCGCCAGCACATCACAAATATCCGTCACGATTAATTGTTCGCGATGAAGCTAAAAAGGTTGAGCTGGGTAGCCAGGAAAATGCTAATGCGCGAGTCATTAACCAATATCTGCATCCGGACGTATTACCTACCTGCCAATTGTGTATGGGAGTGACTCACCTACTACCCGGCAGTGTGTGGAATACGATGCCTGCGCACACTCATGAGAGAAGAATGGAGGCTTACCTCTACTTTAATATCGAACCTTCACAAGTGGTATTCCACTTTATGGGGGAGCCACAAGAAACCCGACATCTGATTGTACGAGATAAGCAATTGGTCCTATCACCAAGCTGGTCTATTCATTCCGGATGTGGCACACAAAACTATAGTTTTGTTTGGGGTATGTTAGGCGAAAACCAAACCTTTGATGATATGGATTTTGTCGACATGAATGTCATTTGTTAACCAATATAATAATTTGTCCCTATATGGAGATATCTACATGTTAAAAAGTAAAACGTTGAAACTTGCAGCACTCGCGGTAACTATCGGAAGTTCACTAAGCTTTTCATCAATAGCGTCTGCAACAATGGAAATAAAAGCGGCCTTTAACCAGTCTGATAAACACCCCCAGTTTCTTGCATTGCAAGATTTTGGTAAGAAACTAAATGAGCAAACGGATGGCCGTTATAAGCTAACGGTTTACCCAAATGAGTTGCTGGGTGATCAGCGAGCAGCGCTTGAACTAGTACAAAATGGTGCTATTCAATTGGCTATGGTTGCGAACCCTCTTGTTGAAAACTATGACAAAACTTTCCGAGTGATTGGCATGCCATATATTTATGCGGGTCCAGCACATCAGGAAAAAGTATTCACCTCAGGTGAGCTTGATGGCTTGTTTGCTTCAACGAAAAAATTTGGTTTTGAAGTACTAACGGCTTATACCGCAGGCGCGAGAAGCATGTATACCAAAGAAGCGCCAGTGAAAAATATCGCAGACATGAGTGGTCAGAAAATTCGTGTTATGCAGTCAAAAACTATGATTAAGATGTTATCTTGCATGGGTGGTACTGGCGTACCTATGAGCCAGGGAGAAGTGTACAGTGCAGTTCAACAAGGCGTTCTTGATGGTGCGGAAAACAACGAAATTACTTATGCTGATTTAAAACAGTATGAAGTAGCACCTTATTTCTCGGCTACACGTCATTTAATGGTACCTGATCTATTTGTGGCCAGTAGTTCGTTCTTGGATTCAATGTCAGATCAAGACCAGAAAACACTTAAGAAATTGGCCAAAGAAAGCACTCCATTTGAGTTTAAAACTTGGAATTCACGTATCGAAGAAGCCAAAAATATCGCTAAGTCTAAAGGGGCGACATTTACCGAGGTTGATATCGTACCATTTCAGGATAGCTGTAAATCACTTCAGAGTGAGTTAATTGAAACGGCTGCTCAAAAAGCGTTGTTCAATAAAATAGTTTCAATGCAATAGAACTTGTATAAAAAGGCTGGATTATATGTCCAGCCTTTCAGGATTTAATAAGTTATGCCAAATCAATTATTTAAGAAAATAGAAACCCTAAAGAGCTGGGTGGATAAGATTATATCCTCAGCTTGCATCCTTATTGTCGGTGCAATGACGATTCTGGTTACTTATCAGGTTGTTGCACGTTATTTATTTAACAGTCCAAGTGCGGTGAGCGAAGTCTTATCGAGATACCTGTTTATCTGGTTGGTACTGTTTGGTAGTGCTTATGTTTTTGGACTTAAAGAACATATGGCTATTACTTTTGTACGACAAAAATTCTCTGATAAAACGAGAATTTTTGTTGATATGTTTACCGAATTGGCTACAGCCACTTTTGCGTTATCCATCATGATTATAGGCGGGTACAACAGTGCAGTTCGTCAGATGTGGCAACTTGATTCGGCTTTGCAGATACCTATGGGAGTGATTTATTCGGCCATACCGATTAGTGGTGCGCTGATTGTATTTTATTTCCTTTTTAACGAGCTTCAATTAGTTCGTCGTTTAAAACAGTTGAACTAACCAGAGATACTTATTATGGATTTAGCATTAACAGCAGCTCTAATCATGTTTAGTGGCACACTGTTCTTTTTAATTATTGGTGCTCCGATAAGTATTAGTGTCGGAATATCTTCTTTTGCAGCAATGTTAGTTATTCTGCCTCTACAAGGGGCAATAGTGACTTCTGCGCAACGAATGTTTGTTGGTTTAGATTCGTTCGCTCTATTAGCGATACCATTTTTCATCCTTGCGGGGAATATTATGAATAATGGTGGCATAGCGATAAGACTGATTAACTTTTCTAAAATTATTAGTGGTTTTTTCCCCGGCTCTTTGGCTCAAACAAACGTGGTTTCTAATATGTTGTTTGGCTCAATCAGTGGTTCAGGCGTTGCTTCAGCTGCTGCGGTTGGTGGAATTATGTCACCAATTCAGAAAAAAGAGGGGTATGATCCTGCATTTAGCACAGCCGTGAATATTGCATCCGCTCCAACGGGAATGCTTATCCCACCCAGTAATACCTTAATTGTATACGCCACTGTTGCTGGTAGTGTATCGGTTTCTGCACTGTTCTTGGGAGGATATGTCCCGGGAATATTGTGGGGCGTTGGTGTCATGATTGTTGCCGGTATAATGGCAAAACGTCGTGGCTATATTGCGAAACAGACGATGACGCTGGCAGACTGCTGTAAAGTGACTGTGGATGCGATCCCTAGTTTGTCTTTGATTGTGATTGTAATAGGTGGCATTTTGGGTGGGGTATTTACTGCCACAGAAGCATCAGCAATTGCAGTCGTTTATGCCTTATTTTTAAGTACTTGTTATCGTTCGTTGGATTTTAGTAAATTACCTGAAATTTTTCTAAATACCGCCAAAATGACAGCAATTGTAATCTTTATGCTTGCAACCTCGTCGATAATGTCATGGGTTATGGCTTTCACTCAGATACCTGGAATGATCGCTGATTCTTTGCTGACACTGACAGACAACCCTATTATTCTACTGCTCATCATTAACGTGGTGTTGCTGTTTGTCGGGACCTTTATGGATCCAACGCCTGCGGTATTGATTTTCACCCCTATTTTCTTGCCTATATGCATGGATTTAGGTATGGATCCTGTGCAGTTTGGTATTTTATTAGTCTTCAACTTGTCTCTTGGTACTATTACTCCGCCTGTTGGGCCGATATTATTTACAGGTTGTAAAGTTAGCGGTATCAGCATCGATAGTGTGATTAAAACCTTGTTGCCTTTCTTCTTTGTCATTGTGCTGGTATTGATGTTGGTAACTTATGTTCCGGCTGTTTCTATGACGATACCTGAAATGATGGGGCTGATTAAATAGTCGCTTGAGAATAACCTCAGTTCGTAGTTGTAAAGCTCCTATTTTATGGAGCTTTGCTGTTATAAGTGACTTTATCGGTGGTAATATGTACTTAATTTATTGTTATCAATACTAGTTTTGAATGGTGAACTACCTAAATGGAAAAGAGTAAAAAGACAGAGTATAGAGCGCCAGCGTTGGAAAAAGGGTTAGAAATACTGGAATTATTGGCATCAGAAGTAGACCCTTTAACGAAAAAACAGATAGCTGAAAAGCTTAACCGAAGTGTCAGCGAAATCTTTCGCATGCTCTCCGTTCTGATTGATAAACAATACATTGAATTTGATAGTGAGTTATCAAGTTACAAGTTAACACTTAAGATGTTTGCATTGTCTAACCAACAATCACCAATTGCACAACTGCTCAAACATGCAGCTCCTTTGATGGAACAACTTTGCCATAAGATGAACCAATCATGTCATTTGAGCCGATATCAAAATGGTGAGTTAGTGGTGATTGCCCGTCACGAAAGTCCTTATAAAATGGGGTTTAGTTTGCGGGTAGGTTCCAAAATCGATATCTGTTCGTCTGGTTCAGGTGTTATTTTGCTGAGTTATAGTTCAGATAAAAATCGACAAGCGATACTCGAAAAAACAGACGCGACGGAAGAAGAGGCTGCTCATGCGCTCGCAAGTATCGAACCGACCCTGCAGAAGGGTTACTTCGTTGGCGAGAGTCCACAGATCTCTGGTGTGACCAACATTAGTGTGCCAATTTTTGGTGTTTCAGGTGAAATAATGGCAGCAATAACCATTCCTTTCATGACACTGGACTCGAGAACCGTTCACCACCACATTGAAGATATTGAAAATACTCGAGAAGAGCTATTAAAAGTCGCCAGCCGGTTGAATCATAATTTAACAGCCTAAACTTCAAGAAAATTAACCGCCCCTGGCAGTACCCATACATTGGGTATTTCTTGGGGGGATCTATTCAAAAAGCTTTCCGATACTAACAAATAAATCATTTACCTCCATTTCTTGAACAAATCCAGATCTCTAACTAGCCTTTATTAACATAAATATAACATTTTATTCTGTGAGTGGGATTGCTTTACCGCCATCGGCTTTGGATAGGTGTGAAGTAAATTTAGGGAAGATGGGCGAGTGCCAGGGAGAGATCGAGTGCATCAACAACCGACTATCCGAAATTTGTTCGGCAGTACTTTATTATTGCTACTTTCAACGCCAATGCATGCTGAGACAGAACTCAATATGACTCAAGGGGTAACGGAGATCAGTGGCAAGGTTTACGATCTGCACATGCTGATCTTTTATATCTGTTGCGCCATTGCTGCTATCGTTTTTGGTGTGATGTTCTATTCGATCATTCACCACCGAAAATCAAAAGGTGCTGTTGCTGCGGATTTTCATGAAAGCACTAAAGTCGAAATTATCTGGACCATCATTCCTATTCTTATCCTCATTTCTATGGCCATTCCGGCGACCAGAACACTGCTTGCTATGGAAGACACCACTCAGTCAGATATGACGGTCAAGATCACTGGTTCACAATGGAAATGGCACTACCGTTATTTCGAACAGGATATTGAGTTTTACAGTTTGCTGACCACCTCATCAGAGCAAATTGAAGGCGCTGAAGATAAAGGAGCCAACTATTTGCTGGAGGTGAACAACCCTTTGGTTCTGCCTATCAATCGTAAGGTTCGTTTCTTGCTCACATCTGACGATGTTATTCACTCTTGGTGGGTGCCAGATTTTGCAGTGAAGAAAGATACTATTCCCGGGTTTATCAACGAGGCGTGGACAAAGATCGATAAACCAGGAGTGTATCGAGGTCAATGCGCGGAGCTTTGTGGTCGGGCGCATGGGTTTATGCCTATCGTTGTTCACGCAATGGAAGAAGACGACTACGACCAGTGGCTTATTGATAAGAAACAGCAAATTGCTGAGGAAAAGGCCCAAGCAGAGCTGGCACGCAGGAGCAGTTTAACTCTGCCAGAGTTGATGGAAACGGGAGAAAAAGTCTACAAAGAACAATGTGCAGTTTGTCATCAGGTTAATGGTTTAGGGGTTTCCAGTGTATTTCCTGCAATTAAAGCAAGCCCTGTCGCTACTGGTGAGGTTTCTATCCATATGGACACGGTACTTAATGGACGTTCTGGCACCGCTATGCAGCCTTTTGCAAATCAGTTGACCGAACAGGAACTTGCTGCGGTTATCACTTATCAACGAAATGCATGGGGGAACGATACGGGTGATCTTGTGCAGGCATCAGATATTAGTGCGTTTAAAAATAGTGTCGGTAAAGCAGAAAAAGCATCGGAGCAAGAGCAATGAAACCTTCCATAGAGAACAAGGAAAAGTTATCGGCAGCGGGCTCTGAAACAGCCGCAGGCGCGAGTGTTGAAATGGATCATCATCCTGTAGCAACGGGGTGGAGACGCTGGGTATTTTCGACCAATCATAAAGATATTGGCACCTTATATCTGATATTTAGCCTGACGATGTTTTTCACCGGTGGCGCGATGGCCATGATCATTCGCGCTGAGCTGTTTCAGCCCGGTTTGCAGTTGGTTGATCCAGAGTTTTTTAATCAGATGACAACGGTACATGGTTTAGTGATGGTATTTGGGGCCGTCATGCCTGCGTTTACTGGCCTTGCAAACTGGATGATCCCATTAATGATCGGCGCGCCAGATATGGCGTTGCCCAGAATGAATAATCTGAGTTTCTGGATACTGCCATTCGCCTTTTTAATATTACTCGCATCGCTTTTTACCGAGGGAGGCGGCCCTAATTTTGGCTGGACCTTCTATGCGCCTTTATCCACAACCTACTCCCCTGATAGCACGGCGTTATTTGTCTTCTCTGTTCATATCATGGGGATCAGTTCCATCATGGGGGCGATCAACGTGATCGTCACCATCTTTAATATGCGTGCTCCGGGTATGACTCTGATGAAGATGCCAATGTTCGTCTGGACCTGGTTAATTACCGCATTCTTGCTCATTGCTGTTATGCCAGTGCTGGCTGGCGCAGTGACCATGGTATTAACGGATAAGTACTTCGGTACCAGTTTTTTTGATGCGGCAGGTGGCGGTGACCCAGTGATGTTTCAGCACATATTCTGGTTCTTCGGTCATCCAGAAGTGTACATCATGATATTGCCTTCTTTTGGTATTGTCTCTGCGATAGTTCCTGCTTTTTCAGGGAAAAAATTGTTTGGTTATCACTCCATGGTGTATGCCACAGTGAGTATTGCCCTGCTGTCGTTTCTGGTTTGGGCTCACCATATGTTTACCACCGGCATGCCTGTTTTTGCCGAGTTATTCTTTATGTACTGCACCATGCTGATTTCGGTGCCTACTGGCGTGAAAGTCTTTAACTGGGTCGCGACCATGTGGCGCGGAGCATTAACCTTTGAAACACCGATGCTGTTTACCATTGCCTTTATTGTGTTGTTTACCATTGGTGGTTTTTCCGGGTTAATGCTGGCGATTGTTCCGGCTGATTTTCAGTACCACGACACTTATTTCGTGGTGGCTCATTTTCATTACGTTTTGGTCTCAGGGGCGGTGTTCTCCATCATGGCGGCAGCCTACTATTGGCTTCCGAAGTGGACCGGACATATGTATGACCAAAGGCTAAGTTTGTGGCACTTCTGGACCTCCGTAATTTCGGTCAATATTCTTTTCTTCCCTATGCACTTTTTGGGTCTGGCTGGCATGCCTCGCCGCATCCCTGATTACGCTATTCAATTTGCGGATGTGAACCAGATAGTCTCTATCGGCGGCTTTGCTTTTGGTATATCTCAGCTGTTGTTTTTGTGGGTGGTGGTTAAATGCATAAAAGGCGGAGAAAAAGTACCAGCCAAACCATGGGAAAGAGCGGACGGGTTAGAATGGACGGTGCCTAGCCCTGCTCCTCATCATACTTTTGAACAACCGCCTAAGATTGACTAGGTATTGATATGGACAAACAAAAAGCCAACAGAAAACTCACCATAAAATTGCTTATTGCTGTTGTGGGCATGTTTGGTTTTGGGTTTGCGCTGGTACCTTTGTACGATGTGATGTGCGATGCCTTAGGAATAAACGGTAAAACCAGCAATGTGGCAGCTATTCAGCCTCAGGGCATGCAACCCGATTACTCCCGCACGATTAAAGTTGAATTTATGGCGCATATTCCGCCAGGTATGCCATGGCAGTTTAAGCCTGTTACCAGCACACTTGAGGTTCATCCTGGTCAGGTGATCCAGACTTCATACAGAGCAAAAAATTTGGCTGCAAAAGATTTAATTGGTCAGGCGGTACCATCGGTATCTCCGGGTTTAGCTGCCAGTCACTTTAATAAAATGGAATGTTTCTGCTTTAATCGTCAACCGCTAAAAGCAGGAGAAAGTGCAGAACTGGCGCTTGTTTTCTATATTGAGCCAAATATACCCGACTCAATTCATACCTTAACACTCTCTTACACACTGTTTGATATTACTGAAAAGACGAAGGTGCCATCTTCTGCTATCGCCATGGTTAGCGATACGGGGAAAACACCAAGGAGAACGGAATGAGCGTAAAATCAACCCATTCAAAACATCCTTCTTATTACGTACCAGCGCAGAGCAGCTGGCCGATTGTAGGTGCAGTGGCGCTGTTTCTTATCGCGGTAGGGGCCGGTTTGACGGTGCAGAATATTGAATCTGGTGGCGCGGGCAGCATCATTGGAAAGTGGGTATTCAGCATTGGTTTTATCATATTGCTATATATGCTTGCTGGTTGGTTCAGAAGTGTGATTACTGAATCATTGTCTGGCCTGTATTCGGAACAGATAGACAGGTCATTTAAGCAGGGAATGAGTTGGTTTATTTTCTCTGAAGTGATGTTCTTTGGCGCTTTCTTTGGCGCGTTATTTTATGCCCGAATCGTCGCCGTTCCGTGGTTGGGAGGGGCAAACAATAACGCCATGACCCATGAGCTTCTTTGGCCCGCATTTGATGCTGTCTGGCCTTTGATAAACACACCGGCAGGTGAAACGGTCGAAGCTATGTCATGGAAAGGTATCCCACTAAAAAATACCATCATTCTGCTTTTATCTTCAATAACACTGCATTTTGCTCATGTCAGCCTGGAAAAAGATCGCAGAATGGCTCTGATTGTCTGGCTGGAAATCACCATTGTTTTAGCGGTTTTATTTCTCTTTTATCAGGTACAGGAATATGTTCACGCTTATCAGGAGATGGGGTTAACGTTGCAGTCGGGCATTTATGGCAATACCTTTTTTATGCTCACCGGATTTCATGGTTTGCATGTTTGCCTTGGTACGATTTTTTTAATTGTCT
Organism: Vibrio sp. UBA2441; assembly: GCA_002342685.1. Lineage (GTDB taxonomy): Bacteria > Pseudomonadota > Gammaproteobacteria > Enterobacterales > Vibrionaceae > Vibrio. The sequence continues at coordinate 58,618 of DDQN01000059.1, forward strand.
TGCTGGGGCGGATTGCCTATGACCATTTTACCCCTCACAACCATTTCGCTTTTCAGGCGGGTAGCTGGTATTGGCATTTTGTTGATGTGGTTTGGCTGTGTTTATTTGTTTTTGTCTATGTGCTTTAAAACACATAGGAGATAAAACAGTAAAACGATTTAGTAGGGGCGATGGTTTGGTTCAATCCAGCCAGATAATAAGGCAATGATAAGCAAGATAACGACAAGGGCGGAAATCAGAACTCGACGACCCAGAAAGTAACTCAATGGTGGTTGGTCATTCTTATCGGAAGGTGACTGTTTTACCAAGTGGAAAAGGGCTTTTACTAAATTAACTATGATGAAAAGTAATAGTAGTATCAGTGCGATTTTGAAGGCAAGTACCATGAAATCTCCTTTGGCTGTAATGTTCAGCTCCGTATCCTATCGTGTTGCTGCATTATTAACTGTGGTCGTATTTATGCTGTTGGTCAACTTAGGCGTATGGCAGTTCGGTCGTGGACAGGATAAATTGCAGATAGAGCATCAACTGGCCTCAAGAGCACAGTTGCCTTATCTGCCAATAACTGAGTTTATTGATAGTGAAATGGAGATTACTGGCTTTAATGCTAAAGCGAATATTGTTCAGGCAGAGAATAGATTGATTTTTCTGGACAATCAGGTTGACGCCTCAGGGGTCGGGTATCTTGTCTATCAATTGGTACGCACGTTAGACAGTGAGCGCTTTTTATTGGTGGAGTTGGGATTTGTTCCGGCTGGTCCCCGGAGACATCAATTACCAGAAGTCCCGGTACGCATAGAGTCAGGCATCATTTTGGGACGGTTGTATAAACGTTCTGCAAATCCGCTGAGTTCAGACCTTATGGCAGAAAAAATGATAGGGTTGCGCATTCAAAATCTTAATTTTGAACAGCTAGAGTCGGAACTTAAGGTGGCGTTATATCCTTTTGCATTACAGCCAGACAACCTGGATAACTGGCCATTAGTACAGCCCTGGAAACCACTGCCTATGTCTTCCGCAAAGCATTTTGGGTACGCATTTCAATGGGCGGTTATGGCGATCGTCTGGCTGGTGTTAATGCTGGCACTGTTTTTTAGAAAAATGGCCACTATTCGGAGAGAGTCATGAGCATTTCTTTCTTTTCAATACCCAACGCACCGCTAACAGAGCAAACCAAAGGTCGGATTATTCTTATGTCGCTTATCCTGCTGTTTGTCTTACCTGCGTTGGCGGCGCACGTTATTTTGAGCCAAAACTGGTATCAGTCAGGGGTGACCAATAGAGGCATTTTACTGGCTCCCTCGGTTAATTATCAGAGTCTGGGTATTGAGGCTCCGGTAAAGAAAAGCTGGCATTTTGGTTATCTGGTCCCTGAAAAATGTGATGCTATTTGCCGGCAACAGATCTTCCTTCTGGTACAAAGTCATATTGCTTTGGGGAAATATCAGCCACGAGTAACGCCAGTTTTGTATATATCACAAAAAAGTGATGTATCGGTATTAAGTGGCCAGCTGACTCAGATTTCGGTTGGCAACGCATTTACCCAGCAGGTTCTTGAATCTGAGTATCTGATTGTCGACCCTTTGGGACAACTGGTCATGAGGTACCCAGAAGCGGCCTCAGAAACAGAGTTAATCAATCAGAGTAAGGACGTTTTATTTGATTTTCGTAAGCTGTTGAAGCTGTCCAGAGTTGGCTAGGGAGGTATTAATGCTGGCAGGTAAGCCGTGGTTATTATGGATGATAAAAACCAGTATTGTGCTGACCGTATGTGTAATTGTGCTGGGGGCTTATACCCGGTTATCTGATGCAGGGTTGGGCTGTCCGGACTGGCCCGGTTGTTATGGACAATTGAGTGTACCCACTACCAGTGCAGAGCTGGATAAGGCGAGCCAGCTATATCCGCAACTTCGCGTAGAACAGGATAAAGCTTGGGCGGAGATGATTCACCGATACTTTGCCGGAAGCCTGGGGCTACTGGTCTTTGCCATTACTGCGCTGGCATTGGGTCAGCGGAATATGGGCAGGGCTCTGCCTCTGTTTTTATCATTATTGATTGTTGCTCAGGCCCTGTTAGGTATGTGGACGGTGACATTGAAACTGATGCCGCTGGTGGTGCTTGCTCACCTTTTTGGTGGTTTCACTCTGTTAAGTTTACTGGTCATACTGCACAGTAAAGTGGCATCCATTCGACGGCATGTTTCGGCAAGTATGAATACGCGAGTACTCGGCGGACTGGCGCTTTTAGCCCTCATCGGCCAGATATTTCTGGGAGGGTGGACATCATCAAATTATGCCGCTCTGATGTGCACCAGCTTACCGATTTGTCAGGGCGACTGGGCTTCGCACCTCGACTTTAAAAATGCTTTTTCGCTCTATCAGCCGGGACATGAAAATTATGAGTTTGGTGTGCTGGATTACGGTGGACGCATGACTATACATGTCAGTCACCGGATTGGATCTCTGGTTGCCACTGGTCTGGTATTGCTTTTCTGCTGGCAACTTAATCAACAGCGCCAGACAATACTAACCATTCAATCATACTGGTTGGTAGTATTGGTTTTTATCCAGTTTTCGTTAGGGATCAGTAATGTTGTTTTTCAACTTCCTATTTTCATCGCCGTGCTGCACAACCTAGGCGGTGCACTATTGCTGGCAACTCTGGTCCGAGTCAATTATCTGTTAATGGAAAAACACACAACAGACTTATTGTCACCTTATAAGCCAAAATCTATTGGGAGTTCCCATGAGTAAAACCTTATCCGCTCATAGTTCAGCAGAGCTTGAACAATCAAAATGGAAGCTTTATCTGACTTTGACTAAACCCAAAGTGGTTGCCCTTATGCTTTTGACCGCCGTTGTTGGCATGTGTCTGGCGATGCCCGGCGGGTTACCTTTACAACAAAGTTTGCTGGGCTTATTTGGTATAGGCACGATGGCCGGATCGGCGGCTGCATTTAATCATCTTATCGACCGTCGCATCGATGCCCTCATGGTTCGGACTCATAAAAGGCCACTTCCGTCTGGAGACGTCCGCTCTTTAGAGGTTTTTATATTCGCCTCTCTATTGGGGTTGGTAGGATTTGTGGTTCTCTATTGGGGGGTCAACACATTAACTGCGTGGCTAACCTTAGTTAGCCTGTTAGGTTATGCGGTGGTTTATACCATGTATCTAAAAAGGGCAACGCCACAAAATATAGTCATAGCGGGTGTCGCTGGTGCAATGCCGCCTTTATTAGGCTGGACGGCAGTCACTGGGGAGCTTCATGGCAATGCCTGGATACTAGTGATGATTATATTCACCTGGACTCCTCCTCACTTTTGGGCCTTAGCCATTCATCGCCGGGAAGATTACGCCAAAGCCAACATTCCCATGTTGCCAGTGACTCATGGTGTGGAATATACAAAAACCAGCATTCTGCTTTATACCGTGTTGTTGTATTTGGTCTGCATGCTGCCTGTTCTGATAGGTATGAGCGGAATGATCTATCTGAGTTTGGCGACAGTGCTTAGCGTTGGTTTTATTTATCATGCGTGGAAGCTCAAGTTTGCCAGTCATGAAAAAAGTGCCATTGAGACGTTTAAATTCTCTATCTATCACCTGATGTTTTTGTTTGTGGCTTTGCTGGTGGATCATTATATTGGTTGATCGTTATATTGCTTAATAATGGTTTATTTGGCTCTGGCTCTTGTAAAATTGTCTAAATAAATTACTCTAATTGTATAGTCAATTTAAATTGGTCGGCCAATGTCCAGCAGCCCGTTATACATCCAGATAAAAGAGTACATTTCTAAGAATATTGATTCAGGTGTGTGGCCTGTGGGTCACAGGATCAATACCGAATTGGAGCTTACCAGCCAGTTCAAGGTTAGTCGTATGACGGTGAATAAGGCAATTAGAGATCTGGTCTCAGAAGGAAGGCTGGTTCGAAAACCAAGAACCGGTACGTTTGTATGCGCTCAGGCAGAGAAGGCAGAATCGCCTCTTTTGGATATCAGAAATATTGCTGATGAGGTCAAATCCAGAGGAAAAAACTATCAGAATCGGGTGGTAAAACAGCTTGAAGTTAACGCTGATGAAGCCATAGCAACCCGCTTAGGTGTGATGGTAAATGCGCCAGTTTTTTACACTGAAATAATCCACTATTCTGACGAGACCCCTGTCCAGTTGGAGGTTCGCTGGGTTAATCCTAATCATGCACCTGACTATCTAAAACAAGACTTTTCCCAGTTCACGCCAAATCAATACCTCTCCGAGAACTGCCCATTGAGTGCCATTGAACATACGGTGGAAGCAATAGTGCCCGAAAGTCATATTCGGACGGCTTTAGTTATGGGGGAGGATGAGCCTTGTCTATTGCTTAACCGTCGTACTTGGAGCAACGAACATCTGGTTAGTAGTGCATTGCTTTATCATCCCGGCTCGAAATATCAATTGAGTTCCAAGGTATTAATTGGGGTCTGACCCCAATTAATTTCGGCCTATTTCTCTACTTTTGATCACATTTTCATAACACTAATCTTGCCAGTGAACTATACTTGGTTTAATTGTATATACAATAAACTTGAGTGAGTGAAAAAAGGGAGGCGTTATGAATTTGGTGCTGGAAAATGCCCGGTTAGTAACAATGCAAACGGGTGCAAAAGGCTATGAAGTGTCTGAGCCAATGCAAGTGTTGATCTCTGAAGGAAGGATCGAAGCGATTGATCTTCAGTCTTCTGCTGAGAAACCGAGCCTTTACACCTTTTTTTCTGATCAACCTTATATCCATCTTGATTGCTCAGAAAAGTTGATTACCCCCGGGTTGATCGACTGCCATACACATCTGATTTATGCCGGAAATCGTGCCAATGAATTTGAACAGCGGTTAAAAGGATCGAGTTATCAGGATATTGCTCGTCGCGGGGGCGGTATTCTTTCTACTGTGGAAGCGACGAGAAAGGCCTCAATAGAACAACTGTCTGATCTGGCTCAGCCAAGGTTAGAAGCGTTAATGGCCTCTGGTGTTACTACGATAGAAATTAAATCCGGTTATGGCCTGACGGTACATGATGAGCTCAAAATGCTCAGAGCGGCAAAGCTTTTGGAATCCCAAAATGATATCAAGGTTTCCACTACTTTATTAGGTGCGCATGCATTACCACCTGAATATAAAGATCGCGCGGATGAGTATATTCAATATGTCTGCCAACAAATGATCCCAATGATTGCAGAAGAAGGTTTGGCCGATAGTGTCGATGTTTTTTGCGAAGGTATTGGTTTTAACCTGTCTCAAACCGAAAAAGTTTTTAAAGCGGCGATAGGAAATGGTTTGGCTGTGAAAGGGCACACTGAACAGCTAAGTGATCTTGGTGGCAGCGCTTTAGCGGCCCGATATAAGGCGCTTTCTGTCGATCATATTGAATACCTGACAGAGATGGGTGTTAAGGCTTTGGCAGCTTCCGGCACGGTTGCAACTCTATTGCCCGGTGCTTTTTACTTCCTGAACGAACAACAGAAACCGCCAGTAAATCTTTTAAGGCAATACAAAGTCCCTATGGCGCTGGCCACCGATCATAATCCGGGTACGTCGCCGTTTTCTGATCTTACTTTAATGATGAATATGGCTTGCACTCTGTTTGGTTTAACACCGGAAGAATCATTGCGTGGCGTGACATGTCATGCCGCCAAAGCGCTCGGTTTCTCAGAGACCCGTGGCCAAATAAAACCAGGTTATGATGCCGATTTGGCGCTTTGGGACATTGATAACCCTGCGGATCTTAGTTATCAGGTAGGTATCCCACGGCTGGCTTGTCGTGTGATCAATGGGGAAGTGTGTGATGTCTGAGTTTCATCAAACAAGTCACCATTATCTGTGGCAAGGCAGAGACGATAAAGAAGATGGCGAGCTTGGTACTCGTGTACATCATGTTGTGCAAAATACGCCTGCGAGTGAGTTGAAAAACGACGAGGCAGGAGTCTGCTTACTTGGGTTTGAATCGGATGCGGGTGTTAAGCGCAACAAAGGGCGGGTAGGGGCAAAACATGCACCTGACGCCATACGAAGTGCGCTGGCTAATATGGCGTGGCACCAGTCCAGATCTATTGTGGATTTAGGCAATGTCGTTTGTGAAAACGATGAACTTGAAGCCAGTCAGATGCTGTGTGCCGAGGTGATTGCCTGTGGGTTAAAAACAGCCCCTGTCATTACTTTGGGAGGTGGGCATGAAGTGGCGTGGGCCTCTTTTCAGGGATTAGCGAAACTTTTACAAGAACAGCAAGAACAACAAGAACATCCTGAGCCTCCTGTTGTCGGCATTATTAACTTCGATGCCCATTTTGACTTACGCAGTTTTGATCTAAATAACGTCGAAAATAAGGCACATTCAGTTTTGCCAAGTTCAGGTACACCATTTAATCAGATTGCTCAGCTTTGCCAACAAAAAGGGTGGCCATTTCAGTACGCTTGCTTAGGGGTAAGCCGTGCAAGTAATACCGCAGCTCTGTTTCAGCGAGCGGATCAACTGAATGTTTGGTATGTGGAAGACAGAGACCTTACTTCGACCCAACAACTGGCTCAGATGACGCAATTGAAGCAGTTTATCAGTCAGTGTGATCGGCTTTATTTGACGATCGATCTGGATGTGTTTCCTGCCGCAACGGCTCCTGGAGTAAGCGCTCCCGCAGCCCGTGGCGTTAGTTATGAAGCTATTGCGCCTTTTATGGACGAAATTCTCAGTCAGAAACAGAAACTGATCCTAGCTGACATTGCAGAGTATAACCCCGATTTTGATATCGATAATCAGACAGCCCGACTTGCCGCACGCTTGTGCTGGGATATCGCCAATAGCCTGTCTGAATCCGAGCTTTATAAAAAATAAACGCGATATAAACGCAGACCATTAATTCAATGACGATCAATAGTCGGGTTGATTAGAAACCTAGTGATCGCTAACCAATAAAGGACCCATATTATGACGGAACAAGATCTACGCCATGATACTTCTCGTACCATTCGTGCACCAAGAGGAACAGAACTTCGCGCTAAATCCTGGTTAACGGAAGCACCGCTTCGTATGTTAATGAATAACCTGGATCCAGAGGTTGCTGAGCACCCTCATGCGCTAGTGGTGTATGGCGGAATTGGTCGTGCGGCTCGAAACTGGCAATGTTTTGACAAAATAGTCGAGGTCTTGGAAAGGCTGGAAGAGGATCAAACTCTGTTGGTGCAATCCGGAAAACCTGTTGGTGTGTTTCCAACCCATAAGAATGCCCCAAGAGTACTCATTGCTAACTCTAATTTAGTTCCTCACTGGGCGAATTGGGAACACTTCAATGAATTAGATAAGCAAGGGCTGATGATGTATGGCCAAATGACCGCAGGATCGTGGATTTACATTGGATCTCAAGGTATTGTTCAGGGCACTTATGAAACCTTCGTCTCGGTGGCTAAAAAGCATTTTGACGGTGAAAGTAAAGGTCGCTGGATTTTGACTGGTGGCTTAGGTGGCATGGGCGGTGCGCAACCACTAGCGGGCACAATGGCTGGTTTTTCTATGCTGGCAGTGGAGTGTGATGAGTCTCGCATTGATTATCGCCTTCGTACGGGGTATGTGGATAAGAAAGCAACCACATTAGATGACGCATTAAAGATGATAGAACAGTCTGAAGAGCCTGTTTCTGTTGGGTTAGTCGGCAATGCAGCAGATGTTTTTTCTGAATTGGTCGAGCGTGGTGTGACTCCTGATGTGGTGACAGACCAAACATCAGCTCATGACCCGCTTAATGGTTACTTGCCACAGGGCTGGACGATGGAGCAGGCAAAAGAAGAGCGTCTGCACGATGAAGCGAAAGTCATTAAAGCGGCTAAACAGTCTATGGCTGTGCAGGTTCAGGCAATGCTGACATTACAAGAACGTGGCGCTGCGACTCTGGATTACGGTAATAATATCCGACAGATGGCACTGGAAGAAGGGGTTAAAAACGCCTTTGATTTTCCGGGATTTGTCCCCGCTTATATTCGCCCGCTATTCTGCGAAGGTATTGGACCTTTCCGTTGGGCTGCATTGTCTGGTGATCCCGAAGATATCTACAAGACGGATCAGAAAGTAAAAGAGTTGATCCCTGATAATCCACAGCTACATAACTGGCTGGATATGGCACGTGAACGAATTCAGTTTCAGGGGCTTCCTGCACGTATCTGTTGGGTTGGTTTAAAAGATCGCGCCCGTCTTGGGTTGGCTTTTAATGAAATGGTGAAAAATGGTGAACTAAAAGCACCTGTGGTGATTGGCCGAGATCATCTGGACTCTGGTTCTGTTGCCAGCCCTAACCGCGAAACAGAGGGCATGATGGATGGATCGGATGCGGTATCTGACTGGCCATTATTGAACGCCATGTTGAATACGGCGGGTGGCGCAACATGGGTATCACTGCATCATGGCGGTGGCGTTGGCATGGGATTCTCACAACATTCAGGCATGGTGATCTGCTGTGATGGTAGTGACGATGCGGCTGAGCGTGTAGGGCGTGTTTTGCACAATGACCCAGCGACCGGTGTAATGCGTCATGCTGATGCTGGTTATGATATTGCTAAGCAGTGTGCTAAAGAGCAAAAACTTGATTTGCCGATGCTGGATAACGAGGCATCAAATAGCTCATATCAAAAAAACTCATCTCAGCAATAGTTAGTACTAGGAAATGTTAAATATGATTAATTTACAACTCAATCCGGGCAACCTTGCTCTTGCGGAACTTCGTAGTATTAGCCGTGCTCCGGTAAATCTGTCGCTTAATCCGGATGCGATAGCTGATATTGAAGCCAGTACCAAAGTGGTTGAACAAGTGATTGCAGAGGATAGAACTGTCTATGGTATCAATACTGGTTTTGGCTTATTGGCCAATACTCGGATCGAACCTAAGGATCTAGAAACATTGCAAAGGAGTATCGTACTCTCTCATGCGGCAGGTATAGGCAAACTGATGTCGGACGAAACGGTTCGGTTGATGATGGTATTAAAGATCAACAGCCTATCGCGCGGCTTCTCAGGCATTCGACTTGAAGTGATTAACGCATTGATTACTTTGGTTAACTCTCAAGTCTATCCGTGTGTTCCACAGAAAGGATCTGTCGGGGCATCTGGTGATTTAGCTCCTCTGGCGCATATGAGTACCATTCTTTTAGGAGAAGGAGAGGCGAGACATAATGGCAAGATTATTTCAGGCCTTGAAGCACTGAAAATAGCCGGGTTAGAACCGATAGTTTTAGCGCCAAAAGAAGGATTAGCACTGCTGAATGGAACTCAAGCATCTACGGCATTTGCATTAGAAGGCCTATTTGAAGCAGAGGATCTTTTTGCATCAGCTGTTGTATGCGGAGCGATGTCGGTTGAAGCGGCATTAGGCAGTCGTCGACCGTTTGACCCACGCATACACCGAGTTAGAGGACACAGAGGTCAAATAGACGCAGCTACGGCTTATCGTCACTTATTGGAACATACTAGCGAGCTTGGTGAATCACACTCTGGGTGCGAGAAAGTACAGGACCCATACTCATTGCGCTGTCAGCCACAGGTTATGGGTGCTTGTTTGCAGCAAATCCGAAACTCTGCCGATATTTTACAAGTAGAAGCGAACTCAGTATCGGATAATCCGTTAGTTTTTGCTGATGATGGAGACATCATTTCTGGTGGTAACTTTCATGCAGAACCTGTTGCAATGGCCGCAGATAACCTGGCACTGGCGATCGCTGAAATAGGTAGTCTATCTGAAAGACGAATGGCCCTGCTTATTGATAGTGCCTTAAGTAAATTACCTCCGTTTTTGGTTGATAACGGCGGAGTGAACTCTGGTTTTATGATTGCTCAGGTGACGTCTGCTGCGCTGGCGAGTGAAAATAAAACTTTAGCGCATCCGGCATCTGTGGATAGCTTGCCAACATCAGCAAATCAGGAAGATCATGTATCGATGGCCACATTTGCTGCTAGGCGTTTGAAATACATGTCTGAAAATACCCGTGGTATTTTGGCCGTCGAGTACCTGTCAGCGGCACAGGGGTTGGATTTCCGTACTCCAAATAAATCGTCAAAAAGGATAGAACAGGCGAAAGCCATATTAAGAGAGAAGGTTTCCTTTTACGATAAAGATCGCTATTTTGCCCCTGATATAGAACAAGCTAATCAACTGCTAAAGCAGGCAGTGCACAACGCTTTAATGCCAGAACATATTCTGTGTAGTTACTAGGGGACTCAGGGTCAGACTTCAGCATCTTAACGGTGCTGGGGTCTGACCCCAATTTGTTTATTTTACGCCATGACTTTCTAAATATTTAACGGCTTGTTCAGAGCCCATGTAACGAGCGAGTGTCTTTTTCGGTACTTTACGTAGGTTGACCACGATTAGTCCATCCAGAGCATCATTAAAGGCAGGGTCAACATTGAAACATACCAGTTTTCCATTGAGCCCCAAATACTGACGTAATAATACAGGCACACCTTTCCCTTTATCGATACGGGCAATGACCCGTGACAGTAATTGCAAATCGCCAAGGGCTGTAAGTAAACTAGTGTTCCATGCGGTTGCCTTTGACTTTAATGGATTCGAGGCCTTCACGCACTTAGCGGTTTCAACATCGTAATGATGTAACGTCATTGTTTCTGCAAGTAATTGCCTGGCTTCGTGACTGTACTCATTGCTGATACTGACGGGGCCGAAAAGGTGAGTATATTGTGGGTTTTTAGAAACATACGTCGCAATGCCTTTCCAAAGTAAAAGCAGAGCGCTCATACTACGCTGATAGTCTTGTGCGATGACCGAACGACCCATTTCGATGGCTTTACCAAAGTTCATTTTGTCTAAAAAACGTTGGTCGTAATTAAACAGAGTCGTTGAGTACAATCCTTTAAGATCGTTCCTTTCTGTCACGATGTCGACCCGTCCCAGACGATAAGCGCCGACTAACCTTTTATTTTCGTTATCCCACACAAATAGCTGAAGATAGGTTTCATCGAAATCATCGAGATCAAGCGCTAGTCCTGTTCCCTCACCAGCCTGGCGGAAGTTTTGCTCTCTAAGGCGACCAATTTCGTGCATCAGAGACGGGATATTTTCTGATTTTGTACAATAGACTGTAAACTCTCCGCTGGTTAAAAGCTGATCGGAGCAAGATAAACGGTCTATTTCATCAATAATTATTTCAATAGATATCGGAGCAGCAATAGGCTCAGTGATTTGTTCATTTGTTAGTGAGTTTATTTGATTAACTGAAGAACCATTGAGGAGGTAGGTGTTAAGTCTTAAATAATTGACGAGTTTCTTATCGTCCAGTCGATTGACTTCTTTGTACTTTATACTTTCGCCGATGGCAATAGAGATGGTTTCGCTTTTCTTATTTAATAATTCGCGCCCAAGCATCAGAGTTCGTAATAAAGGGTGAATTTTTCCAGCCAGATAGAAATGTTTTGAGTTCTGTCCGTTGATATACATGGGCACCGTGATGGCTCTGTTTTTTCTTATCAACGCGCTAACTGAACGGCTCCATTCTTTGTCTTCCAGTTTCCCTTTTTTACTGTCAATCAATTGAGAGACTTCACCTGCCGGAAACATTAACAGTAACCCACCATTAGCAAGGTGTTTATTTGCGGCTCTTAGGGCTTTCATATTTGCCCGAACTGCACCTGAACCTTCAAATACGTCAACCCCAATAAACAGTTCATCCAGTTCGGGAAGAGTTTTAAGGTACTGATTCGCCAAAATCTGAATATCGCTACGGATAGTAAGAAGCATCTCGGCCAGAATGACACCTTCCACGCCACCAAGTGGATGATTAGCAACGATAACGGTGGCACCTTGCGAAGGAACATCGTTTAATGATCCCCGCATTACCTGATATTCAATACCGAGAATCTCCAAAGTAAAACGTAGGAATTCCTGAGTATTACAGCCTGCTGGCCGTTGTGCATAGAGTTTATCTAACGTGCTTAACCCGGTAGCCCATTCAGCAATGGACTCACCAAGACCAAAAGGTGTTTTTCTCGGAAGACGAAACGGGCTCATTGTATGCTGCATATTTACCTCAGGTTACATTTATCTTACTGGAATCCTATAAAACCAAAGTGTCAGATACGCGACAGAACGATGAGATATTGATGATAAATCTGCGACGATTTAATGACACAATATCCGTAAGGAGTTCCTTTATTATAGATGTGACCGAGGAAAATGGATTTATCTTGCACAATAGTAATTATTTATATTGCTTGCAGGCTGGGGCTGGTGAGTTCTGTTTTCTACTTGATGGGTAGGCATTCCATTTAATGAATGCCTGATTGATTAGTCTTTTATGAAATCGTAGTTTTTAGTTTTTTTAAAGTATCCGGGGTATTTCTTGCGGATATAGATTTGTTCCTGAGTCATTCTTTTAAGATCGGGACCTTTGCTCAGTTGGGCAACCAATTCGAGGTTATCTTCCAGACGAAGTACTTTGCCTTGTATTTCTACCTCTTCACCATCATGAAAGCGAATTGAACCAGTAATAGTAATTCCTGCAGAAACCGGATGAGAGTTGGTAAACAGAATTCGGGTTCCATATTCTGATATTTCGCAAACCCAGAAATCGCGACCCAATAGCTTCGCCCTTGGGCGTTCGTTTTTTGGGTAACGTAACCGGAAATATTGCCTTCTTTGAGTTTGGTCTTCCTGCTGCATAGATCGAAAACATCATAAAAAGAATGAATAATGACTGATGCTATCATATTGCTTGCTATGTGATTAGTAGAAAATCCCATAACAACCTAATCTAATAGACAAAATTGAAAAGGACTTACCATTCCTTGAGTTATCTTTCTTGAACTGAACTCGTTAATGAAGCTCTGAGTCTGCCGTATGAGCTCAGTTGGGTATAATGATCTGAGTCTTATACTTTGAAGTTACTTGGGCATATAACTGATGCGTGTCAGTTCCTGTCTCTTTTTGTTCGAATGGAATTTTTATTGTAAATAAAGCTGGAGTGGGGCGAGTATTATAACTTAATTGTACTTTTTTCTATTCTAGTATTCATATTCTAAATTGATTTTGTCATTATATTAACTTTGGTAATTTGTTTCATAGGGCAGAGTTTACCATTCATATCATAGATACAGAATATTAGTTTGTTAGAAATAGAAAAATGAGGATATCCTACTGAATAAGCATCAAAAAACAGACCGTCCATTCTATTAATATTCTTTAATAAGTTTTAATATTATTTATTTAAAATTAATATTTCTTATTATTTGGTATTTTGTATTGATCTTCTGTTTATTTTGCTTCTTATATCTTGTTTCAAAGTGAAACTTTTTAATGTTAGATCGCAAAAAAATCTTTTGTAATAAAAGTGTCATTTATTATTTTGATCTATAACACTTTTGGATTACCTGTAATGGAGTAGTGTATTTACGTGTTTATTTTTTGTGGGTATCCAACAAAAATGTCAATTAAAAAATATTTTGTACTGTTTATCGCCATTTTAGGGATGTTGATTGGCTGGTTGACTTTAGGTGGTAGTGCGGCCGTCATGCACTTTACTTCGAGTACTGAGTTCTGTATTTCATGCCACACTATGGAGTTACCGTACGAGGAATATCAGGGCTCGAAACACTTTAGCAACGCTAAAGGGATACGTGCTGAGTGCGCAGATTGCCATATTCCGACTGATCCTATTGATTATGTCATTACTAAGATCAGAGCATCTAAAGATATCTATCATGAATTCGTGACAGGAAAGATTGATAGCGAAGAAAAGTATGAAGATCATCGCATGGCCATGGCTGAAACTGTCTGGGCTCAGATGCGGGAAAATGACTCTGCAACCTGCCGTTCTTGCCATAGCTTTGATGCTATGGATACCTACGAGCAATCTGAAAATTCTGCCAAAATGCATGAGTTTGGTCGAGAAAATAATCAAACTTGTATCGACTGTCATAAAGGTGTCGCTCATTTTGCCCCAGAAGCGGAACTGGATAGTGAAGCATATAATCGTTTGATTGAGCTGACAAAAGAGACCAAAGCTGAGAGTCAGAAAGTTTATCCTATCGATACCATTTCAATGGGGGAGTTGGGTTCAATTAATCCAACCGTTGAATTGTCTGTCATATCCAGCGAAAACGGTAACCGTCTAGTGAGCTTATCTGGCTTTCAGATGAAAGGAGCCGAGAAAGTGTTGTATATGGGTAAAGGTCAACGAGCCATCATTGCAATATTAACTGAACCGGGCCAAGCCGCATTGGTTACCGGAGACTATGAGGAAGATGACTATGGCAATTTCTGGCGCAGTGCTGAACTGAAAGCCACGATTGACTCTCCTGTTCTTGACTCATTAGAGCCTCTTTGGTCCTACGCCGAAGAATTGGACAACGTATATTGCGCAACATGCCATTCAACGATTGCGGCTAATCACTTTACTGTAAATGCCTGGGGGCCGGTGGCTAAAGGCATGGGTGAAAGAACCGACATTACTGAACTCAATCTCGAAATATTAACAAAATTCTTCCAGAACCACGCTAAAGATGTGGCTGGCCATTAACGAAGGAAACAAACTATGAATAATATTACCCGTCGAGGATTCCTTAAGGGAACCGGTATTGCTACAGGTGCACTAGTTGTCACAAGTGTTGTTCCTATGCCAGCATTAGCCAAAAAGAAAGGCTCAGGCATATTAACTGCTGGTCGCATGGGAGCGATGATTGCTGAAGTAAAAGATGGAAAACTAATTTCGACGAAAGGTGCACTGGCTAAAACAGTACCAAACAGCTTACAAACAACAGGACCTGATCAGGTTCATACTCAGGCGCGGATAAAGTACCCAATGGTTCGTAAAGGGTACCTGGACAACCCTCTTGCGCCAAAGGGGAAGCGTGGCGACGACGATTATGTTCGTGTTACCTGGGATGAAGCCTACAAGCTCATTCATGAGCAGCATTTGCGAATCCGTACAGACAATGGCAATGATTCTATATTTGCTGGCTCTTATGGCTGGCGTTCAAGTGGCGTTTTACATAAAGCGCAGACACTTTTGCAACGTTATATGAGTATGGCTGGTGGTTATTCAGGGCATTTAGGTGACTACTCAACTGGTGCTTCTCAGGTAATCATGCCGCACGTCATGGGTTCGATTGAAGTTTACGAACAGCAAACCACTCACCCAATGATTCTTGAAAATAGTGATGTAGTTGTACTTTGGGGTATGAACCCGCTGAACACACTAAAGATTGCCTGGTCATCGACTGATGAAACAGGTATAGAGTTTTTTCATCAGCTTAAAAAATCAGGCAAAACCATCATCGCTATTGATCCAATGCGTTCAGAGACTATTGAATTTTTTGGTGATAATGCACAATGGATTGCTCCAAACCCAATGACAGATGTTGCATTAATGATGGGTGTTGCCCATTCATTGGTGGCAAATAATAAGCATGACACTGATTTCTTAGGCAAATACACAACAGGTTACGATAAGTTTGAAGCTTATCTTCTTGGTAAAGAAGATGGTGTTGAGAAAACACCGGCTTGGGCAGAGAAGATTACTGGCGTTCCTGCAAAACAAATTGAGATTCTTGCTGATATCTTTAGCAAAAACAGAACCATGTTGATGAGTGGTTGGGGTGTTCAGCGTCAACAATTTGGTGAGCAACGTCACTGGATGTTAGCTACACTCGCGTCGATGTTAGGTCAAATTGGTTTACCTGGCGGTGGCTTTGGTCTTTCATATCATTACTCAAATGGCGGTAACCCTACGCGTGATGCAGGTGTATTACCGGCAATTTCTTCCTCTATCGGCGGTGGTTCCTCTGCGGGTAATGACTGGGCAGTGTCTGGTGCACTAAACAGTTTCCCTGTAGCTAGAATTGTCGAAGCGCTGGAAAATCCAGGTAAGAAATATCAACATAACGGTAGTGAGCTAACTTTCCCTGATATTAAGATGATTTGGTGGGCTGGTGGCGGTAACTTCACTCATCACCAAGATACAAACCGTCTGATCTCAGCATGGCAAAAACCTGAGTTGGTTGTTATTTCTGAAATATACTGGACTGCTGCTGCAAAACACGCTGATATCGTATTGCCAATCACGACGTCATTTGAACGCAATGACATGACAATGACCGGCGACTATAGTAACCAACACTTAATACCAATGAAGCAAGTAGTGAAGCCTCAATTTGAAGCGCGAAATGATTTTGATGTCTTTGCTGATATGGCTGAAATGATTAAAGCGGGTGGTCGAGAAGTCTTCACCGAAGGCAAGTCTGAAATGGACTGGTTGAAGGGCTTCTACGATGCAGCGCAAAAAGGCGGTCGTTCGGCACGTGTTCGTATGCCGAAATTTGGAAAGTTCTGGGATGACAATGAACTTATTGAAATGAAATTCAATAAGAAGGCGGCTAAGTTTGTTCGCCATGAAGCATTCCGTAAAGATCCAATTATGAATCCACTAGGAACGCCAAGTGGAAAAATTGAGATTTTCTCTAAAACAATTGAAGGTTATAAGCTGGAAGATTGCCCGGCACACCCTACTTGGCTTGAGCCAACAGAGTGGACTGGAAGTGCTAAAAAAGGCGAACTACAGTTAATGTGCGCGCATGCAGCACATCGTCTGCATAGCCAGTTTAACTACGCTAAACTTCGTGAAGAGTATGCAATTGCTAACCGTGAACCTATCACTATTAACATTGAAGATGCGAAAGCTCACGGAATTAAATCGGGTGATCTTGTACGTGCATTCAATGACCGTGGTCAGGTTCTTGTTGGTGCATTAGTGACGGATGGAATTAAGCAAGGTTCGGTATGTATTCATGAAGGTGCATGGCCAGATCTAGACCCTAAGACCGGGCTGTGTAAGAACGGAGGTACAAACGTACTAACCAGTGATATTCCATCATCACGTTTAGCTAATGGTTGTGCGGGTAACTCGGCTCTGGTTAAGATCGAGAAGTACACAGGGCCTGTTCTTGAACTGACGGCATTTACGCCACCTAAAAATGCTTAGTAAGTAACTAAGTCATGAACTAGGTTAGAAAATGATTACGTGTAACTGCTGTTTGGTTGCACGTAATCTTTTAATACTAAGGACCTATGAGTTGCAAAATACTTTTTCTGGGCTCATTAAATAAATATTAAACAGTTAACCCTTTCATCAAGCCTTCCAACTCCGTCGTTTGTTGGTTGAGATGCTGAATTTCGCTGGCAGATTTTGTCACCATATCCGCTACTTTTAACGATTGGCTACGAACCAGTTCAACATCGGTCGCTATATTATCTGAAACGACGCCTTGTTCTTCTGCTGCCGCTGCAATTTCAGTGCTTCGGTCTGCAATGTATTGATTCTTTTCAGAGATTTGACGAATGTCTAGGATTACTGAGTTCATCATATCTTCACTGGCTTGCGCATTGCTGACCGTGTGCTGGGTTATCTTTAGTAAGCACTGGCTATTATTTTTTAGCTCTTCAATCAACTGCTGAATCTCGACGGTGGCACTTTGAGTTCGGCCTGCCAATGTCCTAACTTCATCCGCTACGACTGCAAAACCACGACCCTGCTCACCCGCACGAGCGGCTTCAATTGCTGCATTCAGTGCAAGTAAATTGGTTTGTTCAGAGATGGCATTTATGGTCGTTACCATATCATTGATCTTAACAGCGTTGCTGTCCAAGCTCGTTACTGCCTCGGCGGCTGAGTTTATCTCCGTACTTAGCTGGTTGATAGAACTTAGCGTATTGGTTACCTGCTCAAGGCCCTGATTTGATACTTGAGTCGCTTCATGGGTTTGACCTGACGTATCTTGTGCGTGGCTGGCAACCTCACGGATAGAATGGACCATTTGCTGGGTAGCACTCAACAGAGAATCCATACTATCTTGCTGCTGGTTAGCTAACTGTTCGTTGTCATTACTGCGTTGCTGTAATTCAGTGCTGATACTTTGAATAAGCGCGATTGCTTCTTGAGTTGCCTTGACCAATCTATGTTCACGTTCAGATACTTGATCGATGGTTTGAGCCAACAAGTTAAATTCATTCCTCGCCGGAGCATAATTAATACGAGACGCCAGATCGCCATCGGCTAAACGTTTTAATGCCATATAAACGTCAAACATAGCGCCACCCATGAAGGTCATAATGTAGTAGAGGCAAAGAATTATAAATACACAAGCGGTGATGACAATAGCCGCTTGAGTGCCGGTTATCTCTGAAATTAAACTCGGTTGCTCTGTGGTAGTGAGGTTATAGTTGGCATTTGGCACCTGAGTAGTATTAGCGCTTTGGATACCTATCTGAAAATTACTCTTTTGCAGAACAAGTTTAACTTCCTCTCTGCTTAAATCAGACTTTGTGATTAACGCTGCAATGGTTTCGCGCTCTTGTAGCAACAAACGATTTTGCTGGCTTTCGGCCGCATTCATTAGGGTCATGGAGACAATGATGATAGCAAGTAGAGGGGCGAAGAATAGGACTAAAAAATTTTCCTGTATTTTAACGTTAACAAGATATTGATCTATCCAGCGAAATGCGACTTTTTTCATCATTCGATCCTAGGGTTGGCAATTTTACAAAACCGCGCATTGTAGTAAAAATCAGGTCTGAGAGATAGAGGCGGTGTTAAACAACGGTGATTTATGGGAATAGAATCAATAGATCAAGTGAATGAGTTAACACGAATAGACTATTTACAGTTTCATTGTCAATTGTGTACATAGGTCAAAGACAGCGGCTCGAATTAAGCGGTTTAATTTCACCTCATAAAATCATTATCAACATTATTTGGTTATCTGACTTTTCGATACGCTCTTATGTCTTTATCTTAGACTCGAAAATTAAAAATCCAGTCACACGAACATGACTGGATTTTGGAAAAGCAGATTGAAACTAAGAAAGCGAAAGTTATTCTTCAGTCTCTTTTTGTTCTTCTTCTTTCTTTTTGTCTTCTGGCTCGCTTCCACCACATTGACCGCAACAGCTCATAATATTCTCCATTTGTTTCAAGTAAGTTTGTAAACATCTTAAGGTGTGTTTAGTACCTATAAATTTAAGTAATTTGGTTCATTTTAATTGGCTTTGCGCTTTATCAATATAGGGAAATAAAGCGCGACAAAACAGCCAAATCCCAGCGCCCAAAATGCAACCGCTAACGTTAGTACGTGAGTGTAATTATCGAACCAGTAGATCCCAAATACACGGATAATAAAGGCTAGAATTATCGCAGCAAACGCAAAGCTCATTGTGTTTCCAACCACAATCATTCGCCCGGTATGGCCTAGTGATACTCGTGAAATCATCGCTAATATCATAGTTGCCATACCACCAACGGTTAGGGTATGAACTGCCTGACTGTGGCTTACTAGAGTAGTGATTTCTGATAATCCATACATTAATAGTCCAATTGCGATACACCAGTAACTAATATGTAGAGACCAGACCAATGGGGTTTTAAAAGTGACCCATATTTTCCATCTGAATACACGTACTGTGTGTACAGCACTGGCAAAAAAGAAAATACTTGCGACTAAAACTGAAGGAAGTTCGATAAAACCAGCGCCAGTGATTACGGCTGCTAAAATACTAATAACGGACAGTTTTTCTAAAACGGGTATGGCATTAACTCGTGGTGTACGTGTACCGTTTGCCGTAAACATAGGGAATACACGTCCTCCCATAAGGCACATAACTAAAGTGACGAGTAACGACATAAATGTACTGGCGCTATTCATTAATGCAAAATCGTTGGTTGCAACACTGTAGTGGGCGAGGGTGTTGCTGAATGCCATCACCAATAAAATAGGAATAAACATCAGGTTGCGCCACAGTTTTACTTTAATAATTGGGTAGGCTAATGCCACTGCGGCCAAAGGTAAAAAGGCCAAATCAATTGCTGCGATTAAAAACTGTGGTAACTGACCAGGAAAGAAAAACGCGATTCGTGCACCAAGCCAGACAAGTACCAAGGCGAGTAATGCACCACCATTTAACCCACGTACGCCACTCCAGTTCTGTACTGCGGTTAATAAAAACCCTACGATAATAGCGGCGACAAATCCGAATAACATTTCATGCATATGCCACCAAAGGCTACCACCGTATAAATTAACAGTAATACTTCCACCTAAGACACCGTTCCAAACCAGCAGACTAATGATGCTAAAAATAGCGCCTAGTAAAAAGAAAGGACGGAAAGCAAATTCTAAAAAGGGCAACGATTTATCAGTTATTGCATTATTGCTTGGGTCTGAAATTTTGATCATGCTGAGAGTCCAATTGTTCGGTTATTCATTATTTAACAGGTTACTGTAGTTAACTTATTTCTGACGATTTAATTGCCAATAATTCGCTTAACTGGTTTTTTCTATGTATACCAAGCAAATCTTCAAGTGTGTATGCGTCTAAAGACTTGAAAAAGCTCTCTTGGGCTTCTGCAAAAATTCTTTTGAGTTGACAGCTTGGAGTGATAACACATTGATTTTCTTCACCAAAGCACTCGACCAATTTACTTTTGTTTTCTATATCTCGGACCAAACGACCGATATTAATTTCATTGGCTGGACGGTCTAATCTAATACCACCGTTTTTGCCTCTAATCGCTAAAAGGTAACCTTGCAGGTTAAGCTGTTGCACAATTTTCATCAGATGATTTTTAGAAATACCGTAACTTTTTGCAATGTCACTGATCGTACTTAGCTGTTCATCATTGGTTGCTAAGTAAATCAAAACTCGTAGTGAGTAATCGGTATATCGAGTGATGTGCATCCAAACACCTGACGTCATTCTTAAAGATGCATCTATTTTACATCTTTAAGGGGGGCTGTAAATTACTTTATACAAAATAATCTTTTTAAGACTCGGATATTCTTTATATATCATTGTTTATTTTAGTTATTATTGATAATGAATATATTTGCCACTACTCATCTCCTCTGAGGCAATTTAACAGTTGATGCATTTAACGGAAGAGTCCGGCAGGGAATTTGATACACAGATTAAACGGAAAGTAACTATTGATACGCGATCAATAAGTTACTTAGCTAATGAAAGTATTGCCTAATTCGATATTAATTCTGTAATTAACATACTTTTTCGTAATTTAATTACGAGATTGTGTTGACGAACGTCACGCTTTGTAGCACTATTTGTATCAACCCAACAGAAAAAAGAAGAGAAAATCTTATGAGTTCATCTTTAATGGCACAATTTGACATCCCGGCAGGAAATAAAACTTTCGTGGTAGGCAAAGAGCTAGTGGCAAAAACTGGCATTGTATTAAACGAACTAGCTTCAGTAGTAGCGAAAAACGTTGTTACGTCGACAATAGTTGTTGTATTAACACTTACTTGGTTCGGCTAATTGCTCATATCCATTCAATTCTATTTAATCAGATAGTGAGCAACATATCCGACAAGGGTAAGTAAATTAACGAAGAAAGATCCTTATTAGTTGTTTCTGTATCCAGCCACCATAGGGAGGATGAATTAATTTTCCTGTATTCAGCTTGCCCCGACTTAGCACAGTTTTAGAGTGACTAAAGGTTAAAAACCCCTCTTTACCGTGGTAGTGCCCCATTCCCGAAGGGCCTATTCCCCCAAATGGCGCGTCATCAGCGGCAACATGAAAAACAGTTTCATTAATGCATACACCACCAGAATGGGTATTATTCAATACATATTTCTGAATATCTTTATCAAAACTCATTAAATATAAAGCTAATGGGCGAGGCCGTTGATTAATGTGGCTAATTGCATCTTCGAATAAGTCGTAAGCTATTACGGGTAAAAGTGGTCCAAATATCTCATCGTGCAGCAATAACATATCATCAGAGGTATCAGTAATGATTTGAGTGGGAATTTTGCGCCCTTCAATATCGATTGCTTCATCGTTAGCACTTATAACTGTCGCACCTTTGGCTTTGGCATCTTCAAGAACCTGAGTAATACGATCGAACTGACGTTGATTAATAATGCTACTGTAATCTTTGTTGTTGCTAACCTTGCTATACATGCGAGTGAAAGCGCGTTTATAGGATTGAATAAATGAGTCTATTCTTGTTCTCGGCACCAATACGTAATCAGGTGCGACACAAATTTGACCAGCGTTTAGGCATTTACCAAAAATCATGCGTCCAACGGCTGTGTCCATGTCAATATCATTATCTATGATGACGGGAGATTTACCGCCTAACTCTAGAGTAACCGGAGTTAGGTTATTAGCTGCGCTGTGCATAACATGACGACCAACGGTTGTTGAGCCAGTGAAAAGTAAGTGGTCAAAAGGCAGCGCTGAGAATTCGGCGGCCACATCCGCTTCACCTTCGATACAAGTGACATAACTAGCATCAAAAATACTGCTGAGCATGGTATTGATTACAGAATTGGTTTCGGGTGTGAATTCAGACAGTTTAATCATGGCTCGATTGCCCGCTGCTAATGCCGTGATTAATGGCCCAATAGAGAGCATGACCGGGAAATTCCACGGCGCAATGATGCCAACAACACCCAGGGGCTGATAATGTACAGTTACTTTCGCTGGTGCAAGCAGTAATCCGGCGTGACGACGGCTTGGCTTCATCCATTTTTTTAAGTGTTTAATACTGTAGTTGATGTTATTGATGCAAGGCAAGATTTCCGAGATGATGCTGTCATCACTGGAACGGTTACCATAGTCATTATTTAATGCGTGAACTAGTTCGTCTTGATAGGAAAATAAAGCGGCTTTCAATTTTGTTAGATGTTCAATTCTCGTTTTATAAGAAGGAGCAGGCTGAGTAAGGAAACCACTACGCTGTTTATTTAAGATCTGAGAAAGAGGCAGTACATCTTGATTCTCGATAGCTATGTTTAATATTGAACTCATGGGAAGTGCCACCTCTATCATTAGACTAATTAGTCTAATGATACTAAGTAGCCTTGTCTGAAAGGTCAAATGCCGATTAAAGTAAATCTGAGCGCAATGAACTCAAACACATGGGCTAAATGACACGTTATCCATTGATAGGAAATACATTAAGTCTAAATGTATTGTTTGAATCTTAACCTTTGCCAAACAAGGATAAAATAATTTAAAATAAGGAAATTAGTAAATACTAAAGTAGTTAAGCCTGCCTATTTTAAAGCAGCGAATTATATTGGATTAGTCACTTATGATAGAACAGTTAATACTTAACTTGAGTAATATGGCGTTGAAAAAAGTTAAGTATTGTATTCTTATTGTTTTGTTTTCTTCATTAAGTTATGCAGAACCTGTCAAAATAGAATTAATTACAGAAGAGTTTCCCCCTCTTCATGTGCAGGTAGATGGGAATCCGAAGGGCTATGTGGTGGATTTTGTCAAAAAACTAGTTGATGATGCTAATAAAGAAGTGCCTATGGCAATTGACGCTGTGCATTTCGTCCCCTGGAAACGAGCCATGAGAATGAGTAAGAATAGAGCCAATTCCCTCTTTTTTTCTATCTCAAGAACACCCGCCAGAGAAGAACAATATCACTGGATAGGTAAAGTTTCTCCTTATGAAGTCATGCTCTATAAACATGTAAGCGGTCCCAAAAACACCCCTGCTCATCTTGAGGAATTAAAAGACTACAAAATTGGTTGTCAGGCAGGAAGCTCGTTTGAAGAGTACGTCAGTGATAAAGGGTTAAACCTGAAGACGGTGACATACGGCAGACGAGCGATTAAGTTATTGCGTGCCAAGCGTATAGATTTTGCTCCATTAGTCTCATCGAGTTATTTCTATCGAATTGAACAATATGGCTTCAATCCCAACGAATTTCTGCCTGTTATTCGTATCGATGATTTATCAAAAGACCTCTGGTTGGTTACCAGTATAATGACCTCACCAAAGGTGGTTGAAGCTTTAAAGAACAGCTATCAACAGTTAAAAGAGCAAGGGACATTGCAGAAGTTAATTACGGATTATCAACCCTATAGTGAAGTCATGATTGAATATCGTGACCAAAAGCAGCAAGAGCTACTCAAGCTAAGTCATTAATTTTATCTGACTAATGTATTTACAAACAATGGCTTAGCTTTGAAGGATCTTGAGTGGTAGTCCAAGCATGTCATTACCAGTGCCAGCTAAATACCAAATAATACCAATTAGACAGACAACGGTGACAAAATACCAACAGGCTGAAAAAATTTGGCCAGATCTATCAAGTGGTAAAAGGTGACTATTGTGACGAGCTTTCCACTCTAAGATAATGTCGATACTACCTATTAGCAGCATAAATCCAAGCAGGGTTAAATCTAAGGTGTAACTAAGGTAAATGCCAAAAGCAGCACCAGTAATACATAGAGATAATCCAACTATTGAGTTCATTGAGAAGCTGATGCTTTTTAATATGTGACCACCATCAAGCGGCAAAATAGGAAGTAAATTAAATAGATTAAACAGTGCATTAAAGGCCGCTAAACCGGCAAAAAAATCTGAACCAGTTACCCAGTAAGCAATAATAGAGAGTAACGACATTAACAGGCCAAAGGATGGTCCCATGATAGATATAACTACATCTTGCCAGCGGGTGTTAATGCGTTCATCACTTAAGGCAAGCCCTCCCATAAAGGGAATAAGGTAAATGCCTTTGGTTTTCATGCCAAAGTATTTCATGGCGCGAATGTGTCCATATTCATGAAACATCAAACAGGCAATAAGTGCTAAGGCAAATTGTACTGAAAACAGCCAGGAATATGCAGCCATACTAGCACCCACTAGCACTACTTTAATTACCTTGGCGCTTTTAAGCAGTTTGAAACCTAATGAGGCGAGTCCAATTACACTAATTTTATTTTGTTTTTCTATAGGAGTAACGGGAGTTTGTCGCTCGATGTCTTTACTATCGCGGTTGCCTTGGATTAATGGTTCATTGTTAACAAATAGTTGATAATTTACAGAAAATGGCTGCCAAGTTAAATCGGTGATTAAGCGTACTGTTATGGTTTGAACTGGCGCTGTTTCTGTTGCACTTTCTGACGTTTGTGCTTTTAGTTCAAATTGATGTTCAATAATACCTTGGTATTCGGTGGATGCTGGGATAACGGAGACTAAGTTATTATCCCAAAAAAGTTGCTGCCAACCAGCCATAGAACCTTCAAGACGAAGCGGCTTACCTAAACAATCGATATTTAATAATTCCAATGTAATCTCTTTTAATTCTGTTTTATCAAAGTATTAGCAAGCAAGCTCGACAAATAGCTCTTGAGTTTATTTTCTGACGTCGATAATACCCACAATAGGAAGTATATCTAGTCGTATTTTTTTAGTATTTTTTTAGGGGACACACACTTGGAGGAGACAAATCGTATTTCTTAAAGTGCCTGTCCTCAAAGTCTTTCTTAAAGTGCCTTAGTCTTAAGATAATACGCCTGCCTAGCGTATCAATCTTACCACCAACGAACCTGGGGCCCGGACTGACTCTACATTGTGACTTATAACCGTACCATTGATAGGCGCAGAATAGGTTTCAACTTCATCACCAAAGCTATTGTATTGTGTGGCTAAGACCTGACCTTCGACAACAGCAACCATTAGTTCAACATGACAAATAACGAAACCACCTTGTTTCGCTCGTACACTGATAACCTCTTTGCCCTCAACACATAACGTTTCATTGGGTTCAACGGTTCCGGCTATCATGTCATACGATTTAAGAACATTTAATAGCCCCTTGGTTGCTCGATTAATCATCTCCAGATCGGTATAGCGTCCAATACCCACTTCAATGGTAATAGATGGGATATCAGCTCGATTGTAGACTGTTTCCAGTATGCCCGGATCGCCGGGATCATTAAGAATTACATCAGGATTAATAAGCCTCGCCATGCGAATCGAATCTTCAAGTCTATAGTCAGCAAAGGCATAAAGTGGATAGGCTGAGCCACTTGTTTGAGAGTGGAGATCGATAGCCAAATCCGCATTGGGTTTAAGTAGGTTCTCCCACAGACTATTAGCATAACGGCTAGCATCATCTCCAGTTGGGCTACCGGGAAATACGCGATTTAAATTGGCAGATGAGCTATCTGGAGCGGCAGAGTGGAAGTCTCGGCTATGACGAGCGATACCAGACAAGTTTACCGTTGGTACTATGGTCACGGTACCAGCGATCTCTATATCGACCAAAGCTCTTGCTAACTGTTGTGCGGTTAAAATGCCGTTTTGCTCATCACCATGAACGCCAGCAGTAATCATTATCCGTTTCCCCGGCTTTTTACCTTTGAATACTCTAACAGCTAGGGTTTGTGGGTGACCAATGGCATCGGTAGCCACTGCGAACCAGAATTTATGCTCACCAGCAGCAAGAGCATTAACATTTAGCGCTTTAATTGTGGGGTACATAGGGACAATACATTCGTTGAAAGAACTGGACATTTACCTCTCCATAGCTAAAACGTGCAGCAAACAATGTTAACCTAATTGTTACAGTTGTGCTTTTTTAAATGCTTTTTTAAATGGACACACGCTTAAAGGATAAGAGCAAACAAGAGACTAATGGAACTCATTAAAAGGTCGTTTTTACTAAAGACACGTGAAATCTAATGCTCATTTAAAAGGGAACTGCCTGAAATGCGAGCTGAACTTGCTCTAATATTGAGCGGGAGAAATGAGTGCTCGCTTGCAATGGCAAGTTGGAAGTGTTGTTAAGTAAGGCGGTTAAAACAGCTTATGTATCTAGCCGGAAGAGATTAATTCTCGACTTCTGTAAATGTTGTTTCGTTATCTTGGCGTGACAATAACAGCCAACGGCAGTCGCTCTACTTCTTTCAAGTCGAGTGCAGGCTTTAAGCCATGTGGTTTGAGAGACACTCAGCCTTTGTAAAATGGCGGGTGTTGAGTTATCCAGTGACGCTTTATTTTCTCGGAATTGACGAGCACTCCAATCGACCAGTTCAATATAATCCATCAATCTAAAAGGAATGCCTTGGATGATTTGATTGGTAGGGTTACCAACAAATGGAAACAAGAATGGAGCGGTTTCTTGCTGCTTAGATAATGCTTTCAATCTGGCCTGAATAGAGGTGAAGTCAGATGTTTCAGGCGTATCTGCAATGCCCGCTCTCATAGGGTTTAAGTCGACATAAGTCATGGCTGCCGCTAGGGCTTGTTCATCTAAAAGCGCTTGGCTTTTAAAGCGGCTCTCCCAAAAGTGGCCTTTACAGTTATCTTCGATGTTTGCTTGAAGGGCGATACCAAAATTGAGTTCTTTCATAAACCAGCTTAAATTCCATAAGCGAGAGCGCCACGAGTCGATGATGGAAAGGCAAGCTTCTTCTTCCGCTTCGCAGGTCAGTTGCTTTGAAAGCCAGCGTTGTATTAGTACAGGTAGTTTGTGGTTAAGTTGCCAACGTTCAATGACTTGCTGATTAGAAAGAGAGAGTGCTTTATCACGATTGATGTGAAGTACTAAATGATAGTGGTTACTCATAATGGCGTAAGCACAAATGTCGACACAATAAACTTGAGATAATGATTGAATTTTGTGCTCAATCCACTCTCTTCGATGTTCAAAACTTTGCTGAGTTTGTGGGTCAATGCCACAAAGAAAGCTACGACGAACACAGCGAGAAACACAATGATAATAAGGCGTTGACTCAATAGAAACCAACTGTTTCCTTGCAGTAGTCATAGGCATGGCATATCGATGAATAAAGAGTAGGAATAGAATAACGAGTTAAACAAATCCAGTTGGGTAAATCGTATAAATTTGCGATTGATTTGTCATAAGTTCATACTTTATCTACTACTTTACGGTGTGTGTCCTTTGAGTTCTTGTGCTTTGAGTTCTTAGTTCTCTTTGAGTTACTGGTAAGTAGTGTGTGTCCTGTAAATATGCTTCTGTAAATATGCTTGTAAATACTGCTGTAAGTAAGGCGTCCTGTAAGTAGTGCAAGTTGTTTTTTATTGAGTTGATACAGTAAGGAAAAATAATGGAAGTTAATGAGTGCGTATCATTCTTGATAATTAAAGACAGTCAGATCCTCCTAGAAAAACGTTCAGAATCAAAAGTGTCAGATCCTGGCTTGACGAATATTCCCGGAGGCCATATGGAGTTAGGTGAAAATCAAACTGAAACCTTATTCCGGGAACTCAATGAAGAGTTAACCATTGCACCAACTTCATTTAAGTATCTTTGTTCTTTATATCACCCTACAAGTGAATTACAGCTGATTCACTACTATGTTGTCTCTTCTTGGACTGGGAGCATTAAAGCAGTAGAAGCGGAAGAAGTTAATTGGTATGAGATCGATAAAGCTCCGATGGGAATTGAAGCAGATAAAGTAGCGTTATCTGAATACTTACGATTACGTGATTGTATTTAGTGAGTGGTAGTGATTTGGCATGGGAACTTAGTTAGAACTGCCTTTCGTCTGACCCTGTAAATAATTCT
>DDQN01000081.1 GCA_002342685.1 Vibrio sp. UBA2441
ACACAAAACAGCGCCACTTACCTGCATGCCGATGAAACCCGCATCCAGGTGCTGAAAGAACCAGGCAAAACAGCCGAGTCGGAAAAATGGATGTGGGTCACCCGCGGCGGGCCACCCGGACAACAGAGCGTGCTGTTTGAATACGATCCGTCACGCAATGGCGACGTCGCCGTGCGCCTGCTCGATGGCTTTGCCGGAATACTGCAAGTCGATGGCTATGCAGGCTATGGCGCCATCTGCAAAGAAAACCAGCTCACCCGCATTGGCTGCTGGGACCATGCCCGGCGCAAGTTTGTTGAGGCCGGGCTGGCAAGCAAACAAAAGCCAGCCAAAGGTAAAAAACTGCTGGCCGATGAAGCCGTGGACCTGATCCGCCCGCTGTACCGGATCGAACAAGAGCTGGCCGATGCCAGCGATGCCGAGAGGCTGCAGGCGCGGCAAGAGCAAAGCCTGCCACATCTGGAAAAAATCAAAGCCTGGCTGGATGGCAAACAGCGCAAGGTGATGAAAGGTGGCAAGCTGCATACGGCTATCCGGTACTGCCTAAACCAGTGGAATTACCTGACCGGTTACTGCCAACGTGGTGACCTCAAAATCAGCAACGTACTGGCAGAAAACGCCATTCGCCCCTTTGCCATTGGCCGCAAGAACTGGTTGTTTGCCGACACCAGCAAAGGTGCTCATGCCAGCGCCGCCTGGTACTCGCTGATCGAAACCGCCAAATTACATGGCCTGAATCCGCAGGCCTACCTGCTGCATGTACTGGAACATATCGCGACAGCAAACACGCTGGAGCAACTGGAGCAGCTGCTGGCCTGGAACATCAAACTGGAAACGCCTGCCCAAAACAGGGCCGCACAGCCTTCTTGAACCGGCGCCTAGTATTTATAGGGTAAAGCCGTTCGGCAAGAGGGTGATTTAGTAGCGCTTACGCTATATTGGGGTAGTGAAAGGCGAATACACTGATAAGGGCAGAGTCAGCCGGCTGGTGTCTGAACTTAAAACCTACAAGCCAGAAGAGCAGCGTAGGTTTTCAAGATCTCTGCTTTACAGCATCTTTAACATCTCGAACGCTAATGTTAGAAATATTATTAAGGTATTCATTAAGGACATTATTTCTCAAACCAAAACGAAAGGCATAGATGATTGGGAATTTGAACTTTGGTCATTCGCCGTGGGTTTTAAAAGTTTTGAGACAGAGGCTGTTGCGAAGCTAGATGAGTATTTGGAACAGTTTCGTGATGGAAAAACGTTTTCATCACAGCTATATTCACTCAAACACTTAACTCAATATTTAGTAGATAAGAAAGGAATTGACATGCTAGAAGGGCTAAACAATGAATTAGGCGATCTAATAGAACAGTATAAGAATCGTCCAAACTTTTCATCAATTTGAGTATGCGTAGAAACAGAAAAGTAGTTAAAAATTAGATCCTCGCCGTAGTCTAGGTTCGGACAGAAGAAGAAGGGTTAAAATGCCGTATAACAATGCGCTGCTGTCGGACAATTTTTCCGCTGCGCTCCAAATTTGCCGTAGAGCGCGGCGTTAGGCGCCCTCAATCTATAAAGTCCGGAGTATGAAATGGAAATTCGAGACGAAGAAGTAATATTTTCAGAGCTAGCCAATTTATGTAAATCCTCCGGATATATTCATGCTATTGCTTATCTATGCTTCAGAGACAACACAATCAAGTATGCGGATACCGTTAAGGCTGAAGATATTCTTCAACAATTTTCAATGGAAAGGCTAGTTAGAACTGAAATCTCTACGCTGATAGGTTTAGCTTGTAAAACTGAACTAATTACGGATATTCCTTCTCCACATAAACTTCAAGAATATATAGATAAAACAGATGCATTATTAAAAGAAATACATCATTCAATGATGGCTTCGCCAGATGAAATTTTCAACCCAGATAAAATAGGTGAAGAAGGATTCAACCCTTTTAAAAGTGGGAATGTTTTAAGAGAGTCTATATTTTATGGCGGAGAAGCGGCTTATAACTTTCAATATAGAGATTTATCACGATTAAAGTATCGAAAAGATAATGATTGGTTTATTGCGAATAAAGGCTTTTCAGTTGACCAAGCGATTGATGTTATAAATGCCATTCAAAGTTTTCAAAATGAAAAAATAAACGAAACCATAAAAGATATGGCAAGTAGAGCTCCAGATGAATGGAGTTTTCTGTCAGCGTATACTTTTAAATCAGAAGAAATATCTAAACTTTCTGGTCAAAAAAATGAAATTGTAAGGTCTGTAATCGAATCGTTTGCTTCCTCTGCAGATATGGATTGTTTTACCGCCCTAGATGATTTTAATCCAAAGAATGCATATCCAATAATAACTATTCATGAAAATGAGTATCTTCTTCTACAAAACTATAGCTTGGTTGAAGCCTTATATGAAACACCATTCTTTTGGTTTAATGCTGACAAATCATATAAGACAAAAGCAATGGATCATCGTGGAGAATTCACCGAAGAATTTTCATTAGAAAGACTGAAGACTGTTTTCGGTAAAGACCGAGTATTTTCCAATATTGATATTTACGATGCTGGTAAAACTAGAGTCGGAGAGATAGATGTTTTGGTGGTGTTTGCAAATAGAGCAATAGTGCTTCAAGCAAAATCGAAGAAATTGACTATCAGCGCTCGCAAAGGAAATGATAATTCACTACAAGATGACTTTAAAAAAGCAGTACAAGATTCTTACAATCAGGCTTATTCATGTTCTATTTTTCTAAATGATGAATCATATAGCTTAATAACCTCAGATGGAACAGAGCTAGATATTAAAAGAAGTTACAGAGAAATATATCCTTTTTGTGTTGTTTCAGATCACTATCCAGCATTAACTTTTCAGGCTAGACAGTTTCTTGAGTTTACTGAAACAGATGCAATTAAAGCTCCTTTTGTTATGGATGTATTCTTGCTAGACGTCATGACAGAAATGCTTCAGTCTCCTTTGCATTTTTTATCTTATGTTAATCGAAGAACTGAATATGGAGACAAAATATTATCAACTCATGAGCTTACCATTTTGTCTTATCATCTTAAGCAAAACCTTTGGATGGATGGTGAGTATACAATGATGCAGCTCGCAGATGATATTTGTGCTGACCTTGATCTCGCAATGTTATCTAGGCGAGAGGGAATCCCAGGCGATAAAGTCCCCGAGGGAATTTTAACAAAATATAATGGAACTGCATTCCATAACATATTGTGCAATATTGATAAAATTGAAAGTTCAGCAACATTGGATTTGGGATTTATGTTGTTGACATTAAGTGGTGATACTGTCGAAATGATAAATGACGGTATTTCACAATTAGTACGCATTGGTAAAAGCGATGGTAAACACCACGATTTAACGCTCGGAATAAGTGAAGGAAGCTCAGGAATTACACTTCACTGTAATGATGACCCTATAAAAATAGCGGCTCCAAGGCTAGAAAGCCATTGTCGTCGGAGAAAGTATTCATTTAATGCAGAAACATGGTTTGGCATATGTATTAATCATGACGCGTCACAATTAAAGTTCGGTGTTACTCTTGACTATACTTGGAAGCAATCTGATGAGATGGATGAAATTGTGAAAGATCTTCCCAAAGGGCAAAAACTCGAAGGGAAAAAGAAAATAAATTTTAAAACCGTAGCCATGAAGAGCAAAAAAGTTGGTAGAAACGACCTATGTATTTGCGGAAGTGGTATGAAGTATAAAAAGTGCTGCCTATAGTTAAAATTGAGGAGTATTCGCACCTAACAAGTCAATCAGAGGCGTTAGGCATATTAGTTATCTTTTCGAGTTGTGGTGTTATCAATGAGTAAAGGAATTCAAAATATTGGCATAGGGATAACTGCAGATATTTTATCTGCAGCCGATTTCGGTGCTACAAACTTTATTGCAAATATTGGGAATAATTTACTTACAAAAATGTT
The DNA here is from genome assembly GCA_002342685.1 of Vibrio sp. UBA2441. Classification (GTDB taxonomy): domain Bacteria; phylum Pseudomonadota; class Gammaproteobacteria; order Enterobacterales; family Vibrionaceae; genus Vibrio. Next base: position 3,943 of record DDQN01000081.1, read on the forward strand.
TAATGATCGGGCTGAGCAAGCAAGAAAAATTGCTTTAGAAGAGATGAGCTTGTGTAAACGCTCTTCCTTTGCTCTTTCTAGTGCAGATCAATTTGTTGCTGTGGTGTATCGTTATCAAAGAGCGGCACTTGAAGGAGCATCAATATTAAATCTCAAAATTTTGGCTAAAATAATGAGGGGGCAAGCAACAGAAGGTGCAATCTTCGCATCAGAGTTTAATGAATTTACAGAGGCGGTTGCTTCCCTTAAAACTAAGGAAATAGTATATCTCGGCACTCTAATTCGATTGCATAAAGCTAATGTTCTAGTACCTAAAGAAGACAGTAAGGAATTTTACTCACTTGATCATTCTGTCGGCATAACCCTACGTAAAGAGCTGGTTGGAACAATTCATTTTCCGGAAGACCGCGATCTTTGTTCATGTGAATCAAGCCTTCAAAGAACCTCTTTTATTTACCCAGCTATTCAGCTTATTGGCGGAACAATATATTCGCCTACTTCAGAACTGGAAAGGCTAGCTGAATTAATTGAATTCGAAGAGTTATTTCAAGAGTAAATGTCTAACAAGTCATTAAAGCAGGACAAAAACAGTTGGTTTTTGCTCGTGCCTCGCTTATTTTAACCAACTATTTTATTGCCCCTTAATGAGGCGTTAGCATCAAAAATACTGAGGAGGTACAGTCTAGTGGCCGGGATTTACAATGGAATACAGTTCAGGACGCAGCTTGAAGCCGTATGGGCCGCCTTCTTTGATTTGGCTGGGTGGCAATGGTCGCCAAATCCGGCCTCAATCGAGGATTGGAAGCCAGACTTTAAAGTTACCTTTGAGTGCGGCCACTCTGAGTGCAACGGCAGTCATACACTTCTGATTTCAGTATTGCCGGTAAAGTCTCTAGAGAAACTTGCCGGGCATCCTGCTTTGTCTTACCAATTTACAGTGCCAAATAGCGATGCTGATGGTGGTGCATTGTTTGGTGATAATCCAGCCGCCACAGAATGGGTTATTGCTCATGGAGCCGGTGGTGGCTCTGAAGACCTATACTTTCGTGTTGGTAACGCTGACGTGCTTTGGAAACAAGCACTCAACAAGGTGCAACAGTCATGCTAATCGGGTAGCCAGCTTGCATACGGCTTCGCACAAGGCGTTTCACTAAGAGTGATGAAACTTAATCCAACCATTGCGTAATTCGTACAGACCCTGAGATTTTAAGTAAGCATTTGATAACGTCTGATTAATTCCCGGAGTTTTAGAGCTACGCCATGGGCCTTTGCACTACTTTGGTATCGCTAGTGGCTATCAGCACTGCGTTGAACTGGATCATTGGATCCGGCGCAGGGTGCGAATGGCCTATTGGCGACAGTGGCGAAAGCCGCGCACTAAAGTAAGAAACTTAATGCGTCTGGGCGTTCATGTACAAGCTGCAGTTGCATGCGGTATCTAGTTTATCCAGTGGCGCAAAGACTGGCCGATATTGAACAGCTGATAGCACTTTTTGTACTGACCAACAGCGTCTAGACAACCCAACACAAGTTACCTATTATTCAATCATGTTTCGCTGATCGTTGATCAGCAACATGCCAAAAGCCGTGTACATGATGCAAAGCGGCGCTCACGTTGTGAGTTCATGTTTAACCTACCTATCCTTGGCTGGCGGAGAAATCACTCTCCGCTGGGTGCTGTGTTTCTCCGTCTCTTCTTTCGGGGAAATACAATGCAAATCACAATTGCTGAGGCATGCTTTAACTGCAAAAAAACTATTGGAGCAATCCCTGTTCAGCTTAATGAAGCTCATAAGCATGGACTAGATAAAGAAGCTCTAATCAGTAGCGGTATTGATATATGTGATACCTGCTACACCACAATGATGATTCATCATGAGTATGTAGAATACTGCTCATACGAACGCACCTGATCTAATAACCCTACCCATCTTGGCGGAAAACACTTTTCCGTTAAGGGATCTGTGTTTCTCCGCCTTTTGCTTTTTTGGAGAAACACCATGCAAACTACTAACGAAGCAACTAATAGCTCACTGAGCTTTTTAGACAATGTCTATGGTTTCTTACGGGAACCGGATGGCACCTATAGCGCTAAAAATATCAGCGAAACAGATGTGCTAAAAATGGCAAGCCTCATTGCAGCACAGAAAATTAACAATCGAGTCTGTATAGACTCTCCTAAAAAAGCCACCGAGCTGATTCAGTTCAAAATGGGCAAGCCTGAGCATGAAGTGTTTGCGTGCTTGTTCCTAGACACCAAACATAACGTCATCGCTTATGAAACGCTGTTTTACGGCACTGTTGACGGCGCTAGTGTCTATCCTCGTCAAGTGGTTAAGCGCGCTTTGGCTAATAATGCCGCAGCTTGCATAATCGCGCACAACCACCCATCAGGCGACCCTGAGCCGAGCCATGCAGACAGAGCGCTAACCGAACGTCTAAAAGAGGCACTAGCCTTGATCGACGTACGCATCCTGGATCACATGGTCGTTGGTCACACGACCTACTCCTTTGCAGAAAATAATCTTCTGTAATCTCTTCACAATCCCGTATGGGCATTACTGCCTGTACGGGGTAATGCCCTTTTAACCAAGAGGCATAATCAATATGAAAAAACTCACTAAAGCCGCATTAACGCGGTTAACAAAAAAAGCATTAAACGACAACGCGGACGCTCAGTTTGTCTTGGCCAATGTATACCGTTACCAAGCAGCAGATGGCGTAACAGAAGACGACATTAAAGCTTTTGAATGGGCAGAAAAAGCTGCTCTTCAAGGTCATACACAAGCACTATTTTTTGTTGGTGACGCTCTACTGTGGGGTAAAGGTGTTGCTCCAGATCGTGCAAGAGCTTTAAAAATGCTTGATAAAGCTGCACTGCAGGGCTGTCCAAACGCATACCACACGATTAAATGCATTAATCAAAATATGTAACCACATGAACATACTGCAAACGCCTACATCCCAATTCGGTATGTAGGCGTTTTTATTTGTGCTACCCGGAATACAGGGTTGAGATAGAGCTATAAACACCGTATCTCGCCCTTCTGAACCAGTGTTGATTAGCAACTTTTGGTACTGACTAACCGCGTCTAGACAACCAAACACATGTCACTTATTATTCAGTCATGTTCCGCTGATCGTTGATTAGCAACATGCCAAAAGCCGTGTACATGATGCAAAGCGGCGCTCACGTTGTGAGTTCATGTTTAACCTACCTACCCTTGGCGGAAAATACTTTCCGTCAGGACAAGTGTTTCTCCGCTTTTTGCTTTTTTGGAGAAACACCATGAGCATCCAGATCCCTGGAACCCTTGTCATCAAGACGATTACCGGTCGTTACGGCGACTTCAATACTGCAAAGCTCTCAACTTCAATAGGTGAGTTCGTTATCAAGGATGCAGTCCTTGATCAGTACACAGCTGGTCGCTATGAAGGCTCGTTCCTGATCCAGCAAATCAAACCCTCTTACTACTCCACTGCTGGTGGCACATTGATCGTTGAGATCCGTGCATACCTCGAATCCATGTCGCTTGACGGTTTTGACGCAACTGTCACAGCTGATGATGAGATGATTCAAGACCCGGTTGAAGAGGAAACTCCTAAACTTCAGGATTTAGAACCGGAACCTGCAGAGCTTGAGACACCAACCTCTGACACTCCCCCTGTCGAGATTCCTTCTCTTGAGGACAAAATCACCTTCATAACAGTTGGTGATAAACCCGAAAAAACTCAATCAAAGCCAAAAGTTCAGAGCTCTGAGGAAATGCCTTTTGGCATGACCGAAGAGGAGTTGGAACAACAGGCTGACCCTGATCCGGACAAAGCATTATTTGGACTTATCTGGCCGCTCGGTCAGGAGGTGCGCCTCGATGCCACTGTTGATCGTTTGACCCAGCGTTCCCAAGTTGCACGCTTGCGTGAGCTTGGCTACGAGATGGACATCAAATCTCAGATGTGGAAGCAGCCCGCTTACACTTAACGTCACCGCCACCCAGCTCTGCTTGGGTGGCCACTTACAAAGACTCAAGGAGCACGATATGAGTCGCCCTGTACCCATAATGCTCATGCGCGACTACAGCGTTTCAGTCGAGCTCAGAACTCCCGAGCTTCAAAATACTAGGACGGTATTCAGTAGAAATATGCTGGATGCTGACCAACTGATCCAAGTGGCCAGTCAGTTTGGGATTCAGTACAGCCTGGAAAGCGATACGTTGTTTTTGAGCAACCCAGTAAAGCACAAAGGACAAAATCTTTTGTATTCATTAAAACTACACTTGGTCGGCAAAAAGCCAACCAGCTTAAAAGAGTTTAGGCGCGTTGCTAAGTTTATCAACGCAACTACCCTCTAACTCACTCATAACCAACCCTTTGGCGGAAAGTACTTTTCCGTCAGGAAACGTGTTTCCCCGCCTTTTTGGAGAAGCACCATGACCATGCAAACACAAAAAATCGCTATAGAAATGCTGCGTACTTGTGAAGCTGCAAACTTGCCAAAGCATTACGCTACAGACATTAGCATCGATGTTTTTTGCATCATTAATTCTAATGCAGACCAGTTCGTCTGGCTGCTACGGAATAATGGCTCAAGTATTCTGCCTGTTGAACAAGGCGCAGAGCCCATCACCATCACCTATTATATTGAGGGTATTGGGCGTGACAGCTCGGCTAAAACATTTCTGATTGATAGCAGGACCTGCGCAATCAAAGAAATACCGTTAACCCAAGCCACTATCATTGCGCATCTTCCACCAAAGCTCGACACAAGCGCTGCACCTAACCTGATTATGGGGCAGGTCCAGCAAGTGCTAGAGCAAGGCTGCAATAATCGTTTATGGGGAGTCTTTAATCCACCAAAGTCGGTGGATCAGTTCAGCTTTACAGGCTGGACGAGATATTTTTTGGAAAATGGTAATCAACCGATGATTGATTTCATGCACCACGCAACTTCGGCGATTTGTACCGAGCAGGCTGTAGCATGAACCTTCTGAAAATTTATCTTGAACCGCTGCCCTATATGCACTTTCTTTGGAGATCCTAATCTCAAGCTCTAACCCTAAAACCCTGCTTCCGCAGGGTTTTATTGTCCAAGTTCTGAAAGCTGGACAGCCAAACATTACTGTTCTAATCTTGCAAAATGTTCAGCTGGTCGTTGACTGGCAACATGCCCAAGCCGATGTACATGATGAAATAATCGGCACTCACGTTGTGAGTTCATGTTCTACCTACCTTTTATCTTACCCTTGGCGGAAAATACTTTTCCGTTAAGGGATTTGTGTTTCTCCGCCTTTTGCTTTTTGGAGAAACACCATGCAAAACACTCCCACCATCGGCCACATCTTAGAGATGCCCGAATTACAGGTTGACGCTCTCTGCACAGACCAAGATGGCTACTTGTCATTTCTGTCTGTATGGGGTCGCGACACTGCAACCCAAGAGCTTCTCGCGCGCCTGACATTGCCAGCCAATGAAACTGCCAGCCTTATTCAGGGCTTTAACCTACGCCTGGACAACAAGAGTTCGACGAGCACCAATAAAATTCTTGTAATCCCAGATCTATTGGAAAAAACCTTTTCCAGAACCTTTGGCCGAACTAAGTTTGGTTCAATCAACAATCTTTGGCTGTATGACAGTCGAGCAATAAAAGCAGACAAGGCAAACCACACTGCTCTTATTGTCTTGCGTGACAACGGCAATACCCAGTCGTTAGCCCAACTGCAACAGCACCCGGAATTCGGGAACTGCTTGCAACAGCTGATAAGTGTCTCACCGGTACCCATCCTAGAGCATTGGGCTCCTGTCGCTTTTAAAGCTGCATGTGAGCTGGAAATGGTATCGCTGCACACTTCATACCTAGGCAAAGCGCTATGCGTTGAAATCGCACTAGAAGAGTCAGCGTTTGAGCACAAGATCAGCAAACTGATTTGCAGCGGCACTCTCACCGTAAACGCTTAACCCCCATTGCCTATCCAGGCAAATCTCACACTTAAATTCTTTATGAAAGGAGGCCTACCATGGCACTCATGTTCCCTCGTGTTGCCCGTAACTTTGCAAAGAACGGGTACTACCCTACCGATGAGCAAACCCTTGAACGGATCCTTGCTCTAATCACTTCGCCTGCAACAGGAAAAATGAATGTAATTGACCCATGTGCTGGCGAAGGTGTTGCCATTGCCGAAGTGAAGCATCACCTCGGTAAAGACAATACCAGCGCTTATGCTGTCGAATACGACCATGAGCGAGCCACTCACGCACAGACCATCACAGATCATTGTTTACGCAGCGATCTAATGGACACAATGATCACGCGTCAGGCTTTTGGCCTGCTGTGGCTAAACCCACCTTATGGTGACCTAGCTGCCGACGCTACTGGTATTACTGCTTACCAAGGTACTGGGCGCAAACGCCTAGAAAAGCTGTTTTACCAACGCACGCTACCGTTGCTGCAGTATGACGGCACTCTGGTTTTCATACTTCCTGGCTATGTGTTGGATATGGAGCTGGCAAACTGGCTGACCAATCACTTCACCGACCTCGTTGTATTTGAGGGCGTGGACAAAACCTTTAAGCAGGTTGTGATTTTAGGCAGGCGTGTACGCACAAAAGAAACGCAACAGGATGGAGACCGACGAGCCTTTAGAGATCGCCTGGTTGATATTGGGGCTTCTAGGCTGCAAGCAGATGAACTCCCCCCTGTAGGCGATGCTGTCATGAGCTATGTTGTTCCGCGTGCTAACAAAGATGTAGGGCAATTCTTTCGTGTCTCGATGGATGTCGAGCAGATGCAAGAGGAAATAGCCAGAAACGAAGGTTGCTGGGCTGATTTCAATCATGTGTTTGCTAGCACTGACAAGCTTGCACAGCGTCAACCAGCCAGACCTTTATCGGACTGGCACTTAGCACTTTCCTTGGCTGCTGGAGCAATCTCCGGAGTGATCCACTCACCTAAAACAGGTCGCACCTTGGTAGTCAAAGGTGACACTTATAAAGCTAAAACACGTCGAACCGAGTTTCGGGAAGATGATGAGGGCAATCTAATTGAAACCATCACTGACACTGATGTTTTTGTACCAGCCATCAAAGCTTGGGATATGACACTTGGCTCTGAACTGTTTGGACAAATCCTGTCAATCAGTGACAAACCAGCTGAGAACAAACCATTGTTCGAACTGGGACGGGTCGTGGCCACTCAAGGTGTTGACCACATTGTACGAAGAGGCTTTCTTGATCTTCAACCACTACTGAACAGGCATTTGTCAGGTGATTGGGGCGAGATTGCTCCAGAAGACTGGAAGCTCAATGATGACAGTCTAAACCCTGAACCAGATGCTAACGGAGAGAGTTATCCGGGGCGGTTGTTTTCTTCTTATGACGTGGATGACACATTCTCGGGAGAAAGCAAAATCTGGATCATCACCGAATGGGATAGAAGCGTTACCACTATTCTGCTTCCATCTGAATATTAACCCACCTCAAAAAACCGGCTTAAGCCGGTTTTTTTGTGCCTGCAGAATCAGCCGCTATCTCTTTGCTATAATGCAGTGGTGTATCGCTGGTCGTTGACTGGCACACGCCCAAAGCCTCTGTACACCATGAAACATGAGGCGCTCATTTGAGCTGGTGTTCACCTTTACCCACCCTAGCGGAGAAACCATTATCCGCTAGGGATAAGTCCGACGAAAACAGCTTAACCTTATCGCAAACAAATCAGCCACCCAACTCCATACAGGCGACTGTCCGCAAGCTGACCGTGTTCGGCTAAACCACATAAGCCCGCTGTTGCGGGCTTTTTTGTTAAAAATTCCAGTTAATAACTACGGGGTTATTCGCAAAACTCACAAGACCTTCACTATGAAGATAGATAAAACTCATACAGTCTCTGAAGCTATAAGGGGTCGTCTCAGAAAACGGAAAATAAAGCACGCTAAGCCGGTGGCAGCGGTCGCAATGGCCTGAACTTCCCCGCACCGACCTTGGCACTGCTGCGCCATAGGTAATCGCCGGTCAGGTTGATATGCTCCCACCCCAGCGGGGACAGATATTGCAGCAACGTGTCGTCCAGCGCCATGCCGTGGGCACGCAAAGCACTGGTGGCACGCTCCAGATAGACCGTGTTCCACAACACGATGGCCGCCGTCACCAGATTGAGGCCGCTGGCCCGGTAGCGCTGCTGCTCAAAACTGCGGTCGCGGATTTCACCCAATCGGTAGAAGAAGACCGCCCTGGCCAGCGCGTTGCGCGCCTCGCCCTTATTCAGCCCCGCATGGACGCGGCGGCGCAGCTCCACGCTTTGCAGCCAATCCAGAATGAACAGCGTGCGCTCGATGCGCCCCAGCTCGCGCAGGGCGACGGC
>DDQN01000086.1 GCA_002342685.1 Vibrio sp. UBA2441
GACAACATCTTAACCGCTGGGCCAACAACCAAGTAAGCCAGAATGGCACAAATCATACCGATGATACCGGCAGAGAAGTTGTTCACCAGCATTTCAAAGCCGCTTTTCACTTTACCGTGAATGGCTTCATCAAACTTCTTAATGGCTAAGCCACCTAGAGGACCAACAATCATGGCACCCATGAACATTGGAATGTCAGTACCGACAATAACACCCATCGTGGTTACTGCACCAACGACGGCACCTCGGTCGCCTGCCACCATTTTACCACCGGTATAACCGATAAGTATTGGTAGTAAAAACTTGATCATTGGGCCAACCATGCTTGCCAATGTTTCGTTTGGCAACCAACCTGTTGGAATAAATAATGCAGTAATGAAACCCCATGCGATAAACGCACCGATGTTAGGCATTACCATATTGGAAAGAAAACGGCCAAAATTTTGTACCTTGACCTTAGCTTCTGGTGATAACATAAGAATACTCCGTTCGATGTTATTCAATATTTTTGTGTGTACGGTTTCTGGTAAAAACCGTTGTTTGCTTAAGACGCATTCAACTTAACACACCAATTTACAGATTGCTTTCGGACGGAGTTTTTGAGCCTTTCATCACAAAAAAATATGTGTAAAAATACTTTCAGAGTGACACTCATCACGAAATAGAGGTGTAACTACCTTTCATAATGAACGCCCTGCATTTGTCAATTAATTTTTAATGCTTAACATCACAAACCAAAACCACCAATAAGCGAGCACCAAGAGATCTACATCACAATTCCTGCCACTTTAAAAAATCAATAATGTTATTTCGTGACGCCCATCACTATGCATCAGTTAATTCACGCAAAACATAAATCAAAAAAGAAAACTTGGCTAACTTTGTAATTTTCAAACATATACCTTCTAAAAATTAGGACATGCAAACAACAAACGTTAAAACAAGGCTATCAATTACCCGGCTTATGAATAGCTCAAAGTCTAAGTTATACCCAGGACTACAAGACACTTAGCTTACGATAGCTATAAAAGCCCCTGATGCATGATAACAATGTTGTAGCGAACAAAGTTATCCCTGAAGAAAGGTTAGATACCAAAATGAAGCAAGGAGGTTCTGGCAGGCTTGAGGGGAAGGTATAAAGGTGGATAAAGTAATTTTCAGGGTCTACAAAAATTATATGTCTTCGTTGATCATTTAGCTTCGTAGCTGTTCAATTGAACACAAATATCAATAATTGCTAATGAAAGCCCAGACTTTATGATCTGTCGCTGCCTTTGATGCTGAATTTGAAGAAACTCATCACTAATATCTTCGTTTGAGTCCAATTGTTCGAAAGGAATCACGTTCGATTTATTGACCAATCTTAATTTCTTTAGTGAGTTAATCACGTTTATATCCGTAAACTTATACTGTTTTGCATCTTGGTTTAAGTTATTTCGCAACGAAATAATATCTTCAATATCATGATATATATCGTCTGGTAACACACCTAACCCAAATAAAAACTTTAACCGATTGGATAAATCATTTAACGGACCAGATTCATTTAGCAGCCTCGTCACCACCGTTTTAACCTCAAATTCATCTCTTCTAAAAACTTTTTTAATAAGGTTATCGATGGAGTCGCTAAAAACATCAACCGCTGCAATAAAAAAACCTCTTACTGTTGGTGCCGTGTTAAGTTTTTCAATTATTTCTTCTTCACATGTAGTTTCTATCATAAAAATGCCCCCCAAATAGACGCCCGAAGGGGTATAAGCCCCAACGGACGGTTATGCATCTTTATACGTTATAAAAAGCTTCAATTTGAATCGCTTCTTTGCTGTCTTCTGCAAGACCAGTGTATTTAACAAGCGTTTTTCTTACTCCAGAGTCAGTGATTGAACCTTGTAGTTCAACAGCTTGAGGATCGCTATCATTTTGGTATTTGAGAGCTGCGGAGACACCCTTGAGTAAAGTATCGTTGCTAATGTTGTATTCAATGGTCCCTAAAAGAGGTTTGATAAGACGGTCATTTTGGCTCAGTTTTCTTAGAGGCTGCCTGCCAACTCGATCAACTTCATCTACCAGATAAGGATTCGCGAAACGTCCTAAAATTTTCTCAATATAAGCAGCGTGTTTTTCACGCTCAAAGCCGTAGCGATTGATAAGTACTTCGCCACTTTCTTGCATCGCTTTTTTAACTTCGTTGCGAATATCACTATCTTCGATCGCTTCTCGGATAGTCTGATGACCTTTTAGGTTGCCTAGATAAGCCGTTATACAGTGGCCAGTATTTAGGGTAAATAATTTACGTTCCACAAAAGCCATCAAATTATCAGTGCGCTCCATACCTGGAATGTCAGGTATTTCGCCTTTGAACTGAGTTTCATCTACTATCCACTCACTGAAGGTTTCTACTGTTACTGCTAACGGATCCATTTCTCCTTCTTCTGCTGGTGGCACAATACGGTCAACCGCAGAATCAACAAAACCTACCGTCGATTCTATCTGTGATTTCACGTCTTCGGACAATAACTCAAATACAGACGCTTTAAGCTGGCTTGTACCACGAACCATATTTTCACAAGCGATGATGTTAAGTGGTTTGAGGTTTCCAGCTTCCACCCGCTTTTCAAGGCCTTTCGCCAGTGTTTTTGCAATAATTTTTAAAACCGTCGGACCAACAGCTGTGGTGATGATATCCACGTCAGCTACGTAATTAACTACGTTAGTGTCGTGTGAGTTGATTGCAGTAACACCAGTAACTTGCTCTACAACACAATCCGCACCAACAACCTTAACCGGATACTCATTTCGTTCGATTAGACCATTAACTACTTCTTCATTTACATCCGTAAATGTTACTTCAACTCCAGCATCAACGAGTAATTTACCGATGAAGCCACGGCCTATGTTGCCGGCACCAAAATGCAAAGCTTTCATAATATGTATTCCAAGGAAAATGTTAAAATTCGGGAATGTAGGTCAGTGACCAATACTGACCTACAGTTCACTTTCAGGAGCGTATACTCCGTGACTTACTAAGCGTTTAGAATGCGAAGAACGTCTTGCGGATCTGTCGTTGTTTTCAACAATTCGATCGCATCATCATCATCAAGTGAATTGGTAATAGCCGTAATAACCTGAATGTGTTCATCACCCTGCGCGGCGATACCAACGACCATTTTAGCTACGTCATCTTCATCTTCACCCCACTGAATACCATGTGGGAACTGGCAGAACACAATGCCGGTTTTTTGTACGTATTGCTTCGCTTCAATCGTACCGTGTGGAACCGCAATAGACTCACCTAAATAGGTGGACACCAGCTTTTCACGCGCTAACATTCCCTCGACATATTCACTCGCCACATTGCCCAGCTTTACAAGTTGGTCACCAGCAAATTTAATCACTTCTTCTTTCGACGTTGCCGTCATACCTAGAAAGATGTTTTCATTAGAAAGTTTTAACGTGCCCTCTTTGGCAGGAGCTGCTTCTGCCTGTGTTTCAGGTTTTGTTACTTTACCCTCTTTTGCATCAACCAGTTCCGCGACCAAATTGTCATACAGCGCATTGTCTAAGAAATTTGACAATGAAATATGCTTTGCATTTTCTGCATGTGTACGTGCTCTATCAGTTAAGTCTCGATGAGTTACCACGATATCAACATCACCAGGCAAGTTGTTAATGGCCAGGTTAGTAACTTCAATATCCAGATTTGCGGCTTCCACTTTTTTACGCAGAAGGCTTGCACCCATTGCACTTGACCCCATACCAGCATCACAAGCGACAATGATTTTACGCACATCAGCCATGTTTATATTTGCTGATGCTGCCGCACCTTTAGACGATGCTTTCATGCCTTGTATTTGGTTCGTAGCTTGTTCGAGAGAGTCCTCATCATCTGTTTGTTTTTGAGTCTTCATTAAGAAAGCAGCTACAAAGAAAGAAACCGCCGCCGAAGCGATAACTGACAAGATTACACCAACAAAAGACGCTTTAGGTGTCATCAGCAATACAGCGAAGATTGAACCCGGTGACGCAGGAGAAACTAGACCAGCGTCAAACATTGTTAATGTAAATACGCCTGTCATACCACCAGCTATCACAGCGAGGATTAGACGTGGGTTCATTAATACAT
>DDQN01000015.1 GCA_002342685.1 Vibrio sp. UBA2441
ACTGCCTTGAAAAACGCCGATGGCTGGAATTTCCAAGAGAACAGATTCAATCCATTTGTGGGGTTAGACAACTCGAAGCCGGGAATGCGACAAATTGATCTCGCCCTGATGATTAGTGGCTGGTCTGTTGATGACATGATTGCTCCGGGGTCGTCGTCACTACAAATAAATTCCGGCCCGGCTTACAGCTGGGAACAAATCGGCTTGATGGATCAGCAGTGGCAGTTTGAAAATGGAGAAGACGCGAATCAAAGTATTAAATCTGCCGCTCGGCTCTTAGGTGCAGCTCGTTGTGGAATTACAAAGCATCATAAAGTGTGGAACTGGGATCCCCTATATGACTCCAGAGCAGGTAAAGAAGTGTCATGGGATGAGTTCCCGTTTAAACCTAAATCGGTCATCGTTGTATTGGTTGAAGAAGATTACGAAGCAATAGCCACTGCACCTTCATATGTATCTGGTGCCGCTGTAGGAATGGGCTACTCACAGATGGCAACGGTAGCGGGTAGTTTGGCGAGTTTTATTCGTGGACTTGGGTATAAGGCGGTTGCATCAGGGAATGATCTGGGTAATAGCGTGGCATACGCTATTGAAGCTGGTTTAGGTGAAGGTGCTAGAAATGGCCATCTTATGGCCCCTAGATTTGGACCTCGAGTTCGTATAGCTAAAGTGTATACAGACATGGAACTACCTGAAGACGCATACGATACCCCCAAATCTTACGGAATAATGGAGTTTTGTGAAAACTGTAAGTTATGCGCAGAAAAGTGTCCTTCAAAGGCGATTACTTTTGATGATGAGCCTGGTTGGGGACCAACCTATGAAAACGGAGAAGACCCAATGTACTCCTGGCATCATCAACGAGGGGTGAAGAAGTTCTATAACGACGCTAAGAAGTGCTACAAATATTGGGTTGATAGTGGTACCGACTGTGCTATTTGCATGACGGCGTGCCCTTGGAACAAACCGGACTTTTGGCATCACAGATTAATTGATGCCTCTAATGCATATACCGGTGGACCAATACATACCTTTATGAAAGTGATGGATGAGCTGTTTGGGTACGGTAACGTTTTTGATGAGCAGGCTGTTCTCGATTTTTGGAAAACAGGCAGAGATATTGAAGTTTAACTGGAGCACAAAATTATGATGGCATTAATGTGGTATTTATTGGGAATGTTGACGGTTGCTGCTTTTGTTGGTTATCGAAAGATTGCCAGTGTATATCGTCTGAGCCTAGTGGCAACTTTGGGTATTTTAGCATCGGCGATTGGAATGTGGTTCTGTATTGCATGGTCTTGGGCATCCTTCGTTGAAAGGGAGCCGCAATCAGGTGCAATGGGTCTTATTATGTTTGGCTTAATATCTATTGCGATCTTCGCAGTGACTTGGCGAACACAAATAGCACCTAATAAAATAGGTAATAGGTAATAGGTAATAAGTAGTATTTTTTCAGTGATATATAAAATAAGTGACTGAGTTTTAGATTAAATAAAGGTAAATTCCTTATGATTGATGAGAAACCCTATAAAGAGCTGACTGAAGCGCAAAACTATTATTTGCTAGCGGCAAGTATTCTTAAAGGCTCAAATAATGATCTAGGAATTGAGTCGGCAGTAACCTATCTGAACAAGGCAGCAGAATTGGGATTGAACGAAGCCCGATATCAGTTGGGTATCATTTACTTTGAAGAAAGGCATTTGCCCCAAGATCAGTTGAAGGCATTTGAATGGTTCCAGCTTGCTTCGGATGATGACTATATTCCAGCTAAGTTTGCCCTTGCAACCCTTTATTCCCAACAAGAAAAATACTCAAAGGCCTTTGAGATTTTGAATGAGTTGGCGGCTCGTGGAGTGACAGAAGCACAGACAAACCTAGCGGATTTCTACTTGGGTGCAAAAGGGGTTGAAAAAGACGCAAAAAAAGCCGTGTCTTTACTGACTCAATCCGCCGAAAAGGGGGACAGACTTGCTCAATATCGGTTAGGGTTGCTTTGTTATCAAGGACAAGAAGTAGTTAGCGATTATATTAAAGCAAGAAAATACATCGTTATGGCTATGGAGCAAAAATTACTGTTAGCCTATTTTGTCATGGGATCGATGCTAGAACATGGCTTTGGTATCGATAAAGACGTTGTCCGTGCTTATACCTTGTACTGTTTTTGTCAACACTATGGTATGCCCAATCTCAATGATTTATTGGACGATGTTTTAGGCACTATGAACGATATGGAAAGGCATAAAGCTAAGCAATTGGCACGGGAGTATTGTCACAATGAACCTGCCCCTGAATAGCCTGTGGCAAGATGAGATCCTGATATTACCTTTTAATGGAGCAAAGCTTGTAAGCTTTGATATCTGGGGAGGCATGAATGTAGAAGATAAAACCAATGGTGGCTTTCGGGGTAAAGATTTTGAGTATATGACCTTGATGTATTCAACCAAAAACGTGCCTCTTGAGGTTGTTTGGAGTTGTCCTCCTGCCTTTTTGAGCAGTAACGATAACAATGTTGAACGAGCACTAACTGCAAAAATACCCATTCTTCACAATCGTTCGCTAATCGAAAAAGATCATATTCTGTCTCTCAACAAGTTTGTGCGCCGTTTTAATATTGAAGATGACAGCTCGCATACAGTGCTGGTTCCAGTCAGTGAAAGTGTGGAAAATCGTTGGAAATCTTCACTCTGTTTTAGTTTTGTTTTTGAAGGTGATGAAAATCCATCGATGTTTTTGAATAGACATCAAAAAGCGTTGATTGCACTGTCTGACAAAATTTACAATTTATGGCACATGTTCGAAGGCAAAGGTTTTAATCTTTATAAAATCAGGAAGACATTTAGCGACAACGCTGTTCAAATTGCGAACCTAATGGCAGACGGTTTTTCTACCAGGGTAATGGCCGAAAAACTGCACATTAGCCGTTCTGGAGTGGAGTATCACATTGAGTCAATGAGACAAACACTAGGGGCGAAAAATCGAGGGAACTTGATAGCGGAATTGTTTAGAAAGGGCATAATTTTTTGAAGTGGCTTGAGTTTGTTTTCATTCTATTTAACCCCGTAAAAAACACAGGTACCTAATTCTATCCATTAAAAATACATACTTCTTTCATTTTTAGCATATTTTGTTAATGTGGAAAAACGCAATTCAAAGGATGGAAGTATGTCATCAACAAATAAACTGTATTACGTTTATGACCCAATGTGTTCTTGGTGTTGGGGGTATAAGCCCATGTGGAATCAGATAAAACAAGCGCTACCTGATGAAGTAGAAATTATCTATGTACTTGGAGGTCTCGCCCCCGATTCTGATGAACCTATGCCTGAAATCATGCAGCAGCAAATTGCGTCTTATTGGAAGAAAATTGAAAACTATTTAGGTACAAGCTTCAATTATGACTTCTGGAGCCAAAACATCCCTCGTCGTTCAACTTATCCTTCTTGCAGAGCCGTCTTAGCCGCTCGTTCACAAGGCGCTGAACTGGCAATGTTGGATGCGATTCAAAACGCTTATTACCTACAAGCAAAGAACCCTAGTGACAATGAAGTGTTGATTGATTTGGCAAAAAGCATTGATCTAAACATGAACGACTTTGAAGCCGAATTTCTAGGCGAGGAAACCCAGAAACGCTTATTAACTGAAATTTCTTTTGCTCGGTCTATTGGCGGTAATAGCTTTCCATCTCTTTTTGTTGAAACAGGCACCGAACTTACCGAGTTGCCAATAGATTACCAAGATGCTGAAAAAACCATAATGCAATTAAAGACAATTATATAAGACCAAAAATTGATGAGGAGTTGGAATGAATTTAGATAAAGCAAAAAAACGAATCGCGAAGCAGGTTAAAAAAGGCTTTAAGGGTTACCCTCAAATATCACTGAGTTATTTTGGTGACTCTCAAGATTGCGCGACGAGTGTTGTCATTTATTTCACTATGGAGGAAGGTGGAGAGGTTCAGGAGCAAAAATTTGAAAGTAAAACAGACGCCAGAGAAGATGAAGTAATTCAGTCAGCGATTGTCAAAATCATTGAACGAGCGAACGCTAACTCGGTCATTGAGACAGAAGGTATTTCTGTGATCAAATAACGTGCTTAATTGTGTAGTCATGTTGAAGCTGACCTTATGGTTTCTTCTTTATGATAGGCATTAACACTTTGATATTACTTGCTATGTCTGTACTTGCGATGGTTGTCGATAAGTGTTAGAACGTTTGATAGTCTGTGTTGGCGTCTCTCCAAACAGTTGTTTGTAGTGCTGATTAAAGGTGCTTATATGGAAAAAGCCAAAGTCGATGGCTAAATCGGAAATGACAATGTCCTCGCTGGATTTTAATAAAATTCGGCGTATCTCATTTAATCGGCAGTCTCGCAAGTATTGAATCGGTGACACATTAAGCTCATGTTCAAAACAGTATTGTAAGGTTCGTCGGCTTACATACGCAATATTACATAACTCCGTTATTGTTAGAGGATACTGGCCAGTTTGCTCTACATGCTGACGAATTTTGTCTAGTACGCGTCGTTTGGCCGGGCGAACTACCTGAATTTCTCTTATCCCAGATTCACTTTGAACTAATAGATCGGCCATTTTAGAAGCGATAAGCGGTTTCAGGTGCTCTAGTCTTGAACGCATTTTGTCGTTTTGCATCATCGTCGATAGAGGAGAGTTCTCGTTCAGCAAAAGCCGGATAAGCTTTGCTAGCTCATACGTGACATAATTGTTCGGTTCAGAAATTAATGCCTTTGACGAGTGATTGAGCCAAATATCTGCATCAAGCCCGGTCATTTCATCTTGTATACAACACTTATCCAGTACTAAACCAAAAATGTGGAACTCTTGTGGAGTCAACAATTCAAAGTCGATGCCTGATGGTCTAATCATCAATTGACCACTAGTTATTTCATTATTATTTATTTTCGGTCTTTGTAACTGTGGGGAGAAACCAAGCCATATATTATTTTCGTTTACGCAACACTGCTGCATCAGTGTTTGGTTAGTGTACTCCTCAAATAGATGCATACCCCCTAGGGTTAACTCATCCAGATAACCGTGAAAAGCGCCGCTACTATGTTGGTTATAGTTCTGCTCCCAACCGACTAGGCTCTCTGCTTGTTGGTTTACATCAAATGTGAACGATTTGCACCTCTCTGGTGCACGTGAATTCATATCATAATGCAGTTGTGAAAATTTCATGATTATGGTCTCTCCTCATCATTGTTCCATTTGAATGCAACGGTCATTTAAGTCTTTGTTTTTATTTTGGTTATTGGTTTTGCACAATTCCGTCATTTCATTGGAACGTTATTCGCTTTGATGAATAGAGATTTATTGCAAAGTTTGCGCCTAATTTTCAAAACGAGGTATTTAAGATGTACAGTTATCGTTATCAACTAGGAGCTAAGGTCTATCAGTTTGATGGTCTTGCTGATGTGATGGCAAAAGCGTCTCCATTGCGATCCGGAGATCAATTAGCCGGCGTTGCAGCTCGCTCTTCGCAAGAGCGGGTTGTCGCGCAGATGCTGCTTGCAGACCTACCACTAACCGTTTTTTTAAACCAAGCACTTATTCCCTATGAGAGCGATGAAATCACTCGCCTTATTATTGACCAACATGACAAACAAGCATTTTCGGAGATTGCTCATTTAACGGTTGGAGATTTTCGCAACTGGTTATTACAAGAAACCACAACAGAGTTCACGCTTGCACGCGTCCGGGCAGGAATTACGCCGGAAATGGCGGCCGCCGTGAGCAAAATCATGCGTAATCAAGACTTAATACTGGTGGCTAAAAAGTGTCGGGTGATCACCCAGTTTCGTAACACAATAGGGTTGTCAGGTCGCTTGTCGACCCGACTGCAGCCGAATCATCCAACAGATGACGTCAATGGTATTGCGGCCTCTATATTTGATGGCTTGATGTATGGCAATGGTGATGCAGTGATTGGTATCAACCCGGCAACGGATAGCGTCTCGCAAGCGGTTAAGTTGATGAAATTGATGGATGAAGTTATCCAACATTATCAGATCCCGACCCAGTCATGTGTGTTAACACATGTGACAAACACCATTGAAGCCATTGAGCTAGGTGCGCCGGTGGATCTGGTTTTTCAATCCATTGGTGGTACAGAAGCGACCAATCAGGGTTTCGGTGTGAACCTGAATGTACTCAATGAAGCTTACCAAGCCGCGCTGGAGTTAAAGCGAGGAACAGTGGGCAACAATGTAATGTATTTTGAAACGGGTCAGGGTAGCGCACTATCTGCGAATGGGCATCACGGGGTAGATCAACAAACGTGTGAAGCCAGAGCTTATGCGGTGGCGCGTAAATTTAACCCGTTATTGGTCAATACCGTGGTGGGGTTTATTGGGCCTGAATATCTTTTTGATGGTAAACAAATAATCAGGGCGGGTTTGGAAGATCATTTCTGTGGCAAGCTGTTAGGATTGCCAATGGGATGTGATATCTGTTACACCAACCATGCCTATGCGGATCAAAATGATATGGATAATTTGCTGACTCTGCTAGGTGTTGCGGAATGTTCTTTTATTATGGGTATTCCCGGTGCGGACGACATTATGCTCAATTATCAGACGACGTCGTTCCACGATGCTTTATACGCGAGACAGGTTCTTGGTTCGCGCCCGGCGCCAGAGTTTGATCAATGGCTTAAAGAGATGCAGATCTCTCCTTCTGATAGCCGTTCTCAGCTCAGTAAAGAACTCCCTTCTTCATTTGCTCAGCCGTTGCAATTAGTTCGGGAGGCATCATGAGCAATATTTCACCAATAAAACAAGAGTTAATCCACAGAGACCCTTGGGAAAAATTACGTCAATTTACTAACGCTCGTATTGGTATTGGTCGGGTGGGAACGAGTATTCCTACCGAGGAGTTGCTGCGTTTTCAACTTTCACATGCTCAGGCTATCGATGCAGTGCATACGCCTTTGGACATTAAAAAATTGTGTGAGCAATTTGAAACGGTTCCGGCTCTTAGGCCTTATTTACCCGCTCAGATCTTGCGTAGCGAAGTACAAGATCGCATGGAATATTTGCAACGGCCGGATCTTGGACGCCGATTAAACGAATCATCCATTTACCAGCTTCAGCAGTTGCGGGAACACCAGCCTTTTGATGTGGTATTTGTCATTGCAGATGGTTTGTCTTCTTGTGCTATTGCCAATCACGCTAAACCTTTTTTGGACATATTGATTAACAGTCTAAACGAAGACTCACAAAAGGATTGGAATGTGGGGCCTATCTGCGTTGTTGAACAAGGCCGAGTGGCGGTAGGTGATGATGCTTGTGAAACACTGAATGCAAAAATTGTAGTGCTTTTGGTTGGTGAACGGCCTGGTCTTAGCTCACCTGACAGTATGGGACTTTACCTTACATGGAACGCTAAACGAGGCATCGAAGAATCGCTTAGAAACTGCATCTCTAACATAAGACCAGAAGGGTTGAGCTATAACATAGCGGCGCATAAGTGTATGTATTTATTAACAGAGTCATACAAAAAACAATTATCAGGGATTGGCTTGAAAGATCGCTCTGACGATATTCAGGTTGAAGGTACATCGTCTCAACAATTTTGTTTAATTATCTAAACTAGCACGAAAAGGAAAAAATTATGTCTAGCAACGAAGAGTATCTAGCTCAAAGACAATTGAAAAAGGGAGCTGCAGGATGGATTCTGCTGGCCGGTTTGGGGATCTCATATGTTATTTCAGGTGATTTTGCCGGGTGGAACTTTGGTATAGCTCAAGCGGGTTGGGGAGGCTTTGTTATTGCGGCCGTCCTAATGGGAATAATGTACTTAACACTAGTGTTGTCGTTGGCAGAAATGTCTGCAGCAATCCCCGCCGCTGGTGGTGGTTATAGTTTTGCCCGTCAGGCCATGGGGCCTGCTGGAGGATATCTTACTGGCCTTGCCGTACTGATCGAGTATTCTCTTGCTCCTGCTGCGATTGTTATTTTTATTGGGTCGGCAGTGAATGAGTTAATTGGTATTGACGGTCCGGTAGTTTACGCTCTTTTCTACTTAGCTTTTGTTGGTATCCATATATTTGGCGCGGGAGAAGCACTGAAAGTGATGATGGTCATCAGTGCGCTTGCTGTCCTGGCGATTGTTGCGACGGGCGTGGTTCTATTACCTGAATTTGATGCGACGCGTCTGTTTGATATTGAACCAGCGGCTGGTGGAACTGAATTTTTGCCAATGGGTTATTATGGTGTTTGGTCGGCGCTGCCGTTTGCTATGTGGCTGTTTCTTGCGGTTGAAGGGGTACCTCTTGCGGCTGAAGAAGCAAAAGATCCTGCCAAAGATGTGCCTAAGGGTATTATCGGTGCGATGATTTTCCTTCTTTTTACGGCTGTTTTAGTGGTTGTTCTTGTTACTGGTGCTGCGGGCGCGAAAGTCATGGGTGATAGTGCCGTTCCTCTGGTTGATGCGCTTAATATGACGGGTCATAGTAGCGTTGCTACCATGGTTAATGTGTTGGGTTTGGCAGGTCTGATTGCTTCATTTTTCTCAATCATTTATGGCTACAGCCGCCTTGTGTTTGCACTATCGCGTGCCGGTTACTTACCTCAAAACCTTTCATTGACTAGCAAGCGCAAGGTTCCTGTGCGTTCATTGGTTTATCCGGGGATTTTAGGTTTTATCATTTCGCTTTCTGGTGAGGGTGACTTGATTTTATCTATGGCAGTGGTAGGTGCTACTGTGTCTTATGCGATGATGTCAGGCAGCCATATATTACTGCGCATTAAACAACCAAATCTTGTTCGCCCTTATAAAACACCGGGCGGTATAGTAACGTCGGGCGTGTCGTTTGTTTTATCTCTTGTCGCGCTAACAGGTGTTTATGCCTATGACGTTCGTGCATTCCTGTTTACTTTGGTTTTATTTGTCGTAGGTATGTTGTACTACTTTATCATCGGGCAAAACAATTTGGTTGCCAGTTCAGCAGAAGAGGAGTTTGCTTTGCTCTCTCAAGCGGAAGGCGAGTTGGAATCGGCTTAGTAAACTAAGTTTCTGACAGAGTTATAAACTAAAAAACAGAACCCGGGTATCCAGTGGATTCCGGGTTTTCTTTGTCTGTTTTAATTGAACTTGTAGGCGTCTAAAGCAAGTACTTCATTTTCAGTAGCTGTGTGGATGTTTATGGCTTTATCTCCGTCACTCGCCCCTAATACCGCGATTAACGGAACAAAATGCTCTTGTGTCGGATGATTAAACATTACGTGCGGTGCTTCATTTAAATAGTTCAGCATCGCTTGTTTATCGCCAGCCCCAAGCTTATGGTTAACCCAAGAGACAAAGGTTTGGACTTTCTCGACTCGATTACTAGTCGGGTTAGGATTAAACAATTCACGTAAATTATGACTAACTCCACCAGAACCGATAATCATCACGCCCTCATCTCTTAGCGACGCAAGTAAGGCTCCATAATTGTAGTTGGTCTGTGGGTCAAGGTGACTGTTGATGGAAACCTGAACCACGGGAATGTTGGCTTCTGGATACATTAAACGCAAAGGAATCCATACACCATGGTCCCAACCTTGAGCTGCGGACAAATTAGGTTTATAGCCTGCTTGCTTAAATCTTGATGCAATCTCTTCTGCCAAGACAGGAGAACCGGGTGCATTATAGTTAATTTGGTATAACGCTTGCGGAAATCCATAGAAATCGTGCACAGTAGATGGCGCTTTACCAGACGTAATCACGATATCTTCATTTAAGTCAAAGTGAGCAGAGAATACTACTATTGCCTTGGGTGGAGCAAAATCTTTGCCTAAACGCTGTAGAAACTGAGATGTTATACTCGTTTCTACAGCCATCATTGGCGAGCCATGAGAAACGAAAAAAACGGGTTGTTTTTCATTGTTCATACTATGTTGTCCGGTCCAAGTGGGACAATGCCCGACGGGTTAAGTGCTTTCACCGAGTAGTAACCGTGTTTAATGTGGTCAAGTTTTACTGTGTTTGTAACACCATCGATGGCAAGTATTCGTGTCAAATATCGAGATAGATGGGGCATCTGTACAATCAGATTTCGATTACATTTAAACAGGCCGTAATAGGCGGCATCAAAGCGAACTAATGTGACAAAGGTTCTGATATCGGTTTCTGTCAGCTTGTCTCCCAGCAGAAAATCGCGACCGTCTGACAGTCTTTCTTCAAGCTTGTCTAACTGATTGAAAACACTATGATAGGCTTCGTCATAAGCAAACTGAGAGCTTGCAAATCCCGCTTTGTATACGCCGTTATTCAATTCATGATAAATCTCAGTATTTAACTCATCAATCGACTCACGTAGTTGTTCTGGGTATAAATCTAAATCAGAACCAGTCAGATGATTAAATTCGGTATTCAGCATACGAATGATATCAGCGGATTCATTATTCACAATTGTATTGGCTTTCTTATCCCACAATACGGGAACAGTAGCTCGACCTGTATATTCCGGGTCTACCTGTGTGTATAGCTGGTGGATATATTGATGGCCATTAAGCTGGTCTTTCTCGCTGTCTTGGAACCCTCCAAATTGCCAGCCCTGCTCAGCCAACATAGGATTAACCGCGCTGATGGTTATGTATTCAGTCAGTCCCTTTAATTCTCTGACCATCAGCGTTCGTGATGCCCAAGGGCAGATGTAAGCGATATATAAGTGGTAGCGATCTTTTTCAGCTTTAAAACCGCCGACACCTGTAGGACCCGGTTTACCATCTTTGGTAATCCAATTTCGAAAGCTCGATGTTTGTCGGACAAATCTGCCTTTATCATCTTGCGCTTGTACTGGTTGCCAGTTTTGAACCCATTTGCCGTTAACTAACATGTTTATCTCCTCGGTAAATTGTCGGTGAGTATTGTGTGATTATCGAGGAGTTGCTGCGGAACCAGTAACTGTACGGTTTTCAAGAGCGTTCAGTAGGGCATTATCCAGTGACAAGCGTCCTGCGCCTTGTATCGCCAGAGCAATGGAAGCCACCATGAGTATTAATGCATACTCGTAGCCGTTATTTGCGACAAATAGACCGTTGCTAATGTGGACCGTCATTGCCATTAACATGGTAAATGCGGTGACGATTGCGGCAGGGCGAGTAAGAAGTCCCAGAGCTAATGCAATACCGCCAAAGAACTCGCCGCTTCCCGCTAAGAAAGCCATTAGATATCCGGGTGTAAAACCGATACTTGCCATCCATTGCCCGGTGCCTTCTAGGCCATAACCACCAAATAGACCAAATAATTTTTGTGCTCCGTGCGCAGCGAGCACTAAACCTAGTG
Source organism: Vibrio sp. UBA2441 (assembly GCA_002342685.1). Lineage (GTDB taxonomy): Bacteria > Pseudomonadota > Gammaproteobacteria > Enterobacterales > Vibrionaceae > Vibrio. Next base: position 11,285 of record DDQN01000015.1, read on the forward strand.
GTAAACGAAGAACAAGTGCGGCCATGCCAGCATTTGATGTAAGAAGTTTGCGCAAAATTTGAGTGTTCATATTATTTTCCTATTTGTTCGGAATCGTGTCTTGTCGTTGGAATTAATATTATTAGTTTGCAAACCGAAGATAAATGCATTATCTGTTTAGATATAATCAATGATTTGTTGTTAATAGTATTTTGGGAGGGAGGAAGATGGACAAAATTGAAACCATGAAGGCTTTTGCTGCTGTCGTTCAGCAGGGGGCGTTTTCTAAAGCGGCCGATAAACTCAATTTATCCCCGCAGTTGGTTAGCAAATACGTCTCTCAGTTAGAAGAAACACTACAAACACGCTTATTAAACAGAACCACTCGGAAAGTGAGCCTGACTGAGGCGGGTAGTGCTTATTATGCTCGTTGTCAGCAAGTATTGATTGATATTGATGAAATGGAAGGCTCACTGAGCAATTTGCATCAGAAGGTGTCTGGCGTATTGACGATTAGCGCACCGATGTCGTTTGGTATGAAACACTTACCTAAACTTTTAGTCGAATTTCAAAAGATGCACCCCGACGTAGAAATAGACCTAAATTTGACCGATCGAAAAGTGGACATTGTAGAAGAGGGCATTGATATCGCTTTGCGAATCGGCTTGTTAAAGGACTCGTCGTTGATTGCCAGAAAAATCACACCGATTCAGATAGCTATATGTGCATCTCCTGATTATTTGGCGACTTGTGGTACCCCGAGTTCTCCAGATCAACTTCAGGGTCACACTTATCTAAAATATACGTACTCGGATGCCAGCTCTATATTTTCTAATTTTGATGTAGAGAAAAAGGCGCTTAACTTTTGCGAAAAAATAGAGGCTAATAATGGCGACTTTTTAGTTAACGCAGCTATTTGTGGGGGAGGCATTACTATTCAACCGACTTTTATTGCTGGTAAAGCTATTGCTGATGGGGATCTTGTGAGGATTTTAACGGCCTATGAACCCAAACCGATGGCCTTATATGCGGTATACGCGAATAGAAAATTTCTCGCCAGCAAAGTAAGAAGCTTTGTGGATTTTGTTAGCCAGTTTTATGGTGAAGTCCCTTATTGGGATAGATACTAAGGTGTTTGGAATAAGGGCATCGTCGATGATCAGCCTAATTGAAGTGTAGAGGCTGATCATTTTGGCATTTAAAACAGCTCAAAAGTGATTTGTTTATTATCGAGCATCTTATTCACAAGGGTCTCTGCTTCTTGTCGGTTCAATAACGATGCTTCAAGTGCTTGGGTAATGATTGCTAGTATCTCTCGCTTAAGTTCTGGCCTTCCGCAAACATATAGTTGAGCATTCTGGTTCAGCAACCACTCAGCCAGCTGTGCTTGCTTTGATTTCAGTTTATCTTGAACGTAAACTTTTTGCTCTGAATCGCGGGAAAATGCAGTATCAAATTGGCTTATAGTGCCATCAGTAACATATTGATTTAGTTCTTGTTGGTAATAGAAGTCTCTATCAGAATATCGATTGCCAAATATGAGCCAGTTTTGCCCAGAATGTTGTTGTTGCTTTCTTTCTTCAAGCACGCTCATCATAGGTGCAATATCCGCTCCGGTAGCTATGAGGATCGCTGGTGTTTCTCTATTTGGCAGCGGCATTCCTGCCCCTGTTTTTATTGAGCCAATAAACTCCTGTCCAACACATAACTGCTGAGTGAGATAGTCAGAACATAACCCATTTGTTAACTTACCATTTTGCATAAATTGGTGTTTAGCGATGCAAAGCGATATTTGTTTCTTGTTTGCTGATGGAGAGGATGCGACGGAGTACAGCCTTTCTTTATTGTTACCCGGAGGAGTAACGCTAATCAGGTCATTGACCTTGTATGGTTCATTTTGATCTTGAACAATATCAAAGGTTAAATGGTAGGCTTGGTTACAACTACCAGCATTATCCATTGTCAGGTTGTGTAGCGGACGCTTCGCCGCTAAAACGAGCGTGACTGGAGTATAGAGGGATTTAGTCTGGTCTTTTTCAATGGCTTGATCAAGTTGAATAGAGAGCCAATCCCGCCATGCTTCAATAGGGTTTCCACTTACCATAGTGGGAGTTTCTTCTCCGACAGCCCCCATACGTTTCAACTCTTTGTGCATCAGCTTACCGGCAAGACAAAAATGAGTATAACTTTGATCACCAAGGGCAAATAAGCTAATTGGAATAGACAAGCTTGGGAAGGCTTTCAACTGTTCATAAAACAGTTTCCCGTCATCAGGAATTTCGCCTTCACCACAGGTACTGACAATCATCAATACCTGCTTATAAGTATTAAAATCAGAGGGTTTCAGTGATGATAGGGAGCTCACGTTTGCGCTTCTGCCCATTTGCCTTGCAATATCGCCCGATTGTGCGGCCAAATTCGCAGCCGTACCGGTTTGACTGGCGTAGCATATTAATACGTCTTGGTCCTGATAAACAGGTGTGAACAGGATGCTCATCAAAGCGTGTGTAATTTTATTCATAACAACCATGGAAGTTTACTGAAAATTTCTTAAAAAAGAGTCAATAAGGAAAGCAACAATAATGCCGCTAGTAACCAGAATTATCACGACAGCTCCCCACTGAAGGCCACTTTCTTGGGGCTCTTTGTTTATCGTGATAGTGGTTGACAGTGTTTGTCTGTTTGTATTCTTTGTGGCCTGGGAGTTCACAGTCATAGTGTGTCCCTTTTATTGCGTATAAGGAGTTGTTTGACCTGATAAACAAGGTTATTTCTAACATTGGTGAGTAGGGTTAGCATTTCCCCCGCAGGGCAAAAAAAACGGCAGAACATATCGGGTATGAAAAATGAGCCTATGAGTACGGCGGGCATAATAAACCACTGTATGCCTTCACCCTGAAGCGAAAATATCATCGAGAATGGCTCGTATGCACCAGCACTGGGATTCATCGTTAAAAGCCCAATCATTAACCCTGTCCACAATCCGATTTTGGGGAGATAGCGTCCATATTTTAGAACCAATGACGGAAGTGGTAGGTTTAAATTACTAATTTTGTGTAGCAGATATTGAATACCATGAAATGGGCAGATATGACCGCAGTAAATGTTTTTCCCAAGAACGGTAATAGTAATAGATACACTACCAATAAGCATCCAGAACCCGAGGTTCTCAGCCAGAGTGGGAACAAAGCCGAGTAATAAACCTGAGAAATTACCAACGTTTATCATTTGGTTAGCCAAAAAGCCGACTACAACGACACTGGCTACAATATAGGCCGATTTAAGCTTGGTGTTGCCTAACCAAATATTGATTACTGAGAGTAGAATAATAAGCATTAGAAGTACGTGGTTTATAGTAAAACTGAGTTTAGTTTGTAATGGCTCGGGGTTTAGTGAGAAGAATTGCTTAGCCACCAGATGTGAAGCATTAGTGCTTGCCCGCATAATGGCGTCAGAGCTTAGGGTCGCGCCGCTAACAGCATCCCAATTTTCCCCTTTGTGCGGAGTATAACCGGCATTTTTTCGCTGAAATTGACGGAAATAACCTGCATTTTTAAGTGATTGAATATAGGCAGGAGTATCGCCATGACGCAATATGTCGACTGAATTAACTATACCCGTTTTATTTATAGTGCTAGCGATGGTCAAAGGGCCTCCGAAACTATTACTAGTCGCTACAGAAACGTAAAAGTGCTTGTCATCCAGTGTCATGTTAAACAGTGTTTGGCTACTGCTTATCGCGGAAATATCCGCTTTTGGGTAAAGGTTTTGGATGTCCTTTTTCCAGTCAGGTTGATTGAGTTCTTGTCCCCAATACCAAGCGAGAGCCAGGGAAATAAAAGCCAATAATCGAAATACCTTTCTATAATCAAGCCGCCATTTAATGACAGGTGCGGAGTTCATTTTTTGACACGATTGCGATGCACAATCATTACAGTTCACGGTTAATGCCTCTGATGGGGTGAAATTTGAAATAGCTGTGTTAAATAATCCTCTTATAGGCAGAAAGAGTCACTGGGAAAAATCATAGTGGAACAGAGTAAATGCAATATGTGGATAGTTATATTCGCATTAATAAATAGATTTCTAGTTGAGAATTGATGTCATTACCTATTCCTGCCCAAGCTTCTGTAGATTCAGATACTGACTTAAGAGAGACTATGGTCGTCACCGCCTCAGCTATGGGTAAATATACCAACGGAGTCACCTTGGGGGTCTAAACTACTACTTTTTTAGTTGCTCAATAATATAACTTTTATCGAGAGGTTTCCCCTGCATCATCTGATGATTTAACAACCCCAACAACAGAGTATAAAGTGAGACCTGGTGATCATCGGAAACGTAGTTTTTTAGCATCGACATATATTTTGGGTTGGCGAGTAACATACATGGATCATTAGCAATATTCTCTTCTCCAATCACATCGATATAATCAGAAATAAGCTTCATTTCCTGATGGAATCTCGCTGCCATTTGATTGAAAACTAGAATAAAACTTTCTATTTTTTGTTCATCGTTCGCTTTTGTTGAGTTTGGGCGTCCTGTTAATACGTCTGCATCAAAATTAACTATTGCTTCTGTTGCAGCTTTAAAGAGTTCATCTTTGCTCTTGTAATAGTAATAGACTGCACTCTTGCTCATTCCAAGCAGCTCACAGAGCAAGTGGATTTCTCAGCATTGGCGAGAAATAAAGCCAAGTTACTCTCTATGGGCTTAAGTGAGTCACAAGTGATTCAAGCACAGGTGACCAACCCTGAAGCATTGCGAGGGGTATGCGATGGGATTGATGTGGTGATCTCGTGTTTGGGCATTACTCGGCAGAAAGATGGCATCGGCTATATGGATGTGGATTATCAAGCCAACCTGAACCTGCTAGAAGAAGCAAAGCGTGCTGGAGTTAAAAAGTTTATCTATGTCTCCGCTTTCAATGCACAACATTATTCGCAAGTGAGGTTACTCAATGCAAAAGAACGATTTGCACAACACCTTTTAAACTCTGAAACGATAGAAGCCTGCGTTATTCGTCCCAACGGTTTTTTCTCAGACATTACAGAGGTGTACCATATGGCGAAAGCAGGAAAGGTGTATGTGTTTGGGGACGGAAGTACTCGCCTGAATCCTATTCATGGACAGGACTTGGCGAAGTTCTGCTTGGAGGCGATAGGTAGGGCTGAAACAGAATTATCGGTTGGCGGACCAGATATTTTATCCATAAATGAAATTGCGAATATGGCTTTTTTAGCTCAACACAAGCAAGAGCGAGTGATTCACCTGCCTGATAGATTACGCCGTTTGTTACTTGCTATTGCCAAACGACTACCGGAAAAGTGGGGTGGTCCAACCGAGTTTTTCCTGACTATGTTAGCGAGCGATGCCATTGCGCCAACCTACGGCGGTTATCGACTGGAAAGTTATTTTAATCAACTCGCAAAATAATAAGTGATCATTGCTGGTAAGCGCTGAATGATCACATGGGAAAATTTGGTCAGTTTCACTATACCATTGCAAAATCAACTTTCGACCAGTTGTAATGGTACGTTTATATCGACAATTGATAAGCGCATATATTAACGGCGCTGGCCAAGTTTAATGAATCAATCTTGCCACTACCTGTGATAGTAAAAGGCTGAGCGTTACAATCGGCTAAGGATTGCTTAGGTACGCCACGAGCTTCGTTACCAAATAGGTAGCAATCATAGTTAGAAAATTGAGGCGTGTTAACTTTTTCACCCTGCATATCAAGATAGGCAAAACGGTCAAAACGCTGATTTAACTCACTAAGCTCAACCCCTTGCTCGATAGGCAAGTGAAAAATGGCCCCCATGCTTGAGCGCACTACTTTTGGATTATAGGGATCGACGCTGTTGTTACTTAATAACAGGCGAAATTGCCCAAACCACGCTAGGCTGCGTAAAATAGTACCCAGGTTGCCGGGGTCTTGTACTTCATGTAAGTAGATACAACGCTCACCGTTTTGCAGAGGTGTTTTCTCTGCTTGAGTGGGTAAAGGAACGCAAGCGATAATACCTTGTGGCGTTTTGGTATCACTCAGCCCAGCCATCTGTTTTTTATTAATAGCAGTAATGGTGTAGGAGTGATTGAGCTGCTGCGCCCACGTTTGGTACTCTTCAGTCACATATAAAATGGTCTCTTTTAGATAGGGCTGAGACAGTGCTGCTTTATCCAGTTCGAGGATCAGGTGCTCCCCTTCGACTAAATAGTGACCAAACTGCTCACGATATTTTTTTTGATGCAGCTTTTTTGCATTGTCCAGTTTCATACATTGTCCAGTTTCATATATTGTGCGTTGCCGAGTCGTAGCGAGGGATTGTACTCTTTTGTTTAGTAAAATGTCACCATTGGAAGTCAGGATATATTGGCAAAACAACAGGACATGATTACAATAGCGCTCCCAATATTTTACCAACATGGCGAACAACCAATGGCACGTTCAAAAACCAGTAAGAAATGGCTCGATGAACACGTAAACGACCCTTATGTAAAAAAAGCCCAAACCGATGGTTATCGATCGCGAGCAAGCTATAAACTGATTGAAATTAATGAAAAAGATCAGCTTATTAAGCCGGGGGATATCGCTATGGATCTTGGTTCGGCTCCGGGCGGTTGGTCACAGATTGTCGCGCCAATCGTTGGGGACAATGGCAAAGTCATCGCTTCTGATATTTTGCATATGGATGGCCTGATGGGTGTCACCTTTATTCAGGGCGACTTTACTGATGAAGCTGTTTACGACCGCATCTTAAAAAACCTAGATGGCAAAGGGGTTGATGCGGTGATCTCGGATATGGCACCCAACTTAAGTGGAGTAAAAACCACCGACCAATACAGTTCAATGTATTTGGTTGAGCTGGCTCTAGATATGGCGCGTAATGTCCTAAAACCGGGTGGTAACTTTTGTGCTAAGGTTTTCCAGGGTGTTGGCTACGAAGAGTATGTTAAAGATGTGCGCACTTCTTTTAATAAAGTCATTATTCGTAAGCCTGCGGCTTCACGCCCACGTTCGCGTGAGGTATATGTGGTCGGCAAAGGATTTAAAGGGTAGTTTAAGTCAATTCTCTCCCCTTTTTGCACTTTGATTAATGTGCCGAGGGGAGAAATCCTATTTATTTTTCCATGCTTTTATCTTTCCAGCCCTTTTACCTTTCAGCTTTTTTTATCTTTCAAGTAAGGGACGTTTGTTCTCTACTCCATTCCACTCATCCGCATCTTCGGGTGGAGGTATAACCTCAACAATATTAGGCCATATCTTACAAAGTTCGGCGTTGAGCTCAATAAACTCAACCTGATCAGAAGGAACTTCCGTATCCTGATAAATGGCATCGGCTGCACATTCTGGTACACATAATGAGCAATCGATGCAAATCTCTGGATCGATCACTAAAAAGTTAGGGCCTTCAAAAAAGGCATCTACTGGGCAAACCGCCACACAGTCGGAGTACTTGCATTTGATGCAGTTCTCGGTCACTACAAAAGTCATTTAAACGCTATATCTTCATTTATCGAGTGGGGCATGATTTTAAAGAATAACCCTCAAAACACAAGTTTCTTTGTCAGTGATATCGTGTAAAATCCCAGCCATAATTTCGTATATCGATCTTATCCTGCCCTGACGGAAAGGCCGTCCGGCATATAAAAGAGTAATTTAACTATGCTACGTTTAACTGACATCAAACTGCCCCTCGATCACGATGAGCTTGCGCTCGAACAAGCCATTTTGGAAAAACTTAAAATTAAAAAAGAGCAACTGTTGTCCTTTACTATGTTTAAACGTGGTTATGATGCCCGTAACAACAAAAATATTCAGCTCATCTATACGCTTGATATCCAAGTAGACAATCAAGCACAGTTGCTTGAAAAATTTTCTGACGATCACCGAGTAAAAGAAACGCCAGACATGAGCTATAAGTTTGTCGCGCAGGCACCAGAAGAGTTAGAGGATCGACCAGTTGTTATTGGTTTTGGTCCGTGCGGACTGTTCTCGGCTCTTATTTTAGCGCAGATGGGCTTTAAACCGATTGTGCTAGAGCGTGGTAAGGCTGTGCGTGAGCGTACAAAAGACACGTTTGGTTTTTGGCGTAAACAGCCGTTAAATACCGAGTCAAATGTGCAATTTGGTGAAGGTGGAGCAGGTACCTTCTCAGACGGCAAACTTTATACTCAAATCAAAGATCCTAATCATTATGGTCGTAAAGTGATAAATGAGTTTGTTGAAGCGGGAGCGCCAGAAGAGATTAAATATGTCAGTAAGCCTCATATAGGTACTTTCAAACTGGTAGGCATGATTGAGAAGATGCGCGCAAAAATTATCGAGCTGGGTGGTGAAATCCGCTTTAGTACGCGTGTGGATAAACTCGATCTTGTCGATAATCAAGTCAAAGGGCTTCACCTATCAAATGGTGAGTACCTGAAAAGTCAGCACGTGATCTTGGCGGTTGGTCATAGTGCTCGTGATACTTTCAGCTCACTTTATGAACAAGGCGTCTTTATGGAAGCAAAACCATTTTCAGTGGGCTTTCGTATTGAGCATGAGCAGAGTGCTATCGACCGTTGTCGCTTTGGTGATAACGCAGGGCACCCTTTATTGGGTGCGGCTGACTACAAATTAGTTCATCATTGTAAAAATGGACGCAGTGTTTATAGTTTCTGTATGTGCCCAGGAGGAACCGTGGTTGCAGCCACTTCTGAAGAGGGACGCGTAGTAACAAACGGTATGAGCCAATACTCTCGACATGAACGTAATGCTAACAGTGCCATTGTGGTCGGAATCTCTCCAGAAGAGGACTATCCAGGTCATCCATTAGCAGGGATTGAATTGCAACGTAAACTAGAAGAGTTGGCTTTTAAAGAAGGTGGTGAAAACTACCATGCGCCAGCTCAGCTCATTGGTGACTTCTTGGCAGGGAAATCAAGTCAAAAACTCGGTGAAGTTCAACCCTCTTATACACCAGGTGTGACGCTTTCCGATCTTAGTAAAGTGGTGCCAGACTATGTCACTGAAGCAATCCGTGAAGCGATTCCTGCGTTCGAAAAGAAAATCAAAGGATTCTCAAAACCCGATGGCATGTTGACGGGCGTTGAAACTCGTACTTCTTCTCCTATCTGTATCAAGCGAGGTAAAGATTGTCAGAGCATCAATACCCCAGGTTTGTTTCCTGCTGGTGAGGGAGCCGGCTATGCAGGAGGAATTCTCTCTGCAGGGATCGATGGTATCCGTGCGGCTGAAGCAGTCGCACGTGCAATGACTGATCAAGCATAGATAGTAAACACTACATTCGAAAGGCCTGACAGTGTCAGGCCTTATTTTGTCTGTTTTCCTCTACTCTCGTCCTACTCCTAATCTAGGGTGACTTTCCCGAAAGCCTTACAAAAACCTCTACACTAAAGAGTGTTCGATTTGTGACCTAAGTATCTTGCTATTATGAACAGATGCTCGTTATACTTTGGCCATCATTTCTACAGGAGATTACGCCAATATGAATAACTAAACCTGTCATCCATCTACCTATTTTTTTGGATCTACAGGGTTAGTAGGCGTAGCTCACTTTCCGATATTTCTTTGCAATAACACTCATTGTATCCCAAGTGTTTGTACGCTTGTGTTTTTCGCATCGATCTATGTTTAAAATTTTCGCGTGCTGCGGCTGTTGTCCCTGTCATACAGGAGGCAAATAATGCCAATTTTAAATGCTTACAATATCAGTTACCAATTTGGTAACGGCGAGCTTCTGTTCGAACATCTTTCATGCACGATGAACAAACGTCGCGTTGGCCTAGTCGGGCGTAATGGTGTCGGTAAAACTATCCTTGCATCCATTTTGTCAGGAAAGATAGCACCATCTAGCGGGACAGTTATGCTTCCCACTTCCTTTGCTACATATCACCAACAACCTTCACATTTGCTACTTGAGCAGTGCTCTATTGCTCAGTTCCTGGGTAAAGAACAAGTTTTTAAAGCACTGAAACAGATCGAGGCAGGGGATGTCTCAACAAAATGGTTCGATTTGGTTGGAGACGAGTGGGATATTGAAGCGCGGCTCAGCCAACAGCTTGCCGCGTTAGAACTACCACAAGACCCTTATTTCCCGTGTGCGCAACTCAGTGGAGGGCAGTTATCCCGCCTACAGTTGTGGCAATTGTTTGAAGGGGGATCAGAGTTACTTATCCTCGATGAACCATCTAACCATCTCGATACACACGCCAAGCGGTGGCTAATTGATTCTATAAAGGCGTTCGAAGGCTCTATTCTACTCATCAGCCATGACCGAGAATTACTCCGCGAAATGGAAGAGGTTTGGGAGTTGTCTAGTTTGGGACTGCAAATATTTGGTGGTGATTACGATTTTTATGCAGAGCTTAAACGTACCGAACTACAAGCTGTAGAAAGGCAGCTGGCCAGTGTCGATAAACAGAAAAAGCGATTAGAGGATCAAGAACAACGAAACCGAGAGAAAGCAGAGCAAAGAGCATCCAAAAGTAACAAAACACGTAAAGATGGCAGCCAGTCAAAAATGTTATTAGATGGCAAAAAAGAGAGCGCCGAGGATCGGGTCTCGAGTCGCAATAAAAACGCTAAGCTTCGACAAGCGCATTTGCAGAATAAGGAGCATGCACTAACGTCGAGATATGAACAACTGAAAAGTCAGAAGATCTACTTGGCTGACAGCCAAAGCCGTTCCCGAAAAGTGGTTTCAGTTATAGAGGCAGTGCTTTTGTATGGCGATGCTTTTCCGATTACGTTGCAAATTTATGCAAATGATAAAGTACATCTCACTGGCAAAAATGGTTGCGGTAAATCAACGCTTCTCAAAACCCTGCTAGGCAATCTTTCTTTATCTCAAGGAGAGCTGCAAGTGAATACACCGCTCTATTACCTCGATCAACATTTTGGGGTTATTCGCCATGATTTATCCATGCTGGATAACTTGATGGTACATTGCGAAGGTATGATAGAGAGTGATGCACGAACTTTGTTAGCGGGCATTGGTTTTCGTCGTGACAGCGTGTTTCGCCGAGGCGAAGTGCTTAGTGGTGGTGAGAAGATGAAATTGGCGATGTTGATTGTTAGTCCTCAGCCCACTCGGCCATTGTTATTGCTCGATGAGCCAGATAACCATCTCGATCTCGATTCCAAAATCATGCTTGCTCAAGCTTTAAATACCTATCGGGGCGGGTTTATTCTTATCAGCCATGATCAGGATTTTGCCGCAGAGTCAGGGATTAGCCGTCAGTTCAATCTGAGGTAAGAATCTAATCTTATTAATAAAGCAGACCAACGCGTTTGTTCTGCTTTATTGCTGTCGATCCTCATGGGCATTATATTCGAGAGTTTAGCTAACTTTTTAAATCAAACGCTGTTGTAACCAACCTGATATATCGGAGATTTGCTCGGCACACACGTTATGCTGCATTGCATACTGCTTATAACTTGGCTTGAAGCCATTATTAATTAATGCTGTACGCGCTTGTTCACCTAATAGAGGGTTTACTACAGGGTCAAGGCTACCGTGCGTAATGTCGATATTTATATGCTTGTTGCTGTCATGTATTTGAATGGTATCTCTAGTGGCAAAATAGCTCGACATAACTAATAACCCCCCTAGTGGTTGGTTATAAGTTAATGCGGCTTGGTAAGCGACAGCACCACCCTGAGAAAATCCAGCGAGAATAATACGATTAGCCTCAATACCGCGCTGAATTTCTCGGTCGATTAAGGCCTGAACTGCTTTTGCTGAAGCACCTAATTGTTGTAAGTCTACTTTTCGCTCAATGCTCATATCTAAAATATCGTACCACGCAGGCATGATCACTCCGCCATTAATCGTAATAGGTATAGAGGGAGAATGAGGGAATACAAAACGAACCGCTAAATTCTCTGGAAGGTTTAGTTCCTTTACGATTGGTACAAAATCGTGACCATCGGCGCCTAAGCCATGTAACCAAATTACCGAAGCAGTTGCATCGGTTGTTGGCTCAACTTCAATGCAGGGCAAATAATCCATAACTATTTTCTCATATGTGTTGGTAGACAGTGGGAGCTTGGGGCGAAATTGAACAATATCATTTTATTGTTTGATACAGAATCAAAGCCGAGAAACAAATAGTTTCAACCGCCTTTCCCACGATGGTAATACAAATTAAACCATATATGTAAAATTAATATATATATCAGTAGATTGGTGGTAAGTTATTTATGTTATATCTAAGTCACTTCTAGGTGCTTGTTCAGCGAGAATGTATTGGCTTATGCGCAAGGCATTGATTGGAAGTCGTAGCCAAAACGGTGTACTAACTGGTATTTGCAACAGTGTAAAAACCCGTAGTTTATTGCATAGTAGCTAGTAATGAGGTGCACCAATGCGTATGTGTACCATTTTGAGGTTTTTAGGCCGGCCAAATAATATGTTCACATTTGGATTTTAATTGGTCATGGTTTCGATAGTATGAGTTTTTAAAAAGACTGGTGGTTTTAAGTGTTTGAAAAAAATAATTATTTAATGATTCAGGGGACAACGTCTGACGCGGGGAAAAGTGTGCTTACCGCTGGACTGTGCCGTGTTTTGGCCAGAAAAAATGTCAAGGTTGCGCCATTTAAACCTCAGAATATGGCGGATTAGAAAGTAATTTTACTCATTGTTATCTCTTGTCATCATCATTCCCTTTAAATATAAGTGGTTAACGTCTCATTTTTACACTTTTATCTACTCTTTTTCTTCTGAAATATCTTAATTTATTCCTTTGTATCGTGATTTTTTTGTACCAAATGTGTACCATTTCTTGGTACACAACGTTGCGAGCACATGATGAAAATAACAGATGCCTGGTTAAGAGCAAACTTAGGACGACCATATAAAGGGAACTCTGAAATTACCTATAAAGATGGCCTCGGAATTCGAGTCAGCCCTAAGGGCAAGATCGCGTGGATTTACCGTTTCAGACTTAAGGGTAAGCCCGTTAAGATGAAAATAGGTGAATATCCCGCTATGAAAATTAAAGACGCTCTGGAGGAAAAAGAGCGGCTATTTGAGTTGGTGTTATTAGATGTAGATCCTAGAAATTCTATGTTATTGCGGGTTGGCAAGAACTCTCCTCGTACTATGTCTGCACTGATTGACCATTATGTAGAAAACCAACTTAAAGAACGCAATGAACAGTGGCGTACCATTGAAAATAACCTAGCGACTTCATTGAAGCCATATATCGGTGATTTTGAAGTTAAGAAATTGGAACTGGCCGACTTCGTAGAACTATTCAATAAAGAAAAGAAGCGAAATGGGACGAAGCATTCAGCCAGGCTTTTGCTGCGTCTTAAAACAGTAATGAATTACGGCGTTAGAAATGGTTTTCTAAAATACAATACGCTTGCGCCATTGAGAGTGCAGGACGTTGGCAGTGCCACAGAGCCTAGAAAGACAAAACTGCAGGATATAGAAATTGGTGCCTTCTGGAGTTGTATTTCATCTTTACCATATCACCAGTCCATACATAATTTATTTCGGCTGAACTTGGTATTTGGAAGCAGGATAGGGGAGTTAATTCTTGCAACCAAAGACGAGTTTGATTTCGAGAAACTGATTTGGACAGTACCCAAGGAACACAATAAGATCCGTAACTTGGGAGGTAATGAAATTATCAGACCTATTCCCTCATTAGCTGAAGCTATTTTGCGGAATCAGTTCGCTATGTTCCCGGAAGCTAAATACGCTTTTCCTCAGTATTACGTGTACAAGGATGTCCCAATCAATAAAAAAACGCCTTATCGGCCATCGATAAAGTTAGGTGAAATGATGGAAGAACTGAGTTTTACCAATACTCGGAACCACGACATGCGAAGAACGGCGCGGAATGCCTGGGAAAAACTCGGTTTTCCATTTGTAGTGAGTGAGACAATGTTAGGGCATAAAGTTCATAAAGGTGTTCATGCTCATTATTTAGATTACACATATCTGGATGAGCAGCGAGAGTGTTATGAAAAGTGGTGTGATTACATTAAAGAAATGACGGAAAAATATGTTAAAGGTGAGAACAAGTTGATCAGGCTTAGTTTGTAGTAGGTCTAGTTAATTGGAGACTTGTTTTTGTCCATTTACGTGGTAGAGCAGAAGTTCTAACAAATTTCTGCCCCAAAGTGTGTCAGCACTGCTATAAATAGCTTTTGGACTGTGGTGTCCTTACATTACTAGAACTAATGACTTATGCGATAGGGTAAGGCGTTAAAAGGAAGACTCCTTTTAGATTTTCAGTCGCGACGTCTTACACCGACTTAGTCGGCGTGCCTACTAATAAGCTGTTATGTGCCTCGGAACTTTAACTTATAGTTCAGTAACCTAGCTTATGGTAATATTACCCTATATATGTTCAAAAGATAATCGGAGCCATCGACGTGGAAAAAATCAGGTATACGGCTAGTAACGTACTTCAGAACAAAACAAAGTTTTATTCACTTACAATGCCTACAGATGTTTTGTCTAAATGTTGCTTTGTTTCTAGCCGCGACGAAGACCCTATAATGGGTTTTCAACGAACGTTAGATGAAAAGCGTGCATTAGAAATTGCGAACTATATTGATAATGAACATGGAACCATTCCTTCAGCGATTATTCTATCAGCTCAAGATGTAGCTGATGTCGAGATTATCGGTAGGGGTAGAACTATGGAGTTTTTGCCTGATCCTAAAGCTTTTTTGATTCTAGATGGGCAGCACCGTGTTTACGGTTTCTCTAAAGCCAAGTCTACGCTTCGAGTCCCCGTTATTATTTATGTTGGTTTATCTCGAAAAGAAGAATCACGATTGTTCATAGATATTAACTCAAAGCAAAAAGGTGTTCCATCGGAGCTACTACTTGATATCAAGAGAATGGCGGAATATGAAAATTCTACTGAAGAGTCTCTCCGTGATATTTTTGATTTATTCAATACTGACCCAAATAGCGCCCTGATTGGTAAATTGAGTCCGGCATCTAAATCGAAGAATAAAGTAAGTAGAGTTACCTTTAATAGCTCTGTCTCTCCAGTAGCCCAATTTTTTGGTGATCGTGATATTGACGAACTTTACTCTATTCTTAATTGTTATCTAAAGGCATTTACTTACGGGTTTTTCAAAGAAAATAAAATCGAAGAGCAGTTGTGTAATTCCACAGTTTTCCGTGCTTTATTTGCAGTATTCCCTGAAGTCGCATCCAAAGTTAAGGATCGCTTTGGTCCTGAATACTCAGTTGATAACTATGACATTGTAATGGCTGATATGTTTGAAAAAATAAACGTACAGAAGATTAAGAAACCGGGTAGTTCTTATAAAACTATTGCTACACATTTTTCTAATTCAATGAAGATCAACTTTACGCTTTAATATGTCTATATTAGTCGATATTCTTCGAGCACATATTGTGCCCGGATTAACAAATGTTGAAGTTATACCACAAATGACTTATAGAGGGTGGATAGCGAAAAAAAGCTATAAAATGACGACCCCCCTTCAGAGTAAAGACTTTGTATTGGATGTTTATAGCCATGAACAACTTTTGGTACCGTATGCATACGACATTAATCGTATGGCAGCGTCATCATTTGAAAGTATGCATGGTATATCTCCTGAAACAGGATTACCTAAGTCTGTAGGGTGGTTAATAATCCGTAGTTACTACAGTGCGTATTATGCTATGCACGCAATTTTGAGGCTGTTTGGTGTTAGCTGTAGTCAATTTGACGCTAACGAATCAAGGGCAGTTACAGATACTGCTCGAATGTTCTCCTTGCAAAATGGGAATACAGCGGCAAGTGGTTACTACAAATGCAAATATGATGTACATACATCTAAAGTGTATTGCAAACAATTGAGCAATACACACCAAGATGTATGGAAATCTTTTTATGAACTTATTGATGAATTAGCTACAAAGGTATCATCATCAGATTTTCGAAAAAAAGATAGAGATTATGTAATCGAATATTTGTTCCAGTTAAGAGAGGGATTGTCTTTTCGAAAAACGTTAAATAGTGGGAATTGGCTGTCTAAAGTTAGGAATGAAGTCAATTATACTCACTCGATGGGTGCATGGTTTCCGTATTCTAATGCTCCTGATGAACATGAGAAAATGTTTCGACTTACTCAGATGTGGAAACAGCCTCCTTCTGAAGAAATAATAAAGTCCCATCTAACTCAATGTGATCAACTTCTTTTTGTTAGTACATGTGTTTCGATCGTATCTTTATGCCATGCTCTTTTATCCGATCTTCACAGTATAAATAAAAATGTTTTTTTGAAGTACGGTGCCATCAGATTAGCTAACCAACTCAATTGATAGGCACATACAAGCATTTAAGAGTGGTTACCCACCTTGGCATTTTTTGGTTTGGGTTTAAAGCATCCAAATTAAGTGCAGTAGTAACGTGGCACAACTAAATTGAACGCTACTTTTCCGTACTAAAGCTTATCTGTTACCTTCTAGTAAACTAAAATATGTAACTCGTTTATGTCCAAAAACGTGTTTGAAAGGTCGTGCGGTGACAATTCAGGGCTTCTTTTTGTGAAATGACAAAAAGGGCTATATCAGCCCTTTTTTCTTAAAGAACTCCATTACAGCTTTTCTGGAATAGCGTCCGTGTGAAATTCTTTTTGGGAACTCTTCTTGATTACGGATAAAGCCATCCACCGTACCTGGTGCATCACCCATTAGTTCGATAATTTCCTGTCGAGTTATTATTAATGGCTTATCTGGAGCAAATGTCTCTTTTGATAAATCTTCCATGGATACAGGTAAGGGCTGATGTGCCATATATTCACCTATTGCTTTGATATAATATTCGGCTATTACCGTGATAACGTATTAGAGTATTACGGAAATAGGATATTTGCTTATTGCTTTGCTCTAATTAGTTGGTCTTTCAGGTTTGGCGGTGTGGCTTTGATGGAAAGACTCAGCCATAAACTTAGATACTCCGGAATTTGTTTCGATAGCTTCTTTGAAGCCATCAACGACTTGTTTTTGATTTAATATTTTCATGTGAAGTCCTTTAAACCATCCCGAAAATAAATACGAGATGGTTTGTACTCAATTACTGCTGGTGGATAGCGGACGAAGTATTGTGAAAACCGAAGATGCGGCAGTACTCATGCACTGAAGACTTAGGGACAGTTTTCAGAAGTTTGCGAAGCTGCTCGAAAGCCGTTACACTTAATGCGTTCATAATCTTTCCTTTATGGATGGTAGGTTGTGGAGAAAGACCCTGACACGTTGGTAGCGGAGCAGGGTCTTCTGCTATTTGGACTAAGCTAACTCAGTCCAAATCAAATTCGTTTTCTAGTGCTTTTCTTTCTTCAAGTTCCTCAATGCGACGTCTGCGGTCGCCTTGCTGTATCGATGTTTTAGATGGTTTACGAGGTATGCTTTGACCTGGTACGATAAAACGAGGTTGGGTATAGCCAGTGAATTCATCTTGGTTTTCGCTCATTACATCATTCCCTTCGTTTTGAAATAATCCATGACGGCTTTTCGCGGCCAACCACCTGCAGGGAGTTTTTGTGGGAACGACTCATCATTTTTGATGATGGCATCTACAGTGCTGCCACTGAGTTCCATGAACACAATGAGCTCTTTTCGGTTTATAGTTAATGGTTCTTTGGTTTGTAAAGATTTACGAGTCATTTCTTTTCCTTAAGGCGGGTTAACTTGGCTATTTCAGCCATCTCTTCAACCGAATGAGACTCAAATAGCTTAGTTAGTGCGGCTTCTACAATTTCGGAAATTGAGGCTTTTTTGATGCGATGGTCAAAGGTGAGTTTGTCAACCCAGGTTTCGAGTTGTTCTATTTGACGAAGAGGGAGGCTGACGCTTGCTCCCTTCTTTTTTGCTCTGGATCTTTTATTGGTAACCGCTTGCTGGATATCATCTTTACTAGTCGGTTTGCGCATGGAATAACTCCTGTTCAAGCTCTATGAAAAGTTCATTGAAGTTGATTGCTGCTTTGGTTGCAGTATCGATTTCTAAGATGCTTTTTCCGAAGGGGAACGCGCTGACAAATTGTTTATTGATGTATAACTTGGTCTTAAGCAAAGTGATCCCATCCATCTCGCTAAGCACTTCTGCTACTTCCAGTGTGTTATCCATCGTGTGCAATGGAGCACAGCGATTAAGAAAGAACCGTACTTGTAGACTTTTGTTATAACGTTTGGCGTAACTGATAACTTTTAAGAAGTCAGGAATAGTATCTAAATCTAACTGACTTGGTTCAACAGGGCAGATAAGAAAATCACTTACCTGTAATGCAGTAACTAATTCTTCGGTATCTGCGCCAGCGACATCGACAACAACATCCTGATATCGGGACTGAAAATTAGTTAATGTTCGGGCTATATCCCCTAGCTGACCTGCTGAATGGATGTTAATTCCGCCTTCTCGATAGGAAAACCATTTGGTGAGAGACATCTGCTTATCAGCATCGATGCAAATAACATCTCGACCTTGTTTAGCTAATGCAACTGCGCTATTCAGTGCCGCAGTTGTTTTACCAGGTCCACCTTTAATGGAACCGAAGGTGATTATCATACTGCCTCCAGTTCTTTGAGCTTTTTGAGCGCTTTTGTTGACCATTTTATGTCAGACTCAACCTCAAACACCTGTTTTTCGATAATGAGTTGGTGGACTTTGCTATGAACTTTGTTTTCAGACTGTTCGGCCAATTCAGAGTGCTTTGCTTTACATTGAACTAAGAATGCGTATATTTGTGCTCGCATTAGACCTTCATCATTATTGGAAGCTAGCAACAAGACTGCCAACTTATCACGTGTTATATCCAGCTTTAAATTTTCTTTCTTGACCTTATCAAGATGCTGTTTTCCTTTGTTGGTCAATGAATATTTTAACCGGTCGGGCCTTTTAGGCTGCTCTTCAATTTCCTGAATAACAAACTTAGATTCCATCAATTTGTTTAGATCTCTGTAGATCTGCTGGTGATTAGCGGACCAAAAGGCATTCCATTTCCCTTTAATCAGTTTGGCAATGTCGTAACCCGTTAGTCCGTCGTTTTCTTTAAGAGCAATAAGGATAAGCGTTGGTAGATTCATGATTTAGTTCTCTATTAGATTATTAACTTAATTGAAGATAAGTCTAATAGCGTAATACTGTAATACGTTGGTAGCGGAGTGGGGCATTAAGCTATTAGTGTATTGGGGTAATATCGCCAGTTTGGGTGTTAACGCCGATAGTAAGCTGTGTTTTCTTAAGCACTTTAAACGTGTCAAAACTAGAGTATGTCGGCCTTTGAGTTAATGGAGAGTATTTTCTCCAAAAGTCTAAGAATGTTCACTTTTACCTGTTGCATCATTGATGTGATAAGTGATTCAAACGGCTCATGGATGCCTTGTGTTCATTCTCGAAAAATAAATGTGGAAAAAAGGCAGTTTTGGTCAATGCTAATTTCCTCGAAGAACAGTATGTCGAATACCAATTCCGTCTATTCAAAACTCACTAATTTAGTAAGCTTTGAAAAGTGCTGTATTCCCGTTCCTGCCGGAAACGGTCAACGCCCAACTTGGCGTTCATATTTCTTGGGTTAACCTGCCCGCGCCTTTCATAGCCCTTTCAGTATTTGTTTAGAGGTATATCCATAACAATGAGTTTCTAAATCCTAATGGATACTCATAGATAGTTATGAAATCTTCTGAATCTCAATTAGGGTAATTACTAATAATACCTTTTGTCAATACTTATTTAGGTATTTTAATTTAAAGGGTAATTTCCTCTTGTTATAGAGGTGCGACGGATGTCTGTTTTATTTCGAATTTATTTCGTTATGTCACGTGGTTAGATTTGCTCGGAGTGTTGTATATGACATGTGTATTTTTGTTAGAAGGCGTTGTTTTGGTGCTAGTTGGTTGCAACTTTCCTTCTGATGAATACTAGTATCAGAAGGAAGGAGTATACCTCTTAAATATGTTCGTACGTCGGCGATGGTGAACGCCGATTCCCCTTATCATGTTCGCTGTTTAACCAAAATGTAAGTTTTAATTACAAACTAATAAAAAGGAAATATTTTGGCTTTACAGCCACTATCCGAAAGAAACTAAATGGACTTTGGAATAAGTCAGGCTTTAAAGAGAAGGGGATCCACAATAGCGACTATTTGGCTCGTGTTTATGTCAACCGCTGACAGTGAATATGTTATAGGAGCATTGTTATTTGTAAGGTTATTTGTTCCGATTAGTTCACCTCGGATACTCTCTATCCTTGAAAATGTACACAAGATTTTACTATCATTTTCTTGTGCTGATGAAAATCGAATTAGCGAGTCAGACCCAATTGAAGGTTCGTTGTCATAACTAACAATAACGTATTCACCGTATTTAATTCGTGGATAATATTTGTCGGTTAATACTTGAAATACTTCAATATTTAATGAGTTATTAGGTAGTGCTATCTCAATTGGCTGCTGTAGTTCATCCAAAAAACAGGTATTACTATCGTAGTCTTTAATGCACTTGCTAATTTGGATAAATAATGGCTTATGGTTTGTCATTGAATGTTCGTAAGATACATCCAGCCAACCCTCAGATAAGTTGAACGTATCGGTTATTAATTTGGCTGTTTTTTCCGAGATCTTTTGAGATGATTCTTTATTTAGTGGAATCAGCAATCGATGAACGTATGGTTGGGCCTTCCCCAACTTACGGGCTAGCTCTGTGGCATTACCTTCACACTTTTCATCTCGAATTCTTAAAAAGTTTTGTCTTCTTATCTCAAAAATATTCATCAACACTATTCATATCAAAATGGTCATAATTATCTGAATTATAAACGTAAATTTCTAATGTTTCCTAAAAAAGTTAGCAAGCTCACGAAGGAATACCTAGGAATAACTACATTGATAATAATAAAGTTATACCTTATGGTTGTGTACATTGGGAAAGAACCTCGACCTATTTATACAAGGGAGTAACCATTTTGGATGATTTAAAAGCGTATTTTATGGCTCTAAGTATATCTGATCGTGAACGGTTTGCTCTGAGTGTCGGGACGACAGTTAACTACATAAACAAGGCTCTGTCGAAAAGAAAGGATAACTGGTTGTTCGGGCCGAAGTTATGCACGCAAATTGAACTTAGATCTCATAAGGAAGTGACTAGAATCGATCTGAGGCCCGACGATTGGGAGGAAATTTGGCCTGAACTAAAGGTAACTAAGGCGGCTTAAGTCGTCATATATGTAGGTGTTCAGCAGGCACGCTATAAAGATAAACCTTGCTAGTACTTGGAGAACTAAAGATGAAAACATAGATATTGTTAGATAGCTGTATTTTGAGAGACAAAAAACAACCGCCCCCGAGGGCGCGGCCAGTCTCACTCGTCCAAAATAAAGTTTGCATACCAGTTTTGGACTCACAACCTCTATTCATCCCGTTAGAGCGGGAGGGCGCTTTGCGTCCTGTAAGAAGAAGTTATTCACGTAGGAACCTCATGAGTATAAGCAATACTGGGGTAAGGGACAAATTATGATAAGAATTTTAACATTAGTTAAATCATTCAACGTCACAGATTTGATCGTAGGGAGGTTGTAATGCTCTTACCCAATGAAATTATTATCAATAGCCTTTCTGATGGCGGTGGTTTTATCTGGGAAGGAGTGGTGGCATGAGCATTATTCGTTCTTCTAGAAAGCGTAATTTCACAACAGTGGATAACAGGGTATTCAAAAACAACAAATTGTCTTTCCAAGCTATGGGTTTATTGACGTACTTATTATCAAAACCAGATAACTGGACTGTAAGCGCTGCGTATCTTCAAAAGGTCACCGTAGGGACTGCGAAACCCACAGGAAGGGATGGGGTTTATTCAATAATAAAAGAGTTAATTTCGACTGGTTTTGTCGTTAAAAAAAGATCTGGTAGAACGGATGTGGATTACTTTGTATTTGATGAGCCACAAGAGATATCTCAGCCATCGAATACGGATAAGACGGATACGTCTAATCCGGAAACGATAGGAACGGATACGCCTAAGACGGATACGTCTAATACGTTTACGTCTAAGCCGACACTAATAAATACTGATCTTTTAATAAATACTGAAGATCTAACTAATAAAAAATATAACAAAAAGGATTTCGATAATGATTATTTAGAAAGAGCTTATCTGACGTTCTGGCAAGCAGGACTAGTTCAAACCAATACGGTCAAAGCTGAAAAATTATTTCACCAACTCTGGCGAGAGCTCGATCGAGACCCATTGGAATTTGCTCGTTTACTTCGTGACGATATCGAGAAGCGATTAAATCTAGGTCAATACGGTTTTGACAAACTTCACCCTACCACCTACCTCAAGGACAAACGCTGGCTTGACGAATACGTTGTGTTTCGAGAAGGGCGCAAGGTAAGCGTGACGCCATTGCAACTGAAAATCGATACCCTGACCGAGCAGGTTTGTGCGTTTCAGGCGAAAAGGAGTTCGGAGCAACAGAACTTGGATTTTCATGAACGAGGCGGTACCGCGTCCCCTGTAGAGCTTGATTCATTCCGAAGTAGAATCAAATACGTGGATAATCAGATTATTTACCTAGAACAGCAACTTGAACGGTTGAAAGGGGAAAACGGAGGTATCCCATGATTTGCCAAGGTTTTGAACGCGTATTTACTCTGTTGTTGGCGGATCATTATTGGACGATTTTAGCCGTGATGTATTTCATTCTTGTCGGCGGGTGGTGAGGCTATGACTAACACATCGCGATTAATCGAAACACTGGAAAGTAACTTTCCAGAAGGGTCTTCACGCAGAATCGTCGGGCGATTACTTATCACCAGTGAAATACACTTAACCGCTCGTGATATTGCAAATAAATTAGGTCTATCAATGGGCTCAGTGACTTGCGCTTTAGGTGTGCTTCGAGAGCATTTCAATGTTGATACGGTGGTTCTGAATAAGTTGCAGCACCATACCATTCAAGCCTCGGATAGTGTGAATACCATTGATGCGCCAAAGTTGTTGAATGAATCTATGACTTCCAATAGTTCAGAGGATTACAATCCGAACGGATATTTTAAGGGGATAGGGTATGGCTCTATCCAGTTGTAACTGAGATTGTTGTTTTGTTAATTGACAAAGTGCAGGCACTCATTGATATGGGCTTACTGTTCATCAAGCAGGTTCAAATACTCGCTGATCGCCCTAATTACGGAAAGAAAATCAAGTTCGGTTACGGGCAATTTTGGATGTGTTTTAGCTAGGGAAAGGTTATGTGCGCCGAAAAAAAGTTGTACATAAATAACTTGCATATCCCATATGAAGATGTGTGCCGAAAGTTCATTTCAACCGGATATGTTTATGGGAAAAAAATAGGTATTGTTGTTATGAATTTAAACCACGTCGCTGTATATAATTATAAGATGAAGAATATATTGCCTTAAATGCATTTACATTGTGAGTGCATTTTTTTTGTCCCAAAGCACTCACCATTATGCTCCTCAATGAGTGTATGCGGTTAAGATAGTAATTTGATGGTTCGATATATGTATACCTAACAGAAACCGACCTTTCGATACCTTAATTTGGTTCGTTTATTATTGACTCACAACCCTACGCGAACTAACATCGAAAACTACACCCTATTGAAACCATTTGAGGGATTTATGTTCATAAGAGCCTACCTTCGTGCGTCAACAGATGAGCAGGATGCAAATCGAGCCAAAGAAGAGCTAAAACTATTTGTTGATAAAAAAGGTGCGCGGATAGCGAGTTTCTATATTGAAAACCAATCGGGTACAAAAATAGATAGACCCGAATTGGGGAGGTTAATCCAGGATTCACACAAAGGTGATGTTCTACTTATCGAAAAAGTGGATAGACTCTCTCGATTACCATACGAACAATGGAAGGTACTTAAGAGCCAGCTCGTTAATGCCGGTATCCATATTGTTGTAGTAGATCAACCGATGACACATAGCGTTCTTATTAATAACTCAGAAAATACGATGATCGCAAACGTACTTACAGAGTTCATGATTGACCTTGCGGCGGCAATGTCCAGAGATGATTACGAAACCCGGAGAAAACGTCAGGCCCAAGGCATAGCTAAAGCCAAAGCTGAAGGTAAATATCAAGGTCGGAAACCAGACGTAAAGTTGAGACAAAACATCACCCTACTTCTAAATGAGGGTAAAAGTTGGTCACAGGTCCAAGAATTTCTAGGATGTAGTCGTTCTACTATCGCCAAGGCTGTAAAGTCGAAACACACTTGACCATTACTGATTTTGCGCGTAAATCCTCGCTCACTTCAGCAAGATAAAAAACGTACGACATTATGCAAATAAAGAAAGATTTTGATTATTATCATAACCTTCATACCCTCGTTTCTTATGCTTTGCTTCATCTACTTTTTCAGGTATCGCAAAGCTCGCGTTTTGTTCCAAGGGACAAACGCAATGAAATTCTGGTTAAATACTTAAAACCAAAGCTCAATGACAAAGCTTTGGCCAATATTAAAAAAGACATCAAGCTGATGATCCAGGCAGGTAGAAAAAAAGAGAGTCATTTGGAATTAAAGCTTTATGAACTCGACGAGAAAGCCAATAAAACAAAGTTGGTCGGGGCAGAAAACATCTACTCTCTTTTGGTTCATTTGTATGATGAGGAAGGCATTGAATCGAGATTATTTGAAGAAGGTACTAACACCGAGCCTGGTATTATTTACATGTTGGAAGAGCATATAGAACATGCTTTCGATGAAGCTGTTCAAGTTGCCCCATTGTCGATTCTCATTCAGCGAAAGAACGCGCCTTATTTGGTCAATGTCATCAACCAACATGGCTGTTTCACAGCAGAAGTGAAGGAATGGAATATTGATACTCATCAAGCTCATTTACTTCTTCATCCCGCATCAAAGTAGTAACCAGAGCTGTCGACTAAACAATATAGATTGATCATTCGTATCACGCTTTTGGACAGAAACGAGCTAGGAAACTTCCCCTAGCTCATTAAGTTAGGATAAACAAAACTAATCCAAAGTAATCAAGGTAGAATGCAATACTTAACCTTGTTTTTGAACAAGTTCACTCAAAGCTTATTACTTCAAAGCTTCTA
The DNA here is from genome assembly GCA_002342685.1 of Vibrio sp. UBA2441. Classification (GTDB taxonomy): domain Bacteria; phylum Pseudomonadota; class Gammaproteobacteria; order Enterobacterales; family Vibrionaceae; genus Vibrio. The sequence continues at coordinate 36,348 of DDQN01000015.1, forward strand.
AAACACCATTCATTTCAAAAGCTGTAGGATCATAAACTTCATGTCGAAACCCACCCTGACAATACCAATCAGAGGCAGCCAGTGCTTGAAACATAGCTGTTTCCCAAGAGTTCTTATGAAGTTTGAACTCGTTATTGGCTTCACTAAACAATTGTTCTCTAGCATAATTCATTATATCTATTGCTGGGGCATGTTCTGTAAATATCCCTCTAAGCGTAGTTAATCGTGAGGCCGCTTCTACAGAAAACCGCCCTGATAAATCGTAATCTAAAAATGCGAATTAATTCTTTTTTGCATAATAGTTGAATAAGTATTGGGAACCTTGACGTAAAATTCGACCCTTATGAACTCATCATCTTTTAGGCGTGCAAATAACCATTGTTCCGCATTCACATCGTCATAGTATGGATGCAAAGACTGCTTATTTTTCGAAGTTGCAATACTACTACTTTTTCCTTTATTACAGTTATTGCAAGACGGCACTAAATTTTCAGACAATACAGATAGGAAAAGAAATTTGCTTTAGGTAAATAGTGATCTAATGTTTCAACTCCTGAAAAACCACAAAATGGACACTTATTATAAGGAGCTATATTAAATAAATAATCATATACCGCTCGCGCTTTCTTTGTTTTTTCAACAAGCTGATTTGTATACAACTTCTTTAGCTCTATTTTCTTTACACCTTTAAAGTTTTTTTAGTGTTATGTTTTTTATCCAAACAAGTTAAAATAAAAAAGTAGGTATAATCTATCTTGTCGATGTTTTTGAGTTAATCACGGTAACAGAGGAATAATTTATATATTATGTTAAATTACCCCATTCAAGATCCAGTTAATCTAATATGATGAACATTAACTCAACCTAAAGAAAGACAACTCTTGATTCTGTTTTTCAGTCAATAAAGCTAATTCCTGTCCTGCTTGCTGTGTTTGATCCACCGCTGTTACATTCTCATTCACTAAATCAAACGTTATCGTCGTATTTTCAGCAATTTCTTCAGTCACACAGGCTTGCTCCTGTGAAGCCGTTGCCACTAATGTGTTAATGTCTGAAATGGCTTGAATAGAATAAGTAATGTTATCAAAAGAGGATTTTACATTATTAGATAATGCGACAGACTCTTGGATAGACGCGACATTCGCCACCATATTATCATTCGCTTTTTCTGATTGAGCTTGCAGTTTAGATATAATCCTTTGAATATTTTTAGTCGATTCTTGAGTCTTAGACGCTAAGTTTCGAACCTCATCCGCAACCACAGCAAAACCACGCCCTTGCTCACCAACACGAGCTGCTTCAATCGCTGCGTTCAAGGCTAACAAATTAGTTTGCTCTGAAATAGAACTAATCACATTCGTTACCTCACTAATATCACTGGCACTGTTCTTTAGCTCTTCAATCATGTAAGCCGTTTCTTGAACTGATTCATTAATGCTTTGAGTCAGTAAAATTGACTGTTCTAACGCCTTATTTCCTTGTTGGACATTATCAATTGCTTTTCGTGTCTCATCTTCTGCTTGAACTGCATTAGAAGCAACGTCTTTTGAGGTTATTGATAATTCACTAATTGCCGTTGAAATTTGTTCTACTTGAGCTAATTCACTTTGGATATTTTTAGCTGTATTTTGCATTACTACTGTTAATTCTTCAGAGGAAGAAGTGACACTGTCTGAAATAGAGAAAGATAATCTGATTACATTAGATAATGTATCATTCAGTTTAATGACTGAAGCATAAATGCCAGTTTCTTTACCTGTCACTTCAAACTTTTTAGATAAGTCACCATGAGAGAATTCGGACACTATTTTTGCAATACTATTTGGTTCACCTCCTATAGGCTTAATAATCCATTTATTTACAATATAAATGGCGAGTGTTGTTATAAATAGTATTGATAAAATTGATATTATTATTTGATTATTTATGGTTCTTTCATAAGCTTTAACTCCACCTGAAAGATTATCATTGTTATTTTTTTCATTAAAAATTACGATTTCATTCAAATTCGATAATAAACGTGAATAGTGATCTTTATTTTTTTTAATCAAAACATCAAGCTCTTCATTATTCAACTTATTTAAGGATAATGATTTGGTTATTTCTTCATTGCTTTTAAAGTAATTATTTAATCCACTCTTCATTTTTAAATAAAGCTGTTTCTCTTCATCAAAAAATATCATGCTCTTATAATAAGTAACAAGTGCACTTAATGAGTCTTTTTCTTTTTCAAGTATAAAGCCTCCCTTTTTAGAATAAGAATAAATTGCTTGAATATGAAAATTAGATAGTTCATTTTTAATATTTAGAGCGGAGATAACTCTAGGCATTACCTTGGTTGAGGTGATCACCAATTCGTTATTTACCTGATTTATTCCATTTATAGATATAAAACTTAAAATAGACATAGCCATTGCAAATAAAAAAATAATTAGATACAACATTGATTTTAAACTTTTAAACATAAATTTCTCACTAAATTTTTCATATAATGTTATTGTTGATTAATGGTATATTAATAATAAATATATGATATAGCCCATGTATGTTTGCGCAACTAAAAGCTATTAGCCTTGGCACTTCATACCAAATAATTCTCAACAAGCCCTTTCTCTGTATTATGATAGTGCATTCATGAACCTAGCATGAACAACGCATTAATGGTTGGTTAAGTTGCAATCCTTTATATTCTTCCCAATATATTTCTTCTTGGGATTCAATAATGAACAAGCAAATCGCTTTCATCTCTGCTTTTCTAATAATGCTATTCGGTATAAACATTTTATTCTCACTACCGGAGAACATTGATTCTGCTTTTCTCAGGCATCAACTTGTCATGCTTTCTGGTTTCTTGACTTTTGGCTATATGAGTATCGCCATGATTTTGTCTATCAAGTCAGCATGGTTAAAGAAAAGGTTTAATGGCTTTGGCAAGATGTATCGTCTTCATAAAGATTGTGGCATTGCGGCAACAGTAACTTTAATCGCCCACTGGGCATTGGCTAGCGACAGAACAGTTAATTCAGGGTTATTTGACCATAGCTTTCAGCGAATAGGCTCTAATATTGGTGAGATTATACTGTTCTTATTCCTGCCTTTCGTGATCATAAGCATGACAAGTATAATAAAACGAGATTGGTCTAAGTTGATACATAAACTTGGCGGCCTTATATTTGTTGCAAGCGCATTGCACTCCATTCTCCTTCTAGACAATGGCATGTCACAGCTAGTGTTGAATTTTTGTGTTGCGATAATGACGGTGGTAGGAACTTATAGTGCGTGGTTGTCTTTGGCTGGTCGAATATCTCCACCAGGAAAAAATTAAAATACTTGCCGCCCATTGTAAGCGTTTTATTACCTTTAGTTGTTCAAGAAGGAAGCTCCGGCCGGCATATTTCATAACGCCCGTTAGTTGAACTACGTTCTTAGGTCGCACCAGCGGCCTCTTTATCCACGCATAAGCTCTGGTATCTAAAACCAGCATTAACAGCCTGTGGATGAGTTTCAACTCAAAATGATAAAGGGGCAAAAATGAGTTGGCACTACCTTAAAAAGTCAATCAGCCTATCTGCTTGATTACTCATTTTATCCCTCCTTGCGTTGGTAATGTGTGGATGGTTGATTCTATTGAAGAGTCACTTCACCGCCTTAATGCTAAGGGTGTCTACCCATTTAAAAACAAGAGTGCGGCGAGAGAACATGCCAGGCGTTTAGGGCTTTCCTCGTTTAAATACATTCCAGTTCCATAGAAAGGTATGGAGTTTGAGAAAGCTGGATTAGTTATGTGTGTCGGAAAAATAGATGTAGATGAGTAATTTGTTATTGCTGTATTACGAAGTGCGCCGTAAATCTATTTTAATTGAGTAGGCTAAAGTGTAAAAGTAAGTATGATTATCAATGAAGCTATATCAAGTCACATAGTCGTAACTAGTTGAAACACTCCATGATTCAAAGATGCTTTCTTGTTTTGAAAGCATCTTTTTTTTATGGGCGATTGATAGGGCTTTTCGCCGCCTCGCACCTCCTGTCGCTAACTTGCCCCGCTCTGAGCAAGCAAAGCTTGCTGCGGGACTAAGTACCAGACAGCCAATCCTTCCCTCTCTTCGTTCGGCTATCGTAAAGTCTGTTACCTGCTGGAAAAAGACTCCTACAGGTAACCCAAAATCAAAATACTCAACCCCACACCCTTTGCCTCTGCCGGCAAAATGTTGGTAAGGCCGGGTTTGTTTTTCGTGTGCATTGAAGTCCTCTCCTGGTTTCTCTTTTCGTTTCGCTTACTTCCTGTTAACCATCTCTAATCAGAACCTAAGTGACAAGGGAGGCTTCGCCGCTTCGCGCCCTTGTCCCATAGAACCGTGCTTTGAGCGTGGACAGTCAGGCGAGAACGGGAAAGATAAACCAAACACTATCGAGGACACTCAAATGACAACAGTACTTAACCAAACTCAATCAACCAACACTAAGCCGGCAGCGACAATACAAGCAAAAGCAGGCTCCTCCAAAAAAGATAATGTTGAAAAACTAAACCTTGTGACGGTCAACGTCGTTGAAAAGAATGACAGTGGAATAATGATGTTACCCATCAGTCAGCTTTGTCATTCCTCCCTAAATGTGAGAAAAAATAAAGCGTCTGTTGAGGATGATAAATCGCTGTATGAGTCGATTTTGGCGTATGGTGTTATTCAGAATTTAGTGGCGCTGCCGCTGAATGATGAAAATAAGTACCCTGTTATTGGAGGGGGTAGACGTTTAACCCAACTCAATAAATTGGTCAAAAAAGGCAAGTTATCCGGCTCTGGTTGTGTCCCTGTGAAATTGTTGACTGAGGAGGACGCGGCCAGCGAAATTTCTCTTTCAGAGAACTTTATACGGGCGAACATGCATCCTGTTGATGAGTTTAAAGCCTTCGCTGAAATGGTGAATTCGGGCGCTAGCTGCGCGGAGGTGTCTAAACGGTTTGGTGTGACGGAGAAGTTTGTCCAGCAGCGCATGAAATTGAGTCTGGTTGCTCCTTGTGTTTTGAAAGCCTATCAAAAAGGAGATATTACTCTTGATTTCGTGATGGTGTTCACCATTGCCGATGTGAAACAGCAAAAAAATGTCTGGGAGCAAGTGAAGGATGGTCGTTTTCATAATGTGAATCAAATTCGGAATATGCTGAAGAAAGAGGCGATGGAGTCTAGTCACTATTTGGTTGAATTTGTTGGGCGTGAAGCGTACGAGCAAGCGGGTGGCGTGGTGACAGGGGATCTGTTTTCTGAATCGGTGTATTTCGATGATGGGGAGCTAATTAATACTTTGGCTATGGCTAAGTTAGACATTGAAGCCGATAAGCTGAAAAAACAAGGCTGGATGTGGGTTACGGTTTTACTGTCGCGCACCTATGATGAAACCAGTGGATATACTGAGATTGTCAGTAATAAAGGCCAATATAAGAAGGCTGAAAAATCGTTGGCGGGGTGCGTGGTTGCTCTTGCGCGGGACGGCAGTATTCACACGTTTAAAGGTCTGGTTGCTAAATCTGAGCGTAAGTTATTAAAACAGTTGCAAACCGCCGATGCCCCTATGGAGTTAATTTCCGGTGACAATGTAACGCAGGGTGAAGGTGACGGTTATTCTAATGCGCTGAATGGCGATCTAAAAGCGCATCGTTTGGTGATCGCTAAACATGCATTGATGACCACGCCAGAGCTGGCGATAGATGCCCTGCATTATTCGCTTTGTTTGTCAGCGTTTGGTGGGAGTCGTTATATCGCCAAGCCTATCAACGTATCGTTTAATGATACGTATCTTGAGCCTAAAACGGGAGAGTTTACTGAAAACAAAGCCTTAACTTTGATTGAGCAGCATAAAGCGGGTTTTGATTTGGCATGGATTGATCAAGAGGGTGATAAGGCTAGATTTGAGGTTTTTTGTAAGCTCGATGAGTCAGAAAAACAAAAGCAAATCGCATATGCCAGCGCCATGATGCTTGAGTCGTCGTTATTGAATGACCGTCCTCATGAATGTGTTGAAAATCTGATGGATACGCTAGCCATTGATTTTCCAAGCTACTGGCGACCAACGGCCCCTAGTTTTCTGAAACGCATTTCTATCCCTCAATTGATGAGTATCGCGCAACCTGTTATGTCTGAGCAATGGGTTATCCAAGCGAAAAATCTTAAGAAAAAAGACTTGGTTGAGCAAATTGATGGTTATATTAATGGTGATGATCCACTGCTTAATGAGCAGCAAAAAATGCACTTTTCTTCTTGGATGCCAGAGGGGTTTGTTACATTGAAATAAGCATAACTTGTACTTTTAGTCCACTTCGGTGGCCTAAAATTTATGTAGCTCTGAGTTAAAAGACCTAAGTTTGCAGACAATATGAGCCACGAACTCCCATTTTATTATGATGGGCTAACGTGAAGTGTGTCCTATTTTTTGTTTCTTTTATGGTCAGGGACGGCGTGGTGGTATTTAATTTCGGTTGAATTTATTTATTCATTAAAGGGTGTATATGAAAAATGGTTGGGGTTTGTTGCCCTTGGGGTTAATGCTGTTCACTGGGGCTGCTTACGCGGCGAATACATCTAACACGTCGTTTAATAAAGCGAAGAAGATGCTTGAACGTAATGTGTATTACGATCATCGTGAAACGCTTTATTGCGGCGCCCGTTTTGATGAGAAGAAAAAGGTAATCATTCCTGAAGGGTTTAAGACAACAAAGCACGTTAAACGGGCTAAAAAAGTGGAATGGGAACACGTAGTACCGGCAGAAAACTTTGGTCGGACGTTCAGTGAGTGGCGTGATGGCCATGAGCTATGTGTTAATAGTAAAGGTAAGTCATTTAAAGGTCGTAAGTGCGCTGAAAAAATGAATACTGAATATCGTTACATGCAAGCGGATATGTTTAATTTGTTTCCGGCGATTGGCGCGGTTAATGCGATGCGTTCTAATTATAATTTTGTGATGTTACCGGATGTCCGAAGTGAGTTTGGTTCGTGTCCAATGAAGATTGATAGCCGTAAAGCTGAGCCGCCTGTCAGTGCTAGAGGTCGTATTGCCAGGACGTATTTTTATATGGAGATGACCTATCCAAGATATAAAATGAGTAAGCAACAGCGGCAGTTAATGACGGCGTGGGATAAGCAATTTCCGGTTGAGGCGTGGGAGTGTGAGCGAAATAAACGGATCACCAAAATGCAGAAAAGTGTGAATAAAGTGATGGAAAGTCGTTGTCAGTTTTAATTTTTTTCTGTGGGCGATTGATAGGGCTTTTCGTTGCTTCGCCCCTCCTGTCGCTAACTTGCCCCGCAGTGAGCAAGCAAAGCTTGCTGCGTGGCTAAGTTCCAGACAGCCAATCCTTCCCTCTCTTTGTTCGGCTATCGCAAAGCTCGTTACTTGCTGGTACAAACACACCTGCAGGTAACACAAAAACAAAAATGTCACCTGTGCCGGTTAAGTGCGACTAAGGCTTTGTTGTGCCTTCATGTCCATCACTTCTTTTTCGTCGTTATCTTTTCTCGTTTCGCTATCTGTCTGTTTATCGTTTCCTGTTAGAACCCCAATGGCAAGGGTATATAAACGCTGCGCGCCCTTGTCATTGAGAACCATACCAGGAAGCTGAACAGTCAGGCGAGAACGGAAAAGATAACTTAACTGACGAAAAGGAAACTACGTGATGGCGCATTCTAATTCAACAAAGCCAAGTCTTACTAAACCGCCAAAGGCGACCAGCGTATCCCCGCTGGAGCAGTCAGGCTCCTCCAAAAATGATAATTCTAAGTTCAGTCCAAGATCTCAACGCAACCTGCGCATTATTCAGCGCCTTAGAGAGATCCATGAGTTAGCCAAGCGTAAGTCTACTTTTGGCAAAACGCCTTTGCATTACGTATGCACCGCGACTCGTTGTATTGATCGTTAATAAAAGGATAGGGCTATGAAATCGACAGATATGTATCAACTGGTGACTAATCAAGTGATTGAGGCATTGGAGCGCGGGGTTAAACCGTGGTTGTGTCCGTGGGAGCGTAACGGTGTGTCGTCACTGCCTTTCAATTTTCACACGAAAAGCGTGTATTCGGGGATCAATATTATGTTGCTTTGGGCAAGCGCGAGTAAACAAGGTTTTTTGTCGCCTAGTTGGCTGACGTACAAGCAAGCAATCGCATTAGGCGGCAATGTGCGCAAAGGTGAAAAAGGCACTCAAATTATTTTTTATAAGTCGTGGGAGAAAGAAAACGCACAAGGTGAAAAAGAGCAAATACCAATGATGAAAATTTACAGTGTCTTCAATGCTGACCAAATCGACAATATTGATTTTCCTCAAGCGGATATTGTGGAAATGACGAATGAAATGGATGTGTTACCTCATGTTGAATATTTACTGATTGATACAGGGGCAAACATTACGGAAGTGGGAGAGCGTGCCTTTTACCGACCGTCTACGGATGACATCGTTTTGCCGCTTCGTTCATTATTTTCTGAGAGCTCAAATTTCTATGCCACTGCATTGCATGAGCTGACGCACTGGACGGGGCACAAGAACCGATTAAACCGTGGCATCAAAAATAAATTTGGTAGTAAAGATTATGCCTTCGAGGAACTTGTCGCCGAGCTTGGCAGCGCTTTTTTAATGGCGGAACTATCGATTGCAGGTGAGGCCCAGCACGATTCTTACATTGCGTCATGGCTTGAGAAACTGAATAACGATAAACGTTTCATTTTTAAAGCCGCGTCTGCAGCCAGTAAAGCGCATCAACACATTATGTCGTGTTCGAGTAACCAACGTGCTGCGTAATAGAAATAAGCTCCGTTTTGTCTGTTACAGGGCGCTTCCTATTGAACAGAAAGCAACGCTCGAAAGAGGGGCTTCCCAAGAAAGGTTTATCATTATGTCAAAATTATTTATGAAAAATTACCTACGGTTAAGCGAGGGGATTTATTTGCCCTCGGGCACTACTTTTATGAAAGAATATCGAAAGTACGCTAGTTGTGGCCAAGCAAAATATAGGCCGGATTTAGATGAATATACTCTTTGTCGTTGGGGTATAAGATTAGCAATTCTTTTTGCTCGATATGATCGGATTGTTCACCGTCTGGGGACGACCAATATACATACTCGTATTAACTACCGTTCTTATGCAGCTAAGTCTCCAGATTGGAACGTGAGACATAAAGGACTTGTTCTTATGTGGCGCTTGTTTGAGGTCAAGAAATAAAATAGATTCAGAAGAACAACAAAATGTTGTTCTTTCGCTCATTGGATTGCCATCCTCCCCAATATTAACCTTGTTGAATGCCTGTTTTTTTATGAATAACACGATAGTGGTTTGTTTGCTTTTTTAAGCTTCCAGGCTTGTTTGGACGATCCTCTAGGTTTTTTTATTCGGCTCTCGCAATGCCTATTGCTTGCGGCTAAAAATTATTAAGTAATGACTTTTACCTCTGTTGGGCGAGACCGCAAGCGGCACGGCTTTTCGCTGCGCTCGTATCGCTAACGCACAGTTCTAAGCGCTAAAGCACTAAGAATTGTTGCGTTCCAGATACGTAATCCTCTCGCAAAAGCTTTCACTGCCTGTTTCTAAGAGTTAGTAATGTGTCCGATTGCCTGGCAGGTTCGCTGTTCTCCTTTTACTCGCATCACCCCCGTTATCGACACTGACTTCTAAAATCTCAGCCCAGAACCTAATTTGCAAGGGAGGCTTCGCCGCTTCGCGCCCTTGCAAATCAGAACCATGAGTTGAGCTGGAGAAGTCAGGCGATAACGGAAGTGATACTCAAACAACAAAAGGAGAGCGACCATGATGCCAGCCACTCAAACACAAACTATCTCTAAAGAAGCAATCAGCGACCAGCGTATCCCCGCTGGGCAGTCAGGCTCCTCCAAAAATGATGTCTCTGAGTTTCGTGCTGCAAGTACGCTCCGTCGAAATAAAAAAAAGCCAGCGTTGGATAAAAAAGAGAAACGGTTAGTGATGAAAAATAGGCTGTCACAACTTCAATTGTCCTGTCAGGGCAAGACCGCCAAACAAAAGAAAGACATTCAGGCGCTTAAAGAGTCGGACCTTTTTATAAATATCAAACATCAGATCTCGCTGAAACAACAATACAGCCTCTCAGATATCTACGATTTGATGATTATCTTGGGAGAAATAACGAGATTTGATCAATGGGACCTTTCCTGTGGGCAACATCAGATAGCGTTGTTCACGTCTTATCAGTCTATCTTCCCTGGTCTCCGTTTTAAGTGTTTGGACGGTTTTTATCAACCCTTAAGTTTTCATTACAATATTCGTATTTCGTTATGATTTTTTGCAGATGGTGCCATGTTTTATGGGGCTAGAACCCCAATGTTTATCGACAAAGGAAAATATTATGACAACTTCATGCTGTAATTGTGGAACAAAATTTGAAACTAATGATGCTTCGCAAGAATATTGTACTCAAAGTTGTAACGATGTGTATGAAAATGCTCTAGAAGCTTAAAATGTTGATTTTTATAACAGAATCAATTCAGGACCAACAGTTTAGAAGGGGATTTAAGTCAATAAACAATGTGACTATAGGGCGGTTTATCCCTACCATAGTTTTACATTTGTATAACTTTTGTTGTTATGTTTTTTTTGTTATACTTCTGTATAACAAAGGTAAGGAGAGTAGAAAATGACTGCTGTTGTTATACGTCAATCCGGTGGAGCTAACATTGTTAGTATCCCCAGAGCAATTGTAAAAACGTTGAGCCTACATACTGGTTCAAAACTTGATTTGTCAATTCAGGATAATAAGATTGTTCTTACTCCTGTTGAAGATGAGTTAACACTGGAAGCTTTGTTATCTGAAAGTCCAAAAGAGTGCTTTGCTATAACTGATGAAGATAGAGAGTGGATTGATGCCGCTCCAGTCGGTAAGGAAGTGATTTAGTGTACGTACCTGATAAAGGAGATATTGTCTCACTCGATTTTGATCCGAGTGCGGGGAAAGAAATCATGAAACGTCGTCCGGCGTTTGTTATATCTCGTAAAATGTTCAATGAACATACGGGATTTGCGGTTGTTGCACCTATTACTAGTACAGTAAGGGGAATGAAGCTGGAAGTTGTGTTACCCGATGCATTATCTACGAAAGGCGCAGTCCTCATTCATCAGGTTAAGTCTCTGGATTTCTCTAATCGTCAGATTAAGTTTATTGAAAAAGCACCGAAAAATATCACTGATAAGGCCACAGAGCTTACTAAATTGATCATTTCATGATTTATTCATATAGCATTGTAGAGTTAGCCATCGGTAGAGTAATGTATTTACATATTACTTCGCTATAATAATTTGGACGTTCCCTTCGGGTGGGCTTTTCGGTTTCTCCTCGTATAGCTAACTTGATCCACATATATCGAGCAAGCTCGATATGGCTCTAAGTTCCAGATCACTATCCTTATCACAATCCCAAAATCAAACCCAAACCAATTTCAATGCCTTGTTATAAAGCTAGTAATGTGCTGACTAATTATTTTTGAAATACGTTGCTTAAATAATTTAATGTTATATTTACAATGTCATTCCTTTTTGTTGTAGTGTTTATGCATGACTAATGGCATCTATGAGTTGCGATAGGAAAACTAAAATAATAAGTTTTATGTCTGTGTTGAAAAATAAGTAATAATAAATCAACCAAAATAGTAATAGATAGTGATGTTGTCATTCAATATTATAGTTGATGCGTTCGTTTTAATTATAATAGAAACTGATAGGAGCATAACAACCGCCCGGTTGTTTGATGAAGAATAATTAACACTTCGTTCATTCTGTAGTAAAGTAGAACTATCATTAATGGCGCTGTTTCTTTATGAAATATTCATTGTATATATTATTAATTATCCCTTCGCTTTCTCATGCTTTTTGTTTTGAGGAAGCCGCCGCTTTTTATGGTGTCGATCCCGTCTTGCTTAAATCAATTGCAATGGTTGAAAGTTCGTTAAAACCTAATGCGTTTAATGAGAATAAAAATAAGTCTGGTATTGTAGTCAGCCGGGATTTTGGATTGATGCAAATTAATTCTCAATGGTTCTCTAAGTTGTCTGAATTTAATGTTAACGAGAAAAATGTTTACGAACCGTGTTTTAATGTTTCTTTAGGTGCGTGGGTATTGAGTTCCAATTTTGCGACTCATGGATTCAACTGGAATAGTGTTGGTGCGTATAACGCCGGTTTTCTGCCGAGCAAACAAAAAGCCAGAGACGAGTATATAACTAAGGTAAAATTTTATTTTTATCAATGATTTTTTCTTTTCGATAAAACTCACTACGATACAGTGACGTTCCCTTGCTAACCTGGATGCGTTAGCGTCAAAAAATGCAAATTCATTCAATCGCCATCGCCGGCTTTGTTCGCCATAATTAGCCCCAGCGGTTGAAAAAGGATAGAGCAGGTAAAAAATGCAGCTGATCGCGTTGTTCTCTTTAAGGATTGGACACCCTACGCTAAATCATAAATGATTTAAGTGGTTGTCTGTTGGTGGGGAAAGTTATTTTAAAACAAATGGTTACATTGACATTAAGTTGCCAGATTAATCTTTGGAAACTTTTAAATTTATCGTTGAAACTATTGGGTTTTTACAATGGAATTATATTAATTTTCAATCAAAATCCATTGATGCGTTATAAAGTAAGGGCTGAACGTTGTTTCAATGCCATTTCAATTAATTCTTATTGAAAGTCCATTTATGCCTTAATTAGCGGTGGATCCAGAGTTATATATTGGAAATCATCATTAAAAGATCAATGTGATAGCATTGGACTTCATTGAAAGTAAATATAGGAATAAAAGTTATGATTCAGTCATATTCACTGCAAGCTAGCATTAAAGGAAAGTTGAACACGGATTTTAGAAAATACGTAGCTCAAGAAAATGTGAGTGATGCTGAAGCCGCGCGGCAACTTTTGACGTTGGCATTGAGGATTGTTCTCGATGATACAGAAGATAGTCGCCCTTCGAATCGAGATCTTTTAGAAGAAATGTATCGACGAATTCGCTACGTAGGGGCGACCTCAAATTTAATTCATACGCAAGGGTTTGACGGGGCCGCTTTTTATGAAAATAAAAAAGAAGCGACTGAAATGAGGAAAGTATTGAAATCGGATGTAGATAATAAAGTCGATGCGTATCTATCAGGAGAGAATAAGGCTGATTAATCGTGTTAATGACAGCCAGATATAAGTTGTCGTAGAGTTTAGCTTTTAACTATTATTTGATTTTTATTCCATTGATAAATTAATTACGGTGCGAGTACTTAGTTGTTATTTTCTTGTATGATGAGGTTGTATGATGAGGTTGTATGAGTAATGATGATTGTTTTGAGTTGTTAATTATTATCAATCTAATTTCATTTTTTAAGGAAGTACTGTAAACTAATAACTAACTAAATTATGGGTGTGCATATATATGTTCTCTATATTTGTTTTGACTATTAAATTAATGGTGTATATGAATCGATAAAGGAAATAGTACTGTATAATGTTTGTGAAAGTAATAACTATACAGTATTAGTATCATTTGAATAGACCACCTTTATCGTTGTTGTAGTCTTAGGTGGGGCAGTATTAAGTTGACGTTATCGGTTCATTATTATATTTCTGAGCTGCCAATATATTACTGTGTATAACGGATGTTATGATTAGTGAGAGTGATTTCTTATATCGGAATTGCTCATACGGCTCCCATAGCTACCGCAGTTGAGAGATCGTCTTGAGTTAGGTTAAGTGGCGCTTTCTATCATTGTACCTTACTAACTAGCAGCCAAATTAACCATGTTACTTCAGCTGCTCTTATCAGAGTGGTACGTTACCGGTGGTATGGATACACTCATTGCCTCGTGAGTTTACTATTGAAGCTTATAGAGCAGATTGGACAGCTAAGGAGGTCGCTATGGTGTCAGGAATACCAGTTGACAACGTTGGAATATCTCGACACTTGGTTTGGGGTAATATACACCGTTGGCATATTATTTCGAAAATCGTAAGCAGAAAAATTAAAACGGCTAGAACAAGTAATAAGGTGGGCGTTGCAGACGATAAACGCTAAAAACGAAAAAACCCACGTATATACGTAGGTTCATTCTTGATCATATGTCTTTGGTGGGCTGCTTTCGCAGGGATATCCAAAGCTCTCGCGGCTTATGTTAGGGTATATTGCCCTAGAGGTCAACTAACTATGGGGGCAAACAATGCCTTATAATGCGATAGAGCAAACACTGTCAGAACCGAGATTTGGTACGTATCGCGCTGCTATTCTGTCAGTTCTTGGTAAAGAATGTAAGGTGACGGCACTGGAACTATATCAGTGGAATGCGATACTGGCTTCTCGCTTCTTTTTTCCTCTCCATATTTATGAAGTTGCATTACGAAATGCCATCTCAGATGCAATTTCCTCTCGATACGGTGAAAACTGGCCTATCAATGATATATTTCAGAACAGTTTAAACTACCAAGATAAAAGGACATTGCTAAAAGCCTTAGAAGGTGGATATGAAGGCGTTGGTAAACTCCTTCCAGAACTCAAATTTGTCTGGTTCGAAAATATGCTCACGCGAAGGCATGACGGAAGGATTTGGTCACGCTACATACGGGCAGTATTTCCTAATGCGCCCTTAACCTTGAGTCCTGCAGAGCTGCGTGCCCGACTAAAAGAAGCATGTTACGTCGTTCGTAAATTTCGAAACCGTTGCGGACATCACGAACCGATCTTCAATAATGCTAATTTGCCGGATGTGCTCCCATTAATGAGTGAGTCCATTAACTGGAGGTGTGAGGCTACTCACAAATGGCTTCATGAACAAGAAACCGTAACCGAATGGCTAGAAAATCCCATTTTTTGAGATGCATATGATTGATAAACCGAGTAAAACTTAAATTTCATTTCTTTACAGATTGCGAGTGGCCTATCTTATTGAGATAAGCAAAAATACTGTGCCAGCAATCATGGAAGAAACAGGAATGTCCCGTAGAGCTGCACAAAATACTATTGGGCTCATAAGGTGGTGGTATATCCATATAATCAAATTGATGAGACTGATGATATGAACTACGAACAAATTGTGCATGACTAGGTTCTATATTGCGATGGAATGGCAATGAAGTAATTGAGTTGCCTGAAAGACACCGAGACGAGAAAATTAGCATTCAACTTAGAGAAGAAAGATGGTAGAGAGAAGGAACATTCACATTGCAGACTCGCCGATCGCCAAGGTTGCGCGTCGTTTGGTTAACTTAAAGTTTGACATTGATACAGAAGCGAAATTGTCGCCTGACAATATTCCTGATGATTTGCATGGACCTGCACAGGGAGGTGAATATGGACCACACTTTGGGAGTGAATTTTTGTCTAACATTTTACCTTTTATGCCGCGAGATTTCTCTTCAGAACAGCAAACAGTGATGAATGTTCCTACATCTTACATATTCGGTTGCAGTTGGCGAATATGGCCTAATCCCGATATTTTGGATGAAGAAAAGAAAGAAGCTATAGCCTATATTCATTCTGACTCAGGTATCAATGACGCATTCTATACTTACATTCCAGAATTAAGTCTTTTTTTTGCAGGGGAAGGAAAAAACCGTGTGAACTTTTGCCGCTTTCACAATATTGAATATATTCCAGCTAGGGTTATGGTTACGCATTACCCTGATACCGATAGAATTAAGATCTATGTCTTAAATGTAGCAAGTGGATTGGATGTTTGGGCTGCTCTGGATGACCGATATATACAAAAAGTAAGCCATTATGCTTATGCACTGCCAGTATTCAGGGCTTACGGGATAGCCATTTTTAACCAATGGCCAGAAGAATTCCCCAGTCTGACCGAAGTACTTCAATATGAACACTGTTGCTCCGAAGAACTAGGTTATAAATACAGAACGATTGATGCTGATGCCGTTCAAGAAAAATTGGACAAAGTAGAGAGAGACAATATATTCAAATTGCAGTGGGTTCGATGCAACCTTCTAGAGTTAGATTTTTCTCTAAGTAATATATTCATGATTCTTTTATTTACAATGATCACATGGATAACTTCTTTGATTGTTTGGCAGAGCACCAGTGTAGAGTATCTCAATACGGTGGCAGGAACACTATTTACATTTACTTCAGGTATTCTTTTTGTCGTATTCGTACCTGTGTTTAAATGCAGAAGAAAACATCTAAGGCAAAAATTAAATAGGTAGATATCGCATACCAGTCATGAGTACAAATCTGAATGTTAAGATAAAAAAAACGATGCTCAACCTGATATTGGAAGCAGTTATTGACTTTATAGAATAAGTGGTGGGTTTTGGATGGATACTATCGAGAAACATAGTCTTTGGGAGTTAGAAGTAGAGAGCTTTGACCGCGTGGTGCTCGCGAGTGACCTCATTAAATTTATGAGTGGAGAAACCGCTGATAGCGATGTATCTCAATCTATTTTGAAAAGTTTCATCGCCAAACGATTAGTTGAGGGTGGAATTTACGCCAAGTGTAGTAACTGTGATTGTCCTGTCCATTTCATTGCTCGAAATGCTACCACAGAAGCTTATTTTCGCCATATCCCTAGCAGAGCACCATCTATTGAAAAAATGAAGTTGTGTTCGTTTTACTCGAATACAGAGTCTTTTTTTGGTAAAGGGCAAATCTACCAGGGTGAAGGGAAATGGCATTTTGATACGAAGCATTTTTTGGCCAATCATATTGAAACGATTGGCTATCATGACGTGGATATTGAGAAGTTTATATTCTCGAAAGATCCTGAAACGGACAAACGTCGAAAACCCGATATTGCTTTTAAGGACTCGAAAGGAAACAGATTTGTCATTGAACTAACTCGCTGGTGGATGAGTCCTGAAGTTGTTTATGAGCGAGAGAAATTTTTTAGAACCGAGGGGTACAACTTAATCTGGCTATTTAGTCCAAACTGCGAAGAATCTAACCCCGTCACGCTAAACATGATTTTGTATGGCTCCGCGGCCTCAAGGCAAGAAGCTTCTGTCGATGTGCTATCAAAAGTGGAGTGCAATGCTTTCGTGTTATCTGATGAAGCTTTAAGCACGATGAAGTCTCAAAGCAACTTAACTTTCGAAGTTGTATTTCCTGTACCAACTTATAAATTGGATCTTAAACAAATTAATGTAGAGAAAAGTAGTACATTGATTCAGTTGGATGATCTTGATTTAGATGCGAGACAAAGGCTCCCTTTTGCTATAAATACCTCCATCGCTTTTAAAAATGCAATTACTGAAAAGTACCATGATGACCGTAAAGCTCTTGCACTTAATATTTATGAACTAAGACGTTTGGCATTTATAGAGCCGGTATTTGAATACGAAACGGATCTTAATGAGGCAATGCAAACTGTTCATCGCGCTATGGCTTGTGTTGATAGTATCCAAAGCCCAAAGAGAATGCTTGCGTATGAGGCGATGGCGATAGTTAATATCAATGCAGCTAGGACTAACTATCTTATACGTAACGCTCGAAGACAAACAGCCCACGCTATTCGCTCTGTTCGATCTGAAATCAGAAAATATCTTCATAATATTGATAAACTTCATTCTGAAGAGGTGGTAATAAATAGATACAATCGAATTCAGAATGTCGGTGATAAAGCTAAACAATATCAATCGCCAATGTTTGCATCTTATCTAAAAAGAGCATTAGTAAAGGCCGATAATGAATTGAAAGAGTTCCAGGCTAAACGTAATGCTATTGCATCGAAGGAACAAACTAAGAAGCAGAAATCAAAAGAAAATCACATTCTTGAACGAGAGCGGTTTATCCGGGATCTTGAAAAAGGATTTGACGATATACCTGTGGATTTGTCTGCTCTTAAAATGAAGAAAAACCGGATAATATTAAAGGCTCACGAATATGGCTTTGATGACAGAGCAATGTACTTAGATCACACATTCAATATAGCGGTGACAAACATTATCAATGCTTATAATCAGAAGCACTATCCCAAGCTTTATCAAGGTTGGTCGCCAGCTTACCGGTATAAAATCGAATTAGACAAAGCCTTTGAACTATGTGCGCTAAAATGTCATAAACGCGATCCGCAGAAGAGAAGAATTGAAGTATATCAAGAAGCAACTAGGCTGGTTTTATCGCAGTTCCAAGAGAGCATAAATACGCACATAGAGCTTTTTTATAATGAGATGCGACGGTCAGATCAACCTACCTTTTCATCAATAGTGATAAAAAACTATCAACAATGTGTAGGTTAAGAGAGTGTTTGAATTATATGCAATCAAATGGAAGCTCAATAGCACAAACAGCCTCCATACAGCTAGAAACAATGTTTCATGCTATCGATGAGTTTAATAAGGGAACCCAACTTCGCACAGTGTTAAGTCAATTTGCAGAGACACACGCAAAGAACTTCTGCTAAACATTCACCTCGGATTGATAATGAATTGTACGAGTTATTCAGAGGCTAATTTGTTTGAGCCAATGAGCAGGTAACTAGAGATGTTTAAGGGTTCCACGAACATGCAGTGCGCATGGTGTTGACATTGTAGTGAGACTATTCATTTTGGTAAACAGTGATTTAAGGTAAACAGTGATTTAAGGTAAACAGTGATCACACCTTACAGTTGGTACTTCATAACTCAGAAGTGCCCCAAAGTTCGTTAGCACTGACAGTTCAGGCTATTTCACACGCTGATAACTGGCTTAAAAATTCTACTAGGTTGGGTTGCCATTTTTTGTAACTTGTGATCATTTGAGCCACAAAATTAATTCTAAGCACATTTAACCATTCATGGTTAAATTGCTTGTATCGGGTAAGTGACTATACTCATATCATCCTACCGTCTTTTGCGATAAAGTGTTGAAAATTAGTGAGACTTGTGCACGGAAAGACTCATGAATTTCATTGTGCGCTTTATGGAGATGAGAAATGAGTAATGATGTCAAACAACAGAGCAATCCATTTTCTACTGGAGGTGGTGGTGTTAACTTTGAAACTAGAGTTCAAGCTGCTTTTGCATTGTCATTACTAACAAAGTCTTGTGTTCCTTGCTTATCACAGGATATGAGGGCAAAAGAGTTAAAGTTTCAGAATAAATATGATGGCGTAAATACGGATGACTTTGTTTTAGTTGCGACTGATAAAGCAAGTAACCAAAGTCGGCTTTTTGCTCAGATTAAGCATGAAATCACTATAAGTGGGGCTGTTGATTCAATGTTTGCTGAAGTTATTAATAGTGCATGGAAAGATTTTCAAAGTACTGAATTTAATGTTGAAAATGATTCAATTGCATTAATAACTGGCCCGTTACCCAAACTTGACGTTAATAATACTCTACCAATATTGGAATGGGCTAAGTATTCGTCAAACTCAGCAGACTTTATTAAAAAATCTAAAACGAAAGGCTTCACTAGTGAAGCAAAAGTTAACAAACTTAATATATTCAGGGCACAATTAACCGTTGCTAATGGTGGGAATGCTATTACTGATGATGAATTATGGCTTTTCTTAAAAGTTTTTCAGTTAGTTTCATTCGACTTAGATGCAAAACACTCAGTAGTTGCAAATCTTTTGTGCTCTTTGATTGAATGTTACTCGGATGAGTCACCACCTCTTGTTTTGTCTAAATTAGTAACTTGTGCCCAAGAATTTAACCAGAATGCAGGGACTCTAACTCAAGATAATGCACCTAAAGAAGTTAAATTGTTATTTGATTCGACAAGTAAAGTAAATTTTGAAAATGATTTTTTAAAGCTTAAAGAGCGTGGAGACCATATATTTGATGGAATATCGAACACTATTAATGGTTTTCATATAGATAGGGCTGAGCAGATAGCAGAAATATCTGAACTGTACGAGGTAAATGACTTTATTTTTGTTACTGGCGCTAGAGGTGTTGGAAAATCTGGAGTTGTTAAAGACTTTATCTCAACGAAAGGTAAAGATGTTCCTGTTTTCTATTTAAGAGCTGAAGACTTAGATAAAAACCACCTTAACGATGTATTTACATCTATCGGAATGAACTCTACGTTAGGTCAGATTGAAGGGTACTTCTCGTTACTTAAAGAAAAAATACTTGTTATTGAGTCTCTAGAAAAAGTTTTAGAGCTAAATTATCAAGATGCATTTATTGATTTACTTCAATACATAAAAAAACAAGCGGGTTGGACCATTATTGCAACGGGCCGTGATTATGCATATCAACAACTTACTTTTAATTATCTTCAACCTAGTGCTATCCAGTTTGACAGTGTGAATGTGGAAGGGCTTACTACGGATCAAGTTGTCCAAGTCAGTGAGCATATTCCTGAGTTAACAGGGCTAATATCTAATGACTCGTTAACTGAATTGCTTAAAGTACCATTCTTTATCGAGATTGCAGTAAGAGCTATTGGTAATGGTGCACAATTTAAATCTGGTGATACTGAAGTCGATTTTAGAAATACTGTCTGGGCAACAGTGATTTCAAAAGAGGCAGATAGAAAATCAGGAATGCCAGATAAGCGAAGAACAACTTTTATTAATATTGCAAAACAACGAGCGAAAAAAATGTTGTTTGGTATTAGATCTAGTGAGTTTGATCCTGAAGTCATTGCTAAATTGGAAGAGGATCATTTAATTCACCGTGATCAGAAGTCTGCCACTATAAGTCCAATGCATGATGTATTAGAGGACTGGGCATTAGAAGAATACATAGAGAGCGAGTACGTTGAAAATTCGCAAGACTTAGTTCAATTTTTATTAACTATTGGTAATGAGCCTGCAATTAGTAGAGCCTTTCGGTTATGGCTATACAGAAAATTGAAATTTGATGATGCAACTAATGAATTTGTTGAAGAAGTCTTGACCACTGATGGTATAGAAAGTTACTGGAAGGATGAAGCTATTGCAGCGATTATGCAACATGGCTCGCCAGAAGATTTTCTATATTCTCTTAAGTCTCAGCTTCTAAAGGATGATTGCGCACTTTTGGTCCGCTTTTGCTTTATTCTCAGAATAGCCTGTCAAAGACCAAGTTCACTATATAATAATTTACTGGTTAAAGACGAAAAATCAGGGATTTTGAAATCTTTGTTTTTACAGCCCTATGGTAACGGTTGGGAGGCATTGTTTAATTTTATCTATGAGGTTAAGCATGACTTGAGTAACACTATGCTTACTCAAGTTGTTGAGGTGATAAATGAATGGTGTGGACTCGTTAATATATATGAGGAACTACCAAATGCATCACAAAAGGTTGGCTTGTTAAGTTTATGGCTGCTTGAACAGGTTAAAGATTCTTATCGTGATGAGGGGCGAAGAAAGAAAATACTTAATGCCCTATTAAAGGTTTCGACAGCAATCAAAGAAAAATTTGATGAATTAATGGATCAGGATGTTTTCATCTCCAAGGTAAAGCCTAGAAGGTTAAGCTATGTTGATGAGCTGACTAGTTTAGCCCTTGTAGGCACTAATGTGCCTATGTTATGCAAGCGTAATCCTGACTTTGTAGTTAAGCTTTCTTTGCATGAGTGGTTACTGCAAAAAACAGAAGAAGATGAGTTTGGTTATAGTTCTTATGGCCGAATTGATGTTGAAGAATCCTATGGTTTAGATCGAGAACGTGATTTTTTCCCCGCAAGTGGTTCTAAAGGACCTTTTAAGTACCTCCTTGAATCAAAACCTAGATTAGCGTTAGATTTTATTATTAAATTATGCAATTTAACTGCACAGAAGTATGCTGAATCTGAGTTTGGCGCTCCTTCTGCGGATGAACAAGAAAAGTACTTCTCTGATGAAGTAGCTGCAAAGCAAGTGGGTGTGATTCTCACTGATGGAACATTAATAAAGCAGTATGCCTCGCCTCACCTTTGGAAAGGTTACCGAGGTCAGTCAACATTACCAAATCTTCTTCAATGTGCGCTTATGGCGTTAGAAAATTGGTTGGTTGAATATGTAGATACGTGTAGTGAAGACAATGAAATAGAATGGATATACGATTACTTGTTGAGAAAAAGTAACTCTGTAATGCCTACATCTGTTTTATCTTCTGTGGCGACAGGTTTCCCTAATAAAGTAGGAAAAGCAGCATTTCCTTTACTGAAAACTGCTGATTTATACCATTTAGATTTGATTCGAATGACGCAAGAAATGGGGGGGAATGAACTACACTTTTTTAACCATCAAAGAGATGTAATGACAAAAATTTACATCGAGGAAAGAAGAAAAGCCGCACTTAGACCTTGGAGAAAAGAGTCTTTAGAAACCTTATTAACAAGGCTTCAATTCGTAAGTGAGTTAAGAGATGATGCTTTAAAAATTGTTGATGAATTGACAGATGAAGCGACTGCTCGTAATGAAAAAAATCTTCGGTATATGGTACACCGAGTTGATACAAGGACTTGGGAAGCTGTTGAAGATAAAGATAATGATCGAATATTGCTTCAAAGCTCGTCTGATCTTCCAGCAGATTTAAAGCAAGATCAGCAAGAGTATAATGAAAAACATGCAATTGATAACACTGTAACTAGTTTGAATTTATGGGGACGGAAATTATTCGAAGAGAAGTTGCTCGAAGAAAAATATTTCTCTTCATATCAAGATGCATTAATAGCCGCAAAAGAATTACTCAATTCCCTCCAAAAAGGTGAAATTCACAACTTTGCCGATATGGCGGTTGGTACAATCACAACTGTTGCTGCTGTTTGTGTTAGAGATGACCTTTTGAACTTAAGTGATGGAGATAAAGAGTGGTGCCTAGGAGTTATCCTAGAGTCAATATTTATGCACGCAGATAATATGAATGGAACAACAGCCCATGATAAGACTGATTATTATGGCTCTGGAGCGTGTGCATTTGTTTTGCCTAAATTATTTGATTTAGAGCTAGATTCAGAACAAGAAGAGCATTTGAAGTTTGCTTTGGCAACAGCATTAACCCATGAGAACCTTAATGTTAGTGCTTATGCTGCTAAGGGGGTAAGGGAATTTCTTTGGTCAAGAGACGCTGAATTAGCATCCAGTTGTATAGCTGGAATAGTTGAGTATGCCAGATTACGAAGAGAAGATAGTGTGGTACGTAGGTTTTATCATCTACAAGGTGATGAGTTGCAAGCAGCTATCGAAAAATGGAATGCCCTTATAACAACATTTCGTAATGAATTAGTTGATGGAAAATTTAAGCTTTCGGTTAACGATATTTCTTTGGAAAGCCATTGTTCATGGTTTCTTCATTTACCAATGTTAATGGTTCCATATTGTACTATGGATGATGTTCAGATTCAGTTGGTTAACAGGTTAGTGAATTTTGTATTTGATACTGAATATCAAAATCATCGTTCAAGTGGTGATGAAAAAATAAATCATGACATAAAAAAACAGATGCAAGATTGCCTTTCTGAGCATGTTATTTATTCAAGAAATAATAATTTTATGCCCTTTAAAGAGCTATTGGTCTTAGGGTGTTCAAAAGCCCCCAGCTTTATTTATTCTATAACACTCTCATATAATGTAGTAGTGGAAAAAGAAGATGATTATTACGCAGTCTGGTCACTTTGGAGTTTATTAGCACCAGAGGCACATAAGATAGCCATGAATGATGTCAATGACCGTTATGTAGGGTTACAGAATGATTTAAATCAGCTATTACGTGGACTAATGTATGCGGATAGTCCTTGGCAAGGTCATCCTAACGAAGAACGTGACATGAAGGCTGGGGCACACTATTTATTGGAATTTGCCAATCAATCTGCTGGCAATAGCCACGTTTTTGAAGCTTTAGCGTCTTTAATATATCACTTTCATAGTGTGTTCTTTGATAAAGGTATTCATCTTCTAGCTTCAAAGTTCACTGTGAACTCAGAACTTATAGGTAAGCAAATTAATACGGCATATTATTTAGAAATGTCGATAGGACGATATCTTCAAATAGAAAATAGAGGTGCATTAAATAGGAAAATGTATAACTCATGCCTTGAGCTACTTAATGGAATTGTAGAAACTGGTTCTGCAAGGGCTTATTATCTACGAGAGCACATGATTAGATCGAGAAAAATACGTGTTTAGCTATACTAATTTTCACTTGCTTAGACTTGATCTTATAGTCATCAAGTACGTCTTGGTGGCTGTACTTGAGCCTGAATATTTACAATGTAGGTCTTCGATATTTTTCTCATCTAACTTAGTAGATATGTAAACGTCTAATTAAGCAGTGAGGCCTTATTTCTCCTCATCTATTTCCATATTCCACGGCATGAGGTCAGTAAGATCATCTTGAGATGAGCGGGTTGGCAACACTTTGAACAAGTGGGCGAAGTAGTAATACGGGTTAATATTATTGGCTCGGCAAGTCATCACTAAGCTGTATAAATTAGCGCTCGCAGTCGCACCCTCAACCGAGGTTGAGAACATCCAGTTTTTTCGACCTGTTGTAAACGGCCTGATATCACGCTCTGTCACGTTATTATCGATACTGATTTCCCCATCTTTTAGGTACGTCAGAAGCTTAGGCCATTGGTTAACGGTGTAATTTATCGCGCTACCCAATAGACTTTTGGGTAACACTTTTTCTTGTGCGTCTAGGAGCCAGTTATAAAAGTCATCAAGGATTGGCTGGGATTTTTGTTGCCGTAATTGCTGTCTTTCTACTGCACTCATCCCTTTAGCTTTTTGTTCAATGCCATACAGCTTACCGATGAAGTTCACCGCTTTTTCTGCGCGGCCTGATTTCTTCTTTGGCTGTGCTTTTTGTGCGTCAGTAAATTTACGTCTTACATGAGCCAAGCAGCCTGCTTGAGTCACATTTTCTAATCCGTTATAAGCTTGATAGCCATCGGTTAACAGATAGCCTGAGTAATCACCTAAAAAGTCTTGTTACCGCCGATGTAAAAA
>DDQN01000004.1 GCA_002342685.1 Vibrio sp. UBA2441
GAGTCCCGTCCACTCCGCCACTTATTTAAAGAAGCCTTAGCAGAAATGCTGAGGCTTTTTACGTTTAAATGAACTGGTTTAGTGAAATGATGCTACGGAGTGGTAGTTCAGTTGGTTAGCCTTTTTGTTAGAGAAAGCGGCCTGTCACGCCGGGGGGCGCGGGTTCGAGTCCCGTCCACTCCGCCATTATACCAAGAAAGCCCTAATCGAAAGATTAGGGCTTTCTTACATCTGAATAAAAGTATAGACACAGTGAAGTGATCACTCTTGACCATCCATGGTCTCCGTGGCATTAGTGCATCCCTGCACGTCGTAGTTCAGTTGTGCCAATAATGTTCCCGACATTATTTGGCATACACTCCATTCATGTAGATATTAGCCTTTTTGTTAGAGAAAGCGGCCTGTCTCGCGTGCCGAAGGCACACGGGTTAGAGTCTCGTTAACGAATCTATTATTTAAGAAACCTGAATCTGATGATTCAGGTTTTTTTCGTCTGAATAAAATAGTCTGATGAAAGAATACTGCGGGGTGGTCACTCTCGACCATCCATGGTCTTGGTGACATAAGTGCTTCTATGCACGTCGTAGTTCAGTTGGACCAATAATACCAATTCCATTAATTGTCTTATTAGATTAACCCAGTCTCTAAAGCAGAGTGAAATTACTCTGCTTTTAACTGCACAAACCCGATTCTAGGCACTATAAAGTTTATCTACAATATCGTCGTAACTCTCAAAACACCTTTTAGCTATTTTATCCTGACGAAGCCAACGCATACCTGCTCTATTGGGTTTTGTTTGGGTGAATAAGGCGGCCGATGAATGATAGTAAGGTATTTAAGTTCTTCTGCTACATAGCTCTGATATCAGCTTGCCTGGTCCATAATGACTACTGAATGTTTACCTACTGAGATGCGCAAGATAGAAGCCTCAGTAGCTCCCTCATTGCTTATTGAAACTACTGTAGCTTCGACTCTTCCATACGACTGTTGATCAATCCTAAGTTCATCCTGAAACCATAGTTTGGCACCTTTTAGGGGCAGATGATCCAAGATCTTAAGGATCGTTCTGATTGGGAGTTAAAAGCTTCTTGGGTTTGTTCGCATGCTTAAAGCAAGTGTTAATCCAACGCAAATTAATGTCATGCAATAATCGATAATTTCATGATTTTTGATATGCGATGCCGAAGTTACTCTAGACATAAAGGGTAATATTTCTTGTTTGGATTCGATCACCGTTAGTATTTATAGGAGACTTAAATTATCGTAGCTTCTAAACGAGCACTTTCCTAACTCTAAGCTGTTGTTGTTGTATTGTGTCTCTCAGTCTGGCTTTATCTTAAAGGCAGCTTAGAGCGTTATATAGGGGCTATTGAGCGAAGACCTTCATTCAGTATAAGTCAGTCGCGAAGGCGATTTAGTATATTGTTTTTCCCTAACTTGAATAAGCTGAAACTCAAGCTCCTATTGAAGCTTATAGCTGCTTGTTAAATGAGAGTAATTGGTCTTATTCAATCAATGGGTTACTTTATGGAGGGTGAGTTTGATGTATGATCTCGATAGCTTCTAAATGGCCCTCAGTGAAAGAGCATAAGGTTTTGCTGTTATTATTCGGTCAATGGGCTAGATAAAGAGTAATGTTGCTGTATGACGCTTGGAGAGGCTTTTATCGAGCCGTATAAAATTGGTTGTTTTTTGTTGGAAGAGTATCAACTTATTCTAGGACGGATCATGGGATGAAAAAAAAGCCATCCCTTGCGAGATGGCTTTCTTAAATATGGCTCCCTTTGCTGGACTTGAACCAGCGACATACGGATTAACAGTCCGGCGTTCTACCAACTGAACTAAAAGGGAACAAATTTTTATCAATGGTGCCGACTACCGGAATCGAACTGGTGACCTACTGATTACAAGTCAGTTGCTCTACCTACTGAGCTAAGTCGGCATTGATTTTTTTCACTACCGTCAGTGACGTTAGTTACTTAATGTGGCTCCCTTTGCTGGACTTGAACCAGCGACATACGGATTAACAGTCCGGCGTTCTACCAACTGAACTAAAAGGGAACAAATTGTGTAAATAATGGTGCCGACTACCGGAGTCGAACTGGTGACCTACTGATTACAAGTCAGTTGCTCTACCTACTGAGCTAAGTCGGCGCACAAATATTTACTATATTTTCATGTCTTAGACACCAAAATAAATATGGTGCCCGGAGGCGGAATCGAACCACCGACACGAGGATTTTCAATCCTCTGCTCTACCGACTGAGCTATCCGGGCATGGGCTGTATTAAACGGTTTTTCTGATGCAACGTCAATAGGAAATTGCAAAAAAACGTGCGTTTGTTGCTTTTCTGTACTTAACGGACCATTTTTCGTAGTTGTTGGCAGAAAAAGTACGGCCTCCAACTGCTCGTTGATGAAAAATTATACTTTCATTTCTTTAGTTACTCACGAATTGTTTACTCATAACGTCGAGAAAGAGGCGTTTGAATGCATTACTCTTGTTAAAATTTTGAGATTAATGAGAGGTAATACTTCGTTAGAGATAAATATTGAGCAGAAGAAGGAGTATGTGTTTGATATTTTAATTTCGTAATTGACTGTGTTGACGGGAGATATTTATGAATAAAAACGAAAAAAGCCATCTCTTGCGAGATGGCTTTTAAATGTGGCTCCCTTTGCTGGACTTGAACCAGCGACATACGGATTAACAGTCCGGCGTTCTACCAACTGAACTAAAAGGGAATTATTTGTGTAACATTGACTCCTTAAAAGGAACCCTTGTTAAGCACCAAATAATGGTGCCTCGAGGCGGAATCGAACCACCGACACGAGGATTTTCAATCCTCTGCTCTACCGACTGAGCTATCGAGGCAAAAGAATGGTGCCGACTACCGGAGTCGAACTGGTGACCTACTGATTACAAGTCAGTTGCTCTACCTACTGAGCTAAGTCGGCACACGTTATTCTTTGCTAACTAATTGATGTCTAAGACACCAACAATCAAATTGTGGTGCCCGGAGGCGGAATCGAACCACCGACACGAGGATTTTCAATCCTCTGCTCTACCGACTGAGCTATCCGGGCAACGGAGCGCTATTAAACGGATTTTCGAGTCTAACGTCAACTTTTTTTTTCAAAAAAAGTAAAAAAAACGGTTGTTTGACGTGATTTTAATCAAATTGAACTTTTAGTGATCAACTTGTTTACTTTTTTGTCTTAACTTTTCCCTGAATTAAAGTCTTTTTTGTACTTAGTCACTTTTTCTAAGTATCTGCGTGATTCACTATTGGGATGTTTTTTTGTTAATGCCCAGAAAACCTGATTTGGTTGTAATGCATTTAATTTGTTCATTGCTCTGGAGCGGCTACCTCGGTCAAAAGTATTGAGGACGCCACCAGTACCTCCGTTATAAGCGGAAATCATACTGTATTCTAGCGAAAGTGAATGCTGAACATCTTTTAGATAACGATTTTTCAAAATGTAAAAGTACGCTGTTCCGGTATCAATATTTTTTTCTGGATCAAATAAATATTCAGGAGATGGTGTCCCGGACTTTTTCTTTACCAGTTTAAATACGTCAGCCCCCGCGGTTTTAGGTACGACTTGCATCAATCCGTAGGCATTTGCCCAACTGACTGCGTATGGATTGAAGCTGCTTTCTGTTTTTATGATGGAGTAGATCAGATCTTCAGGGATTCCATAACGTTTTGATGCCCTTTGTACAATATCGGCATATTTGTAGCTACGAACTTCATAATGGTCTTGAACCATAGGGATTTCGACATAATAAGACTTTTTAAAATCGATAGTTTTTGTTTTTAATCTGTTTTCGATTAAATAGTCTGCAAATCGAGTAGCTCGCCAAGACCATTGAATAGGCTGCTTATCTTGGTCTATAACCTGCTGATAAAGAAAGGGTTGTCCTTCTAGCGTGATGCTGGAGGAAGAGAATAGATCGACGCTTGCAGGATCATCTGGTGTCAAAAGAGTGGTTATTATTGCGTTTCTCAGATGCTTTTTAGGTTCAGTCGGAGAGACGGTCTCTACAATGATTGTTCCTTTGGAAAAATTGACTTCTGATCGGCTGAGATAGTTATCGATATATTTAACGTAATTGATTTTGCCCGCCATACGGATTTCATCTCGGCCCCAGCGTTTCTCTATGCTTCCGGAAAAACTGCTAATGAGAGCATCGAGCGCACCAGTATCTTTTTGAAATTGACCGGGAAGGGAGGCGAGGTTTTTTGCAAAGCGATTTGTCGGTTCGAAATCGACACTATACAAATGCTCTGTAACGAATTCTCGGCTACAGCCGAGCAGGTTAAGCGCTAATATAAAACAGATTATTTTTTTCATAATATAGATAATAAAAAGATGGCGTTAAGCCATCTTTTAGAGTCGGAATATTTATTGGCTTGGTGGCGTATAGCCATCGATAACAATGTCTTGTCCTTCAAATAGGAACCTGACCATTTCACTTTCCAGTAGTTTTCTGTGTTCTGGATCCATCATATTCAGTTTCTTTTCATTGATTAGCATAGTTTGTTTACTCTGCCATTGGGCCCACGCTTCTTTTGATATGTTGTCAAATATACGTTTGCCCAGTTCGCCAGGATAAAGTTGAAAATCCAAGCCTTCTGCTTCTTTTTCTAAACGAGCGCAAAATACGGTACGGCTCATAGTATCTCCTTAAATAATTTCAAAAGGTAGGCTTTCTAAAAGTTGCTTTACAGGAGCAGCAAGCCCAATTTCTTCTGGTTGGGATATGTTATACCAGAGACCTTTAGTTCCTTCCATAACCATACTCGGTTGTTGTTCGAGTTTTATGAGCATAGGTGTGATGTCAAGGTGGTAATGGCTAAATGTGTGTCTAAACGCGATCAGCGCTTGTATGTTGTTTATATGGTGTTCTTTAATCGCACGTATATCGAGTTGGTGATGGATTGATTCATCGCTGTGTTGGGGAAAGCAGTATAGTCCTCCCCATATTCCAGACTGGGGTCTCTGCTCTAACCACACCTGATTGTTGTAATAAAGAATGACAAACCAAGTCTCTTTTATAGGTTTCTCTTTTTTTGGCTTTTTGGCCGGATAATCGAGCTGTTTATCTTGTTTTTTTGCTTCACAAAAAGTAGCTACAGGACATAGAGTACATTTGGGTTTACTGCGGGTACAGACGAGTGCGCCAATATCCATCATTGCTTGGTTGTATTTGTCCACGTCAGTTTTCGGTGTGTGTTGTTCTGCATGCTGCCACAGTTTATTTTCGACTTCTTTCTTCCCTGACCAGCCCTCGATAGCAAAACAGCGTGATAATGTCCTTTTCACGTTCCCATCAAGTATGGCGTGAGGCTGTTTTAATACAGAGGATAATACAGCCGCAGCGGTTGAACGACCGATGCCAGGAAGGGCATTAACCTGTTCAATTTTAGTTGGGAAGTTG
Source organism: Vibrio sp. UBA2441 (assembly GCA_002342685.1). Taxonomy (GTDB): domain Bacteria; phylum Pseudomonadota; class Gammaproteobacteria; order Enterobacterales; family Vibrionaceae; genus Vibrio. Next base: position 5,447 of record DDQN01000004.1, read on the forward strand.
CCATTGTAATCTCTTGCTACAATTTGAGCGGTCTTGTGAAGGTTTCGTGCTCTGGCGTAATAACCTAAGCCAGTCCAAAGATGCAATACTTCGTCTTGCTGAGCATTTGCCAGCTCTGTTATTGTGGGAAATCGCTGCAAAAATCGCTCGAAATATGGGATTACGGTCGTGACTTGAGTTTGCTGTAACATAATTTCCGACAGCCAAACTTTGTACAAGTTTTTGTCTTGTTGCCAGGGCAACTCTTTACGTCCGAAATCGTCATACCAGGCTAAAATTGCATTTGCAAATGGTGTCACAGTTATCTGTCCCTATTTTATTTGAATGAGAATTGCACCACAATTAAAGGGCGGTGTAAAACAGACAATTTGTGTGGGTATTAATGAGTTATTGCGGTTTGAATAGTACTTCATGATTTACTCCTAACACTGTCTCTTGAGTTAATTTGAGCATTAATACTTGCACCTCGCGTATATCTTTGGATAATCCCCGCTTTGATTGAACAATGAACAGGCAAAACCAATGACTGAAGTGACCACTAACGAATATACTGATGATGGCAAACTGGTACGGAAAATTCGTAGTTTCGTTCGTCGCGAAGGCCGTTTAACCAAAGGCCAAGAAAATGCGATGAAAGAATGCTGGCCAACAATGGGTATTGATTACCAACAAAAGCTTCTGGATTGGAAAGAAGTGTTTGGTAATGATAATCCAGTTGTGCTTGAGATTGGATTCGGTATGGGTGCTTCATTGGTTGAGATGGCAAGTAATGCACCAGAGAAGAACTTTATTGGAATTGAAGTTCATAGTCCGGGCGTAGGCGCATGCTTAGCTTCTGCTCGTGATGCAGGTGTTACTAACTTGCGTGTTATGTGTCACGACGCCGTAGAAGTGTTTGAGCACATGATCCCAGACAACAGCTTGAGTACATTGCAGTTATTTTTCCCTGACCCTTGGCATAAAGCCCGTCACCACAAACGTCGCATTGTTAAAGCTGAGTTTGCTGAAATGGTTCGTCAGAAGCTTAAACTGGATTCCGGTATTTTCCACATGGCTACTGACTGGGAAAATTACGCAGAGCATATGATTGATGTCATGGTTCAGGCTCCGGGTTATAAAAATATTGCCGCTGAAGGTGACTATATCCCGCGTCCAGATGAACGCCCGTTAACGAAGTTTGAAGCGCGTGGACACCGATTAGGCCACGGAGTGTGGGATATTAAGTTTAAGCGAACTTCTTAACCTAATTTCTTTGCTCTATATTGAGAGTTGATATGCTCACTCAAGAAATGTTGTTAGAAATCTTGCAAGACGTCCGGCCATTAATTGGACAAGGAAAGGTTGCTGATTATATTCCTGCGTTAGGAAAGGTCTCTGGTGAGAAGCTAGGCATAGCTGTCTGTCTTTCTAGCGGAGAAATAATCAAAGCTGGTGATGCTGATGAAGCCTTTTCTATTCAGTCTATTTCTAAGGCCTTGAGCTTAACCTTAGCTATGGCGTTATATGAGCCCGAAGAGATTTGGGCTAAAGTGGGTAAAGAGCCCTCTGGGCAAGCGTTCAATTCTTTGATTCAGCTTGAGTTAGAGCAAGGAATACCACGGAACCCGTTTATCAATGCGGGAGCGATTGTGGTCGCTGATTTGTTGTTTAGCCGTTTATCTGCACCTAAACAAAGGTTGTTAGAATTTGTGCGTCAGCTTTCTGGAGAAAGTCATATCGTCTACGACAAAATTGTAGCGGCTTCAGAGTTGATGCATAGTGACCGTAATGCGGCAATCGCTTATCTGATGCGTTCATTTGGCAATTTTGATAATGAAGTTATTCCAGTTCTCAATAACTACTTTCATGCCTGTGCACTAAAGATGAGTTGTGTCGATCTTGCTAAAACATTTAGCTATCTCGCCAATGGCGGTATTTCGGGGCAAACAGGTAAACGTATTATTTCCGCGCAACAAACCAAACAGCTCAATGCATTACTGGCAACCTGTGGTCTTTATGATGGTGCGGGAGACTTTGCTTATCGAGTCGGTATGCCTGGGAAATCGGGTGTGGGTGGTGGAATCGTTGCAGTGATCCCTCAGGAGATGACCATTGCGGTCTGGTCTCCTGAATTAGATAAGTCGGGGAATTCGTTAGCAGGAACCGCTGCGTTAGAAATACTCACGACTAAGCTTGGTAAATCAATTTTTTGATTCAATGGGTATTGACCGTAGATTGATTTTATCGATTATATTCGGTACCCATAACCCATAACCCATAACCCATAACCCATAACCCATAACCCATAACCCATCACCTATAACCCATCACCTATAACCCATCACCCATAAACCCTTCTAAAAGATCATTTAAAAATAACTTCCCCTTTTCTGTGACTTTCCAGTCAGAGTCTGTTTCTAATAAATAATCTTTTTCGATTGCCCAGTTTAACGTGGGTTGAATAGATTCTATTGGTAGCCCTGTTGAGTGGATAAAATCTTGTTTAGGACAGGCTTCGATAAGTCGGAAGCGATTCATGAAAAATTCAAAGGCCCTATCTTCATTGGCAACTTCAGCTTCTTTGTCCAGATAAGGTTTAGCCAGATTAAGGTAGCCTCTGGGGTGTTTAACTTTGGTGGTTCTAATGATTTGGCCATCAGAAAAACTTAGTTTTCCATGCGCGCCACACCCAATGCCGAGGTAGTCGCCAAAACGCCAATAATTAAGGTTATGCTGGCATTGGAATCCGGGTTTGCTGTATCCAGAAATCTCATACTGTACATAGCCAGCTTGTGTTAACTTTTTATGCCCTAAATCGAATATGTCCCAGAGCTTATCATCATCAGGTAAGGTTGGCGGCTTGGAGTAGAAGAGCGTATTAGGCTCGATCGTTAGCTGATACCAGGATAGATGCGGTGGATTCAGTTCGATAGCTTTATCCAGATCGTTTAACGCTTGCTCGACAGTTTGATCCGGTAAGCCGTGCATTAAGTCCAAGTTAAAGCTGTTAAGTCCAACAGAGTGCGCCAGATTTGCTGCATTAATGGCTTCTTTACTACCATGAATTCGACCTAGACGTTTGAGTTTTTCTTGCTCAAAGCTTTGTACACCAATGGAAATACGAGTGATCCCTTGTTGGCGGTATTGTTCAAAGCGGGTTGCCTCTATTGTGCCCGGGTTTGCTTCCATGGTTATTTCTATATCGGATTTAAATGAAATGCGTTTTTCCACCTCATTGAGTAACCGACCGATTTGTTCTGGAGAGATCAGGCTTGGTGTGCCTCCACCAATGAAGATCGAATGCAGTGCTCTTTCATCTTGAGCTAAACCGTACTTCTTTATATCCGTATCAAGGTCTTCAATGAGTGCATCAATGTACAACTGTTCAGGAATCTTTGATTTTAGGGCGTGTGAATTGAAGTCACAGTAAGGACATTTCTGCACGCACCAAGGAATATGGATATACAAGCTAAGGTGTGGAGGCTTCAACATAAATTATTTTTCTTCAGCTAAAATTTGGAATAACTGTTTAAGTGCTTTTCCACGGTGAGAAAGTTGTTTCTTCTCTACGGCTTCTAGTTCAGCGCTGGCACAGTTTTTTTCTGGAACCCAAAAAACAGGATCATAACCGAAACCATGACTCCCATGAGCTTCAGTTAAGATTCTACCTTCCCACTTTCCGTGGCATACGATTGGTGTTGGGTCGTTTTCATGTCGCATTAAAACCAGAACACAATGGAATCGAGCTGTTCTTTGTGCTTCAGGCACCCCCTGAAGCTCTAACAGCAGCTTTTCAAGGTTTTTTTGGTCAGTAGCACCTTCACCTGAATAACGAGCCGAGTAGATTCCAGGGGCCCCTTTTAGATGATCAACTTCTAAGCCTGAATCATCGGCAATAGCGGGTAGGCCGGTTATCTTTGCTGCATGGCGTGCTTTGATAATGGCATTTTCGATAAATGTGGTGCCTGTCTCGTCTGCGTCAGACACATTGAACTCGCTTTGTGCTCTAACATCAAAGCCAAAGTCAGCCAATAGGTTGGCCATCTCTTTTACTTTGCCTTGGTTACCCGTGGCTAAAACTAGTTTTTTCATCATATCAATTCTATTTATCGTAAATTAAAAAGCTCTCAACAGAGAGCTTGGAATAATCTTCAACTACCGTACATTCAATTTGAATTTTAGCGCTCGAGGTAGTTTGAGCATACATCTGGTATTTGGGATGGACAATGGACTCTAACCTGTTTATGTCTGCCAAGTTCTCCTTTTTCTATTTCAATATGGCTCTTAGCTACCTTGAATTGTTTGGAGAGAAACTTGGCTAAATGTCCGTTGGCTTTTCCATCTATTGGCGGTGCAGTAATGGCAATTTTTAGTTCTTCGCCGTGCAAGCCAACAATTTGATCTCTGCTGGCTTTAGGTTGTATATAAAGCTTAAGAACTAAATCATCACCATCGATATACACCGCTTTCATTATAGCTGAAACCAGATAGGACCGACAAAATCACCGACTAAGAAATTGGCAAATTGAAGTGCAATAAATAAAACAAGGACACTTAAGTCGAAGCCACCCATTGCAGGTAAACGGTTTCGAATTGGCGCTAACATTGGTTCAGTTAATTGATTAAATACATATTCGATAGGGCTTCGGCCCTGGCTAACCCAGCTTAAAATTGCTCGAAGTAACAGAACCCAGAATAGTAATCCGCCAGCGGCTTTGATTAGGGATAATAGTCCAAGAAACAAGAAGCTGAGGTCAAGAACAGCATTGCCACTTGACGCTATCATGATGATTGCGACAAATTTTACGACACAAAGCACATATGCAAATAACAATGTGGCTAGATCAATACTGCCTATTGAAGGGATCATTCGTCGAAGAGGCGCGACAACTGGTTGGGTCGCTTTAATAATAAATTGAGAAAATGGATTATAGAAGTCTGCTCTTGCAGCTTGTAACCAAATTCTCAGTAGTACTACCATGATGTACAAATCAAATACGGTAGAAATTAGAAAGTTCATTGAATTCATTTTAAACCCTTTACTCGCTTCTTAGGTCTTGCTATTTATTGGTGAAAATCTAGAAGAGCTTTTCCATCTCTTCTGCTCTTAATACCGCCGCTTGCATTGCTTTCGCGACGATGTCGGTTAACTGGTTTTCATTAAATGTGTTAAGTGCTTCTGCCGTGGTGCCGCCCTTTGATGTGACTTGCTCGCGTAAAGTTGACAGCTCTAAATCTGGATTGGCGACAACCATTTCTGCTGCACCTAGAGCCGATTGTTGTACTAATAATCGAGCGGTCTCTCTGTCAAAGCCTTGAGCAATGGCTTCTTTTTGCATGGCTTCCATAAAGAGGAAAAAGTAAGCTGGTGAGCTTCCTGATGCGGCGATGATGTTATTGATCCCGGATTCTTTCTCTACCCAACATACTTTGCCTACGGCTTCCATTAGTTGGCCTGCAAATGTTTTGTCTTCGTCAGAAACTGAGTTCGTTGCATACAATCCACTCATACCTTGGCTTAATAAGGCTGGTGTATTTGGCATGACCCGGACTAAGTTGATCTTGCTATCCAACAGTTCACTGAGTCTGTCTGCGGAAATACCTGCAGCAATAGAGATAACTAATTTGTTGGAGAAATCGACATCGGTTAATCCCCCGCAAACTAATTCCATAATCTGTGGTTTTACTGCCAATACAATGACGTCTGCACTTTCGGCGGCTAAGCGGTTGTCTTTTTCTGTCTGGATATCATAAAGCGTATGTAATAGCTCTCTCTGATCTTTGTTGGGATCAGTTGCTGTAATACATTCTGGGCTATAACCGCTTGCGGTCAATCCTGCGATAATAGATCGCGCCATGTTTCCTGAACCAATGAAGGCAATTTTTTTATTTTCCATGACTGACGTTTCCTTTTTATTCTCTATGATTTATTTGAATAGTCTCTAGCGCCAAAGATAGCGGTACCAATGCGAACCATCGTACTGCCTGCTTCAACGGCTGCTTCCATATCACCACTCATTCCCATCGACAACGTATCTAATCCTTCATACTTTTCTGCCAGTTTATCCTTTAACGATGAAAGCTGGTTGAAAGCGGCAAGCTGAGTATCGTAATCACTCACATTCGCGGGAATTGACATCAATCCTCTTAAAGTGAGGTTGGGCAGTGAATAAATCAACTCGGCTAACTGAAATACTTCAGTGTCACCGCTGCCAGACTTTGTTGCTTCACCACTGGTATTAACTTGAATTAATACCTGCAAAGGTTCAAGCGACTCTGGCCTTTGGTCATTTAATCGCTGAGCTGTTTTGGCTCTGTCTATCGTATGAACCCAGTCAAAATGTTCGGCTACAGAACGTGTTTTATTCGACTGTATAGGGCCGATAAAGTGCCACTCTAATTGCGATTTTTTGGCATGCTGAGAAAAGTATTTTACTTTATCGACACCTTCCTGAACGTAATTTTCGCCGAAGGTAAATTGTCCAGCTTCGATGGCTTCTTCTATAGCATGATTTGGCTTTGTCTTACTAACGGCCAAAAGTTGCACGGATTTTGCTGCTCGGCCACACTTATGTTCAGCATTACGAATCTGATTAGTGACCTGTTCAATATTTTGTTGAATACTATGCATAATTAACTTTTTTGAGGAATTTATATGGATATCTCAGAGTTACTCGATTTTAGTGTAAAGCATAACGCATCAGATCTACATCTTTCTGCTGGTGTTCCTCCTATGATACGTATTGATGGCGATGTAAGAAAGCTCGGTGTACCTGCTTTGGGACACTCTGACGTCCATCAAATGCTTTTTGACATAATGACGGATGCTCAGAAGAGTGAATTTGAAGGGCATTTAGAAGTGGATTTTTCCTTTGAACTGCCGCAAATAGGACGTTTTCGTGTCAACGCATTCAACCAGCATCGTGGCTGTTCTGCTGTATTTCGTACTATTCCGACAAGTATTCCTACTTTGGAGGAGTTGGAGACGCCTTCTATTTTCAATGATATTTCTGAGTTTGAAAAAGGTTTGGTTTTAGTTACGGGCCCCACTGGCTCAGGTAAGTCTACGACTTTGGCGGCGATGGTTGATCACGTTAATAGAAATTTTAATAAGCATATTTTAACCATTGAAGACCCTATTGAGTTTATCCATTCAAATAACAAGTGTCTGGTGAATCAGCGAGAAGTACACAAAGATACTCATAGTTTTCATGCAGCTCTGCGTTCTGCATTGCGTGAGGATCCTGATGTCATTTTGGTGGGAGAGCTTAGGGATCAGGAGACCATAAGCCTTGCACTGACGGCGGCTGAAACCGGACATTTGGTCTTTGCTACATTACACACCAGTTCAGCAGCAAAAACAATTGACCGAATTATCGATGTGTTTCCGGGAAATGATAAATCTATGGTTCGCTCTATGCTTTCGGAATCATTAAGAGCTGTTATTGCGCAGCGTTTATTGAAAAGAACAGGTGGTGGTCGCGTAGCGTGCCACGAAATTATGATGGCCACTCCGGCCATTCGAAATCTTATTAGGGAAGATAAAGTCGCACAGATGTATTCCATTATTCAGACGGGGGCTTCTGCTGGGATGATGACGATGGAACAGTGCGCGAAAAAATTACTCGCACAGGGAGTTGTAGACCCAAAAGAAGTGAGTAGAAAAATTGAAGTAGAAAGTAGCTCATTTTTCTAGGCGTTAAGGAATGATATGAAATTTAACCGATTGCTAGAAGTTATGGTTAATAAAAAAGCGTCAGATATTTATCTAACCGTAGGTGCGCCCTGTCAATTGCGTATAGACGGAAAGCTTCATGCGGTAGGTGATATTTTGGATGAGTTTGCGGTTAACAGTCTTTTAGACAGTATGATGGATACGCCGTGTAAACAAACTTTCATAGAAACAAAAGAAGCTAATTTCGCTATATTGCAAAATGGTGGTCGATTTCGAGTAAGTGCTTTTTTTCAGCGGGAAAACCCTGGGGCCGTTATTCGACGAATAGAAACCCAAATTCCTACTTTTGACGAGCTCACCTTGCCAGAAATACTAAAAGATTTAGTTATGGCAAAGAGAGGACTTGTATTGGTTGTCGGTGCAACGGGGTCTGGAAAATCGACTACACAGGCTGCAATGACGGGGTATCGAAATCGTCATCAGTCAGGACATATTTTGACAGTAGAGGATCCTATCGAGTTTGTTCATCAACATGACAAATGCATAGTGACTCAGCGGGAAGTAGGGCTGGATACGGAAAGTTATGGCGTTGCGTTAAAGAACTCCCTACGACAAGCACCTGATATGATTTTGATTGGAGAGATACGTACAAGAGAAACGATGGAATACGCCATGACCTTTGCTGAAACCGGACATCTTTGTATGGCGACTTTGCATGCGAATAATGCTAATCAGGCATTAGAGCGTATATTACACCTAGTACCCAAAGAGAAAAGAGATTCGTTTCTTTTTGACCTTTCAAATAATCTGCGTGGAATTGTCGCTCAGCAGCTGGTGGTGGATAAAAGTGGAGAAGGCAGACACGCGGCCTTTGAAGTATTGCTTAATTCTGCCAGGGTCTCTGATCTTATTCGTCGCGGTGAACTCAATGAGCTGAAGGTTACGATGGCGAAGTCGAACGAATTGGGCATGAAAACCTTTGATCAATCTCTCTATCAGCTTGTGATTGATGGGAAGATAAGTGAACAGGATGCCTTGTATAGCGCTGACTCGGCAAATGATTTACGTTTAATGCTTAAAACGAAACAAGGCGTTCAGTTAACGTCTGGTGTGCTTGACGATGTTAAGATCGATATGGATTAATTATGTCTGAATCTGGTTATTTTTGATTAGGTTGTTTATCGGAAAATAACCAGGTTTAGTTTTATTCTATTTGAGCGTATGTTTTATTAATTCCACTGCTTCTCAAACCAGCTTTCCAGGATAATAACGGCTGACTGGCAGTCCACATTACCTTTGGATAATGCTTTGTAACCACCCATTTCAAAAAGTTCTGAGCGTGCTTCTGTCGTTGATAAACGTTCATCATGCAGTTCGACAGGCAGTCCATATCGACCATGCAGGCGATTGGCAAACTTTTTAGCGCGAGGTGTAATGGCTTCTAGCGCATTCCCATACAGATCGGCAGGCAGGCCGACGACGATCAAATTGGGCTGCCATTCTTTAATTAGTTTTTCAATATCATCCCAATTCGGAATACCGTCATTGGCTTTAAATGCCTTTAAGGGAGCTGCAGTACCTGTAACTTCTTGTCCAATGGCACTTCCTATACTTTTTGTTCCATAATCGAAGGCCATAATGGTTCGGGACATAAGGGTTCCTTAAGTAATTGTGCTGACCGATAGTCAGTCACCGTAATATCTCCGGTTACTGCTATTTATGCGTGTCCAGAGTCGATAGAGAGTTGAGCAGGATCTACGCCCAACATTTGGATCGCTTTATTCCAGCGTTCCTGAGCGGGGGTATCAAAGATAACTCTAGGGTCGGCTTCCACCGTTAGCCATGAGTTCTCCGCTAGTTCTTTTTCCAGCTGCCCAGCCGTCCAGCCAGAATAGCCTAATGCGACGATGTAGCTCTTAGGTTCAGCTTCAGTGCCTAAAACACTCAGGATATCCTTTGATGTTGTCACACTAATGTGATCAGTCATCTGTATGCTTGACTGGTAGGTATCTTTTGGTTCGTGAAGAATAAATCCGCGGTCTTCTGATACCGGACCACCACTTAGTACGCGCATACTGAGGCTATCTTTGCGTATTTGCGGATGTACTGAATCAATATCCACTTTTTCCAGCATGTTTCCAACGGTAATGTCTATAGGGGCATTTACAATTAGCCCCATAGCGCCTTCTTCATTATGTTCACAAATATATATCACTGAACGGTGAAAGAAGGGGTCTTTCATTCCGGGCATAGCAACAAGAAAGTGATTGGTTAGATTCATGCTATCTCCTGTACTCAACAATCTGGTTGAGAAAAAGAGGCAGCGTTGGCTGCCTTATCGTTATTTTTCTAATCTACGCTCAATTGCATCCATTAATTTAGCAGTAACAGAGATATCGAACGCTGCTTCAATTTCACGAATACATGTAGGGCTGGTTACATTAATTTCAGTTAGTTTATCGCCAATGACATCTAAACCAACAAAGATCAGTCCTTTCTCTTTAAGTGTAGGTGCTACAGCCTCTGCTATCTGAATATCTGTCGCACTTAATGGTCTGGCTTCACCAGTACCACCTGCAGCCAGATTACCACGTGTTTCTCCTTTAGCTGGAATTCGCGCCAGGCAATAAGGCATTGGTTCGCCATCGACGACTAGAATACGTTTGTCACCATTACTGATATCGGGAACAAAAGTTTGTGCCATTGCGTAGTTTTGCCCGTGATTGGTTAGGGTCTCAATGATGACTGATACGTTAGGATCGCCTTGTTTTACTCTGAAAATAGATGCGCCACCCATGCCATCAAGTGGTTTTAGGATGACATCCCCGTGCTCTTCTCTAAAGGCTTTAATTTTCTCAGCTTTGCGTGTAACGATAGTGGTTGGTGTTAATTCAGGGAACCAGGCGGTGAATAGCTTTTCGTTACAGTCACGTAAACTCTGAGGCTTGTTTACGATTAATGTTCCTTTTTCTTCCGCTCTTTCCAGAATATAAGTGGCGTAAATATATTCAGTATCAAAAGGAGGGTCTTTACGCATTAATACTGCGTCTAGATCAGAAAGTGCGATAGTTTGCTGAGAATGAAATTCATACCAACCGTTAGGATCTTCTTTTAGCGACACGATTTTGGTGTCGGCGACAGCTTCGCCTTGATCGAGATGAAGATCGTCCATTTCCATATAGTGAATTTCATAGCCGCGTTTTTGAGCCTCAAGCATCATGGCAAAGCTAGAGTCTTTTTTAATGTTAATGGATGAAATGGGATCCATTACGATGCCAAGTTTGATCATTTTTTTCTCCTGTTAGCCAAGATCGCCAAAGCGAACTTGTAATGCAGTAATAGCCGTTAGTGCCGCGGTTTCGGTTCTTAACACTCTCGGTCCAAGCAAAGTCTCTTCAAATTGATATTCTTCAGTCATCGTAATTTCATCTGCTGAGAGTCCGCCTTCAGGCCCAATTAATAAGCGAACTTTTTCAATAGGCTGGGGAAGTGTGTTGATGGAATATTTTGCTCTGGGGTGTAGGTTTAACTTTAACGCATCATCTTGTTCGGCGCACCAGTCTTCCAGTTTCATTATAGGGCGAATGACAGGTAGTTGGTTTCGGCCACACTGCTCGCATGCAGCGATAATAATTTTCTGCCATTGGAGTAATTTCTTTTCAAAGCGTTTGGGATCTAATTTGACGCCGCAACGTTCAGAAATCAGTGGAGTAATGACATTTACCCCCAGCTCTACCGATTTTTGAATGGTAAATTCCATTTTGTCACCACGAGAGATGACTTGACCAAGGTGGATATCTAATGGAGATTCACTGCTGCGTTCAGTTCGATCAGTGATATTTACCAGTACTGATTTTTTACTGACTTCAGTAATCACTGCCGAAAATTCTGCATTGCTTCCATCAAACAGCAAGACTTCTTGTCCCGGTTTCATCCGTAATACCCGGCCAACGTGTGCACTAGCGTCTTCACTAAGTGTTAAAACACCCAATTGGTGAATGATTTCTGGATGATAAATTCGTGGTACTCGCATTGCTGGTGGTTCCTGCCTAAGGCGTTAAATACTCACCATAACATGGATGCAATAGACAAAAAAAACAAGGGTGACACGGGTGCTAAATGCAGTGAGTGTGTATTAATTTATGGGGATGCCAGTGTAATTGAGTTCTTGTTTACAATTTCGACAACTGTATCTGGCGGTGCCTCTCTGAACTTTATTGTGCCGTCTGATAGATAGTGAGTGAGAATGACACTGGCAACGATACTCAAAAGTACGTCCTTGGACTGATTGTATGTTGAAAGAGTGAGTTGTTTTTGCTGATATAGAAAATACCGTTTCCATGACTAATTTCCACTCTGGACCATGTGGCTTGACTCTGCCGAATAGCTTGTAGGCTAAAAGGTGAGCAAGTTCGTGAGGAACGACTTCTTCTATAAAAGCGTGTTTGTTCTCTTTAAACAAAATTGGATTTAGACGAATTTCCCAGTTTTGTAAGTAGGCTTTTCCAGCGGCTTTCCCTGTTAATTTAAAGCTGAGAGAGGGCATAGAGAAGCGCTGGTTGAAATAGTGGTTAGCGATGGAAATATAATGATGCAGTGCTTTTTTTGTTAAATATTCAAGCTCTATCTCTGTCACTAAAAACTCCAAAATCACCTCGGTTAATTCCGAGGTGATTATACCTATATGCAGAGAATATATAGAACTTAGTTATAGATCTTTTTTGGCAATGGTTTCACGGTAAGCGTGCCATGTACCGTAACCAAGTATAGGAATGATAATTATCATACCCACACCATAAGTCATAAACCCTATGAAGGTACCAATGCAAATGATGGCAGCCCACAGAACCATGGCTACAAGGTTTTCTTTTACGGCATGGAAACTGGTGAAGACAGCAGTCATCATGTCGACGCGTCGCTCCATCATTAAAGGAATCGAGAATGCTGAGACGCTAAATATCCCTGCCGCGAATATTAGACCAACCACGGCATTAATCATCAGGAATGGAACAAAATCCGCGAAAGGTGCATTTTCGACTTGTGGGTAAAGTACGTGAAGTAACGCGGCGATACGCATCCAGAAGATCATGGCTACTGTCAGAAATACAGCAAACGCCCACTGTGAGGTGGAGTTCCTTTTTATGGCTTTCATCGAACGAAACAGACTGGCATGATGGCCTTTCTCGCGCTGCCAGCTTGCATCATAGAGGCCCAATGCCAATATTGGTCCCAACAGCATAAAAACAACCAAGCTGGGCAATACTATCAAGTGTGTCCCTTGCCACTGGGTTATTTGAACAACAGCAATCGCTGCCATCATAAAACAGAAACCATAGAACATCGTAATGGAAGGAAGTTGGAAAACATCTTTCACGCCCAAACTTACCCAACGAAACGGCGCCATTTTATCGAGCTTGTGGCAAGGAATGGTTCGAGCATAATCGTTATGTTGATTATGATGCTTATTGTGCTTTCCATGTAACTTATCTGGTGTGGTGGTATTGGGCATGCGGCCTCCAGAGAGATTAACGATCTAGATTTAAACTCGTACTTATTTCGAAGATTGATAAACAATCTCATACTGAGTCTTATTTACATCTATAGATAAGTTTAGGCCAAATTTTGGGAGTGAAAAGTTAAGTTTTTAACTTAATGAAAGCTAAGAGAAAAGTCTGTGGATAAAAACAAGCCCTCATGGTGAGGGCTTGAAATAGAAAATTATAATCCTGCAAAATCGCGCAGTAGGGCCGCTTTGTCTGTGGCTTCCCAAGGGAACTCTTCGCGACCAAAGTGACCGTATGCTGCGGTCTTCTTATAGATAGGCTGAAGAAGGTTTAGCATCTCTTGAAGACCGTATGGACGTAAGTCAAAGAACTGACGTACAGCTTCAATGATGATGTCGTGAGATACTTTTTCTGTACCAAAAGTTTCAACCATAATCGATGTTGGATCGGCTACACCGATAGCATACGAAAGCTGAATTTCACAGCGATCTGCTAGTCCAGCAGCAACAAGGTTTTTTGCTACGTAACGAGCAGCGTATGCAGCACTACGGTCAACTTTTGATGGATCTTTACCGGAGAAGGCACCGCCACCGTGTCGAGCTGCACCACCGTAAGTATCTACGATAATTTTACGACCAGTCAAACCACAGTCACCCATTGGGCCACCAATAACAAAACGACCTGTTGGGTTAATAAAGAAATTAGTCTCTTTATTTAGCCATTCGGCCGGAAGTACAGGCTTAATGATCTCTTCCATAACCGCTTCACGAAGATCTGGCGTAGAGATCGAGTCACAGTGCTGAGTAGAAAGAACGACGGCATCAATACCAACAATTTTTCCTTGTTCGTATTGGAAAGTGACCTGAGACTTGGCATCAGGACGTAGCCAAGGTAACGAACCATTTTTGCGTACTTCAGCTTGTTTCTGAACTAACAAATGAGAATATGTAATAGGTGCAGGCATTAAAACGTCTGTTTCGTTGGTGGCATAACCAAACATAATACCTTGGTCACCAGCGCCTTGTTCTTTTGGATCGGCTTTATCGACACCTTGATTAATGTCTGGTGATTGTTTACCGATGGTATTCAACACTGCACAAGAGTTGGCATCAAAACCCATATCGGAGTGAACGTAACCAATTTCACGGACGGTTTCGCGTGTTAATTCTTCAATGTCCACCCATGCAGAGGTAGTAACTTCACCACCTACCATTACCATGCCTGTTTTAACGTAGGTTTCACATGCAACTCGCGCTTTAGGATCTTGTTCTAAGATCGCGTCAAGAACTGCATCTGAGATTTGGTCTGCAATTTTATCTGGATGACCTTCTGAAACTGACTCAGAAGTAAACAGGTGCTTAGCCATAAGTAGATAGCTCCGAATTTATCGATTAAAAAAGATGCATTAAGCATCTTTTAGGGTAACTTTTTGTTTAGAAACAACATTGAATTAGGTGTTTCTACTTCTAGACGTCTATTCTAGTTTTTAAGGTCGGAAATACAAGTTATTTTTTGAGATATATCATAAATAACCTGTATTCATATCGATACAGAAAGCCTAGCTTAACCTAGATATAATTGCTTATTTGAGCAAATTGGTCGTTGAAATCGATTGCAGTCCTATTTTTGCTTTGAGAGAATAACGCCGCTGAATATTTATCAGCCGAACCCCTATTTTGAAATCGCTTATGCACTCAGGAGCAGACATGTCGTCTCAAAAACAATTAGCTAATGCAAT
>DDQN01000095.1 GCA_002342685.1 Vibrio sp. UBA2441
ACCATCGCCGGAATACGCACCCCTCTCAAACAGCTACCTATCGTGCCTGGAACTGATAAAACTCATCATTTTATAGCCTATGCCGCATTAATGTTTCCAGCAGCGCTAAAGAAACCTAAATACTGGAAAATTTATGGCTTTATGTTTGTTGGTTATAGTGGTTTGATCGAACTAATCCAGCCATTTGTAAATCGGTATGGTGAGTGGTTAGATATGTTAGCAAATACCAGTGGCGTGATTATTGGTATTTTTATAGCAACGTTAGTCAACTTCATTGTATATGGCTATGGAGACCACCGATAAGGAAATAGATGGATTCATGAACACCTATCTGTTTTTGGAAGCCATCTTTATCAAAGATATTCTGAGCAATCTACAACTAACAAAAAATGCTATCAAATAATGCTTAGCGCTTAAGCCGCTATTTGATAACACTCTTTCCCTGAGTGTTTTGTTTTACGATTATAAGATCCCTTCCCTTTTTTCGCTTTTACAACTCTCATACAAAAAATCTTACTGGTAACCAACGCCCCCATTGCAGAGTGGTTGATGGTGCCTCTTGAAAGATCTGTTTGATCCTGTATTTGTGGTTGGCTTAGCGTTATCACTTTTGCCTTTTTCTTGTGTTTAGCCATGGGTGTTCTCCTCTATTAGGCAGAGGCATTTTAGCACCTTAGTTTGCCTAACACTATGCTGGTCAATGACACGCATATGCCCATTTCGCGCCAGAGCATCTTATTCAGGCTGTCGAGCTTAATCCTCTCGAGAATTAGATCGGCATTACTCCTAAAGAAATACCCAAAAAAAGTGGCGACAAAAATGGCGACAAAAATGGCGACAGAGAGCGCCGCCAGAAAAATTTTTATTGGATTTTTTGTTCGTTAATCTCATCAAATGAAATGAGATTATTCAGATAAACGACAACTTCTGCTAGTTCTTGTTGGTCTGCATCGGTGCAGGTTCCGAGAAGTGTTATTAGGTAATCGCGGGCGATTAACGATAGTGGGATATCTTTATTATGGGTCATGTTGACCTCCGGTAGTAATTTCTAGCCTAAATCACCAACCAAAGGTTCGAATCCTGACACTGGATTTTGCCAGTGCAGAACTAGAGTAAGATCAATGTATTATGTTGTCAAACGCTGTGTAGTGTTGCATATCGTAAGAACAATAATTAAAGCAGAGGCATGTTTCATGAAAAAACAAATACGCCGGTTATCTCCTCACCAAAATGGTAAGGTTTTCGGCATTTTTTATACCTGATGATGGAATGAATAGCACTCCTACGTTCCTGTTATTCATGTTTCCAATCATTTACTTAATATTTGGATACTTATCGGTAGCGTTCAGTTGCTTTGTCTACAACACTTTATTCAGATTTATTGATGATTTTGAATTTATAGTCGTTCAGCCTGAAACTACAGATTTTTAATAGATAAAAGAAGATCGCAAAAGGACAGGAGCTTTAAGTCGGATTTGATTAAGTGAGCTAATGTTGTGGTTAATCTTATTGGTAGATAGTAGACATATAAGCAACATAACATTGGAAAAAATGTCTCATTTACAACATTTTTAATTAGAGAGTTGACATCAAATGACTCCCCCTTCAATATGCACACCTATTAATAAACCAATACACCAACAAGCATAATGACTCTTTTTTCGCCATTAGAATTTAAAGGCCACTTTACAAAGTTTGACGAAGAATGGGTCGCATCCTACGGTCAGTACACCATAAAGACAGTATTTCAGCCTATTTGGGATAAACCGCTTAAAAGAATTTATGGATATGAGTGTCTAATCAGAGTGTCTGATGCGCATGGTCACACCGTTAGTCCGCTTGATTTTTTAGGTAGTTTTTCAGACAAAACAGAAGCCATCAATGTTGGAGTAATATGTGCGGTCCTCCACATTAGAAATTTTGCATTTTCCGCGCTAGCAGGAAAGGCTTTCATTAACATCCATCCTTCGATGTTTACTTATGTTCATAGCGCCCCAAAAGCCATGGGCATGATAATGAATAGGATCTATTCTGAAGGATTAACAACTAGTCAAGTGATATGGGAAATAACCGAGTTTAGGGAACGAGATACCAGTAACTTTGCTACCGGCGTAGAAACATTCAAACAAAAAGGACATTTGATAGCGATAGACGACTACGGTCAGCTTGATTCAAACCAAAGCAGAGTATCTCTTCTAAAACCGGATATAGTAAAGATTGACCGTTCATTGATTCGGGAATTTTGCAATAAAACCAACCTTGAATACCTTCCCAATTTGATTGATCAGTTGAACCAAAAAGGAATATGCGTTGTACTTGAAGGTGTTGAAACCAAACAAGAATATGATTCAATAATGCATCTTCCTTTTACATTGGTGCAGGGATACTACTTGGGAAAACCCTGTTCAATAAAAAGACCAGGAATGAGAACACAACTAAAAGAGGCGGCACTTTCATAAGCTTAAATAGCTTAAAGGGACACACACCATAATCCGCACCATTAATCATTAGTAGTCTGCCCAGCAGGCTACTACCTCTTCTAGTTGTTACTGGCTTCAATGTACGCAAATGTTATTGTGCGTCGCATATCGTTAAACTTAAAAACTTAATGAAAAACTTAATAAACTTAATGGGACAGGCGCTTTAACCAAGGCAATAAAACCACAAGAAATCGTGGTGAGCGCACACTTTTTTGTTTACTAACACCTTTCTTTCGTTACTCAGTGCGCAGATTTGAAATACATTTTTTGCTAAATCGATACTAATAACGCTACATTTCATAATGGTCACTCCGGTAGATTGTCGCTTTTATTACTTCAATCTTGGCACATTGCGATGCCGATACGGAGTGACCATCTCATCAGGCACTTTAACACAGCGAGGCAAAGAAAATACCGCCTACTGGCAACGTTTAATGTGAGGGAAAACCGAAATTGTCTTATATCACGTAAATAGACACATTCGAGATAAAATAGATACAAAACTTGCTCTTTCAGATTATAGAAAAAGTATCGTATTAAAAATAAACGGGCGCATATCTCGAAACTTTTCCATTATAATTAGCGCAATATTAGTTGTCCTGCAGCTTATAAATATAAAAATCTGCAAACGACCCTATTTTCCCATCACCTTTAAATGTATATTTATTAGGAATATGTGCCATTAATTTCCACTGGGGCTTACTCGCTTCCACCCATTTCGTGAATTTCCGATGTCTTACATGTGGGGCTTGCCCTTTCAAATTAACACCAGTATTTGATGAATATATAATGACTGTATCAGTCGAGGAGCCAAATAGTGTATTCATATAATCGTGAAAAACAGAATCTTCAATAAGGTGGTAAACGACGTCTATACCCAATCAACTTGA
>DDQN01000005.1 GCA_002342685.1 Vibrio sp. UBA2441
GATAAATGCTTAAGCATTATGTATATAAGGAGATTACATTGAAAAAGGTCGGTTTGATAATTTATGGCGCTATTTTCGCACTATTACAGATTTTAAATATTGTCAGCTCAATATTAACTTCTTCGTTTTCTGTGGGCATAGTGGTAAGTACAGTGTTTACCACACTGTATTTGTTTGGGTTTTACGGATACATATTCAAAAAACGCTTTTTTACTCCAAAAGCTTGGAGAAATCTCTTTTATCTACAATGTGTAGCATTGACTCTTCAGCTTCTTCCTTTGCTGTACGGCTTTAACGTCGAGCTACTTATCGGGGTGGGTATCGCGGTTCTTATTACTATCCCAATGCTTATTTGTCTGTATCGCTACAGTTCGCCAGATAGCGATATTTGGGTTTCTGCCTCAGATAGAGAGAAAGCAGTGCAAATCGAGCACCTGTTATCAACCGCTGAAGAAATTTCTGCATCTAAGACCGTGGGGGCGAAAACAATCACTGTAACTATGAGTAAAGCAGGTGATGGTTACGTTGTTCATATAAAGCGTATTTCTGAGGAAACTGAGAGTTTCAAAAATGAGTTTGTGACTCTTAGCAGAGCAATAGAGTTTATCGAGAAGTATGCTTCAATAAGTTCAGTTGAGCTTGTTGAATCATATACATAACAATAAATTTAAGAGTGATTCACAACGCCCGGCGCCGTCACTTCAAATAAGTTTAGTGTTTATGGCACAATGTTTTAGGTAGGGTGGTAGCGTTGTTCACACCTTAATTTGGCGTTAGTTGGAGAAGGTCTTAGTTAATATCTTCGAAGATGTTTAAATGCATTTTTAAGTGGTATTTTATTGTTAATCAATATGTTGAGTCTGCAATCTAGCCATAATTAGCTTTGGCACATTGCGCCCAATGTAGCAGAATAAATAGCAGTATTTTCCATTTTAAGTGACCGCAGTTTCAGTTGGTTATTGCGTTAAAAGGGCTTCATTAGCAGTTCTGTTCTCTACATTGAAACCCCAAACACAGCGTTCTATTGAGTTGGTAATGGATTTTGTAAAGTGTTTTGCAATGTATCCAACTAAAAAGCGTTATATGCCTTAAGGAGAGTTTGTGCATCATTTAATGTTTGATATAGATGGAACATTGGTAAAGTCTGATGACTTTGATGAAGAGTGCTTTATTGCCGCTGTTTCTGAAGTTCTTGGTCATGATATTGATTCTAACTGGAATAGCTATAAGCATGTTTCAGATACAGGAATTCTCAATGAACACCTAAAAAGGCGAGGAATTACTTCGAATCATGAAGAAATCCATAGCGCAGTCAAGAAAAGCTTTATTGTAAAAGTACAAGAATACTTGAATGATAATCCTGCGCAAGAAGTACCAGGAGCATCAGAGTTCATTAAACGACTCAAAAATCAGGATTCTATTAGCATCTCAATCGCAACAGGTGGTTGGCTGGAAACTGCAATACTAAAGCTAGAATCAGCAGGCATTGATGTTTCAGGAGTTCCTATTGCTTCCTCCGATGATCATTACTCCAGAACAGAGATTATGAAACTGGCAAAAGAAAAAGCACATATCTCTTCGGATCAAGCAATTACATATTTTGGTGATGCGGAATGGGATCAGAAAGCAAGTCATGAACTTGGCTTTAACTTTATTCTTGTCGGTAATCGTATAAGTTATAAACATGCAGTTAACGACTTGAAAAATATCGACCAAATTCTTTCGAAAGTCGGCATATAACAAGGCAATTAAACGGAACTAAAACAGTGGGTTACGTTTCGCTTCGCTACACATTATAACCCACTATTTTAGTCCGCTTATTGCGGCGTTAAATGTCACGAGTATTCCCGTATGAAGTTGATTAAACATGATTCTATTAGTAAACATAGAGCGCTAAATGAGCAATATGAATACATTCTTCATGAATATGAGCATAAGTATCATTTTGTAAGTGTGTTTGACGGCTGGCTTAATCGAGATGATTATTCGAAATTACTAGTAAACGTCAGTGAAAAAGAGCAACAGAATAGAAATGCCCAAATGCACGATTTTAGTATGTCACTAGCAAGTGAATATGAAATCTTAGACTTCAATTGTGACTATTCAAAAAATGAGATGTTTTTCAAACGCTTTGAATCTATTGATGAATTAGATGTGCATATGAATATCCAGCCACAGTATAATGAATTTGAATTCAGTGTTCTATTGCCTGAATTGAGCGCTTGGTATATAGCGGGTGAAGAAAGTACACATCTTTTTGTACTAAAAGATTTGGCATCAGTTGATAAGCTTTCTGAAATCGCTAAAAAGAATGGTCTTCATTTATTCACAGACATTTAACAAGCACTTTAAACGGAACTCAAACAGTTGGCTCAGTTCCGCTTCGCTACACATTATAACCCACAATTTTTGTCCGATTAACGCGGCGTTATGCGTAAATGGAGGAAACATGGAAAATCAGGGAAAGCTGTTCTTCTTCTGTGGCAAAATGGGAGCATGCAAATCAACTAAGTCTAAGGTTGTGGCTGCTGAAAACAATGCAGTCTTAATTTCAGAAGACGATTGGTTGTCAGCTCATTATCCTTCACAAATTCAAACATTTGACGACTACATTCAGTACTCAAACCTTATTAAGCCTTTCGTTAAAAGCCATGTTCAAAGCATGCTGAATGTTGGGGTTAACGTTGTTATGGATTTTCCAGCTAATACTATTAAGCAAAGATCTTGGTTCGTATCGCTGTGCATTGAAGTGGATAGTGAACATGAGCTTTGGTATTTAGACTTAACAGATGAACAATGTTTATCCCAAATTTCTAAACGCCGAGTCGAACAACCAGAAAGAGCTATGTTTGACACAGAGGCTATATTTCATCATGTGACCCAGTATTTTGAAGCTCCAGCAGCGAGTGAAAATCTCAATCTGGTACATGTGGGAGAATATGCATAACAATAAATTTAAGCAGATTCGCAACGCTTGGCATTTTTGCTATGCTTTGCGTTTATTGCTTATCTACGCTTACGTGACTTCTTTCGCTTAGTGGTATTGCTCGCCTTAACCACCCTTCCCCCTTTGGCGAATAGGTAGCCTTTCTTGAGTTTCCCGTTTGCTTTTAAACCTGTCTTAGCCATGTGTTTTATCTTCTAGTCTGCGGATGCGTTTTTCCTGCTCAATTTCGTCTTTACGCTTTAGCTGCTCAGCTTTGTTTTCGCCGTGCTGTTTATACTCATCGATTTCACATGCATGAAATATGCGTATTCCGGAGCATCGT
>DDQN01000082.1 GCA_002342685.1 Vibrio sp. UBA2441
CAGAATTATTTACAGGGTCAAATTATCAAATACTCAAAAGACTTTGAATGACGACTTATTAATCAACACTTTAATTTATTTGTTTTTTGAGTATACACTCCCTTCATCACGCTACTTTCTCAATCTGGCGCTTTTTCATTTAAAATCATTGAATAAAACCCAAGTAAAATATTAACTAATAAAATTTAGTTCATCGTCACTTAACACACCAATTTACAACGACTTATACTGGTTTATATAGTTTTACCACTAATACTAATTACGTTACATGTTTAAAATCTTAAAATCTTTAGCTGCCTTTTAAACATAAGTTCTGATTGAAACAACTCACATCAATAGGATCTTATTTAGCCGAAAATAAAACCGTCCAATAAATAACGTCTATTCCAATCAAAATAAAAGGTAGATAGAAATGAAAAAACTAGCGAAAGCTGTAGGAAAAGTATCTTCTGTAACAGCATTAACACTTTCGGTTCTTGTCCCCTCTATTGCAGCTGCAGATAACTACCCAAACAAACCAATAAATTTTGTTGTTGGTTTCGGTATTGGAGGTAGTGCTGACCGTATGACTCGCTCTATGGCAGGTTTTGTTTCTGAAGAATTAGGTCAACCAATCAAGGTAATTAACAAGAAAGGAGCGGGGACTCAAATTGCGGCAAACTATGTTTTAGCACGCCCAGACGATGGATATACCGTATTCTCGTCTACTTTCGCGCCTTACCTGCCGAATACCATTTTACAGGGTAATGCTAAATACAGTGTAAATGATTTCTCTTACATGAACTTTCAATGGTTCGACTTTGAACTGATTGCCGCCAACAAAGATACTGAATACAAAGATCTTCCTGCTCTGTTAAAAGCGATTAAGGAAAAACCAAAATCAGTGAAAGCCGCTGTAGTACAAGGTTCCGGCGGTCACCTGATGATTAAACTACTGCTTGAGAAAAATGGGATTCCGCAGGAAAACTTAAACCTTGTTACTTTCAGTAGTGGCGGTAAAGCACGCTCTGCTGTTGCTGGTGGGCAGGTAGATTTTATTGTCATCAGTGCGCAAGGAAGTGAAGGCATTCGTGAGTTTTTACAACCACTCGCTGTCGTCCGCGACGAAAAGAGTGACAGTTGGGATGCACCAACCATCAATGAAGCTCTTAAGCCTCTGAACACTGAGGTTCCGGTATTAACGGGGTCTATGCGTGGTTTTGCAGTAACTAAAGACTTCAAAGAGAAATATCCAGAACGTTATAACAAGCTGGCAATTGCATTCGAAAAAACACTCGCACGTAAAGAAGTTCAAAAATTCCTCAAAGCCAGTGATATTGGCGGCGTCTGGGTAGGCCCAGAACTTTCATCGGAAATGATGAATGAAAACTTTGAAACGTTTAAGCAGTACAAATATTTGCTTGATTAACCCATCCCTAAAAGGCTGCCCATTGCGGGCAGCTATCTAAACTCTTAAACGAGAGGATTTATGAAGTTTTTCAGTCTAAAGACCGCAGATTTTGTAGTGGTTAGCTTACTGGCTCTGTTCATCTGTTGGTATACGTTGTCAGCATGGCAGGCATCACCAATGATTGAGAACATGATTCTAATTGTACCAATCGCTGCGATAGCTCTATTTATGGCCGTTGGTGAAATAGCTCGCCAATTTATGCACAAAAACCCAAAAGCAGAAACAGAAACAGAAACAGAAACAGAAACAGAAACAGAAACAGAAAACGCTGACACAGATAACAAAGACGAAGAAGAAAAAGACTCGGTCTTTACCATTTTACCAATTATTGGCCTGTTTACCGTCTATGTAATGTCATTGGAAACCATCGGTTTCGATATAGCTACCACGCTATTTGTTGCTGCATTTCTTTGGCATCAGAAAGAACGCCGTCTTGTCTGGATCATTGGGTATAGCGTTGTGTTTGGCTTATTGATGTCAGTTTTTTTCGCCCAAATGCTTCCGTATCCAATGCCAATGTCATTGCTACCAACAGAATACTAAGGAGAAGCAATGTTAGATTTATCAGCAATTATGGCAGGTAGTGAGCTACTGTTTTCCTCCATTGGCCCCTGGTTATATGTCATACCAGGTATGGTTATCGGACTGGTGTTCGGTGCAATTCCCGGACTTCAGATTTCGATGGCGATGGCGATCTTTTTGCCGGCCACACTGTATATGAACTTTTTGGAAGCCATGATTTTCCTTACCGCCATATTCACAGGTGGATCTTTTGGTAGTGGTATCCCTGCCATACTCATGAATATACCCGGTACATCTTCTGCAATTGCAACTGCATTTGATGGTTATCCTATGGCAAAAAAAGGTGAGCACAATAAAGCACTTGGTACTGCACTTGGTGCATCATGCTTTGGTGCTATCTTTGGTTATATTATTTTATTTATGTTGATCCAGCCAATCTCTTCAATGGTATTAAAGCTGGGTCCATCAGAAATGTTTTTCGTCATTCTGTGGGGAATGACACTGATCGCTAGCCTGAAGGGTGACTTCATGCTTAAAGGACTGCTTTCAGGTTTTGTCGGATTGCTTATCGGAACCATTGGCTACAGTGAAGTTGGTGTAGCGCGCTGTACTATGGGTAATGAATACTTATTAGATGGTGTACCTGTTATTCCAGCAATGATGGGGATGTTTGCTGCATCAGAACTGTTCAAGCTGGTGAATAAGAACTATCTGATCGCTGACGAAGCATCAAGAAAAGTAAGCATTAAAGAAATTCTTGCTGGATTCAGGCATGCTTTCAAACACCCTAAAGTACTTATTCGTGGTAGTTTAATTGGTGTCTTTGTTGGTGCGGTTCCGGGGGTAGGTTCATCTGTATCTAACTTACTGTCTTACGTAGAAACAAAGCGTGGTGATGCAAATCCAGACAGCTTTGGACAAGGAAACCCTAAAGGTGTTGTTGCAGCGGAATCTGCTAACTCGACTTCAGAAGCGGGCTCAATGGCAACACTTCTGGCTTTGGGTATTCCTGGTGGTGGTGCGACTGCGGTCATGTTAGCCGCTTTTGCTATGCACAATATCACAGGTGGTCCACAGTTCATCCGTGAGCAGACAGACATTGTATATGCCATCATCATAGGCAACTTTGTTCAAGTATTCCTGCTTATTGGTCTGGGCCTGATTTTCATTCCTATATTGGCAAATGTTGTAAAAGTACCAATGACCATCCTGATTCCATCGGTACTATCTATGGCAGTGTTCGGTTCATTTGGCCTTACAGGTAATATCTCCGGTCCTGTGACCGTACTTGTATTCTCGATTGTTGGTTGGATATTTAGTCGTCTTAACTATTCCGTACCGGCAGCGGTCATTGGCATTTTACTTGGTCGAATGGCTGAGAGTAACTTACTGCATACCTACCAAATTAGTGGTGGTGAGTTCAGTTATTTATTTGAACGTCCAATCACTATCCTGATTTTGGTTCTTCTACTGCTATCGCTATTCGGCTCCAAGATCACTGGAGCGCTCACAAAACGAGCCAGTAAATCTTCATCAACCGAAGCCGTTTAATTGTCAAAAGGCCAGCTATTCAATTGGGCTGGCCTTTTTCCAGATATCTTCAGGAAAAAGTATGTTAGATAATTATTATTCGATGCTCACTGAACGAGAGGCAATGTCAGTTGAGCCAAAAGCCATTAATAAACCCGATTTATTAGAACTCATCTCACTCATACAACGATCTGATTTAGACAAAGATTTCTTATCGAATCTACTCCATATTTTTACAAACCGTGTACCACCCGGTGTCGATGAAACATCGTCAATAAAGGCAGATTTTCTATATAAGTTAGCCGTCGGTGAGGCTAGATCTCAAGTCATTACCCCAAAAGATGCGGTAATACTGCTAGGAACCATGCAGGGTGGCTACAACATAGTGCATCTAATTGAGTTACTAAAAAGTGAAGAGCTTGCTGAAAATGTGGTTCTCGCGCTCGAAGATAGCATTCTAATCTTCGATAATCTTGAAGTGATTCATCAATTGGCAGAACAAGGAAATAAGTACGCTTCCAAGGTCATCAGTCATTGGGCCGAAGCAAACTGGTTCCACTCTAAACCCGAGGTAGCAGATAAAATCACAGTCACAGTATTTAAGGTGTCTGGTGAAATCAATACTGATGACCTATCTCCTGCACAGAATGCTTGGTCCCGACCGGACATCCCCCTTCACGCTGAAGCTATGCTAAAAATACCCCGTGAAGGCATGCCAGAAAAGCCTCTCGAAGTCATACGTGAGCTAAAACAACAAGGCTACCCTGTCGCTTTTGTCGGTGATGTAGTAGGCACTGGCTCATCACGTAAATCGGCTGCGAATTCAGTAATTTGGCACATTGGAAATGATATCCCGCATGTTCCAAATAAGCGCTATGGTGGTGTTGTAATCGGTGGAACAATCGCACCCATTTTCTATAACACCCTTGAAGATGCGGGCGCTTTGCCTATCGAAGCAGATGTTTCCGGTTTAACCAATGGGCAGATTATCGATATCTATCCATACGAGGGAAAAATACGCGATCACAACACAGGTGCATTGATTAGCGAATTTACCATCAAATCAGAGATGTTGTTCGACAGCATCCGTTCAGGTGGTCGAATTCAGCTGATTCTTGGCAGACAGTTAACCGATGATGTCAGAAAACTGCTCAACCTTTCTGAAAGTGATGTATTCCGTCGCCCCACAGTTATTGAAGGAAACGGAAACTACACGCAGGCACAAAAGATTGTCGGTAAAGCTTGCGATCTTGACGGTGTTTACCCGGGCCAGTATTGCCAGCCTAGAGTAACTACGGTAGGTTCTCAGGATACAACGGGCCCAATGACGCGGGATGAAATTAAGGACTTAGCCTGCCTGAATTTCAGCGCAGAACTGGTTTTACAGACATTCTGCCACACCGCCCCATATCCACGCCCAATCGACGCAGAGAACCATTCAACAATGCCTCCATTCTTTGACTCAAGAGGAGGCGTGGCTATCAGGCCGGGAGATGGCGTTATCCATTCTTGGCTAAACCGCATGATCTTACCTGATAATGTTGGTACAGGTGGCGACTCTCATACAAGATTCCCTATGGGCGTATCATTCCCTGCTGGTTCGGGGCTTATTGCTTTTGCATCGGCTACGGGCATGATGCCTGTAGATATGCCCGAGTCTGTTCTGGTGCGCTTTAGTGGGGAATTGAGAGAGGGTATTACTCTGCGTGACCTTGTACATGCTATACCTTATTTCGCCATGAAACAGGGCCTGTTAACGGTCGAAAAAGCGAACAAGAAGAACGTCTTCGCCGGTAAAATTATCGAAATTGAAGGGCTTGAAGAATTGTCTGTTGAGCAGGCATTTGAATTAACTGATGCAACCGCAGAACGTTCTGCTTCAGGTTGCAGTATTGCCCTCTCTGAATCAAGTGTATCTACATATCTTAAGTCCAACATTACTTTGTTAGAGTGGATGATATCTCAGGGATACCAAAGCAAAGAAACACTTAAAAGACGTGTTAATGATATGAATGCTTGGTTAGAAAACCCAAAACTACTAAAGGCAGACCCTGACGCAGAATACGCAGAAGTTCTTAACATTGACATTAGCGAGATTGACCAACCATTGTTATGTTGCCCGAATGATCCTGATGATGTTAAACCGTTATCTGAAGTTAGCGAAACTTCAATTGATGAAGTCTTTATAGGCTCCTGTATGACAAATATCGGACATTTCAGAGCTGCGGGGAAACTACTAGAAGAGAGTAAAGAACCTATACAGAGCAAAATGTGGATAGCTCCACCGACTAAGATGGATGAAACAAAGCTAAGAGAAGAAGGCTTGTACAATACTTTCGCTCGCAAAGGCGTAAGAACTGAAATGCCAGGATGCTCTCTATGTATGGGGAATCAGGCTCAGATAGCAGAAGGGTCAACTGCAATATCAACGTCCACTCGAAACTTCCCGAATCGATTGGGTAAAAATACATCTGTATTTTTGGGTTCTGCTGAGCTGGCAACAGTAACGGCAATTCTAGGTAAACTGCCTCGCTTAGAAGAATACAAAGTGTATGTTGATGCACTAAATTCTACCAAACAAGACATATACTCTTACCTGGACTTTAGTGAAATAGCAGAGTATCACTCTCCATCCAGCATCGTAGTTAAACAGGTTAGCTAACTACGTTAGTCATGGAGTCACTCTTGCAATTTATAAAATAGAGCTGCCAGACGAAAGAGCCTGTAATTTAAATT
>DDQN01000083.1 GCA_002342685.1 Vibrio sp. UBA2441
CAGATTGATAGGTTTAAATTATTAAAGAGCGTTTAACTGTTTCGGTTGTTATCAACCCTGAATCAGTTAGGGATGCGTATTCTACGCTTCCATTTTATTGAGTCAAGTTCTTTTTAAAATCTTTCCTCTCAACCAATCAACGTAGTGTGACTATCGCCTCGTTCCGTGTTGGTGTGGCGCATTATAGACAGGAATAGATTGCTGGCAAGTTCTTTTTCCAATTTATTTTCTAAGTGCTGTAAAAACAATCAATAGGATATTTTTTGGATAAAATATCAACATTTGATGGACATCACATCAATAGGTTGGAAATTAAACAGCGTTAAACGTAAGATTCAAATACCATTTAATTTAAATTAAATGGCTTTATTCCTATTAACTCACTAGATGTTGTATTCGTATATGAACTCTAAAAAATTTATCTTCTTAATAATCGCACTTGCTGTACTTGGCGCTACTATCTTTTCTCAAATAGTCGTTTCACCAGCAATCTCATTTATCATTGGTATTATAACCTCTGCTGTTGTTCTAAAGCTTTCTTACTCTACTTCTTCTCAAACAGTTAAAGATAAACCCTCCACAAAAACGTTATACGTTGGAAATCTACCTTATAAGGCAAATGAGGCAAACGTACGCCAATTATTTTCTGAACATGGCGAGGTTTTTGCTGTACGTTTGATGAAAGATAAGCGAACGGGTAAAAGGCGTGGTTTTGGTTTTGTTGTTATGGCGAGCAATGATGCAGAAAAAACTATTTCCGCGCTAAATGATAAAGACTACATGCAACGAACTTTAAAAATTCGAATTGCAAATGATCCTAAACATCCAGATTCGGAAGCGTCTCAATAACTTCAAACCCCAGATGAACTAAGGCATTATTTAGTGCAGCTTCCTGATAAGGAGTTGCACTAGAGTAAATTAGATCAACGCCCTCACCTCCATGTTCATTACAATTTATTAATGAACTGACTCTTTTAGCTATTGCTTCCCCAGAATCAACCAAGATAACTTCACGCCCTAACACCAATGATATTTCTTCTTTAATAATCGGAAAGTGAGTACAACCTAGTACTGCAACATCTATCTTGCCTATAAGCGGTGACAGTACTTTTTCAAGTCTGTTGATATTAACCTTGCCCCCTCTCAACTTATCTTCCGCCATATCAACTAACTCCGTAGAGCCTAAAAGCTCAACCGGTTTATCAATAGCAAACTCTTTGATCAGATTTAAGGTGTATTCTCTTTTTATTGTTGCAGGTGTTGCGATTAATCCCACCGCTTTGTTAGCTATCACAGATGCCGGTTTGATCGCAGGCACAACACCAACAACAGGAATAGATAATTTTTTACGTAAGCTTGGCAACACTATCGTACTCGCAGTATTACAAGCAATGACAACCAAATCGATGGGATGTTGTTTCAACATATGCTGAATCAGCTTTTCGACTCTGGTTAATAATGTCATCTGAGGGAGCTCACCATACGGATAAGCTTCATTGTCGAATAGATAGATGTAATTGAGTCCAGGTAACAACAGTTTGATCTCTTTATATACAGATAAGCCTCCAACCCCGGAATCAAAGATTAATATAGATGGCTGCTTATTGCTAATTAGTGACACTACTATTATTCCTAAGAGAAAGATGCGCAGATCATACTCTTTAGATTTGACATAACAAGAGAGAGATAAAAACAAAAAACCGCCCGAAGGCGGTGTCTTATTACTAGTTCCAATTAGAACTGATAGGAAGCTGTTACATAATAGCTTCTTTCTTGGGTATTAAAGTCTTCAGATAACACATAGTCTTCATCAAATAGATTGGCTATACGACCTTTTAGCGTTAAAGCGTCAGTGATAAAGTAACTCACCGCCATATCGACCAGAGAATACGCTTCCAGTTCAGTGGTATTATCCGCATCTTCAAAACGTTTACCCTGATATAGATAACCTAAATCACCTTGCCAGTTATCTGAGTAGTAGCTGATATTCCACTTAGCAACATGTTTCGATCTACGGCGTAACTGCTTCCCTGTTAATTCATTTTTAGGATCCAGATACTCAAGAGTTACGTTATGATCAAATGCACCCGAAGCAAAATTGGCCGTAAACTCAACGCCTTTGATTTCCGCTTCAGAGACATTTTCTGGCGTGTTACCCCATACGATCAAGTTATCAATATCTTGTTTAAATACTGCAATGCGCACGTCGAACTCTTCCCATGTTCCCTCTAACCCAAATTCAATACTTTGAGAGGTTTCAGGTTTCAGGTTTTCATTCCCGCCAAAACACCCATAGGGAGGAAAACACTGTACGGGAAAATATAGATCATTAAATGTAGGTGCTTTAAAAGCAGTACCTGCACTACCTGTGAGCTTAACCCTTGATGTTGGCTTCCAGCCTAGTCCAAGTTGCCAGGTATTATTTGTTCCATACTCTTGATTATCATCGGTTCTTACGTTGGCTTCTGCAGATAGAGAATCTTTACTATAAAGGCCCATCAAGTAATACGCTAAGTTATCCTGTTTCGTTTTCTCAAACGTTCCTGTGGACTTGGCAATGTCATTTCGGTACCAATCGACACCACCACCAAGCGACAACTCTTCACTATATTGATAAGTGTTCTGCCAGTTCAGTACTGTTCTGTCCGTTTGATAAAGGCTATCACTGCCCGTATCCATAATTTCCGATTTATCTGTATTAAATGCAGCAGTCAGGTTGGAATATAACAGACTGCCTAAATATTCTGCGCCAATGGAGTAATTGGAAACCTCTACTTTTTTATTAGACGATTCCGGATTGTCATATTCAACCTTACCATCATGATGAAGTACGTTTGCTTTCAAGCGCCAGTCAGAGCTGACAAATCCACCCAACTCCGCAACAATGTCTGTTGACTTAAAGCCATCATCATCTTCCTGACCGGATACATTACTTGCTGAGTATCCATCTGACTCCTCAAGATTGACAGCGAATTTGCCCCAAAGGTTTTCATTAATTTCCCCTGCGGCTGACAATTTAGCCGTTTTATACTGATCAGAACCAGCACCTAGAGATATCTCTCTCGCAGATTCACCTTTTCTATACTGGGTAATGATATTGATGACACCACCCACCGCATCAGAACCATACACTGCAGCTCTGGAGCCACGTATATACTCTATCCGTTCAACCCCAGTTAATGGAATCGCCGCGAAATTCGCACTCCCAAGTGTTGCACTTCCTATACGAACACCGTTAACCAGTACCAATACGTGGTTCGATTCCGAACCTCTGACATACACACTTTGACTTTGTCCATAGCCGCCACTACTTGAAATTTGTATGCCCGGCATGCGACGTAACACTTCTGTAAGTGACTTCGCCTGAATAAGGTCTATATCTTCTTTGGTGATAATTTCAACAGGAGCAATGGTATTTTGTATTGGTTGCTCAAAGCGGTTTGCTGTAACAATCATCGTTTCTGTATCTGAAGATGATTGTGCGTGAACGTTGGAGGTAACATTAAGTAGCGATACCACAGCGGTCGCTATAAGGGTTTTATTCATGATTTTTTCCTAAATCGCGTAAGTCCTAGTAAGTGATTTCGTCACTAACTTACTGGCAGGTATTCGGACTTTAGAGCATGATTCAGACTTATAGACTTCATCACCTTACATATCACTTCCCACTAAATAGCAGTGTGCGGGTTTCCCCATAATGCTCGTTCTCTATTACCGCTGCGCGTCAGTTCTGGATTTTCACCAGATTCCCTTAAAGTGGCTCCTCAACAGATGACCCACCACCAGCAGAAACGATAATAAGTATCAATACATTCAGTGTCTAGTGTTAAAATTAATAATTAACCATGAGACATTTTCATATCAGTACTGGACAAGTGGCAAAGATTGAATAAAATCTGCGCTCCTTGTTTGAATGTAAAAGGCAACTCTATGGCAACGCTTGAAATGAACCCACAACGCTATCGCGAACAATTGACAGAAAAAACGACTCGTTTAACTCAAATGTTTGCGCCGTATGATGTTCCTGAAATAGAGATTTTCGAGTCTCCAGTTCAAAATTATCGGATGCGCGCCGAATTTCGTGTGTGGCATGAAGGAAATGAACTTTATTACATTATGTTCAATCAAGAGACTCGTGAAAAATATCGTGTTGATCAGTTTCCAGCAGCAAGCCGTCTAATTAATGATTTGATGCCATTGTTAATAGAGTCGATGAAAGATAACGACGAACTTCGTCGTAAACTATTTCAAGTTGATTTTCTATCCACATTGAGCGGTGAAATGTTGGTATCGCTTCTCTATCATCGACAATTAAACGACGAATGGATTAGTGAAGCCAAAGAGCTCAAGCAGAGACTCAATAACGAAGGATTTAATCTAAACATCATTGGCCGGGCACGTAAAATGAAAGTCGTCCTCGACCAAGACTATGTCATGGAAAGACTAAACGTCCATGATAAGCAATTTATTTATCAACAAGTTGAAAATAGTTTTACCCAGCCAAATGGCGAAGTCGCACAAAAAATGCTGGAGTGGGCGGTCGACTGCACACAAGATAGCCAGGGCGATCTTCTCGAGCTCTATTGTGGTAATGGCAACTTCTCATTAGCTTTGGCTCAAAACTTCGAAAGAGTATTAGCTACGGAATTAGCCAAGCCTTCTGTTGAATCTGCACAGTATAACATCGCTGCGAATAAGATAAATAATGTCCAAATTATCCGGATGTCTGCGGAAGAGTTTACTGAAGCGATGGAAGGAAAGCGTGAATTCAGACGCCTAAAACAACAAAATATCGATCTTAGTAGCTACCACTGTAATACTATTTTTGTTGACCCACCTCGTTCAGGTATGGATATTGAGACCTGCAAGATGGTTCAAGGTTATGACAATATCCTTTATATTTCGTGTAACCCAGAAACGCTAATAGATAATCTAGCTATTTTATGTGAAACGCATAATGTATCTCGATTTGCTTTGTTTGATCAATTTCCCTATACCCACCACACCGAAGCAGGTGTGTTATTAGAAAGAAAAGCTTAAATTTTTCCAATAAAAAACGAGCCTATGAGCTCGTTTTTTATCCCAACAGTATTTTACTGTTCTTTTTTTGCTAAGTAGCCCATTCTTTTTCCTACCCATGCAAGCAATATCAAGGTAACAACGATAGCGAAGAAGTTTGAACCCACTTCTGGGTATTTTGCTTTTATAAAAGCGGAGTGTCCAAACGCCCCAACGAAAAAGCAAGCTAAGCCTAGCATTGGAATATCTTCGGCTACTGGATTTGCCAGATAATTTTGGTACAACATCTGTACAGCAAGCACCAATGCGATAAGCGGGAATATTGAAAATGAAATTTCATTTAAAGTCACGGAAGAGAGCAATGCATTACCGCACATACCTGCAATTACCGCTAGCAAGAGTGTTTTTCTCTCAGAATTATGAGTCATGGTTGTTGAGTCATTCGACATAGTTATATCCTATTTTTTTGTCGTTCACGTTCTTTTCGGTACCAATAAGCACCTTTAGCTATCATGCGCAATTGCATCACCAGCCGTTCTGTTAGTTCTTCTCTCTCTTGCTTACTTAAATCCAGCGCTTCCGCACCTGAGCTAAATACAAGAGTAACCGAAGCTTCTGCTTGTATGCTTGCTTCTTCTTTACTCATGCCAGAGCTGATCAAATATTCTGTCATTTCAGCGACAAAATGTTGCATTTCTCTGGCTACCGCAGCACGAAAATCAAATGAAGTTCCTGAGCGCTCCCTAAGTAACAGACGGAATACATTTGGACTACTATCGATAAATTCCATAAAGGTTTCCACCGATGTCCTTATTACACTCCCTTCTTTAACAATTCTCTGTCGAGCTTGTCGCATAAGTTGACGAAGAAGCAAACCTCCTTCATCTACCATAGTTAAACCCAGTTCATCCATATCTTTAAAATGACGGTAAAAAGACGTAGGCGCAATGCCTGCCTCTCTGGCAACTTCGCGAAGACTCAAGTTCGAAAAACTTCGGTTGGCGCTTAGCTGACTAAATGCAGCATCGATCAATGAGCGACGTGTTTTTTCTTTTTGTTGCGCTCTTATTCCCATAACTTCCTATAACTCATTTAGCCAACGGTATTTCTGTACTATAACGCGAAATTGCTATTGATAAAAATTCACAGGTTAAACTATATCAGGTAACCATTTGATTTGACCAACTCCGTGATCACTACCACTCTATAGTATGCTCCCCATTTACCTAAAGAATGATTAGGTTAAAATCTCGATACAGCAATGTTAAAAAACATGGAAGATAAAAAATAATGGCCCAATCAGCTCATTTTGATGTAATTGTAATTGGAAGTGGTCCAGGGGGGGAAGGGGCTGCAATGGGGTTAACCAAAGCAGGATTAAACGTTGCGATTATAGAAAAAGAACCAAGCGTTGGCGGTGGTTGTACTCACTGGGGAACTATCCCATCAAAAGCATTACGCCATGCCGTCAGCCGAATTATCGAGTTTAATGGAAATCCTCTCTTTTCTCACAATGATTCTAGCCTACATTCTACCTTTTCCAATATTCTGAAACACGCCAAGAACGTCATAGATAAACAGACCCGCTTACGCCAAGGGTTTTACGACAGAAACCAATGTACCCTACTTTTTGGTGAAGCACATTTCATTGATGATAATAGTATTTCTGTTAAACAGCCTGATGGCAGTTTTGACCAATACACTGCCGATAAGTTTGTTATTGCAACAGGTTCACGCCCTTATAGACCAAGTGACGTCGATTTTAACCATGAACGAGTTTACGATAGCGACTCTATCTTGTCATTAGAGCACGATCCACGGCATATCATCATTTACGGTGCTGGCGTTATTGGTTGCGAATATGCTTCGATCTTTCGTGGGTTAGATGTAAAAACGGATCTGATTAATACCCGAGATCGATTGCTCTCATTTCTAGATAATGAAATATCCGACGCACTCTCCTACCACTTCTGGAATAGTGGCATCATTATTCGCAACGATGAAACGTATGAGAAAATTGAAGCAACAGAAGATGGCGTCATTATTCATCTTCAGTCAGGAAAAAAGATGCGCGCAGACTGTTTGCTTTATGCTAATGGCCGAACCGGTAACACTGATAAGCTCAATTTAGAGGCAGTCGCTTTGACACCTGACTCCCGTGGCTCTCTGAGTGTAAATAAAAAATACCAGACTGATAAAGAACACATCTATGCGGTTGGTGACGTTATTGGTTACCCAAGTTTAGCCAGTGCAGCTTACGATCAAGGTCGTTTTGTTGCTCAAATAATCACTAAAGGCAAGGCAGACAACCATCTTATTGAGGATATTCCGACAGGAATCTATACCATTCCAGAAATTAGCTCCGTTGGTAAAACCGAGCAAGAACTTACTGCGGCTAAAGTTCCCTATGAGGTGGGACGCGCTTCGTTTAAACATCTTGCTAGAGCTCAAATCGCAGGAAAAGACATCGGTAGCCTAAAAATCCTATTCCATAGAGAAACAAAAGAAATCTTAGGTATTCACTGTTTTGGAGAACGAGCGGCAGAGATTATTCATATTGGTCAGGCAATAATGGAGCAAAAAGGAGAAGCCAATACCATTGAGTATTTTGTTAATACGACTTTTAACTACCCTACCATGGCAGAAGCTTATCGCGTAGCTGCTTTAAATGGCCTAAATCGTCTATTTTAGGTTCGCCAGAAAGAGAAGTTAACGCTTCTCTTTTTTAAATGGTTTTTAATACCAACAAACAAGCCATATTACCAACGCAGTTCTATTAATGATGGAGTGTAACGATTTTTTAGTCGTGGTAACTTAGCCACCATTTTTTGCCAAAACTTCCATCGACCGCAATTTTCATCCAAAGGTGTGTAACTTTTTATCCACTGAATCCAGGGAAGCCAATTTAAAAAATGGCGACTTGGATCCTGAAATCCATGTCGATATTCTACACACCCCAATTTCGAACCAAGCTTTGAAGATGACCTATCACCCGCAATAACAAAACAAGCCTGTGCACTAACAAAGTATCGACTAATTGCTTGAACAAATGTCGCAATCTCTTTGGTTGTACAATTGAGCAGAGCCTGATCACAAACGATCAGTACGGGTGCATTATCTGGAATAGGCAAAGAATCAAGCCATTTGGTATTCTTTACCGAGCCACAAAAAAGTTGATAGCGCTCATTTTTATGAAATAATCTTTGTCGCCAAACTAGGTTCTCATTAGTATCGAGCTCAATCCAATGACACAAACCGTTATCCAATCGGTAGAACCGCGTATCCAATCCAGCCCCTACGTTGAGTACCCATGCATTAGGATGGCTTTCCAAAAATGCACTAACTCTAGTATCACAGAGCTTAGTTAGTGTGGCATGAAGTAGCTGTTTTTGATCTACGTCTCCAGCTAGGCATTCTGACGACAACTGACATTGACGACAAGCCATAGCTGCAATGGGGTCATAAACTAGACCGTCATCAACTAAACTTTCGCGACTTCTTAACCACATTGGTTGAAGCAAGTTGGTGGGAACCCGATAATAATTTTCTGTAGCAACCTTCGAAGATGAAGGTTTCTTCGCGATATGATTCATTATCATCTTCATTTAACAAATAAACAAGATGATAATGATTATTATTTAGAATTGCAAGCTTGTGGGTTAGTTACATCCAATCTGTATTACGGATAATTCCAACAGCAATACCTTCTATTGCAAGATGTTGAGAGGTTAGATCAACTTTAATCGAAGAAAACTCCTCATTCTCAGCATGAAGTAACACGGTAGCCCCTTTTCTTTCTAGACGCTTTACAGTGACATCATCATCTACCCGAGCAACAACAACTTGTCCATCATGGACATCCTGCGTTTTGTGCACAGCTAAAAGATCACCATCCATAATACCAATATCTTTCATACTCTCACCACTGACGCGCAGCAGAAAGTCTGCTTGTGGACGAAACATATTAGGATCAACTTGATAATGTGCTTCAACATGTTCTTGTGCCAATATTGGCGAACCAGCAGCGACTTGACCAATTAACGGAAGACCTGCATCTTCATTTGCAGCTTCGTCTTTAAGCAGTATACGAATGCCTCTGGAAGCACCTGGAATTATTTCAATCGCTTGTTTTTTAGCGAGTGCTTTCAAGTGTTCTTCCGCTGCATTTGCGGATCGAAAACCTAACTCCTTCGCTATTTCAGCTCGAGTCGGTGGCATTCCGGTCACATCAATTTTATCTTTAATTAATTCAAATACTTGTTGTTGGCGAGGAGTTAACGGCTTCATAAGTCACCTGTTTTTTTATACAGTTAACTGTGAGTATATCCAGTATTTATTATCTTGCAATGGAAAGTTGTTATTTTTTAACCATATTTGTAGGTATTAATTTCATTGGGGAATGTTTGATAAGTTCGCAACGCAAGCAATGATGGAACGTTAAGGAGTGTTCTTTATATGACAAAGAACACTAAAGCCTCAAGATGATGTGAACTGAGGCTTTAATAATTATATTGAACTACCAGTTCCAGCCATTCTCAATCCATGACCAATATACTGGCGGATAAGGTGCTTTTAGAGGCGGTGGACCAACTAAAGCAAATGAGAGTACCAAATTACCTACTATCAAAAATAATACCACCCAGAAAGTGAATTTTTGTAGCTTATTTAGCACTCGACCATTAGCGGGTATTGTTTTGCAGAAATCAAATACCTTTGGCATCACACTCATAAGAAGACCAATCATTGCAACTACGCCTGTTTGCAAGAAGTAACCCCAAAGGTACATATGCACCCCCATAAAACGACCTTCTGTACCTTCAAATACAAACCAATGGAAGGTTGAGTGACGCATGCTCATATAAATATCTATCGCAGCAATAATGAGAATAAATCCAACAAATTGTGAACGTGGCCCATATCTTAGAACAAAGCAAGCCGCCATCATAACTAGCAAGATCAACTGACGAGTAATGAGACAACTGGCACACGGCATATCTCCGAGCCATAACTGTTCGTAGAAAGTTGCTACAAAAACACCAAAACCTAATATAAGGGTTGCAATGGCGATAATGTTATAGAAGTTTTTTTCATTGATATTAATCATACTATTACTCTCCTTATAATGGTCCATATAGATATGGATGTTTCCAGATATATGCCACGATATATGCTAATAATGTTAATAATGAAATAACAAACCAGCGGATTGATCTCTCTTCTTTTTCCGGTGAGCGAATCAGCCACCAGATGACCATAGCCATAAAGACGTAAATCAAAGTGTTCATCTATACTCCTCAGTGCTTATATTGCTTTATATAGTTAATATGTATTCTTCATTAACTAAATATTGCTATAAGGAGTAGTAGAGTTGCCTGATGCAAGACAATCAGACTGAAATACAAACAAAAATCAAACAACTATCGCAGTGTTAGATCTTTAATTCAGTGGGATTAATAGTGAAGGAGCCCAATGTTTCACCGTTATAAACACTGGGTTTATTTATCAGATTTGGTCTTATCAAAAAGGTTTGGATTTTGTAAATATTCATTAAGACCAAATAGTTGACCATTACCACTCTTGTTTAGTACAGAGAAACGCTGATAGTTATACTCTGCTCCTTTGAGGTTATTTGATTGTTGATCTGCGATACTCAGAAGATAATAACTCAATGGGCTGGGTGAGTTTTCAGCTGCATAAAACAAGTATGGATAGGCTTGTTCACTTCGATCATTAAGTAACAAAGCCAATCCTAATGTTGTATTTGCAATATTACAGCGAGGGTTTCTTTCAAACGCCTGATTAGCTTGATTCAACGCTAAATGTTTATCTTTTAACTGCCTTTGGTTTAAGTAACGCATAGACG
Organism: Vibrio sp. UBA2441; assembly: GCA_002342685.1. Lineage (GTDB taxonomy): Bacteria > Pseudomonadota > Gammaproteobacteria > Enterobacterales > Vibrionaceae > Vibrio. Next base: position 10,883 of record DDQN01000083.1, read on the forward strand.
ATATATAAGAACCTATGGAGTCAAGCAAGTAATAATTACGCCCTTGCTCCCTAAGCTCAATAAGCTCTTTTTCGAGCCCATCCAGTTCTTGAAAGCCTTTTCCCTGATAGAATAGAGATACTCCTTTCGCAATAACCTGCCAGTCATTGTAGTTTTGAATAGACGTAATTCGATGACTCGCTACATTATAATCGGGTTCGGTCGGTGCAATCCGCGTTTTAATATCAAGAATAAGGTCGCCAATAGGTGCAAAAAAATCTTGAGTGCTGAAAAGTTGTTCAAGTTGCAGACTTTCATCAGGATTTTTATGGTTCTCCAACACCATTTTTATTATATACCCAGAATCCGTCTGTTTAATCCAACTCTTGAGCTCGATACCTTCAGATTGAATCTGTTTTTTTGCTTCTGGTCTCAGTTGAGAATAGCGATAACCCACAATACTTTTGGATGAATTTAAACCAAAGAAAATATACTCGTATACGCTACGCGCTATCGTAAAGTCTTGATTCTTATCTAATACGATATCATGAAATACAACAGGAATAATTGGGTTATTTATTACTTGGCTTTCAGTCGAAATAGAATGATTTTCTTGCCAGAAGGCAGTGAAGGCAAAAAATAAAGCGACAAAGAGACACAATATTGCAGCAACCACTTTATACCGTTTTTTTTCCCATACTTTTTCAACGCGACCTACTTCCCCTCTATCAGATTGTTCCAGAGTGTCAGTTTGATGTTGTTCAGAGCTAGGTTTTACCGGTAATAAAGTGACATCAATATCTAGCAGGTAACCTTGCTTTGGAATCGTTTTGATAATGGAGTAAGGTCTGGTTTTATCTTGTAAGTGTCCTCTCAAGATACTGATAACCTGCCTTACTAAGTTGTCGGATACTTGACTACGCTCCCAGACTTGAGAGGCAATATCTTTCGTACTTAGAACTTCACCTTGATGCTGTATAAAAAAACCAAGCATACGTGATTGCAAGGGTTCAAGGTGGCAAACTTCATCGTCTACAATCAGGTGATGGTGCTCAGGTGTAAAAATGATCACCGGCGAGAGGCTTAATTGATAGCTTAAAGCAGATGACATAGAGCCCCGTACTTATAATCAGGCGAATAACTTAAAGGGAGCCTATCGACTTTATCTGGATCTTACAAGGCAGAAGACAGAGCAACATAACCAGAATCAAAGAATGTGTCTAAATCGCCAAGTCATATCCAGTTTAAAACCGTCGATCCGACAGTAGATACTTCATACTTTTTCCATTTATGGGTATGACTGTATTACAATGTAACCTGAGTATCATACTTCGCACGATTCATTGAAATCAGTGTCTTAAACGACTTTACGTTTTCATTGCTGTAAAAAATAATATCGCGCAGCGTATCATATTCAGCCATATCATTGACCTCAAGGATCAGAACGAAATCGACTTCTCCAGTCACTTGATAACACTCTTTGACCTGATGCACCGATTGCATATGCTTCATAAAAGCATTGTGCAGGTCTTTTCTGTCTCTCTCCATAAACACCTCAACCACTATATGTAAACGTGATCCAAGCTTCGCAGGGTCGACAATCGCCACTCTTTTACCAATCACCCCTTCTCTGAGTAGCCTTTGAACTCTCTTTAAACAGGCTGGCGGTGAAAGAGCAATACGCTCTGCCAGCTCTACATTTGTCAATGAACAGTCTTGTTGCAAAATATTTAAAATTGCCTTATCTGTGCGGTCGAGAAACATAATTAATAAAACCCTGTAAAGTTTCGAATATTTGTTAATTATAACCTAAGTTCGTTGCAATTATTTTGTCCCTTTTAATTAGAATATGTTTATTCAATCGGACAAGGAATGTTTCATGTGGAACAAAAACTGGCACTTCAAATTCAGTGCGCTTTTTAAAGAGATCATCAGAGTTTATTGGGCGCTTTTAAAAGTGATGATCCCCGCCGTTATTGTAGTAAAAATCCTTGATTATTTTGGTGCCACAGAAATGCTGGCTCAAGGGCTATCACCCATAATGCAGTTAGTTGGCCTACCAGAAGAAATGGGCATCGTCTGGGCTGTGGCGTTGTTGACCAACGTATATGCTGCAATGATCGTTTTTTACAATATCGCACTGCACAGTGTATTTTCCGTCGCTGAAGTTACGGTGTTGGGTTCTATGATACTAGTGGCCCATTCTCTTCCTATTGAAGGCGCAATTGCTAAAGCATTGGGAATCAACTGGCTTAATACACTCACTATAAGGATCGGTGGTGCTTTAATGCTTGGGGCAATACTCAACGTTTTCTACACTACTTTTCATTGGAAACAAGAGGCTATCAAATTAGTCTGGTCACCCAATACAGCGGTATCTCCCAGCATAATGCAGTGGTGTGTAGAGCAGCTACAGCTTTTTGCATCAATCTTTATTATTCTAGCTTCTCTCATTGTTGCACTACGAATTTTAAGAGTACTTGGAATTGAAGCCTTACTGCATAGACTTCTAATGCCACTCTTACGCGGACTGACTTTAGGTAAAGATGCCGCAAATATAACGATTATCGGTATGACACTAGGCATCTCCTTTGGGGCAGGTCTGCTTATTGATGAAGTAAAGCGTGGTCATATTGATAAACGCGACACTGCTTTAGTTATGGTTTTTCTTGGCTTATGCCATAGCATCATAGAAGACACGATATTAATCTTATTATTGGGGGCTGATATTACCGGTATTTTATGGGGGAGACTCTTATTCGCCATCATTATAACGGCATTTTGGGGCCGTTACTTTCAAACAAAAACGAGAAAGGATGAAAAAGCTCATCAGTAAAATTACGCAGAGTGCTAAATAGCTCCGAGCTCGTTTTTCACAAGTCCATTTTTGTTTTCAAACAAAAATTGATGAAATACATCTTAAGGTAAGGGTATAAAATCGTCGAGCCTACGAATTCTTGAGACCCTGTAAATAATTCTG
>DDQN01000003.1 GCA_002342685.1 Vibrio sp. UBA2441
GGTGGGTCCATATATGACAAGCAAGGATTCGAACACCCGATCACCGGTTACCGGTCACCCATAATCCCGTAATCCGGTCACCCATCACCTATAAACAAAAAACCCAACATCTCTGTTGGGTTTCTTCTAATCAGCGTTAGTTTTAGCCAAGTAAACTAAGTGCTGAGTTTGGCGCTTGTTTCGCCTGAGCAAGAATAGACGTAGATGCTTGCTGTAGGATCTGAGACTTAGTCATTGAGGTTGTCTCTTTAGCAAAATCAGTATCTTTAATTCGGCTCTTAGATGCATTAACATTTTCGTTAATGTTATCTAAGTTATTGATTGCATGGTCGAAACGATTCTGGAACGCACCAAGCTCTGCACGGTGGCTATCCACATATTTCAGGGCTGCATCAACAATTGCAACAGACTCTTGAGCTCCACCAACACTACGCACATCAATCGTATCAACCGTTGTGCTTGTCGGTCCGCTCATGCCTAAATCGCCAGCTAAGCTACCACCAAATGATACTTCACCTTGAACGTTGTTGTTACCAGCAAATACCTGCAGTTTTCCTGCTTCATCTACAGACGCACTCACGACATCTTGTTGACCATTAATATAGGTTGCCAACTCTTCAATATCGTCGCCCGCCTTCGCGTTAATAGTAAACTCTTGTGCTTCTCCGAACTGGTCCGTTAAGCCAATCGTCATTTGTGAATCTTGACCAACCGACCAATTCTTATCAACGCCATTTTCTGCTTTATAGCTAGAGCCACCCATCATACGGTTGTCTGAGCGCATATCTTTAAGCTCAAGCATAACGGCTTCACCGTTATCTGCACCGATTTGGAATGACTTAGTACCGTGAGTACCGTTCAGCAGTTTATTACCACCAAATGATGTGGTTTCAGCAATACGGTTAAGTTCGTCATTAAGTGCACCGACCTCTTCCTGAATAGCAACACGCTCTTCTTTAGAGTTAGAACCATTCGCAGATTGCAGTGACAAATCACGCATACGTTGCAGGATATTGGTGGTTTCTTTCATTGCACCTTCAGCAGTTTGCGCAATGGAAACACCATCGTTAGCATTTCGTACAGCCACGTCTAAGCCACGGCTCTGTGCATTTAAACGGTTAGATATTTGTAGACCCGCTGCATCATCTTTTGCACTGTTGATTTTAAAACCTGAAGACAAGCGTTCCATTGAACCATTAAGGTCACTTGCTGCATTGTTTAAATGACGCTGCGCCGTCATCGCTGCTACGTTAGTATTTACATTTACTGACATGGTGATTTCTCCAATTGATTTTCCGTCAATTCGTTTTCCGACGGGGCGGAAAACCAAATAGTTTTCTTGAGTTAATTCTTTTAACGGCTAACACTCGAAATTCTTTAGGAAAATTATAGAAAAAGTGGACAAAAGTGAGATTAGGGATAAAAAATGTGAATACATCGTAAAAAAATATGTTTTCTCAAAAAAAACACTAAAGTTTAATCTGAGATGGCCGAAATATACTGTGGGATTTTTTTCTGCTACCCTCCTAGTAAAGTAAGTGCCAAGTTCGGAGCTTGCTTTGCCTGCGCCAACACAGTTGTACTAACCTGTTGTAAGATTTGTTGCTTTATCAATTTGGTGGTTTCTTTCGCAAAATCGGTATCCTTAATTCTACTGTTAGAACTGGCTAAGTTTTCGCTGATATTATTCAGATTATTAATCGCATGACCAAAACGGTTTTGAAAAGCGCCTAATTCTGAACGATGGCTATCGACAAATTTCATCGCCCCATCAATAACAGAGACCGCACGTTGCGCCCCTCCCACAGAGGTTAAGTCCAAGTCACTAACCGTTTCCACTATTAGCCCGGACATATCCAACTCACTAGCAAGATTACCGGAAAAACTGACAGCACCACCCGCTTGATTAGCTTGCATAAAAATCTGCAACTGACCATCTTCATTCACTGAAGCGGATACCTTGTCGGTCTGCCCATTTATATATGTTGCCAGCTCTTCAATATCATCGCCCTCTTTTGCCCGAATATGAATCGATTCCTGTTGTCCACTGGCATTAGTAAAGCTCATGGCCAACATATTCTGCCCATTTTTCACCTGCCAGCTTTTATCCGCCATACCGTTTGCAATATAAGTAATCCCGCCCATATCTCGAGTATCTGAGCGCAAGTTTTTTAATGATACCTGCACCGCTTCGCCTGATGATGCACCAATTTGAAATGAGGCATTTGCAAAATTACCATTAAGTAACTTTTTTCCTCCAAAGGAGGTAGTTTCTGCTATGCGGTTAAGCTCGTCATCTAATGCAGACATCTCTTCTTGAAGCGCCACTCGCTCAGATTGACTATTAGACCCATTTGCTGATTGCAACGAAAGATCTCTCATACGTTGCAAAATATTGCTTGTCTCATTCATCGCGCCTTCAGCTGTCTGCATAATAGAAATACCATCGTTGGCATTTCTTACTGCAACATCTAAACCACGCATTTGTGACTCTAAGCGATTCGATATCTGTAACCCTGCTGCATCATCTTTCGCACTGTTAATTCGGCTTCCTGAAGACAAACGCTCCAGAGACTGGTTCAACTGATGCGTTGCCAGACCTAGATTGCGTTGTGCGATTAATGCAGGAGCATTGGTATTTACGTTAACAGCCATTTTCTCAACAATAGACAAAGGGAGTACAGCCTAGTATCGACACTACAAAAAAAAACTTTAGAAAAGAAAAGGGAGAGCCAATAAGCTCTCCCTTTAAGAAAATCTGAGTTCTGCTCTTATATTTCTATGGCTTGCAGCATCTGAGCAGACGGAGCGAAGAAATAAGCACCTGTAACTGCCTTAGTAAATTTAAGCAGATGGTCAGGCTTTCCGTCGGTCTCACCATACATGCTTAATAACATCGCCTCGATATTATGTAATGTATTACAATACGCCAAAAACAGAAGACCATGCTCCCCAGAAACCGATCCATAAGGTAAGCTATGACGAACAATCTTAAGTCCTTTACCTTCTTCCTTAATATCCACACGGCCCACATGAGACTGCGCAGGAACATTATCTAACTCAATGGAGTCCGGTTTGGTTCTACCTATAATGTTCTCCTGTTCCGTTACTGATAATTTATTCCACGCAGGTAGATTATGTATAAACCGCTGAGCCAATACATAACTTCCACCGGCGAACTCTCCAGCAGGAATAATCGCAACTTCTTCTCTTTGCGCTTGTTTCGGGTTTTCCGTGCCATCGATAAAATCCGTCATATCGCGAGAATCTAAATACCTATATCCATAAGTCTCATCAATAACATCAACATAGTCTGAAATATCAGACATTAATTTACGAAGTAGGTAAAAATGTAGATCGTGACGATTGGAGTGACAATGAATGAGAACGTCCACATCACTCACTGGAGCATAGGCTTCCCCTTCACCCAACGGTGTTAGAGGTATCAATTCATTCGGTAGGTTTTGGTTTGTCTCTACCCAGAATTGATGACTGAATGCCACAGACAACGTCAAGTTTGCCTCAGGCTGGGTTTGATTTAGTGCTTCAACTCTTCCCGGCAATGATTTTAATGCATGTAAAACAAGAGCATGCTGAGATTTAATTTTTAGTTGGCTGTAAAGTGCGAATGGTCCAGCTTCCGGAACAATCGCAGATTGATATACTGACATGACTTATTCTCCATATTTTTAATTAGTTTAATGTCTCGGACATGGTTGGTTTTGACTATTATCATAAATCAGGTAATGAGGTTCATTACTAGACCCAGCGAACTAAGACAATAAAGGAGATCGAAAACAATCTCTCACACGCCGGCTTTTGGCAATATAAATCAGAAGCCAAAGCAAAATAACGAGTGTCACTGCATTTGACCAACTGAATTTAACTGCTTCGAGATAAATTTGATAAATAACCAACCCGACTTGGCTAAAGACGAGCAACAAAGTAATGGGTTTTCCATGACTTAACACGCCGCAGATTCTTTTTCTGTCTTGATTTCGAAGCCCCATCAACCATATTAATATCAGCGCAGGCAGCCCAAAAACTAAACCGATATATAACGTCGAATGTATTGGATATATAATTTCCAGTAGCTTAGCTCCTTCATCTCTGCTAGCACCCGCAACAATAAATACAACCCAAGCCTTAGCGAGAAATACCCAGCCTAGCCAGAGCCATTTGGGGGGGCTTAAAAAGCCATCTTTATCGTACTGTTCAATCGAATAACGCACTTGACCTCTACAATTTTGTCATTTTTTCCTGGGTAGCTTTTTTAACACAATCCGAAAGCATAGCTATGGTAAGCTGTATTTGATATTCACAATAAGATACATAAATTCGCATGAAAACAATAAAAAAACCAGTGTCACAAGAAACGCAAGCAGAATCAATGAAGATAGCGAAAGCAACACAAAAACCAGGTCAAACGAAAGAGCAAACCAAGCTTATTGCTCAAGGAATTGAAAAAGGCATTGCTCTGTATAAGAAACAACAGAAGGAAAGAAGCCGTCAAGCTGATAAGGCTAAGAAAAAAACACAAAAAGAGAAATTAAGACAAAGTGAACCAAGCAAAACAGCAGAAGAAGTCAACATTACCGAAAAAAATACAAGTAAAGACAACACAATGTTGCCATGGATGCTTCTTCTTGTCAGCTGGATAGGCTTTTTTACCTATGTAACGACTATTTAAGAAATAAATGCCATTCATAGTTAAAGTTGGGGCTAATACAACTCTCTAATAACCTAATGTAGAAGCAATTTCACTTTTTCGCTCTACCACCCACTGGCTATCGAATGGCCCCCAGTCGGATAAATGATAATATCCGTCATTGTGACGACGTCCATCTTGAATAAACATCAATTCAATACCAATACCAGGTAATGCCTTGAGCACATCCTGAATGGTGCGACGAGGCCACCCGGTAACTTCAATTAATTTAGGAACATTAGGTCTTTCTAAATTTTCTACCAACAACGCTAGATACAATCGTCTAGCAAACACAGGACTTAAATCCATGACACCTCCCATACAACGTCGTGTCGATAAACATTATTTCCTTTTTTGCCTGATTTTTTTTGAGTTTGATCAATAACATGATAATTTTTTAAATCAGGTACAATAAATGCGTTGCAGCTACAAGTTTTGTTTGAATACGTTGTTCCTGTTAGGATTCAAGTCACCTTGTATAAAAGAGAGTTTACAATGAGCATCACCATGTACGGCATCCCTAATTGCGATACCATTAAGAAAGCCAAAAAATGGCTTCAAAACGCTGAAATTCAATTTGAATTCCATGATTACCGTAAACAAGGTATTGATGCCCAGTTAGTCACATTATTTTGTACTCAGCTTGGATGGGAGCAAGTACTAAATAAACGTGGCACTACATATCGCCAGCTAACTCAACAACAGAAAGATACTCTGAATGAAGCTGAAGCGATTTCATTATTAGTAGAATATCCAGCAATGATAAAGAGACCTATCTTGTTGGTTAACGACCAATACCATATCGGATTTAAAACCGAAGAATACCAAACCATATTTAGTTAAAAGGATTTTCAAGGATGAGTGATAGCCCAGTATTGGCTTTAGCAAAAGATTTAATTAGCCGTCAATCGGTAACGCCAGAAGACGCGGGATGCCAAGTCGTCATGATAGAACGACTCAAAGCCCTTGGATTCGACATCGAAGTCATGGTATTCGACGATACAACCAACTTTTGGGCAAGACGAGGAAAGGAAGCGCCACTTTTTGCCTTTGCCGGACATACGGATGTGGTCCCTTCTGGCCCACTAGAGCAATGGCACACCCCCCCTTTTGAACCCACTGTCATTGATGACCACCTTCATGGGCGTGGCGCCGCAGATATGAAAGGATCTCTGGCCTGCATGGTTGTAGCCGTTGAGCGTTTCATTGCTCAGAACCCCAATCACAAAGGCTCAATCGGTTTTTTAATCACTTCCGATGAAGAAGGCCCATTTATTAATGGCACCGTAAAAGTCGTTGAAACATTGATGGCTCGAGAAGAAAACATAGATATGTGTATTGTAGGTGAACCCTCAAGCACACATTTCACTGGGGATGTTGTAAAAAATGGCCGACGCGGTTCTATTACTGGTGACATCTCTGTCAAGGGTACTCAAGGCCATGTAGCTTATCCACATTTGGCGAGCAACCCTATTCATCAAGCTCTCCCAGCGCTTTCAGAACTGGCAACAACGAAATGGGATGATGGTAATGCCTTTTTCCCTCCCACCAGCTTTCAGATCCCGAACCTGCACGCAGGTACAGGAGCCTCGAACGTAATACCTGGTGAATTCAATGTACAGTTCAACATGCGCTTTAGTACAGAGTTATGTAACGATGAGATCATGCGCCGTGTTCACTCCACATTAGACTCTTATGGTCTGGACTATACGTTGAACTGGACTTTAAATGGTGACCCTTTCTTAACTGATCACGGACCACTATTAGATGCTGTTGTTAAAGCTGTGGAAGAAATCAATCACAAGAAACCAGAACTACTCACCACTGGTGGCACCTCTGATGGTCGGTTTATCGCCAGAATGGGCGGACAAGTGATAGAGCTCGGCCCGGTTAACGCCACCATCCATAAAGTGAATGAGTGTGTCAACATTGCCGATTTGGAGAAGTTGACTGACATGTATGAGAAAACATTAGAAAATTTATTGGCCAAATAGATGACACCTGAACAGTTAACCGGAAGAGAAATGACTCACTTGATATCGGCAGAAACCCGCTTTCAGTCGATATTAGTCAATCACAAAGTGAAACAGGATCTTATCCGGTTAATTGAAGCGGCTTATTGTGAGGGTTTTGAACTCGAGGTTGCCAGCGGCTTTCGAGATTTTAATCGGCAGAGGCTCATCTGGAATAACAAATTTTCCGGTAAAGCCCCCGTTTTGGATAAACATAGTAAGCCGCTTAATACGACACTGTTAGATGATAATACCAAGATCAATGCAATAATGCGCTGGTCAGCGCTTCCTGGGGCCAGTCGTCACCACTGGGGTACTGATTTTGATGTCTATGCTAAAAACAAAGTGCCCATTAACACAGAGTTACAACTTGAACCTTGGGAATACCTAACAGGCCATCAGGTTAAATTTTATCAATGGTTAAAAGCCAGTGCTGCGCAATATGGTTTTTTCTTTCCTTATGCAAAGGACAGAGGTGGTGTCGCTGCTGAGCCTTGGCATATTAGCCATCGTTCTTCCAGCAGTGAGTGCCTGAGTAGCCTAACTGTAGATATAGTAAAATCAGCGCTGAAACAAGAATCTATTAAAGGGTTACCCTCGGTAATCCAACAACTAGAAACGCTCTATACTCAATATATAACCAATATTTGTCCGGAGTAATTATGGATTTTTTAACCAACCCATGGGTGATTAGCATCATCATTGTCAGCGTAGTCGTAGGTAATATTGCTGCATTAAAATACACTGCCAATATGAAAATAGGCCAAGCAAAACCCAAAAGTGACCTAGATAAACTGAATCAGTTAGATAAAGTCAGGCAGGAAAAAGAAAAGGATGCTCAATAGCATCCTTTTTTAGTTCAAGCTTCAGGTCTATTAATACTCTTTTTCTATAACCGCAGAAAGCACTGGAGTTAGCGCTTTTAGTACCTCTTCGGTCACAGGCTTGTCCGATGAATCCGTGATGTTAATTGATGTTCGGTTACCTAAGTCACCAAATAGAAATTGATAACTAACACCGGTCATCTCAAGAGGTTTTACGCCAATCGACTGCCAAAACTCATCATCAGGAGAAAAATATTGGGCTTTCATCATTCCTTGAGATTCGTTGCGCTCTTCTAATTTAAAACCAATTTTTGGCAAAATTGTCGTCATTCTTTGCCAGAAAAGGCTATAGGGCGCTCGAGCAATGATGACAGGTAATCCACTTCTGTCAGTTCCCATACTAACCGGAATTTTTTTAATCAGCTGCTCGGCTTTTAGTGCCGCTTCTTCTCGTAACTTTTGATCATAAGTGGAAGTAATCATATTGGTCATAAAGGTGTTATATCGTTCTTTATTCGTACGACTTACTTCAAGAACCTTACCTGCTTCACGCCAATCAATGAGAGAGACTTTAAAGCCAAATCGGTTATTTGCTTCAAACCGATCAATGCTGTAACGGCTCTCTATTGTATTTACCTCATCCTCGGAGACCCAAGTAACCCAATCCGTTTCAATATGCTTATCATTATTCTCTCTAAGCGCTATGTCCCTTTCTTGAATCATCTCCTGAACTGTTTGCCAGATCTTATCGACTTCATCCTGACGAAGAAGCCACATAGTCACTTCCCCATCTTTGAACTCCGAACGAGCTCCTGGGATCAGCTCTAAGACTTGTTGTGGAGGGCGAATATCAACCGACTTTCCTACAGGACCATTGTAATCGCCTGCGGGAATATCATAGTTTGGATAAAACTGTTCTTTCGCATCAGACTGCACAGCCCACTTTTCAAAGGATGGTGTGTTCAAATATTCAAAATCGTCTTTTGCCTGACGTCTCTGCTCAGGGCCGCCAGAGCAGGCACTTAAAACAAGAACAGCCAGTGAGCTGATCACTAGCTGATGAGAAAACTTCATCGGTACTCCTAACAAAAGCCGAGACTAATTCTAGTCTCGAGCTAATATCTAATTTTTATACAAGGCCAGCATCATTTAACGCTTCTAGTACTGTTGGTTTTGCACTATCAGTCAATTCTGTTAGCGGTAAACGCAGACTACCATTAGCAATCAGACCCATTTTATGCGCCGCCCATTTTACTGGTATTGGGCTAGATTCTATAAACAAGTTTTTGTGTAATTTAGTTAAACGGTTATCGATTTCAGTCGCTTCTTCAAAGCGACCTTCTTTAGCCAACTTAAACAACTTAGCCATATCTGCAGCAGCAATATTATTACTCACAGAAATCACACCATCACCACCTAAACGTACAAATTCTAACCCAGTTGCGTCATCTCCACTTAGTAAGACGAAACTTTCGTCACAAAGTTCACGATGAATTGCAACTCTTTCCAAATCACCGGTAGCATCTTTCAATGCAACGATTTTATCTATCTTTGATAAACGAGCAACCGTCTCTGGTAATAAATCAACCACAGTACGACCGGGAACGTTATATAGAATTACTGGTACTTCACTCACTTCAGCGACCGCTTTGTAATGCAAATATAAACCTTCCTGAGTAGGCTTATTGTAGTACGGTGTTACGCTTAAAATACCATCGATACCTGAATCATTTAGCAGACGGCTAAAGGTCACAGCTTCGTGCGTAGCATTCGCTCCTGTACCTGCAATGACCTTAATACGGCCAGCAGCAAACTCAACCACTTTATTCACGACCTTAACATGTTCTTCTACTGTCAGAGTTGCAGACTCACCAGTTGTACCAACAGCAACAATACCATCAGTACCGGACTCTACATGGAACTCTACCAGATTCTTAAGGCTATCATAATCAACTTCACCATCTGAGTTAAACGGTGTTAATAATGCGACAATACTTCCTGAAAACATGTTTCTCTCCCTAAATTTACGCTTTCTGAATAGTAATGCATGAAACTCCGTAAAGACAAGGGATTAAATCCGCTTACTTGATACTAAATCAGGATTAATTGATATATATACCCAAGTGACCTCAAGATGCAAAACGCAGAACGTTATCTGAAGCAGAAATGGGACCGTTTATGAGCCCCCAAAAGGCGAGTTTTCAGTATATCCAAGTCTAGTTAATACAGTAGGAACTATACATCAATTATAAACGAGTATTCATGATGGTTATTTGTCCAATTAACTGTGCTAAAATTCAAAAGATAATACATAACAAAGTCAACAATCATGGCTCAACACTTAGTCATTACCGCAGTAGGAGCTGATCGCCCAGGCATTAGCAATCAAGTCATTCATCTTGTCAGCTCTGCCGGGTGTAACATTATCGATAGCCGTATCGCCATTTTTGGCAACGAGTTTACGCTTATTATGTTGATATCCGGTAGTAAAAACAGCATTACCCGGGTCGAAACAACACTTCCATTACTTGGACAGGAACATGGCCTAATAACCATGATGAAACGAACCCTACCCCATCAAGACCTTTCGCATAATTATCGGGTAGAAGTCTTTATTGAATCTGATGATAAGCAAGGTCTTACAGAGCAATTCACTCAATTTTTTGCAGATAGAGATATTGGACTTTCATCACTAAGTGCTCAAACCATCGATAAAAACAAAATTAATCGTGATTGTGATCAGTTCCATATATCCATGCGAGCAACCGTAGACTCTGGACACAACCTTATGCAACTGCAAGAAGAGTTCAATGATTTGTGTGCTCAGCTTTCAGTGCAAGGTTCTCTCAATTTTATTAAAAGCAGTCAATAATTATAAACAGCCAATAAAGGAATAAAACCAAAATGAATACATTGGTAGCTGGTGCAGTTGCACCTGACGTTACCCTTCTCGACCAAGAAGGTAATGAGGTAAAGATATCTGATTTTAAGGGCCGTAAAGTTCTATTTTACTTTTACCCAAAAGCAATGACTCCAGGTTGTACCGTTCAAGCACAAGGTTTAAGAGATAGTAAAGCTGAACTGGAAGCTCATAATGTTGTTGTGTTAGGCGTTAGTATTGACCCGGTTAAGCGTTTAGGTAAGTTTATAGAAAGAGACAACCTTAACTTCACATTGCTTTCAGATGAAGACCATTCAGCAGCTGAGCTATTTGGTGTCTGGGGTGAAAAGAAATTTATGGGTAAAGTTTATGATGGCCTACATCGTATTTCGTTTTTGATTGATGAGAATGGCGTTATTGAACACGTATTTAACAAATTCAAAACCAAAACTCACCATGAAGTTGTTTTAGACTACTTGAATCAAGCTTAGTCGGCTTTTTCCCGCTTGCTCTATACCCATGGGTGTAGAGCAAGCGGGAAACAATTAATCTGGTGCTATTTCTTTATGTTCTTGGTACTTAATCGCATTCCAAACCGCTTTTACCAAAGTGGCTAAAGGGATAGCAAAGAACACTCCCCAAAACCCCCACATCCCGCCAAACAGGAGTACGGCGCTGATGATAGCAACAGGATGAAGATTAACCGCTTCAGAAAACAGAACTGGTACCAACACATTCCCATCAAGCGCCTGAATAACCCCATATGACGCAAGCAGCCAGTAAAACTGAGGAGTGACGCCCCACTGGAATAAACCGACAATAGCAACAGGAACTGTTACCGCAGCTGCACCAATATAAGGAATGAGTACAGACAAACCAACTGCAACACCAAGTAATGCTGAGTATCGTAAATCTAAAATAACGAAAGTAATATAACTGACGCCACCAACAATCAATATTTCCATCACTTTACCGCGAATATAATTGGAAATCTGTTGGTTCATTTCGCGCCATACTTTTGTGGCTAATTTTCGATTGCTAGGCAGCATCCCACTAAGTGTATCTAACATTTCTTCTTTATCTTTCAGCAAGAAAAAGACCAAAAGTGGCACCAATATCAGATACACCGCTATCGTCGCAATACTTACCAAAGATGCCAAAGACCCCTTAACAACGCTTTCCCCTAAACCGATGACTTTATTCTTAGTATTACTGATCACAGATTCAACGATCTGAAGGTTAGCTAACTCCGGGTACTTAGACGGTAAGGTATCCAAAAACTCCTGTAACCCTGCATACATCGTAGGTATATCATTAATAAGATTACCAATTTGGTTCCAAATCGTTGGAATGAGACCAAAAAAAGCTAAGATCATCAGACCAACAAATAAAAACAAAACAAAGACAACTGAGAGCGTTCGGGGTATTCCTGACTTTACCAGTTGTGTTACTGGCCACTCTAGTAGATAAGCCAAAACTATCGCCACCAACAAAGGGGCGAGTAGATGACCAAAGAAATAAATAATCACAAACCCGAACAGAAGAATAGCAACTAAACTCACTGCATTAGGATCAGAAAAACGTCTTTTATACCAACGGCTAACCATTTCAAACATCAGAACGGGTACTCATTTTATTTATTGTTAATATATAATCTTGCTCACTATCTTCCACTTGAACAGAAAAACCGTGGTTATCAAAATAACGAACCATATCCTTCAAAGAACTTAAATCCCTTATATGAATAAGCAGTTCACCCTGAGTCATCACTTTGCTCGCTCGCTTAGCCAACAATAATGCCATCGGACAACCTTCTTCACGTAAATCAAGAACATAAGGCTTCATTCTACACTTCGCAGATTACTATAGGATAAGTATTGTATACTCAAACCACGTAAAGATGCACACTTATACCCAAGTAAGCTCAAGATGCCCGTTTTAGAACGACATCAATGTGTTCAATTAAAGTAGATATCCATTTCAGCGAAAGTCATTTGAGTAAAATGTCGAAACCATATAGATTATTTACTGTCATAGCTAAAAAGCATCAAGAGTGAATCAATAAATAATGTTCAAAAAAACGCGTTCTCTAATGGCTCTACTTATTTCAACATCGCTTATATCCCCAGCGATAGCAAATAACAATATTGATTTACCCGATATTGGTACAGCTGCAGCAGGAACTCTTACCATTGATCAAGAGCTGATTTATGGTGACGCCTACATGCGAATGCTTCGGGCAGGGAAACCTATCATCAACGACCCTGTACTTAACGAGTACATCACTAATCTGGGCCATCGCCTAGTGGTCAACGCTAATGATGTAAAAACCCCATTCAACTTTTTTATGATCCAAGATCGCGCTATTAATGCTTTTGCATTTTTTGGTGGTTATGTAGCATTACACTCTGGTTTGTTTTTACACGCCAATAGTGAAAGTGAACTGGCCTCAGTAATGTCCCATGAAATTGCACATGTGACCCAGCGTCATTTAGCCAGAAGCATGGAGGATCAGGCAAGACGTTCTCCAGCAACTATCGCTGCCATTGCCGGTTCTTTACTGCTAGCAATCGCAGCTCCCGAAGCGGGTATTGCTGCGATAACAGCCACAACAGCCGGAACCATGCAAAGTCAGATAAACTATACCCGAAGTAATGAAAAAGAAGCCGATAGATTTGGGATTGTGACACTGGCAAAAGCAGGATTTGATGTACAAGCAATGCCACGATTTTTTGGCCGTTTAGCGGATGAATATCGCTATGCCAGTACACCACCACCCATGCTGCTAACTCACCCACTCCCCCAGGACAGAATTTCCGACTCTCGGGCAAGAGCACAAAATTATCCACCACTTAAATTAGGTGCATCGATTGAATATCACCTTGCTAAAGCAAGAGTTATTGCTAGATACGCCAAGATCCAGCCAGAAAACGCACTAGATTGGTTCGATAGAAAACTTAAAAAAATCACTAACGAGCTCAGACCAACCTACCAATATGGTCAGGCGCTGGTGTATCTGGATACTAAGCAATTAGATAAGGCAGAAACGCTACTGCTGGCATTATTAAAACAAGACGCTTTAAATATTTTCTATCTTGATGCATTGTCCGATCTGTTTATCTACAAAAAGACACCTAATCAAGCTATCAAACTACTGGAAAATGCACTTAACAAAAAACCAAACAACCCTGTACTTACTATCAATTACGCTAATGCGCTTATTGAAGCAGAACAATATCAAAAAGCCATCAGTTTATTACAAAGATACTCGCATGAGCATCCAACAGATCTAAACGGTTGGAGATTATTGGCTGATTCAAACAGTAAATTAGGCAATACTGCAGAGAACTTAGCGGCCGAAGGGGAAATTTTTTCATTACAAGCAAATTGGAATAAAGCTTTGCAAAATTTCACCCAAGCCAGCCAATTAGCAGACCTAGGCAGTTTAAAACAGGCAAGGTACGATGCAAGAATCGATCAGCTTATGGTTCAACGAGATCGTTTCTTATCACTACAATAAAAAATGTCAGTAATTCAATTAAATAGTTACTGGTAATGGTATCAATATGATCAATCAGCATAGATTGAATAATCAGGAGAAAACCATGGAAGTCGTGATTTATCACAACCCTAGATGCTCAAAAAGCCGCCAGACTCTTCAACTACTTGAAGATAAAGGCATAACACCTAACGTTATTAACTATCTTGAAGACGTTCCGACAGCAGATACTCTCAAAATTATATTTTCTCAACTCGGCTTAGGCAGTGTTAGGGAAATGATGCGAACCAAAGAATCTATCTATAAGGAACTCAACCTGGGGGATGACATATTAAGTGACGAACAGTTGTTTGACGCTATGTCGAAAAATCCAAAGTTGATTGAACGTCCCATTGTCGTTGCTAACCAAAAAGCGAAACTTGGTCGTCCACCTGAACAAGTTCTTGAACTATTCTAGCTGGAGATAGATATGGAAGAACAGACGCTCCCTAAAACACGACAGTACCGCTATTTAGCGTTAATAGGATACCTGTCTCTTCTCAGCTGGGTAGCTTTATGGCAAATATTTATTTCGCCTCACCCACACATCAACCCAATAACCGCTGCTGTCGCGTGGTGTATACCGTTACTCTTCCCTCTAAGAGGTATTCTTACTGGTAAAGTTTACACCCACGCCTGGGCGAACTTTGTATTGATGCTCTACTTTTTGCACTCATTAACTATTTTATATGTGGACCAAGGAGAAAGGTGGCTGGCGCTTATAGAGCTGACACTAACATGCGCTGCATTTGTTGGTAATATCCTATACACGAGAAATCGTGGCCGCGAACTAGGTTTGAAATTGCCGAAACTCTCGACAGTAGAAAAACAGGAAAAAACGAAATTTTCCGATAAAAAATAATATTTTGTTAATAACGCCTATTTGTTAGTAAAAAAGAGAGCAAAAAATTGAAAAGAGCCGCTGCGCGGCTCTTTTTTAATCTCGTTTATTTAATCCATTCAAATACAATTGGTTTTTCAATTGGTTCAGCTTCAACTTGCTGCTTTGACCCCAGTGGCTGCGAATGTGATTGTTCTAGGTCAACAGAAGGACTCCAAGCCTCGGTAACAGCTTGAACTGACTCTACGATGGCTAAGGTATTATTTGTCCCTAACTCTGCCGTACTGCTGTATTCAGGAACCACCAATGAACCAGTATTGATACTATCTTCTAACGGTGGCGCTTCTTGTAACGGTGGAGCTTCTTGTAATGGAGGCACTTCAAAAATCTCACCAACAAATTTCTGCACATGAGCATTTTGAACAACTTCGGCTTCAAACTCTTCTCTGGAGCTTAACAAATTAATTCTAATGGTAATTTCATCACCCACTATTTTAAGTACTGTAATGCTTGCTACTGAGTTTTCTTTTTCAAGCAGTGACTCTAAAGCAAAAAAATCATTCGCTGATGTAACATTAATAAACTGCGTAACAATCGTATCTGTAAGTTCACCCGTACTCTTTATTGAGCTTTTACTTGCATAAAAAGAGCTCACCTCATCAATTAATGCTTCAAGAGCCTGATGTGCATTACCATTGGCGATGCCAGTCAGTGGTTCTTTATTCGACGCCAACATAAATTTCGGTTTTTCATCATATAACGTCCACCGAATATTAGTCCTGTTAGATGTTTTCTGAATTCTAACCACCAATACGGCATCTCCGGGGTATCTCTGACTAGCGACACTAATAGGATCGACAAAGCCTCCCCATAAGTCCGGAGCCGTAATTCCGGTAACATCATCAATATCACCTACTGGTATTGTCACAGGTAGCCCACGAATATCTGCAAAATACTTTAGCTGATTCATGGCGCTTTCTCCGGATTGCTCCCACAGAATTTCTCTACCGTAACGAGACTCTTCGACCATCCATACCACTAAATTAGAACGGGTATCTACCCAATAAGGTAGATTTGCCTGCATTAATAAAGATTGAATTTGAGGTGGATTAAACACCATTTTGAGACTTTTCAGCCCAAATTGATCCCCATAGCTAATTTGGGACAAATATTGACCACTTTTTCGCAGAGCTTTAGTAATAACCGGATTTTCTAAAGCATTTTTATTCCCGGACGCTTTAACGATAACTTGCTGCAAGCCCATAGTTCTAGCTGCTTTCTCGGTGTCCGTATCATTTTCATCCAACACCACTTCCGCACTGAAAACATCCACTTTTACTGATGCATAAATAGGTAAAGCAAGTAATCCGAGTAAAAGAATAGAGAGATGGCGCATACTAACCCTAAAATATTGTTGATATTAATAGCGATGATAAGCAACTCTCGGGTGGGGAGCAAGGTGAACTCGATTAACTTATGCCAGAAATTCAACTGTTTCACCAGAATTTGAACATCAACACGATGAAATTAAAAATACCCCGAATAGATTAACTTTAAACATATCGTTCAGCATTCCCCCAAATGAATAATCATTCTTTCAATTACAGAAATAAACGTGACACATATCACACTATGTCAGGCCGAATTCTGAGGCAATCGATTACATTGGTGGTAAAATCCTGCGAATTTTGTTTATCACTTTTTACGGGAATAGATTTATGACGAACGTACTTCAGGGAGCTCAAATGCTTTTCGTAGCATTTGGTGCTCTGGTGCTGGTCCCTTTACTTACAGGACTTGACCCAAATGTAGCCCTCTTCGGAGCGGGCCTCGGAACCCTTCTTTTTCAACTTATCACACGACGCTCTGTTCCTATCTTCCTCGCTTCATCCTTTGCTTTTATTGCTCCTATCATGTTCGGTGTACAAACTTGGGGCATCGCCAGTACCATGGGCGGATTAATGGCTGCGGGTTTCGTTTACGTCTTGTTAGGCGCATTGATCAAGGCAAAAGGTGTTGAGATCATTCACAAATTACTTCCGCCTGTTGTTGTAGGCCCGGTAATCATGGTTATCGGTCTTGGCCTTGCCCCAGTTGCTGTCAACATGGCCTTAGGCAAAACTGGTGATGGTGCAATCCAGCTCATCAATGCTGATAACGCTCTATGGATCTCTAGCATTTCTCTATTGGTAACCATTTCTATTAGTGTTTTTGCTAAAGGATTTATGAAGTTACTCCCTATCTTTGGCGGTATTTTGTCAGGGTATGCTTTGAGCCTAGCCTTTGGTGTAGTTGATTTTACTCCAGTAGTAGAAGCATCGTGGTTTGCTCTGCCTAATTTCACGGCACCAGAATTCAACATTAATGCCATCTTATTTATGATACCAGTGGCGATTGCTCCGGCGGTAGAACACGTTGGAGACATGTTGGCTATCTCAAATGTCACAGGTAAAGACTACCTTAAAAAGCCAGGTTTACACCGTACCATTGCGGGTGACGGAGTTGCTACAATTGCAGCATCAATGCTGGGAGCGCCGCCAAACACTACCTACAGTGAAGTAACAGGAGCGGTTATGCTGACTAAAACTTATAACCCAGCAATCATGACATGGGCCGCTGTTACGGCTATTGTTCTGGCGCTCGTTGGTAAGTTAGGGGCTATCCTACAAACTATTCCAGTACCAGTTATGGGTGGAATTATGATTCTGTTATTTGGTTCTATCGCAACGGTTGGTCTAAATACACTTATCAAAAATAATGTTGACCTGCACAAATCACGCAACCTAACTATTGTCGCTGTTACTCTGGTATTTGGTATCGGTGGAATGGCATTTGGCATAGGTGAGTTTAGCTTACAAGGTGTAAGCCTTTGCGGTATCGTCGCTATTATTCTTAACTTAGTACTACCTCATGACCTTGGTGAAAACCACGTTGTCGACAATGCTCAAATGGAAGAAGAAGCAAAGTAATTAACACGGTAACACCATGTTTTACCGATGTTTTACCGATGTTTTACGACAGAAATAGAAAAGGCTGGTGCTATTGAACACCAGCCTTTTTATTGGATATTAAATAAAACTATTTAGTGCCAAAGATCTTATCACCAGCATCACCTAAACCAGGAACGATGTAACCTTTATCATTCAGCTTCTCGTCAATAGCCGCCGTATAAAGCTCTACATCTGGGTGCGCTTTTTTCAATGCTTCAATACCCTCTGGTGCTGAAACCAGAACAAGTACCTTTATCGCTTTACAACCTTTCTCTTTTAACAGATCTATCGTTGCGATCATTGAACCACCAGTAGCCAACATTGGATCAACAACTAAAGCAATACGCTCATCAATATTTGAAGCAAGTTTGTTGAAATATGGAATGGGTTCTAACGTTTCTTCATCACGGTAAACACCTACTACACTGATACGTGCACTCGGTACATGTTCCAATACACCATCCATCATGCCCAGACCGGCGCGCAAGATAGGCACTACTGTTACTTTTTTGCCTTTAATCTGATCCACTTCTACAGGACCATCCCAACCTTCAATTGTCACTTTCTCAGTTTCAAAATCTGAGGTTGCTTCGTAAGTTAACAAGCTACCAACTTCAGTAGCTAACTCACGAAAACGCTTAGTGCTGATGTCCCCTTCACGCATTAAACCAACTTTGTGTTTAACTAAAGGGTGCATTACTTCAACAACTTTCATTTTCATCTCCGGCAATTTTTAAATAAACCTTGCGATTATACGGTTTTTTTATGAATATGCCGAGAAAATCTTGCATAAAACTTTTGTTGCGCAAACGTTTTCCTTCTTGCTGTATCTCGGTTAGAATAGCGCCGACTTTCACATCTAAAATGACATGACGAGGACTTCCTGTGAGTGGCAATAACTCTTCTCTTAGCTATAAAGACGCCGGCGTAGATATCGATGCTGGAAATGCTTTAGTTGACCGAATTAAAGGTGTGGTAAAACGCACTCGTCGCCCAGAGGTTATGGGCGGTATTGGTGGGTTTGGTGCACTTTGCGAGCTACCAACCAAATATAACGAGCCGCTACTTGTATCGGGAACCGATGGCGTAGGTACAAAACTTCGTCTTGCGCTAGATATGAAAAAGCATGACACCATTGGTATCGACTTAGTGGCAATGTGTGTTAATGACCTTATTGTACAAGGTGCCGAACCACTGTTTTTCCTCGACTATTATGCGACTGGAAAACTAGATATTGATACTGCCGCAGACGTAGTGTCTGGTATTGGCGAAGGTTGTATCCAAGCTGGTTGTGCACTTATTGGTGGTGAAACAGCTGAAATGCCAGGCATGTACGAAGGCGAAGACTATGATGTCGCTGGATTCTGCGTTGGTGTTGTAGAAAAATCAGACGTCATTGATGGTTCAAAAGTGGCCGCTGGCGATGCACTGATTGCTGTTGGCTCAAGTGGACCACACTCAAATGGTTACTCCCTTATTCGAAAAATTTTAGAAGTTTCCGATGCTGACCTCAATGAGAATTTAAATGGTCGCACTATCGGTGAGTTATTACTTGAACCAACTAAAATCTATATTAAATCTGCACTAAAGTTAATTGCAGAGCATGACATTCATGCCATATCTCATATTACTGGTGGTGGCTTCTGGGAAAATATTCCTCGCGTTCTACCTCAAGGGACTAAAGCCGTTATTGATGGCAGTAGCTGGGAATGGCCTGCTATATTTGGCTGGTTACAAGAGAAAGGCAATGTTGAAACATTTGAAATGTACCGCACATTTAACTGTGGTGTAGGACTTATTATTGCTCTGCCAGAGCAGCAAGCAGAAAAAGCAGTTAAACTACTCAACGATGAAGGTGAAAATGCCTGGGTCATTGGTAAAATAGCTGACGCAGAAGAGAATCAAGAACAAGTAGAGATAAAATAAGTTATGCAAAAGATCGTAGTATTAGTTTCAGGAAACGGCAGTAATTTACAGGCTATTATTGATAGCTGCGGCTCTAGGATCACAAATGGTCAGGTTGTCGCTGTTTTTTCTAACAAATCTGATGCATATGGTCTTGAGCGTGCAAAAAAATCTGATATTCCGGCTCATTTTGTCAACCCAAAAGCCTTCCCTACCAGGGATAGCTTTGATCGGGAACTAATGAGCCAAATCGATAAATATCAGCCTGATATTATTGTGCTCGCGGGTTATATGCGCATCCTAAGCAGTGAGTTTGTAACTCACTATTTGGGGAAGATGCTTAACGTGCATCCTTCACTACTGCCCAAATACCCAGGACTTCATACGCATCAAAGAGCTATTGATGCTGGTGATAAAGAACATGGTACCAGTGTCCATTTTGTCACAGAAGAATTGGATGGTGGCCCTGTAATATTACAGGCTAAAGTGCCTGTCTTTGACGATGATAGCGCTGATACTCTCAATCAACGCGTTCAGACTCAGGAATACAGTATTTATCCATTAACAATTCAGTGGTTTATTGATGGCCGACTTTCTATGCAAAATAATCAAGCATACTTAGACGGAAATTTATTGAGTATTCATGGATACGCGGATGATTGATTCTATACTCAAGAGCCCCTTAAAGTTACTTGAATATACGTAGTATTAGAAAGCATGAATTACCCAGAAATTAAAAAAGGGCTGAATTATCAGCCCTTTTTAATTTTTATAACGGTTCCGTAGGAGCCTGACTTTTTGGTTTTGGCTCTGCAAATGGCACGTCGACCAAGCTCTGCTTATTGCAGTCTACAATTTCACCAAAATGGAATAGGTTGTATTCCCCCGGTTTCATCCTATGCCACTCCTCGTTATCTGTCAGAGGTTGAGTTGCGACAACTGAAACAACATCATTTGGTGTTGTCTCTTCCTGAAAGTTAACTACGATGTCTTCATCAATCAGATTCGCGTTTCCGAAAGGAGCCCGACGAGTTATCCAGTATAGATGGTTTGTGCAATACGTCATCACATATTCACCGTCACTCAAAAGCATGTTGAAGACACCAAACGCTTTTAGCTTTTCACTGCACTCTGCAACATAATTGAACATTGCACACAAATCCTGAGGCGGCTCTGGGTACCTTTCTTCCAACTGATTTAACAACCAGCAAAATGCCAATTCACTATCCGTTTTTCCAACGGGTCTATGACGTCCTGTTTCCAAAGACTCATAATCCGTTAGCTGACCATTATGAGCAAATGTCCAGTATTTACCCCATAATTCCCGAGTAAATGGATGCGTGTTTTCTAAATTAACACCACCACGGTTCGCTTGTCGTATATGGCTGATAACTGCACAGCTTTTTATTGGATAATTCTGAACCAGCTCTGCAATCTTGGAATTACAGCTTGGATTAGGGTCTTTAAAGGTTCTGAAACCTTTACCTTCATAAAATGTAATCCCCCAGCCATCACTATGTGGGCCAGTTCGGCCCCCACGTTGCATTAAACCGGCAAAGCTAAAACAGATATCGGTGGGCACATTAGCGCTCATACCGAGCAATTCACACATTATTCAACCTATAGTACGTTTACTTTGCCATCTCTTTTTCAATTAACTGGATGACAATATGGATAATCTTTATATGGATCTCTTGAATACGATCAGCATAACCAAAATGCGGAACCCGAATTTCAATATCCGCCAAACCGGCCATTTTACCACCATCTTTACCCGTTAACGCAATGGTTTTCATTCCTTTCTCTTTTGAGGCCTCAATTGCCTTTAGAATATTTCCTGAATTACCTGACGTTGACAGACCGAACAAAACATCCCCTTTGGATCCCACTGCTTGCACATATCTTGAAAATACATGATCGTACCCAAAGTCATTACTTACGCAAGAAAGATGGCTGGGATCCGATATAGCAATGCCTGGGTAGCCAGGTCTATTTTCTCGATAACGCCCAGTTAATTCTTCTGCAAAATGCATCGAATCGCAATGAGAACCACCATTACCACAGGAAAGCACTTTTCCACCTTGTTTAAAGGCGTCAGCGATCATTTTAGCCGCTGCCTCTATCTGCTGAATATTGGTATCATCACTTAAAAACTTATTTAGTACTTCAGCTGCTTCATTCAACTCTGAACGTATTAGGTCTTGATACATGATTTTTCTCTCTTTATTCTTATATACACAAGTATACTCAAGTAACTTCAATACTTTAATTCAAATAAAAGGGCATCATTGCCCTTGTAACTAAAATTTCGGAGGCGGTGTTAGCTGCATTTCAGGGACAGACACTTTTCGAGTTCTAAGTTTGCTAACAAAAAACCAAATAATAAGACCGATAACTATTACGATGAGGTTACCAACCAGAATTGTCAGCATACCTTTCATACGCGCCTCTTCTCTGTCTCTTATTATACGCTCTTGCTCAAGCTGTCTTCTTTTCTCTTCTTGCACTCTTTTATATTCTGTAGTGGATTTTTTAATATCCAGTTTTTGCATCACACTAAATGCATGCTCTTCAATATTGAAAATTAATTCTCTCTGAGCAGCTCCCTCAGTAGCATAAACCATACCTCTCCAGACATGCTTACCCGGTGCCTGATTATTTTCTATAAAAAATTCCATCGAAAGCGCATCTTTGTCTACAGAACTTTCTTTGATTATGGTTTTAGCATTAGGGGTATCAAGTTCAATATGGGTAGCAATAGAGCCAGGAAGTACCATGCCCTGCTCCCCGGAGACAGTAATACTGTGCTCAATTTCTTCTTCATGAGATTGGATAAACGTTACTTCCACCGGTGTCGGGTAAACCAGAACCGTTTGCTCTATTGATCTTAAAAACACCCCATTACTAGAGGTCACTTGTGCTGTATATTTTCCGGGTTTAACACTGATTGGAACTTCAACCGTAAATACGCCGTCACCAGCGACTTCATCCAGGCCTTCACCATCATCTTTAAAATCACCAAGGGAAAACGATTCGGGTTTTAGCTCTCGATCCGGGTTTTCTTTATCTCCGATGTACTGAAAAAACAGTACTTTCAAACGAACTCTATCCAAAAAGTCTTGAACAACGAGTGGATTTTCATCTTGTGTCAACCGAGCCGTAAATTTGAGGCGTTCTGATTGATATAGGCGATTAGGCAAACGGTCGATTCCCAATCGAAGATTCGACAATAAAGTGATATTATTTCTAGGTGTCACCTTACCTATCGCTTGCCATGGGCCAGGCATAGGGTTATCTATTGAGATAATATCTAAACCATTTTCTTCATACCAGGAAACATTGTCTGGGTGCTTCCAAGCGTAATACTTTTTACCATCAGGACGGACTAATACCACTGATTTAGAACGTTTTTCTCTATAAACGAGAAAAGATATCTGCTCTATAGTCGGATCCACTCTAAAGCGATTATCCAGCAATGATACTGTGGATTCTGTCTGGGACCAGCCAAACGCACTGGAAAAAACACTGAGCAATATAAACAGAATCCTGAACATAGTTTCCTCTATTGTCGCCAAAGGCAGCTGCCGGCTTTCTCTACGATATCTAAACGTTCTTGGTGTGCATTTAGTTCATCGGCCGTAGCACTTAAAACCTTAAGTGATTTTCGTCCACTGGAGACCCGTTTAATCATTTCTGAAGCCGAATCACTATTTGATTGAGCATCGCCAGTAAACTTTAAGTCCGTCTGACCACCAGTCATCAACAGATAAACATCGGCTAAGATTTCGGCATCCAGTAATGCGCCATGCAGTGTTCGGTGCGAATTATCGATACCATATCTATCACATAAGGTATCTAGGTTGTTTCGTTTACCCGGAAAAATCTTCTTCGCCATAGCGAGAGTATCGGTAATATCACAGTACTGCTCTGTTTTACCAATACTTGAATCCAGCATTCTGAACTCATTGTCCATAAAGCCAACGTCAAACGGGGCGTTGTGTGCGACAAGTTCTGCACCACGAATAAATTCCAGAAACTCTTTATGAACGTCTTGATACTCAGGTTTATCGATTAAAAACTCATCCGTAATACCGTGTACATCAATCGCATCAGGCTGAATCTCTCTGTCTGGTTTAATATAGACGTGAAAATGTTTGCCAGTAAGCTTGCGGTTGATGATCTCTACCGCACCAATTTCAATGATACGGTGCCCCAAATAGGTTGGCCCACCCTCACGGTTCATACCCGTCGTTTCAGTATCGAGTACAATGATACGTTGTTGATTAGAATTGTTACTAGTATTCATAATGAGATATATGTCAGACTATACCGATCCAGCAAATGGCAATAATAACTAATAGTATCAAATCATGACAAAACAAGTAGAAGTTTTCACTGATGGTTCTTGTTTAGGTAACCCCGGCCCAGGCGGCTACGGTATCGTATTACGATATAAACAAACCGAAAAACAGATTGCCAAGGGATTCAAACTCACCACTAATAACCGGATGGAAATGATGGCAGCGGTTATCGCATTACGGTCTTTAAAACAGCCATGTAATGTAACGTTAACAACAGATAGCCAATATGTCCGCCAAGGTATCACTCAGTGGATACATAACTGGAAGAAGCGTGGATGGAAAACGGCCAGTAAAAAGCCCGTTAAAAACGCAGATCTATGGCAAGCTCTGGATGTTGAATCTCAGCGTCATCAGGTAGATTGGAAGTGGGTAAAAGGTCATGCTGGTCACAGAGAAAATGAGATTTGTGATGAAATTGCACGCCTTGCTGCAGAAAATCCGACAGACATAGATGAGGGGTACGTTGCCACCGAATAGGCCATTAAGAGAAGATCACCTTACCCTGCAGTTAACTCTAACTGGCGACAAGCGACGCTTTAATCGCCAGTGTGGCTTAATGGGTTTCAGTGGATAGGTTCGCTTTCTCGCCACAATAAAGTAAAGGCTACCAAACGGAGAAATACAATCGCCAAGACCACTCTCCATCCATGTCCATATCGGATTTTTCCAAGGGAAAACACCATACTGATCCGTATGAACTACTTCATAGTTGAGTAACCCCAACCAATCCCGAATACGATGAGGAGTAAACATGCGCCCACTCCACGGAAGGCTATGTTTTCGCCACGGCATCAAGCTCGAAAAACCAGTGATACTAATTGGATTAAATCCAGAAAGAACAAGGTAGCCATCGTCAATCATGACCCTGTCGACTTCTCGTAACAATCGATGAGGATCATCGCAATAATCCAGTTGGTGAGCGAGCAGTACAACATCAAAACTCTTTTCTAAAAAAGGCAGGTTATAGCTATCAGCAACAATATTATGTAACGGATTTTTTATATCGACACTAACTTGGTGTTGAATATTGCACATAGTACTGGCAATCTCACAACTGAGGCCTCCAAGTTTTAACATGTGGTAGCCAAATAATTTTGGGCACCACTCATCCAGCCGCATTTGAATGGACTCTGATACCCATTGGCCATTTTTTAAATGCTGCCAAGAGTGGGGATTTTCAATAGTTCGTGTTGTACGAGCTGGTTTCATCGACTATTTCATCATTCTGTAGCTGGAGAATAAAATGTTAACCATCAAGAGCATACCTGCATTCAATGACAATTACATCTGGCTCATTCAAAATCACGATCTCCGTTGTGCAATTGTAGACCCCGGCGACGCACAACCCGTATTAGATTATTTAACGCAACATGGATTAACTTTAGAAGCTATTTTAGTTACCCACCACCACAATGACCATACTGGTGGTATAGCGAAGCTGTTACAAGTTTTCCCACATATAAAAATAGTCGGTCCGGAGGCGGAACCTGTAACCTCACTAACTCATCATATGAAGGAAGGCGACCGGTTCTCTTTATTTGATGAAAGCTTTTTAGTTCTGGGATTACCTGGGCATACTAAAGGCCATATTGGTTATGTAGGCGACGAAAAACTATTTTGTGGTGATGTATTATTCTCTGCTGGATGTGGGCGGGTATTTGAAGGCACCTATGAGCAAATGTTTGAGTCACTCAATAAAATACTCTCACTGCCAGAAGAAACTAACATTTATCCCGCTCATGAATATACAACGAGCAATATTGCCTTTGCTCTTGCCGTCGAACCTGACAACTTAAAGCTGCTTGAGTATAGAGAAAAAGTTCATCGCTTAAGAGCCGAGAACCAACCAACCTTGCCAACGACATTAAGGCAAGAAAAATGGATCAACCCATTTTTGCGCGTTGATCAGCCCACTATCATAAACTCTGTTTCCAATAGAAGCAGAAACTCACAGCCTTTAGGTGTCTTTAGCGCTCTCAGAGAGTGGAAGAACGCATTTTAACATTTTCAGCCTTGTATCAATAATTGAGCGCAAGTATTATCAGCAGCCAATTTTGAAAAAGGTAAAATTAATGAGAACTCTGCTTAGTTGGGTCATAGTATTGCTGTTGGCTGGTTGCCAGGCGATCCAACAAAATGACGCCTCCACGGAAGATGTCAAAATCAATAATGAAAATCACATTGTAAATCAACCGGATGTTAAGCAACCGGAAACCAATGTGGATGACAATATCGTTTCCGTATCCGTAGTAGAACAAGCGTCTCAGGTTCAGCCAGAGCCTCCTGTGATGACACCCTGGAAACAAGAAGATGTGTGGCAACGTATCGCGATGCAACTCTACATGACCGTTCCAGATCACAAAAAGGTAGATTACTATCGCAATTGGTTCATTAAACATCCAAAACATCTTGCGTCGGTTTCAAAACGCGCAGAACCTTTTTTATACCTGATTGTAGATAAAATTGAGCAACGTCAATTACCTTTAGAGCTGGCGTTACTGCCCGTTGTAGAGAGTTCATTCGATGCATTTGCTTATTCCCACGGAAGCGCTGCCGGGCTATGGCAGTTCGTTCCCGGCACCGGAAAAATGTATGGACTGGAACAGAACTATTGGTATGACGGCAGACGCGATGTTAGTGCGGCAACTGATGCTGCGCTAAATTACTTAACCTACCTAAACAAGCGATTTGAAGGAAACTGGAATCACGCCATTGCAGCTTATAATAGCGGAGGTGGCAGAGTATCCAGAGCAATCAAAAAGAATAATAAAGCAGGAAAACCCATCGATTTTTTCTCTCTCGATCTGCCTAAAGAGACAAGTGGGTATGTGCCAAAACTATTAGCCCTTGCTGACGTAATCGCGAATCAAGAAAAATATGGATTATCCGTTCCACCCATTGCCAATAAACCCGCACTCCAGTTAATTGACCCTAAAGAGCAGCTTGATCTTGCCATTGCAGCAAACTATGCCAACTTAAGTGTAAAGCAACTACAGAGCTTCAACCCTGCATATAACCAATGGGCAACCGCTCCAGAAGGGCCACATCACTTCTTGATCCCAATAGATAAAGCGGCCAGTTTTAAAAAGGCCGTTGCAGAAAACCGTGGCAAAGGAGTAAAACTGATCCGTTACAAAGTGAAGTCTGGCGATTCAATCAGTGTTATTGCTCAGAAATACAACACAACAAGTAAAATTGTTCGCAATGCTAATGGTTTAAAAAATAATACCATCCGTGCAGGCAAGTATTTAATGATTCCGACTTCAACTGGCAGCAACAAAACCTATGCATTAAGTGCAACAAATCGTTTGGCGAAAACACAATCGACTGCACGAGGAAAGTACAAACTAACTCATACCGCCTCTTCTGGTGAAAGCTTATGGACAATAGCGCGTAAAAATAAAGTATCGTACCAATCGTTAGCCAAATGGAATGGCATGGGACCAAAGGACACATTACGCGTAGGTCAAAAAATTGTCATATGGAAGAATAGCAGTGACGGTGCCATTATTCGTACGGTTAACTATAAAGTTCGCAATGGGGATACCATCAGCGCAATTGCTAGTAAATTTAAAGTAAAAGGCTCAGATATTGTTAAGTGGAATAACCTTACTAAGCAAAAATACATTAAACCCGGACAAAACTTAAAACTATACGTAGATGTAACTAAGGTAAGTGTATGATCATTCCATCCAGTAACCCTCTCATAATGTTACTCGACATTTTTCGAGCCCCGACCTCTTGCTTTGCCGCTCTTTATCAAAGAGGCTCATGGGGATGGCAAACCTATATCATTCTTTTATTAACACCCTTTTTATTTTGGGGGGCTTATTTTGATGTGGTTGACTTTGAATGGTTAAAATCGGTTCTCATTAGCCAGATTCCCGCAGATTCCGCCAGTAATTTTGAACGACTGGATGCCAATGCAATGATGGCGAGTGAGATCATCAATGATGCATTAAACAGAACGTTAGCCATCGGCTTATTGGCTTTCTGGTTTATGCTAGCGGCAAAACCCAGCAAATATCAACATGGATACTGGAAATGGTTTGCAGCCGCATCTGTCGTCATATTTCCTGCTGTATTAGGCGATCTAGCCAGTTATGTCAGTTTGTTAGTCAATCACGGTCAGGTAATCACCTATGCAGCAGACCTAAATAGTTTAAACGGATTACTAAAATTACCCCCAACAAGTGACTGGTTCGGTTTTGCCAGCGCTTTTCCGCTGCTATTACCTTGGTATATTGTGCTCGGTTATTCAGCTGTAGGCGCATGGACGGAGTTCAATCAAGGCCAGGCACTGGCAATTGCTTCCATTCCTTGGGTAGGTTATTTCCTTATTTGGGCTCTTGTGGCGCTGATATTCTAAGGCTTACCATCAGTGGATTATGATCTGAAGCGTCCGTCATGGGCGCTTTAGCGTTTATAACCTCCAATCCTCGTATATAAACGTAATCCAAAGGAAGTCCATTAACGAACTGTTTTCTGTGATCCGGTGTAAATATCACCTCTTTAAGCCGAAGCTGTGCAACTATCTCTGCCAATGTCTGTGTTCTTTCATCACTCCAGCTATTAAAATCACCAGCAAGAATCATAGGCCCTGAATGGGTAATAGCAGCACGCTTTAGTGCCTCAATTTGAGCCGTATATTCAGTCATACCAAGAGTAAAGTTAATCGCATGTATGTTGATAACAACAAGCTCTTGACCATCAGAAAGCCTATAGCGCGCATAGAGTGCTGATTTAGGTAATCTTAGCCAAGGTTCAGCTTGTGTGAATGCACATGCTTTTACAGGCAACTGAGAGGACAGGTTCACTACTCCGGAGCTGACATCCAAAGCGGTAAACGCACTGACATAATGACTTTTCCAGTTCTTTATTGAGATCCACTGTTTAAATGACTCGGTTAAACTGGCTTCTTGTAATAGAAGAAGCTGACTTTCTTCGCTAAAAGAATTTAAGGCTCCTTTCCAGCTGGTTCTGTTTTGTTTATAAATATTCCAAACCAGTACATTCAACTTTTTATCGGTGTCTAACGGCTGTGCATTGGTACTATTGAAGCACTGCTTTATTGCCGTCATTCCCCCAGACTTCTGGATCATCATTTCTGGGTGTTCTGATATCTTGAAGATTAACTGAAAAGAGATCGTTACAACTAACAGAAGTAAACAAATCACGCCAAGCGTAGTTCTGAGCCATCGCTTCATCAGAAATCCCCTAAGAAAAAAGGAGCCGAAGCTCCTTTTATATCAATACTGCAGGTTAAATTGCGTCTTCGTCTTCTTCCCCGGTGCGGATACGAACGACACGTTCTACATCAGTAACAAATATCTTACCGTCGCCAATTTTACCTGTTTGCGCCGTTTCAATAATGGTCTCAATACATTGATCGATAACATCACTGTTAACCACAATTTCAAGCTTAACTTTGGGTAAGAAATCCACCATATATTCCGCACCACGATATAGTTCCGTATGACCTTTCTGACGACCAAAGCCTTTCACTTCTGAAACCGTCATACCAGTAATACCTACTTCAGCTAACGCTTCACGTACATCATCGAGCTTAAATGGTTTTATAATCGCTTCAATTTTTTTCATTTTAATCCCTTAAATCGTGCTTAATTTACCCAAGTAACCGCATTATACTCAAACTACCCGCGAATTCAGTCACAATCGTGTACCTTCGGACTATTTGAGTATATTAATCTACTCGAGTATTTATTTTAATGACGAGTAGTAGGCCGCTAAGTTAGCGATATCGTCGTCGCTTAACATCATAGCCTGAGCTTGCATAACCGCTGCCAATCCACCATTTCTCTGTTTAGAGCGATAACCTTTAAGCGAAGATACGATGTAGGTTGAGTTTTGACCTTTCAGGTTCGGGTATCCGTCCATCAGAGAAATACCGTCAGCACCATGACATGCTCCACAAACCGCTGATTTAGATTTACCTACTGCAGGATCGCCTGCCGCCAACGTTGCTCCACTGAAAAGTGCTGACGCCAGTATAATTCCTGTCATTATTTTATTCATAAATACTCTACCTTATTAACATTGCTTCACTTGTTTACTTATTAACGTTTTTATACTTGATTCCATACTATTTCACAATCATGACCATAGAAATCTTTGTCCACAAACAGATCTGCCACTAAAGCCAACTTATCATCATACATAATTATTGGGGTTCGCTTTCTTAACCAACTTGGTACGCTGTACTCTTGGAACAATTTCTTCAGTTTTCGCTTGTGTCCTCTGTTTGTAGGGTGAGCTATCAAACCTTCAGGTTCAAAACCAATCCAAACCTTTTCATTTGGTCTCGGAGCCCTTAATCCCATAGTGGAAGGCAGTGTTGTACGGATAAAACCTACTTCTCCCAGGTGATCCGGTAACGTGATAGTTTCACCGAGCCTAATTACCGAGGTCCACTGACTAACATCCTCATGATGACAGGTACAATAAAGAGCTCCCTTAAACCGACGAATCACCCCACTGACTAACTGCAACTTTGGGCTGGCATCTGTTTTGGATAGTGCGACTTCAGTCCAAATCAATGACAATTGTTTCGCTGAAGGCATAAGACAGTTATGTTGACCTAACCACATGCGAAGTAATTGGTTCCGGGCCAATTCACTCTGTTGGGAGAGTTTCGATATCGATATTCCGGAGTTCGCATCCACTAATTCATCCAGTTTTTCCTGTAACAGTTGGTCAAGTAATGATTCTTGATCAGCACACAACTTTGCACTGCGCAGCACGGACTTTTCAATGCCAGGCCAGCGAGATGTTAATGCAGGAACGATTTGATGACGCAGAAAATTGCGGTCAAAACTGGTGTCAGAGTTACTAGTATCCTCAACCCACTTCAAGTTTTCATCTTGAGCATATTGATGGATCTGATCCTGAGTAATGGAAAGCAATGGGCGTACTAATAATCCTTGTCGAAAAGGCGCACGCTCAGCCATAGAAGAAAGCCCCTTCGGACCGCTTCCCCTTTTGAGAGCCAACAAAAATGTTTCAACTTGATCATTGGCGTGCTGCCCTGTTAGTAGTACATCACCTTTTTCTATATAGTTGCCAAGAACCTGATACCGCTTATCCCTAGCCTCTTGTTCAGTACTAATCTGACTTCCCAAATTTAACTTAACCCGCTCGATCGAAATATCAATACCATAACTACGACACCACTGGGAACATAACTGCGCCCAGTTGTCAGCTTCGTTGCTGAGTCCATGATGCACATGGACTGCGATACATTTCAACTCCGGGTGGCTTCTCTGATAATGTGCAAGAAGGTGTAACAGTACTCTAGAATCAACACCACCACTAAACGCCAAAACTATCTGACCACTTTTGTGAACAACGTTATCGAGAACCGATGAAAAATGTGAGTACATCAATATTGGGCACCTGTTATTAATATTTAACTTCAGCTGCATGGAGACTATTGACCATATTCTCCATGCAAAAAGAAAGCGGGCCATAAAGCCCGCTTTAGTTTAACCGAATTGACGATATATCCCCAAGTAACTTCAAGATACCCGGTTCACGGCATTTAACTTAGCAATAACCGTAGTTCATCAGGCGTTGGTATCGACGTGCCAGCAACATGTCTTGATCCAGTGATTCAAGATCTTCTAACTGCTTTAACAGCGTGGCTTTCATGTTGTTAGCCATCATAATAGGATCGCGGTGTGCGCCGCCTAGTGGCTCTTCGATTATCTCATCAATAAGTTCCAGCTCTTTTAAACGATCAGCGGTTAAGCCCATTGCCTCAGCAGCCTGAGGGGCTTTATCTGAATCGCGCCAAAGAATTGATGCACACCCTTCTGGGGAAATAACTGAATAGGTCGAATACTGAAGCATGTTCACATAGTCACCAACACCGATCGCCAATGCACCACCAGAGCCACCTTCACCAACCACATTACAAATCACAGGTACTTTTAAGCCAGACATGACTTTAAGGTTCTTCGCTATCGCCTCTGACTGACCACGTTCTTCTGCACCAACGCCAGGATAAGCACCAGCCGTATCAATAAAGGTGATAATAGGCATATTAAAACGCTCTGCCATTTCCATTAAGCGTAACGCTTTGCGATACCCTTCTGGTTTTGGCATACCAAAATTCCGGATCACTTTTTCTTTGGTTTCACGCCCTTTCTGGTGACCAATTATCATCACTGGGCGGCCCTCTAATCGGGCCATTCCGCCGATTATCGCCTTATCATCAGCGAAAGCACGATCGCCGGCCAAATTATCAAATTCGGTAAAGACATTATCTATATAATCCAGTGTATACGGACGTTGCGGATGCCTTGCAAGTTGAGCAACCTGCCATGCACCTAAATCACTAAATACTTTCTTTTTTAGCTCTAAGCTTTTCTCTTCAAGCTGTGCTATTTCTTTATCTAGATCCACTGAAGTATCACCGCCGTGACGCGATACATCGCGAAGCGCTTCAATCTTAGCTTCTAGTTCTGCAATTGGCTTTTCAAATTCTAGAAAGTTCAGGCTCATCATGAATCCTTTTTTATTCAGCTACCGAATTGGCAGCTGGATCTTAGTTAAAT
Organism: Vibrio sp. UBA2441; assembly: GCA_002342685.1. Classification (GTDB taxonomy): domain Bacteria; phylum Pseudomonadota; class Gammaproteobacteria; order Enterobacterales; family Vibrionaceae; genus Vibrio. Next base: position 32,637 of record DDQN01000003.1, read on the forward strand.
TCGAGTTCTACTTGGCTCGTTCCAAGCAGCTGTTTTAAATCATCGATTAGTTTATCGTTTGGCGTAACACGCCACTCAACCCCCAATGCGAGCTTCGCTCTAGCATCTGGTCGCTGGTAATAAATATTTACCGGTATCGTTCCTGCCCTATGAGGTTCCAATATCTGGCTAAATTTTTCAAAAAAATGACCATCTATTTGAGATTGACTCACAGATATAGACAAAGCTCTCGCGTATCTTTCTCTTGCTTCGCCCAATTCCATAACTTCACGCGCGGACATTTTAAGGCCACCGTTGAAGTCATCAAAGCTGACCTGTCCAGAAATAACCAGAATTTTATCTTTTTCCAGTAATTCTGCGTACTTATCTAGCGAATCAGAGAACAACATTACTTCAATACGCCCTGAACGGTCGTCCAATGTCATCAAACCAATACGAGTTCCACGCTTAGTTGTCATCACACGAGCGGCAATAACCAACCCAGCGAGTGTTACACTCTGATCTCTGCGAGTTGGCGTTGCATCTTTTAGTCGACAACTGGTGTATTTAGAAAGTTCCTTTATATAGGCATTTACTGGGTGCCCAGTCAAATATAAGCCTAATGTTTCGCGCTCACCTTCCAACCACACTTTTTCAGGCCAGGCAGGTACCTGAGCATAAGCTTGCTCTACTTCTTCAGGCGCATCCGTCAATACACCAAACATATCCGACTGCCCAAAAGCTTCAGCCTGATGATATTGACCTGCTGCTTTCACTGCATCATCTACCGATGCCATCATAGCTGCACGGTGCGGTCCTAACCTGTCTAGCGCTCCCGCCTGTATCAGCTTTTCTATAACGCGTTTATTCACTTTCTTTAAATCTACACGTGCACAGAAGTCAAACAAGTCTTTAAAATGTCCGTCTTTATTTCTCGCATTAATGATGCATTCAATGGGCGCTTCACCAACCCCTTTTATCGCACCAATACCGTAAACGACTGCCCCACTACCATCCACATTAAAACGATATAGACCTACATTGACATCCGGCGGCAACACTTTCAATTTCATGCGCAGACATTCATCAACTAAGCCGACCACTTTCTCTGTATTGTCCATATCAGCAGTCATTACCGCCGCCATAAACTCTGCAGGATAGTGTGTTTTTAACCACAAGGTCTGGTATGAGACTAATGCATAAGCGGCTGAGTGCGACTTGTTAAATCCGTAACCGGCAAATTTCTCTACCAAGTCAAAAATTTTCATTGAGAGTTCGCCATCGACACCATTATCGATTGCACCCTGCTCAAAAATGGCCCGCTGTTTTGCCATTTCTTCAGGTTTTTTCTTACCCATTGCCCGGCGAAGCATATCAGCGCCACCAAGGGTGTAACCAGCCAGAATCTGGGCAATCTGCATTACTTGTTCTTGGTATAGAATAATGCCATAGGTTGGCTCAAGCGTCTCTTTAAGCGACTCATGCTGCCAAGTTTCATCCGGGTACGAAACGGCTTCGCGACCATGTTTACGGTCAATAAAGTTATCAACCATTCCTGATTGCAATGGCCCCGGTCGGAATAATGCGACTAAAGCGATGATATCTTCAAAACAGTCTGGTTGCAGACGCTTAATCAGCTCTTTCATGCCTCGGGATTCAAGCTGAAATACCGCCGTAGTTTCAGAGTTTTGCAAAACTCTGAAAGCAGCCTGATCATCTAAAGGAATTGATTCAATTCTAATTAAATCTTTTCCTTCCCGCTCCATACGTGGGTTAATTAAGCCAAGTGCCCAGTCAATAATCGTTAATGTTCTTAAACCAAGGAAATCAAATTTGACCAACCCTGCCGTTTCCACGTCGTTTTTATCAAACTGAGTAACCGGGAAATTACCATCAGCATCACAGTAGATTGGCGCAAAATCCGTAATGGTTGTTGGCGAGATAACAACACCACCAGCATGTTTACCGGCGTTACGTGTCACCCCCTCCAGGATACGACACATATCGATAAGTTCTTTTACTTCTTCATCTGCAGCGTATACTTCTGGCAGTTGAGGTTCAGCCTTGAACGCTTTCTCCAATGTCATGCCGGGATCTGGCGGAACCATTTTTGAAATACGATCGACAAAACCATACGGATGTCCAAGCACTCGGCCTACGTCTCGTATAACCGCTTTAGCGGCCATCGTACCAAAGGTGATAATTTGCGATACCGCATCTCGTCCGTATATTTCAGCCACGTGATCGATAACCTGATCTCGCTTATCCATACAAAAGTCGATATCGAAATCGGGCATAGAAACACGTTCAGGGTTAAGAAAGCGCTCGAAAAGCAGATCATACTCTAAAGGATCAAGGTCGGTAATATCTAATGCGTATGCCACCAGAGAGCCCGCACCTGAACCACGTCCCGGCCCTACCGGTACGTCATTGTCTTTTGACCACTGGATAAATTCCATAACGATAAGGAAATAACCAGGAAAGCCCATTTGGTTAATCACTTTCAGCTCAATATCAAGCCTTTCGTCATATTCAGGACGTTTTTGCAGCCTTTCCTGTTCATCGGGAAAAAGAAACGCTAAGCGCCTTTCAAGCCCTTCTTGAGATTTCATTACCAAGAAGTCTTCTATCTCCATCCCTTCGGTAGGAAAATTAGGCAGAAAAATCTCACCGAGTCGAACAGTGACATTACAACGCTTAGCTATTTCAACGCTGTTCGCCAGTGCCTCGGGAATATCAGAAAACAACTCGCACATTTCTTCTTCTGTACGGAGATATTGCTGTGGACTATAAAGTTTCGGCCGACGGGGATCGACAAGCGTAAACCCGTCATGAATAGCAACCCTAATTTCATGGGCATCAAACTGTTCTTCAGACAGAAACATCACTTCATTAGTCGCAACAACTGGTAAATCCGATTGTTCTGCCAATTCTAATGCAAAGTGTAAATAACTTTCTTCATCGGTGCGGCCAGTACGAATAAGTTCCAAGTAATAGCGATCAGGGAAATGAGTTTTGTAAAACTCAACACACTTTTCTGCTAGCGGTCTATTTCCTTTTAACAGAGCCTTACCTGTTTCACCGTTCTTCCCTCCCGAAAGTATAATCAGTCCTTCGGCATGGTTGATCAACCACGACTTATCGATCACAGGTTGATGCTGAACATGCCCGCGTTGATAGGCTTCAGAGATTAGTAAGGTAAGATTATTGTAGCCTTTATTATTAGAGGCCAGAATGGTCAAACTGGTTAATTCGTCACCAAACTCCTCCGACTGCATTTTAAAGTCCGCACCAATAATGGGTTTTACACCACAACCATGAGCCGTAAAATAAAACTTAACGAGACCGCATAAGTTGGTGAAATCAGTTAACGCCATTGCAGGCATACCGAGTTCGGCCATTTTTTTTACCAACGGTGGCACTTTGGAGAGTCCATCCACCATGGAATAATCACTATGTACGCGTAGGTGTATAAACTTGGGTTCTGACATTTATCTTGCTGCTCGATTATAAATTAAGGATGAATTCTGTTTTGGCCTGTCGACTAATGATGGTTATTCTAACCCCAAAGCTCTTTTAACTGGCTTAAAACTTTTCCGATGTTGTGCGATAACACCATGTTTTTCAATCGCTTCAAAATGGGCTTTGGTTGGATAGCCCTTATGTTTGGCAAAGCCAAATTCTGGGTACTGCTCATCCAGCGTTTCCATCTCTTTGTCTCGTACCACTTTAGCAATAATAGAAGCTGCACTAATTTGTGACACTCTTAAATCGCCTTTCACTACCGCCTCGCTAGCAACAGGTAATTCAGGAACACGATTACCGTCAATCAATACATAATCAGGTTGTATCTTCAACCCTGCTACGGCACGTTGCATAGCCAACATAGTGGCATGAAGGATATTAAGTTCATCTATTTCTTCAGGTGAACAACGGCCGACTGACCAAGCCAACGCTTTCTCTTGGATCTCTGGAAATAGTGCAAGGCGTTTTTTTTCAGAGAGTTTCTTAGAGTCATTGAGTCCTTCTATCGGATTGTTTGGATCTAAGATGACTGCCGCAGTCACAACATCACCAACAAGCGGTCCCCGACCTACTTCATCAACACCCGCTATTAAATGATAACCTTGAGGGTACTCAAAAGGCGCAAGTTCTTTAATCATTCGATTTACCCATTAAATTTAATACCGCTCGCGCAGCTTGATCATCTGCACCCTTTCTGATCCAGTGATGCATTTCTGTGAATTTTTTCATTACGGCTTTATTATCTGATGTGAGCAGGCGATTCACCTCACCATAGAGGTTTTCTGCATAGCACTCTTCCAGTAAATACTCTTTGACAAGCTCTTCGCCAGCCAGAATATTGGGAAGGGACACAAATTCTGTTTTTACCAATCGTTTTGCAATAAAAGCGGTAATAGCATTAACTTTATAGCCCACCACCATTGGTCTTTTTAATAACATACATTCTAACGCAACCGTACCAGAAGCCAACATAACCACATCGGATGCCTGAATAACATTTTTTGCGGTATCTTGTATTAATACAAACTCCAATTCTGGTGCAAGTGTTTTCCATACCTGTTCAAATTGGATCCGACGCTTTTCATTAACGATAGCGACGACAAAACCGAGTTCAGGATGAGTTTGGGCCAGTTTTTTACAGGTTTCAATAAATGCTGGCGCTATCATAGCGACTTCAGAGCCACGGCTTCCCGGTAATACTGCGAGCCATTTCTTATTCTGTTCAAGGCCTAATAACGCTCTTGCTTCCCCTTTATCATTCTCTAATGGGATAGCATCTGCCAGAGTATGACCTATAAATTCACAAGGTACGTTAAACTTGTCATAAAAGGCTTTTTCAAAGGGCAAAAATGCGAGAACTAAATTCGTAGCGGCCTCAATCTTAAATATACGTTTTTGACGCCAAGCCCAGACAGAAGGACTCACATAGTGAACGGTTTTTATTCCCGCATCTTTCAGGTTTTTTTCTAACCTCAGATTAAAATCAGGAGCATCGATACCGACAAAAACATCCGGTGGGTTTTCAGAAAAATATTTAACCAACTCCGCTTTTACTTTCAATAATCTAGGTAAACGACCCAAAACCTCAACCAACCCCATCACAGCGAGCTCTTCCATATCAAATAAAGAATTGCAGCCTAGCGCCATCATCTTTGGCCCACCAATACCCACAAATTCAGCATTTGGATATTGACGTTGAATGGCTTTAATAAAGCCCTCACCTAATGTATCCCCAGAGAGCTCTCCAGCAACAATACCAATTCTTAAAGGACGACAATCTGACATGAATACTTTTCCTAGGATGGTTATAGACAAAAAAGATCGCTTTTGTGGCGATCTTTTTAGAGGTTTTGTTTGTATAGTTGTTCGTTATTAGCGAATAATACCGCGTTCTGATTTTTGCAAAAACTCTAAGAACAGCTTTACGGCATTGAACTCTTCAGCTTCTTTAGCGATATCAACTTTGGCTTCTTCGAGTGTTTTACTACTGCGATATAGTGCTTTATAGGCTCGACGAATTGCATGGATTTCTTTTTTCTCAAATCCCCTACGCTTCAAGCCTTCAATATTAATACCAAACGGCGCACAGTGATTACCCTGAGCCATAACGTAAGGAGGCACATCCTGAACCACAATAGATCCCCCTCCCAACATCGCATGATCGCCAATATGACAAAATTGATGAATTGCAGACATTCCACCAATAATCGCCTGATTGCCGACCTTAACATGCCCGGCTAAAGTCGCATTATTTGCGAATATGCACCGATCACCCACGATACAGTCGTGTGCTATATGTGCATTAATCATAAATAGGTTATCACTGCCGACCTTAGTCGTACCAATATCTTGAACCGTTCCCCGGTGCATTGTGACACTTTCTCTAATCGTATTTCGATCACCGATTTCAAGACGAGTATCTTCGCCTGCATACTTCAGGTCCTGGCACTGCTCTCCAATTGAAGCAAACTGAAAAATACGGTTATCTTTGCCAATGGTTGTAGGCCCTTTAACCACAACATGAGAAAGCAGTTCAGTTCCTTCTCCAATTTCAACTTTACTATCGACAAAGCAAAATGGTCCAATTTTTACATTTGCACCAATAATCGCGCCTTCTTCGACAACGGCGCTAGGATGAATCTGAGCTGTTGCATCAATCATAATTAGAATTCTCTACGAGCACATTTCAGTTCAGCAGAACACACTACTTCACCGTCTACTTTAGCAACTCCGTTAAACATCGCGATACCACGACGCTCTTTTAGGAACTCAACTTCGATAATGAGCTGATCACCTGGGACTACTGGCTTACGGAACTTTGCTTTATCAATACTTGCAAAATAGTATAGTTCATTCTCTTTCGGGGCACCGAAGGTAGCAAACGCTAGCAATCCAGTCGCCTGAGCCATAGCTTCAAGGATAAGTACGCCCGGAAAAATCGGAAGTTGAGGGAAATGGCCAGTAAACTGAGGCTCATTGAACGAAACGTTCTTCAAACCAATAAGGTATTTGCCTTCTTCATAGTCTGTTACACGATCAATAAGCAAAAATGGATAGCGATGAGGAAGCAATTCCTGAATTCTGGTGATATCCATGGTTTTCTTTTCAGTAGTCAAAGCCATATTCCTATAAATACATTTCTAAGGTTTAATTGAGATTATAAACGAAAAAGGTCTGCTTTTTGCAGACCTTTTAATATAAATAACCGATTACACGTCTATTTTTTTCTCGATGGCCTTCAATCGCTTGTTCATATCATCAATTCGATGAACCCGCGTTGCCATCTTGCGCCACTCTTTATTCGTCTGGACCGGAACGCCTGATGAATACACCCCTTTCTCAGAAATGCTTCTCATCACCATACCCATGCCAGTTATGGTTACACCATCAACTATTTCAATGTGCCCATTGATGACGCAGCCACCACCAAAAATACAGTACTTACCTATCGATGTACTGCCGGCGATAATAGTACCGCCAGCAACAGCAGTACCATATCCAATATGCACATTATGGGCAATCTGCAGCTGATTATCTAAGATAACATTATCGTCAATAATAGTGTCTTCTAGTGCCCCTCGGTCGATAGTCGTACAAGCACCAATTTCTACTCGATTGCCAATACGTACTGTACCTAGTTGTGGGATCTTCACCCACTCACCTTTGTCATTGGCGTAACCAAAACCATCAGAACCAATAACAGTATTTGACTGGATTAAGCAGGAATGTCCAATTTGCACTTTATGGTAAACCGTTACATTGGCCCAAAGTTTAGAACCAGCACCAATAACTGCATCCTTACCAATAAAACACCCAGCACCAATAGACACATTATTACCTAGCGTGACACCAGACTCTATCGTAGCGTTTTCACCAATCGAAACACCCTCACCAATAGCAACATCACTGGCTATGGCTGCAGAAGAAGCAATACCAGAGGCCGATGCAGGGGTATCATCTAACGCCTGAGCAACTAATGCATAAGCCAGATAAGGATCTGCCACCACCAATACATTGGAATTACAGAGGTCTTTTTCAGATGCTTTTACCATAATGGCGGAAGCTTTACATTCGCCCAGGTGCTTCTTGTATTTCGGGTTAGACAGGAAGGTAATATCACCGTCTGTCGCCTTATCCATCGCGGCTACAGCCGTAACGATTACAGACCCATCACCGTGGAGTTCGCCACCAGTAATTGTCGCTAATTTAGCTAGAGTAATTTCTGACATAATAATTATTTAAGTTCAGCGAGTACTTTTTCGGTTAAGTTTAGTTCTGGTTTTGAATATTGTAGAGATTGAGCATCGATCACCATATCAAAACCCTCTTTCTTAGCAATTTTTTCTACCGCTTTTTGAATCAAGGATAACGTTTCGTTTCTTGCTTTATATTCAAGTGCTTTTGCTTTTTTCTGGTAAGCGTCTTGTCTAATTTTGCCTTCAGCTTGTAACGAGCTGATTTCAATTTTTAGCTTCTGGACACCGTCATCACCTAAAAGAGCTCCGTCACGTTCAATTTTTTGTGCTTTGGTTTGAATCGCAGCACTAATTCGGTCTAACTCTGCGCGGTCGTCTTTCAGCTCACCTTGCAGTTTAGACATAATAGCTTCACGTTGCGGCATATTTTGAACGATATATGAGGTTCCGATATAGCCAACTTTTTGAGCAGCTTCAGCGGCATTAGCAAAGAATGAAGAACTAATTACAACAAGACTGATTCCAGCCGCTTTAACGATATTTTTCAAAACAATTTCCTTTTAGAAAGTTCTACCAATGGTAAATGTGAAGAACTCTTCACTATCACCTTTGTATTTTTCAACTGGTTTAGCAATGGAGAAAACCAATGGCCCCATTGGAGACATCCACTGTAAAGCTGCGCCATAAGAAGAGCGATAATTCATAGGATCTGAATAATCATAATAGTAATTTTTACCTGGCATGTTAGCGTCAGGTTCACGATAGGTAAATTCTGTATCCCAAACACTAGCCATATCGAAGAACACACTGGTTCTAATCTGGTTTTTGGCTTCGTCCGAGGCAAAAGGCGTCGGCACAATCAACTCTATACTTGCCAGTGCGATAGCATTGCCACCTACTGAGCTATCGGTAGCGACATAATTAGGGTTGTTTCCAACCCCTTCATTGTAAACCGCTTTAGGGCCAGCTGAATTAGAACTAAATCCACGCAATGAAGTAAAACCACCAGCGTAGAAATTTTCATAGAATGGATACAAGTTATCGTTACCATCACTACTTTGTCCATAGCCATTGCCATAGCCTAACTTACCACGAAGAAGCAGCGTAAATTCATGCTTTTTAGTTAATGGAATATACTGCCGAGCATCATATTGAGTTTTAAAGTATTGAACATCCGATCCAGGCACCGTCATTTTATAAGACGCTCTCTGATGGTTACCGGCTGTCGGAAAATAACCTCGGTTAAGATTATTACGCGTCCATGAGAGTGTCATGTCAAAATCATCAACAGTAAGGTTGCCATTACTATCGACATTGTCTTGCTGGGCCTGAAGGAATTGCTCTATCTGTACATAAGAATCTAAATTAGAAATCTTATTATGGCTATAACCTAACCCTAACTCGATAAAATTAAGCTCATCGAATGGGAAACCCCATGTTAAGCTAGTGCCGTAACTTTGATTCGTATAGTCAACAATACCCGCTTCAGAAGCCTCAAACTCGTTATAAAAAACTTTACCGCCTAAGCTAACACCATCTAAGTTCCAATACGGGTCCCGATACTCTAAAGTAACGTTCTTTTGGTAATCATTCATCATGGCACTGATACCAACACGATTTCCGGTACCGGCAAAATTATCCTGCTGTAGACCTACCTGAAAACTCATACCAGACTCAGTACCATATCCAATACCAAAGTTAATACTGCCTGAGTTCGCTTCTTTTACACTATAAACAAGATCAACTTGATCATCAGTACCAGGTACGCGCACCGTCTGAACATTCACCGTTTCAAAGAAACCAAGACGGTTCAATCGACTTTTACTGGTTTCGATCGATTTGGAGTTAAGCCAACTGCCTTCCATTTGACGCATTTCACGGCGTAGCACTTCATCTTTGGTCGAGTTATTACCAGTAAATCGTATATCTCTAACATAAATACGATTACCTGCCTCAACGTGAATAGTCAAATTGACTTCTTGCGCTTCATCATCAAACTCTGGTTGTGTATATACTTTCGGGTAAGCATAACCAGCTTCACCCAGTACCTTCTTAACGCTTTCTTCAAGGTTTGTTACTAAAGAGCCGTTATAAATATCACCATTTTCAAAAGGAACCATGCTTTCAAGATCTGCATCTTTGCCTATTAATTCTCCCTTGAAGTTAACACCTTCAACGGTATAAGGCTTCCCTTCATCAATATTAAGGGTGATATACACACCTTTTTTATCTGGCGAAATTGCAACTTGAGTCGACTCGATTTTAAATTTTAGATAGCCCTGATTGAGATAAAAGGAGTTTAATTTCTCGATATCTGCCGCTAAGACCTGTTTCTGATATTTATCATCCGATAAAAAGTTCCACCAAGAAACATCCACATTGAGATCAAAACGAGACAACAATTCATCATCAGAAAAAATTTCATTACCGATAAAATTTATCTGTTGGATCTTAGCCGAAACCCCTTCTGTAAATACAAATTTCAAATCAGAACGGTTTCGAGGCAATGGCGTAACGACGGCCTGAACAGACGCATTATATTTACCAACACTGTAATAGAAATCCTCTAAACCTTTCTCTATTTTACTCAGTGTCGTACGATCAAGCGCTTCACCAACACGAACCCCTGATGCATCAAGGTTTTGTTGAAGTTGCTCTTCTTTGATCGCACTGTTACCAGAAAAAGAAATGCTGGCGATCGTTGGTCGTTCTTTAACCTGAACAACCAAGACTTCTTCATCGCGTAGTATTTTAACATCTTCGAAATTTCCAGAGCTATAAAGAGCCCTGATAATTTCAGAAACGTCATGAGAGCTCACCGAATCACCAATGCGAACGGGGATTTTTAACAACGCTGCACCCAATGCAACGCGCTGTAGCCCCTCGACTTTGATATCTTTTACTACAAACTGTTCAGCGCCATTCACAGCTGAACTAGCGACAATAATGGAGGCGAGTAATAATTGCTTAATTGCCATACCGGTTATGAATATTCCTTGATACTTCTTTTTTGCCTTCTGATCATCATCTGATATCACAAACGCATAAAGTCATTAAAAATAGCGACAGCCATAAGGGAGAATATAATTGCCCCACCAATACGAAAGCCCATATCTTGTACCTTTTCTGGTACTGGCCTTCGAATTACAGCCTCAATCAAATAAAACAATAAATGTCCACCATCCAAAATTGGCAGTGGCATCAAATTAATAATTCCTAGGTTAACACTAATGAGCGCTAAGAAACCCAAGAAGTAAACCAGACCAAACTCTGCCGTGGCTCCAGCACCTTTCGCAATAGAGATAGGACCACTTAGATTGTTTAAACCAACATCACCGACGATAAGCTTTTTCAGCATACTAAAAGTCAATGCGACAACTTGTCCGGTTTTTTCCACGGCTTTAGGTAGGGATTCAAACACTCCGTACCTTTGCTCTACCCGATACTCTTGCGGCCATTCAGCAACTTCAGGACTTATACCTGCAAAGCCGATAACTCGCCCGCCGGAAATGTCTCGGCTATTGGGAATCAAAACTAAAGCTTGCTGAGTACCAGCACGTTCAATGATTAATTGGAGCTCTATATTCGGAGCCTGCTGAATAGACTCTACAACTTGACTCCATTTATCAATGTTTTCTCCATTGATTGAAACCAATTTATCGCCAACGCTGAGTCCTGCTTTGGCAGCAGCACCACCTTCTGAAACTCTAGCTAAACGCGTGTAAATTTCTGGGCTGTAAGGAATAAAGCCCAATGACTTCATCGCAGATTCAGATTCGGGGTCAAAAGACCACTCGCGAATGTCTAATACTTTAGCTTCTTCAATCCCATATTCATCAGCGGATTTAAGCGTAATCATCATTTCGCTGTCGCCAATATGAGAAATCAAACCCATATTAACCGACTCCCAATCAGAGGTTTTACGTCCAGAAATAGAAGTAAATTCCATTCCAGGATTTACACCGGCTTTTGCAATGATTGAATTCGGTGTTACCTCTCCAATAACAGGCTTAACGGTTGGAACTCCAATTAGGAACACCAGCCAATATGCAAAAATAGCAAAAATAAAATTGAAAATTGGTCCCGCAGAAACAATAGCACTTCTTTGCCACAGTGGCTTTTTATCAAATGCGCCATTCTGCATAGACTCTGGTACGTCATCAACCCGCCCATCCAGCATTTTGACGTAACCGCCTAATGGGATCATAGACAAGCTATATTCGGTTCCGTCTTTCCCTACTTTCTTCCAGATAGACTTGCCAAAGCCAATCGAAAATTTTTCGACTTTTACGCCACACTTGCGAGCTACCCAAAAATGGCCGAACTCATGTACTGCGACTAAGATACTTAGCGCAATAACAAAACTGGCGAAATTCCATAAAATATCAATCATAATGAACGTTGTTTAACGACCTCAAAGGCAAGGGTTCGAGCCATTCTATCGAGCTCTAAGAGGCTTTCCAAGCTATCTAGATTTTTCTTTCGCATTTCTGCACACACTTTGGATAATACTTGTTCATTGACAACAGCAATGTCGGTAAAGTTCAGCTGTTTTTTCAAAAATGCGTCGACAGCGACTTCATTTGCTGCATTAATAGCCGTTGTTGCATGCTGACCTTCATAGCACGCATCAATGGCGAGCTTAAGGCACGGGTATCGAGAAAAGTCTGGTTCTAAAAATGTAAGCTCACCCACTTTAGTAAAATCCAGAGCAGAAACGCCAGAAGCAACTCGTTCAGGGTAGGACAAGGTTAACGCTATTGGTGTGCACATATCCGGCTCACCCATCTGAGCAAGTACAGAGCCGTCTTTATATTGAACCATCGAGTGAATTACTGACTGAGGATGAATAATCACCTTCAACTGCGACCGTTCACAGTTAAATAGCCACTTAGCCTCAATAAATTCCAGACCTTTGTTCATCATCGTTGCAGAATCAACGGATATTTTTGGTCCCATAGACCAATTGGGATGAGCAATGGCTTGCGCTGGTGTCACTGAACTTAATTTATCCACATCCGTGTAACGAAATGGGCCGCCAGAGCCCGTAAGCAAAATATTATCGATACCAGCTTCGGATAAGTCGCAACGGCCCAAACTTGACTGAATTGACTCAGGTAAACATTGAAATATAGCATTGTGCTCACTGTCTACTGGTAAAAGCTCAGCACCATATTGCTCAACGGCTTCTATAAACAACTTGCCTGACATGACCAGAGCTTCTTTATTAGCAAGTAAAATTCTTTTTCCTGCCTTTACTGCCGCCATAGTAGGAACTAAGCCAGCAGCACCAACAATAGCAGCCATCACTGTGTCAACGTCATCAAGAGAAGCCACTTGGCACAATCCAGACTCTCCAGCCAAAACCTCTGTTTTAAGCCCAAGACTTTTCAACTGTTCTTCGAGTTGTTTCGCTGCGTCGTGATCAGCCATTGCGGCGAACTTCGGCTCCCATGTTTGACACAAGACTCGCATCTTATCAACATTAGAGCCAGCGGCTAATGCGGTAACAGAGAAATGTTCAGGGTTTTTGGCAATGACCTTCAACGTGCTGCTACCAATTGAACCTGTCGCACCCAAAATTGTTATATTTCGCATTGATAGTAAACCGTTAGTAAGTTACTGAGTAGTAGGTGACTCAAGAGGTACAGAGAATACCTCTTGACGTAATTAAAGTGTGAAATAAAGCAACGTAAAGACAGGAAATGCGGCTGTTAAGCTGTCAATTCGGTCTAAAATGCCACCATGCCCTGGAATAATATGACTGCTGTCCTTTATGCCAGACACACGTTTAAACATGCTCTCTACCAAGTCACCTAATACAGAAATAACCACAGTAATCAAAGAAATAACAATCATGCTAGCTGCACTGGAAAACTCAATATCTAAAACCGACCCTGCAGCCCAACCGACAACCAAAGCGACAATAATGCCACCAACCAACCCTTCTATTGTCTTATTAGGGCTAACATTAGGTGCCATCTTATGCTTACCAAATGTTTTTCCAGAAAAATAGGCTCCGCTATCTGCCGCCCACACTAATAGGCACACAAATAAAACCAGATTAGCACCATGATAAGGTTCTAACTCAATATTTTGAGCCCGTAGAATCAACATGCTCCAAAAAAACGGAATTACCGTTAACATACCAAAGAATTGCCTTAGCACTTTCGAATGCTGCCAAATCTTAGTCGATTTTGGGTAGGTAATAGCTAAATAACTCGCGATAATCCACCACACTGAAGCGCCACCAAGAACGACATAGTGAGATAACGTAATTGTATTTAAACTCAAAATATCGGAGGGGATAATGAAGTAGCTAACCACCAAACAAGTGATTGTCGGTATCATCGCCAAATAGCGCGAAGGACTCTCAATAAATTGAGCCCATTCCCAAAATGCGATAACACATATAGCAGCAATCACTAGTATAAAAAGAGGAAAAGAAAGTTTAAAAATAGCCAGTGCTGCAAGAGGAGCTAATATTAGCCCAGTTATTATTCTTTGTTTCAAGTAAGTTACCTTAAAATTATTCCATTAAAGCCTTGATTTGATTTCCTGTACAACCGAATCTTCTTTCTCGGCTAACAAACCAAGATACGGCATCTGCCAATTTGTCTTCATCAAAATCTGGCCAATACTCAGGGGTAAAAAAGATCTCCGCATAAGCCAGTTGCCACAGCATAAAATTACTAATGCGACACTCACCGCTTGTTCTAATTAAAAGATCCACTTCTGGCAAGTCGGACATGGTTAAATGTGAGTTAACCACCTCTTCTGAGACATCATTGACTTGTAATTCGCCATTTTTCACTTTTTCTGCGATGGCTTTTGCTGCCTCAGTAATATCCCATTTACCACCATAATTAGCGGCTACATTAACAACCATACCACTATTATTTGCAGTCAACGCTTCGGCTTCTTTGATTTTTTCTTGTAGGCGTGTACTAAATTTGCTGATATCACCAATAATTCTCAGCTGCAGGTTATTTGCGTGGAGTTTTTTCACTTCTTTGGTTAATGCCGTAACAAACAAGTCCATTAATAAGCTGACTTCTTCTTCGGGTCTTCGCCAGTTCTCGCTACTAAAAGCAAATAATGTGATAGCTTTAATACCAAGTTTGGCAGCAGCAGCGATGGTTTTTCTAACCGCTTTTGCTCCAGCTCTGTGACCAAAAACTCTCGGTTTTCCTTTCGACTTCGCCCAACGCCCATTACCATCCATGATAATAGCAATATGTTTTGGCAAATGTGTTGTAGTAACTTGAAAGTCAGACATTCTATATTATAGGTGACGTTTGTTGGTTCAAAATAATAGCATAAAAAAAACGCTGGGCTGTAAGCACAGCGTTTAATTCAATGTTAGTACAAGAAAATGATTAAACTTCCATCAAATCTTTTTCTTTCGCTGCCAGAACATCATCGATATTCTTTACCGCGACGTCTGTTAGCTTCTGAATTTCATCTTGTGCTTTACGATCTTCGTCTTCAGAAATCTCTTTCTCTTTCAGAAGGCCTTTAAGATCACTATTCGCATCACGGCGAATATTACGGATAGCAACACGGCCACCTTCAGCTTCACCGCGCACAACTTTTACCAAGTCACGACGACGCTCTTCAGTTAACGGTGGCAATGGAACGCGAATAACCGTACCCGCAGACATAGGGTTTAAACCAAGATCAGACTTCATGATTGCTTTTTCTATAAGCGGAGTCAGTTCTTTGTCAAACACAGTAATTGCAAGCGTACGTGCATCTTCTGCGATCACGTTGGCAACCTGATTAAGAGGCGTAGGTGCACCATAGTATTCCACTGTGATACCCGAAAGTAAGCTAGGATGAGCACGACCAGTTCTTACTTTAATGAGGTTGTTTTTCAGAGATTCAACACTCTTTTCCATGCGCTCTTGTGCGTCTTTTTTGATTTCGTTAATCACGTTTTCACCTTAAATTGATCGTTGTTAGGTTTAGCCATTAAATGCTTAGTCAGCGTCACTTATTAGTGTACCTTCAGCTTCACCCATTACCACGCGACGTAATGCGCCTGGTTTGTTCATATTAAATACGCGGATTGGCATTTTATGGTCACGCGCCAATGTGAATGCAGCCAAATCCATCACTTTAAGTTCTTCATCAAGAACAGTGGTATAAGAAAGCTTATCATACAGTTCTGCATCAGGGTTGGCTACCGGGTCTGCAGTAAATACACCGTCAACTTTTGTGGCCTTAAGCACAACATCAGCTTCAATTTCAATACCACGTAAGCACGCCGCAGAATCCGTTGTAAAGAAAGGGTTACCCGTTCCTGCAGAGAAAATAACTACACGTCCTTGACGAAGCTGAGAAATCGCGTCAGCCCAGTTATAATCATCACACACGCCTTTTAAAGGAATGGCAGACATTACACGCGCATTAACATACGCACGGTGTAATGCATCACGCATTGCCAAACCATTCATTACCGTCGCTAGCATACCCATATGGTCACCAACAACACGATTCATACCCGCTTCAGCTAGTCCTGCGCCACGAAACAAGTTGCCACCACCGATAACGACGCCAACTTGTACTCCAAGCTCTACCAGCTCTTTCACTTCCTGAGCCATTCGGTCAAGAACGGTAGGATCAATACCGAAACCTTCTTCGCCCTGAAGTGCTTCACCACTTAGTTTCAAAAGAATACGTTGATATGCAGGTTTAGGGTTCGTTGTCATGGAGTATACCTTCCGATGTAAAGTTATTGATTAACTGTCATGAATATAAACTAGGTTGTGGGTTGTGGGTTAATCTTATCCACCCCATGATCCTTTACCCATAGCCTTTTACCCGCTACTCACAAGTAGCCTAATTCTCATTCATCACAATTAAATATAATTCACTATTCACAAAAAGACCGCAGCCTTAGCTACGGTCTTTTTCAAAGCAAATACATTAAGGATTAACCTTTTTGTACCGCTGCTACTTCATCTGCAAAGCTCATTTCTGCAGCTTTCTCGATGCCTTCACCAACTTCTAAACGAACGAAGTTAGTTACTGTAGCGCCTCTCTCTTTAAGAACTGCACCAACAGTTTTCTTAGGTTCCATCACGAAAGCTTGACCAGTTAGAGAAATTTCGCCAGTGAATTTCTTCATACGGCCAATAACCATTTTCTCTGCGATCTCTTGAGGTTTACCTTCGTTCATTGCGATGTCAACTTGAACAGCTTTTTCTTTCGCAACTACGTCTGCTGGTACGTCTTCTGGGTTAAGGAATTCAGGACGTGAAGCAGCAACGTGCATAGCAACGTGCTTAAGTGTTTCAGCTTCGCCTTCACCAGCAACAACAACACCGATTTTCTCACCGTGACGGTAAGTAGCAAGTGCAGCACCTTCAACGTACTGTACGCGACGGATGTTGATGTTCTCACCGATCTTAGTGATAAGTGCAATACGAGTCTCTTCGAACTTAGCTTGAAGAGCTTCAATGTCTAGTTTTTCAGCTAGAGCAGCAGTCGCTACTTCGTCAGCAAATGCTAGGAAACCTGCATCCTTAGCAACGAAGTCAGTTTGACAGTTTACTTCAAGAAGAACTGCAACGCCGTTTTCATCTTTAATGATGATTGCGCCTTCAGCGGCAACATTACCAGCTTTTTTAGCTGCTTTTGCTGCGCCACTTTTACGCATATTTTCAATCGCTAGCTCAATATCGCCATCAGCGGCAACAAGTGCTTTTTTACATTCCATCATGCCAGCGGCTGTGCGCTCGCGAAGTTCTTTTACTAGAGCAGCAGTAACAGTTGCCATTCTCTATTCCTCAGTTAATTCCGGATAAGATAAAAATCAGGGGCCCTTAATATTGGCCCCTGATGCTAACTATATCTTAGCTTGTATTAAGACAAGGTCTTTACCAAGCTAAGTATGACGTCAGAGTCCGCTATTATTCAGCTTCTTCTACGAAACCGTCTTTTTCTTCAACAGCCGCAGTTACTACGTCTTGGTTACGACCTTCTTTAACAGCGTCAGCAGCAGCGTTCAAATAAAGTTGAACAGCGCGGATCGCATCGTCGTTACCAGGAATGATGAAGTCAATACCATCTGGGTTTGAGTTAGTATCAACCACAGCGTAAACTGGGATACCTAGGTTGTTAGCTTCTTTAACTGCAATGTGCTCGTGATCAGCATCAATTACGAATAGTGCGTCAGGTAGACCGCCCATATCTTTGATACCACCAAGAGATTTCTCTAGCTTCTCCATTTCGCGAGTACGCATTAGAGCTTCTTTCTTGGTTAGTTTATCAAAAGTACCGTCTTGAGCTTGAGCTTCAAGTTCTTTTAGGCGTTTGATAGACTGACGAACAGTTTTGTAGTTTGTTAGCATGCCGCCTAACCAGCGGTTGTTAACATAGTACTGGTTGCTGTTGATAGCAGCTTCTTTAACAGCTTCAGATGCAGCGCGTTTAGTACCAACAAATAGAACTTTACCTTTTTTCTCGCCAACTTTAGCAATTTCAGCTAGAGCTTCGTTGAACATAGGTACAGTTTTTTCTAAGTTGATGATATGAACTTTGTTACGAGCACCAAAGATGAATGGTTTCATTTTTGGGTTCCAGTAACGAGTCTGGTGACCGAAGTGAACACCAGCTTTAAGCATGTCGCGCATTGATACAGTTGCCATTTTAAAATCCTCTATGGGGTTAGGCCTCCACATACCCCATGTGTCCGACTTCACTCACTACTCTTTGAATAGTAATAAAGCACCCCGGAACATGTGTCGGTACGTGTGTGAGATTAAATTAAATTATATATAGAGCAAACCAGTGTCGCCGATGATTTCTCATCAAAGAAAACTGTTCTGAACTCCGGCGCGCTTTATACCACAAAAACAGGTGCCATTTCCAGTAAAATTCTGTTCTTTAAACTGAGGAGGCTAGCAAATTAACCATAGATATAACCTCTATTCATGCCAAATGATAACGGAATTCAATTGCACTTAGGCACCTCACTGGTAGAATGACTTTTATTCGCGTAGAAAAATGCGCAGTAGCGTCGAGATATTTAGATGACAATTAAAATTAAAACAGAGCAAGAAATTAACAAGATGAGAATAGCGGGCAAGCTCGCAGCTGAAGTTCTTGAAATGATTGAACCTTTCGTAAAACCCGGCGTAACAACAGAAGAATTAGATCAGATTTGTTACAAGTTCACCATTGATAACGGTGCCTATCCTGCTCCGTTAGATTACCATGGTTTCCCTAAATCCATCTGTACATCAATTAACCACATTGTATGCCATGGCATTCCTGCTACCGAAGATGCAACAGGAACAACTGGAAAATCAAAACCTGCCGTATTAAAAGATGGCGATATCGTTAATGTTGATGTAACTGTCATTATTCCAGATGATAAAAATGCATCACTGGAAACTCGTCCTGCGGGTTATCATGGCGATACATCGAAAATGTTTTATGTCGGCGATGTATCACCAGCGGACAAACGCCTTTGTATCGTTGCACAAGAGTCACTTTACACCGCAATGCGTAAAGTCAAACCTGGAATTACCGTTGGCGACATTGGCACCACGATTCAAAAATACATTAAAGGCATTACTCCACGCTTTTCGATCGTTAAAGATTTCTGCGGACACGGTATTGGTTATGAGTTTCACGAAGAACCGCAGGTCGTTCACTACAAAAACAATGATAAGCGCCAGCTACAACCAGGCATGATATTTACTATCGAACCAATGATTAATTCCGGTAAATTTGGCTGTAGTGTTGATGCCGAAGATGACTGGACTGTATATACTGGTGACGGTAAAAACTCAGCTCAATGGGAACATACAATCTTAGTCACTGAAAATGGCTGTGAAGTGCTCACACTACGCAAGGAAGAAACCATTCCTCGTATCATGGTTAATAAGTAGTTAAGTAATCGTCACTTATCTTAAAGTGCTCCTTATTTGTTGAAATACGAATATTAAGGGGCACTTCATTCTTGCTTCGCACTCCATTGAACTAATTAAATTTTCATTTTAAATGAACCATTATTTTTTCCCGAAAAGTAATAACTTCCCTATTTAAGGCTTCTTTTTTCCTGTTATTTTGTTTAAGCGATTTTATTTCAACAATGCTACTGGTACATTGTGAGGAGTATTAGGAAATTGCATGGATGCGTTAAATGCCCTACTTATCACCTCTCAAGTTCGAAGACTCTACAATCAATCCAACATACATAAAGCAGCAACTGGATAAAGTTACCGATTCACAAAAAGAGGCTTTTTTAAATCGCCACTCTGTCACTGACCTCGTTTTTGAACGGTCAAATTATATGGATCAATTGCTGCAGCGTTTATGGCGTTATTATCAATTTTCTTCCATTCCAAGCTTAAGTTTAATAGCCGTTGGTGGTTATGGCCGAGGCGAACTACATCCACTTTCTGATATCGATATCCTCGTCTTAACACGACAAGAACTCAGTGATGAAACAGGTGCAAAAATCAGTGAATTTATCACTCTACTATGGGACTTAAGATTAGAGGTTGGCCATGCCGTTAGAACCCTAAATGAGTGTGCCGATGTTGGTAGAGAAGATTTAACCGTCGCTACTAACCTGCAAGAAGCACGTTACCTATGCGGCAGTGAAGAGACATTCCACCAATTGAAGATGCTGGTACATTCCGAGTCTTTCTGGCCCAGTGAGCGTTTCTATCAGGCAAAAATCGAAGAGCAAAAAAAACGACATGCCCGCTATCATGATACTACCTATAACTTAGAGCCCGACATTAAATCCAGCCCGGGAGGTTTACGGGACATTCATACTCTTGGTTGGATAGCGAGACGACATTTTGGTGCGACATCTTTATTTGAAATGAGTAAACACGGTTTTCTAACCGATGGTGAATACCGAGAGTTGCAAGAATGTCAGGATTTTTTATGGAGAGTACGTTTCGCTCTTCATATTGAGCTCAAAAGATATGATAACCGTCTAACCTTTGCACATCAGGCACAAGTTGCCGAACACCTTGGATTTACCGGTGCGAACAATATACCGGTAGAAATGATGATGAAAGAGTTCTATCGGACACTGCGTCGGGTAGCCGAGCTAAATAAAATGCTGGTTAAGCTTTTTAATCAAGCCATACTCGACGAAGGTGAAACGGTAGAAGCCGAAATATTGGATGATGATTTTCAGCGCCGTGGCGCTTTAATTGAGGCGAGAAAGCCCGCGCTATTTCAAGCTAGGCCTGAAACCATATTAGATATGTTTATTCATATTGCCAATGATTCCAGCATTGATAGCGTCGCCCCAGCAACGCTTCGTCAACTAAGAACAGCCAGACGACGTCTAAACAAATTCTTACACACTATCCCAGAGGCTCGTGAAAAGTTTCTTACACTCTGTAGGCACCCTAACGCGCTGAACCGAGCATTTACTCTGATGCATAAGCTAGGTGTACTCTCCGCTTATATTCCTCAATGGAGTCAAATAGTCGGTCAAATGCAATTTGACCTTTTCCATGTTTATACCGTGGATGAACATAGCATGCGGTTGCTTAAGGGATTGCACTCATTTAGCCATGTAGAAAACCACCCTAAACACCCGATTTGTTGTGAACTTTATCCTCGAATCCTAAAAAAAGAGCTATTAATTATTGCTGGCATATTCCACGATATCGGTAAGGGAAAAGGGGGAGACCACTCAGTTATAGGCGCCGTCGAGGCATATAATTTTTGTATGGAACATGGCCTGTCTAAACCGGAAGCTAAACTAGTCTCTTGGCTAGTTCGCAATCACCTGCTCATGTCAGTCACGGCACAGCGACGTGACATATACGATCCAGACGTCATTGCAGAATTTGCAAAACAAGTCCGTGATGAGGAGTACCTTGATCATCTTGTTTGTCTAACCGTTGCCGATATCTGCGCCACCAACCCTGAACTGTGGAACAGCTGGAAACGAACGCTGCTTGCAGAACTTTATCACTCAACTCAAAGAGCGTTAAGACGTGGGTTAGAGAACCCTGTCGATGTCAGGGATAGAATACGCCATAATCAACAACTGGCATCAGCGTTATTACGTAAAGAAGGTTTTTCTGCACGGGATATCGAGCTACTATGGCAACGATTTAAAGCGGATTATTTCTTAAGACATACTCACAAGCAAATCGCCTGGCACGGCACTCATATATTGCGTCATGATGATGAAATTCAAACCCTTATCCTAATAAGTCGTAAAGCCACCCGTGGTGGTTCAGAAATATTCATTTATGCAAAAGACCAACCCGCATTATTTGCCACCGCAGTGGCGGAGCTAGACAGGCGAAACTTAAACGTGCATGACGCACAAATTATGATCAGTAAAGACGGGTATGTGCTGGATACATTTATGGTACTTGATCAAAACGGTGATCCTATTGAAGAAGAGCATCACCCAGTATTAATCGATAGCTTGCAAAAAGTACTTAAAGACACGAGCAAGAGAAAGATGCGTTTGCGTAGAACACCACGTAACCTAATGCATTTTAATGTAAAAACCAGAGTTGATTTTATTCCAACAAAAACAAAAAAACGAACCCTGATGGAGTTTGTTGCATTGGATACTCCAGGTCTATTAGCGACCGTCGGAGAAACGTTTTCTGAGTTAGACATACACTTACATGGAGCAAAGATAACTACCATGGGCGAACGAGCAGAAGATTTATTTATTTTAACTTCTTCTGACGGCGGAAGGCTTACCGAAGATGAACAGCAAGCACTAAGGGATACTTTAGTCAAAAATGTTTCAGAACTAGCCCCTCAATAGCACATTCAACTATAGCGAGATCGCAAAAAACGATCTCGTTCACAACTCTACTTTTTGGATGAATTATCAACTATCTACCACGCAATTTGACTGCTACAGTTAAATTCAGTTAATTCCTGAAATTAACCTACACTTATTCAAACCATTAACACGATTGTTTATGAGGTAACCTATGTATCCAAACCTAACTGGTCTGGGAATTCATGATCCTAAACAAATAGAGCGTTACTCACTACGCCAAGAAGCTCACAAGGACGTGTTAAAGATTTACTTTCACAAACAGAAAGGAGAACTGTTTGCGAAAAGTGTTAAGTTCAAATATCCAAGACAAATCAAAAAAGTTTTGGTGGATAGCGGTACACATCAGTATAAAGAAGTCACTGAAATAAACCGGAATTTAACCCTCATCATCGATGAATTAAATAGCATTACACGGCCAGAAATGCTGCAAGAGAAAGATCTCAAACAGAAAATTCTTTCTGACCTGCGCCATTTGGAAAAAGTCGTTTCAAGTAAGATCCATGAGATTGAATCGGATCTAGAAAAATTGAAGTAATTATCAAATAGCACTCCAATTGCCCCTGTTTTTTGTCCTAGCCACCAGTTTAACCGGTGGCTTTTTAATCCTCGCCTAGGTTTATATTACCCAGCTAAACTCAGCCATCAAATTACGCCAAACCTCATCAAATTCAGCTTTTAAACAAACCTCTTTGTCCGTAAACGGATGGATAAATCTCAGCTCAGAGGCGTGTAATAATAAACGGTGAGCTTGATAGTTTTCGCGGAATAATCGGTTATGTTTTCCATCACCATGTGACGTATCACCAACGATAGGATGCCTTAAATGGGCCATATGACGACGCAACTGATGTTTTCGTCCTGTTTTCGGTTTCATCTCCACTAAACAATATCGGCTGGTCGGAAATAGGCCTGTAGAATAAGGGACTTCTACTTTATCCAAGGGTAAGTATTCAGTAATGGCTTCTTTTGCTTCTACTTCTTTGCTGGCAAATTTATCCGCAATTTTATCCAGCTCTTCTTTAAGCGGATAATCGAGTACGGCCCCCTCTTCAATCCACCCCCGAACGATTGCATGATAGGTTTTTTGCATTTCATGATTAGCGAACATCGGCATGACTTTAGAAGCAATTTCACTAGAGAGCGCAAATACCAACACGCCAGATGTAGGTCTGTCGAGCCTATGCAGAGGAAAAACATGCTGGCCTATTTGATCTCGCAGCGTTTGCATGACAAATTGAGTTTCGTGCTTATCCAGCCAAGAGCGGTGTACCAACATTCCAGCGGGCTTATTAACGGCGACTAAATAATCGTCTTGATAGATAATTTCAAGCATTAGCGACACTCCCAGTCTATGGCATGCAATAGTTCTATCAGTTCTGCCTTATCGCTCTCGGATTTCCAGACCTCTTCAAAATAAGGGGAAATGCAAAATCCTTGTACAACACTCTCTTTCTCTATCATCTCTCTCATTTTCGGTATGAATATCCACTGAAGCCACTGTTGTGGCAATAAGGTATCCAGCGCAAAAGGTTGTTTGCTTTGCAAAACCGCTTCATCCGGTTGCTCTGTCTCCCATAAACCTGATTTTCGTAAACACTCTTCTGCCTGAATCAGTAACTTCAGGACTGGAATTGTCTCTGCCATTGCCTAAATCTGCTTAACCACCTTGAAATTTGCGCTAAGAGTACCATTTATTAACCAAAGACCAATAGAGTAAATGAGCTGAGCAAATGGAAAACATTCATACCTTAACTGAGTTGCTGGAAAACAGCGGCTGTGAATATAAAATTTTTGATTTAGGGCGGCGAATTCTCACCATTCCTAATACGGTATTTGCTAAGGTGGAACAAGGACAAAAGCCCTACCCTTACCCCCTACAAAGACATGCTCATATTGCTATTGCTTACTGGAATGAAAAAAAGCAACCTTGGATCTGGTTCTTAAAGTTTTCTTTAGATGAAAGAGGGCTTCTTAAACAAGCCGACATTGGTAATTTCATCAAATACGTTGTTGAGGCTATGGGAACCCGTTTAAACAGCGACTTAGACGAAAATCAACAACAAAAACTTGCCAATAATCCATACACGTTCAAACCATCTGAAGATAAAATGGCGGTATTTCATAGTCAAATCAGAGCTAGCTTAGATATGCCCACCAGCCAGTATTATGAACATGCCCAACATTACTTTTCTGGTGGACTAGGGTGGGAAAAGTGGCAAACAGTTGGTTTGCAGGGTATTACTGATATCTGTGCTCGTCTAAAACATGAACAGAATAGCGTACTTATTCGAAAAGCACTGGCTCACCTTCCAAACGAGCCTAAGTATGCTTTACTTGGTGTTTTAGAACATATCGATATACCACAAAAACTAGCCAACCGAATTTTAGAGTTGGCATATAAACAAATTCAAAGTTCTGAACCCGATCTATTTTTGCTTTCAGCTTATATTCGTTCGCTTGCTGGCTCAGACAAAAACAGCTTACAAGCAATCATAGAAAAAGTTCTTAAAAGCCCTAGGTTAAGCCATCAGGAAGTACTCATTGCCATCGCGGGACGTGTCTGGCACGCGCTAGAAGATGACCACCTTGCTCAGCAGTTTTTATTACGCCTTGCTCAAACAGGTAATCAGACACTCTTTAATCAGATTTTTGCCGATCTGGTTATGCAACCTTCATTGCGTATGGTTATTTTACCATTGCTTCACAGTACCCCTTCTGAAGAACTGACTAATGCACTAGTTAACCTTCAACAAAGTACAAAATCAGGAAACCCAAATTCATGATAAGCAATTTGTTCGCCATACTAGGGCTATGCTTTCTTTGTTTTCTTTTTTGGCAGCAAAGACGACAATCTGAGCTAGCAAAAAATGCCATTGCAAAGCGATGTCAAAAACTGGATCTGCAATTACTTAGTGTCGCATTAAAAGGGCATAAAGTTAGAACCGCAGAGGGAAACTGGATATGGCATACTGTCTACCATTTTGAATTTTCAGCGCTCGGTGATGACGCCTATCAAGGACGACTTGTTATGCAAGGTTTCCGACCTATGCATTTCAATATCCCCCCATATAGAATGCCATAAAAGAAAAACCCCAATGTTTTCACATCGGGGTTATAGTCTTACTTGCAGCAATCCAGCTACTAATTAATGCTCCATGCATCATCCGTAATAGTACTGATTCCTTCAGTATATCCTGCATCGCCTTCCTAGCGGTGTCCTGATAATCCTTATCACTAACATCCTAGTTAGTTCACTTCACTTGTTCCGTGAGCGGTGTCCTTTACATCATCCTGATGTTGTCCCAGCCTAATCCTTTTAGGTGTTCCTAGCTTTCCTTGCCGTTAGTATCCTACTAACGATAGCTTCCCGCTATGTCCTGACTCCATGTAGATTACACTCCCGGTAACCTGCCTTCATCCTGAAGATAACCTGTTCCGTGGTTATTCTTAAATCCGTGTCGGCTTCCTGTCGACAAGGTTAAGATTACGTTGATTAGGATTTTGAACAACCCCATTTTTAATCTAATTTTTTAGTAACAAATAACTCAAAGATAAAATGTAATTAAAAAACATTAAGTTAACGAAGTTCACCACTTAAATAGGATAGATTTTATCGATTTCTCTCACAGGCAATGTAAGAGATCTCCTACAAGCTCTACCACCAATAACTTTACCGAATAATTTAACTCTGTTCGCTTAATTTATCCTGAACCATTATTATGTAGAGAATTTCTTTTTTTGGAACAATACATGCTAACTAAAGACGTCTCTTCCGAGTTGGAAAACGCCATTCAATCGTTGCACGACCTAGGAAAACAACCCACCGTTGCTCTAGTAAAAGCCCGACTTTCCACTAACGTCCCTATGCCTGCTATTATTGCAGCGATAAAAAGTTGGAAAGGCAAAAAGCCGATGCCAAAAATTGAAGTCGCGGCAGAACAAATGTCTGCTGAAAATAAGATCAGTAAATTGGAACAACAAGTTGCCGATTTGATTGAACGTATTGAAATACTAGAGGCCAAGCAATGAAAATTTGGGTGGATGCCGATGCCTGTCCCAAGGTAACACGTGAAACACTATTTAGAGCAGCAGAGCGGACTGGCGTTGAATGTACGTTTGTCGCGAATCACCGTATTCCGGTTCCAACACGAGTGAATATTAAGTCTATTCAAGTAGAGAGTGGGTTTGATATTGCAGACAATGAAATTGTAAAGCGAGTTTCAGCTGGAGATTTGGTCATCACTTCAGATATACCGCTCGCCGATGAGGTCATCACAAAAGGTGGACTGGCACTCAACTCCAGAGGAGAGCTTTATACCAAAGAAACAATTAAAGCTCGCCTTAATATCAGAGATTTTATGGATACCATGAGAGCAAGTGGCGTACAGACAGGCGGACCTGCTGCACTATCACAAACTGACCGACGAGAATTCGCCAACCATTTAGACAGGATATTGGCGAAAAGATGATGGGTCATGGGTCATGGGTCATGGGTCATGGGTCATGGGTCATGGGTCATGGGAGCATAATGCCTTTGATATGACCCATCGCCTATAACCGTCTTTTATCTACTCCCCATAACCTATCGCCTATCGCCCAATATCTACCTACTTCAATATATCCCAGGATATATTAGAGACGATTCGGCAAGAATCGCATTTAAAATAAAATACATCATGCAAAGGTTCATCAAGTAACCAGTCCCCCGCACATTTGGGGCATTTTCTCGCCTTTTCTTCTACAATGCTTTTTCCGCCAACGCGATATAAATAATAGTAAGTCGGAATGTCGGTCAAAAATTCTATACGACCACGCAAATCCCAGCCCCGTCTAAACAGGTCACTTTCAATACTTGTAATTTCATTCAAAGCCGCATGTTCAGCTTTACAACCACCCGCCATTTGTAGCTCATCACAAGCCTGCCATTCTGTTTGCCACTTAACAACCGCTTTATGGTCACCATTCAAACTAGGTGGGTTTCGATAAAGAGGAATAGGTAAAAGTGACTCTCCACTCCTCAACGGCGAACAGGTATGCACATACGTCGTATAAAGAACCTGCCAACTCGGCGGCTGATCTTCAGCGGCCTGCTCCGAATTAATATCACGGCCTAATAAACGAACTTTAGGAGATAATAAACAAGCCTCTGATAACCTTTCAATACAAAACTTTACATAATCTGAATGGTTGCTTGGATGAAGACTATCTTGTTCAGGGCAAACCAGACGAACATCAAACACGCCTTCACCCATAATGATCGGGAACTCCCGCCCCAGAATCTGACCGTTATACCGCAGCGCTTCCATCAGCCCATTAATGGCTTTATCAACGGCAGATATAGTCGTGTTATCAAAACACTCAAATTCGAGTTCAACAACGTACATCCTGTTATACCTCTGGCTTAATTTCGGTTAAAAACTCAACCAAATTTTCCGCAAGAATATCTCTCTTATCGGTGCCCAAGCGTTCTAATATGACATTACCTGTTAAATTACAAATAGAAATAACATCCATATCAGCATCAGTGGCACCAATAAAAACGGTAGGCTTTAATTTCAATCGTTTCTGGGTCACAAGGTGACCTATTATATTTTCTTGCAACCTAACATAGTCCTCATCACTCCACACCTGCAACAAAATAAATGACTCACCCCGCCAAGTAGCCTCCATATCAGAACTATATTGGCAGCCATAAAATAATTTAATATCTTCATGTAAGCTAAGTTCAATACCTTCTTCTACGTTTGAAAAGTCGGCCACTTGGTCTCGCTGAACGGGTTGCCAAAATACAGCATCTTCTTGTTTTTCTTGCACACATGGAGAAACAAGGCCTACCAATTCTTCACTTTTAGGCAAAGATTGATGGTTTGTTTTCCATGCCTGAACGAAGTTCTTCGAGAAGGTATCTAAAGCATCGACTACTGATTGAGTCATGTAAACTCCTTGAATTAATGACAGGCATTACTTGATTAAGTAGAATTCTATTTATTCTAATCGATATTTGAAGTGAAGTATGAGCAAATATTCAAACGCAAAAGAACTTTCAGACTTAACCCTTGGTCAAAAAACAGAATACCGAAGCCAATACGATGCTTCTCTTTTGCAACCCGTTCCACGAAGCCTAAACCGTGATGATCTTGAGCTTGGTGATACGCTACCCTTTGCCGGCGGTGATATCTGGACATTGTATGAGCTTTCTTGGTTAAACGACAAAGGGTTGCCACAAGTTGCTGTGGCAGACGTATTTATCCCTGCGTCCAGTGATAACTTAATTGAATCCAAATCATTCAAGCTATATCTAAACAGTTTTAATCAGACCCATTTTTCCAGTTGGGATCAAGTGCAGCGTACTCTCGAAAAAGATCTATCTGATTGCGCTAAAGAAATGGTAAAGGTCACTCTGAATAAAGTATCTGATTACAATAACCAAAAAATTATTGATATGGCTGGTGACTGCATAGATGAACAAGACATTACCATTAATGATTATGAATTTAATCCTGCTTATCTGGAAAACGCCTCATCGGATATTCAGGTCACTGAAACATTACACAGTCACCTTCTGAAATCGAACTGTTTGATAACCAACCAACCAGATTGGGGAAGTGTTGAAATTAGTTACACTGGCACTAAAATCGATAGAGAGGCATTACTAAGATATATTGTTTCTTTCAGAGAGCACAACGAATTTCACGAACAATGCGTAGAGCGCATTTTTACCGATATTCAAAAATATTGCCATCCAGACTCTCTAACCGTATTTGCACGCTATACAAGACGTGGGGGGTTGGATATCAATCCTTACCGATCGACATGCTCGACCTTGCCAGCACATAATTATCGCTTAGCACGTCAATAGTAGAAAAGAGGTTTAGAACAAGAATGACGAACAAATTACTGTCTTTTATTGCACTGCTGTCAATTAGCTTTGGTTTTACTGCTCAGGCAGAAAACTCAACATCCAAAATTTTGGATGAGGCAAATAAATTGATTGAGATTGTTCCGGAGCAATCTAAACAAGTCGCTCAAAAATTTCTTGCCTCTAGGACTCTGACCAGCAAAACAAGTGGAAATAATTCTTCAACGAGAGAAGATGCCAGCAGCTCCTTAAGAACACCTGACACAAGCGTCGACGCATTACAAATATTAGCCAAAACGATGTTTTTGTTAGGTGATTTCAGAGGCTCGCTGGACAGTATCGAGCAAGCAGAAATACTGGCCCGCAGCTATCAGCTACCTTATGCATTAATTGAAACTCAAATTATTAAAGCTGATTTGCTTTGGCAAATTTCCAAAGATGAAGCCAAAGTTTTCCCCCTTATCGCTATTGTCGAAGATGTATTGGAGAAAGGGCATGAAAAACCGATTTTAGATGACAATCTTAATTATCAATTAGTTATGTTAAAAGCTAAAATCGCGGCTTTTCAGAAAAACTTAAATACCGCTGAAAAATTGTATAAGAAAGCCAATAGCTACCTTATAAAAATTGATCGTAGAGCGATGCTCGTTGACTATCAAATTGAACTCGGTAAATATCATCTCAAATATAAACAATATAACCGCGCACTTTACCAGTTACTTTCTGCTTACTGGACAACTGTGGAAAATGATATGCCAATACGGTTGGCAAAAATAAACTACCAACTAGCCCAGTTATTTTATCAAAAGCGTGTATTAGACAAATCCATTGAACACCTATCTCAAGCCGCTGATTTTTATGATAATTATAAAGATTCACCCATTTTACCCAATGTCCTGAAGAAAATGGCTGATATCTACTATGACCAAGGAAAGTATAATCTGGCACTAGTTCATTATTTCAATGTTCTCGACTCTGAAGCCATAAATAGAGATATTGAAGATATTATCGAATTAAGATTAGATTTAGCTAAGACATACCTACAACTTTATAACTATTCATTAACAGAGCAATATATCAAAAGAGCAAATTCGTTACTTGATTATACTGACTTAGATCGGTTAGACGCACTTGCTCTATTACTACAAGCTCAACTTAACTTTCAAAAAGGGCATAATGAAAAAGCTCTTAACCAGTCACTATCTGCATTAGAAATAAGCAAACGTTTAAACAATGTGACTATTCAACTCAACACTCATTATTTACTGTCCAACATTTACGAATCAAATAAAGACTTTGCCAATGCATTTATTCACGGTAAACAGTACGATCAAAAGATCACTACTCTAAAAGATCAGCTTATCGAAATTTCTAAAGATGATTTTAAACAGCAAAAACTATTTATTGAACGTTCGTTGCACTATAAAGATCAAACCGCTGAACTAGCTCGACGAACACAAGATATCACTCGTTATCGTTACTCCACGACTATTTTATTTTTCCTTACTTTGCTTCTGGTTATTCTGTTTATCCATCGTGGAATGACAAACCGAAAGATGAGAATGCAACTTAAGAATTTATATACTGACCATTACACGCATCCCCGATCCGGGCTGCGCAATCTACGCCTGTTAAACAAAAAGTTACCATCTTCACTAGAGCAGAGCAGCGCTAACTTTGAGCAATGGCAAACAGGTGAACTGATAAACGAACCACTTCATGACAAACTACGCTTCGTTATGATCGACCTGCCATTCCTTAGAACCATGTACCTCAGAAACGGTTACAATGCAGGGCTAGATCTTGAAGGTCAGTTTGGGGAATATATAAAAACTAAAATAGAGAGCCCAGCTCGCTTATACCACTTTTCTGATGCTATGTTTTTATACGTAGAGCCAAACACAAACCCTAACAAAACCGCTCAAGAACTTTTCGAACAAATAAAAGAGTGGATTGTAGGATTTGAGGCCGATAAAAATCTGGCAAAAACTATTCGGGCAGGTATTGCAGATTATCCTTTTTTGCCTAGGGCCTATACAGCTATAAATGACAAGGAATTAATCGATATTCTACTAATGGCATCTAATATGGCTCGAAGCTTACATATTGAGCTTGGCGGAAACCAATGGGTGTGCTTAAGAGCGATTGAACACGCACCAGCCGCAAGTTTTGCAGATGAAAATATTCGTAAGGCATGTCAAGATGCAATAGAAAAAGGTTTGATAAAAATCGACTCATCTAACAAAATTGAGGAGAACATCATAAAATCTAGTATTATTGATTAGTTTATAATCGGATGATGAATAAATAGAATGACCTTAATTTAAATTTTGCTATTATCAGTTAGATCTACATTTTTGGGATAGTAATTGCCACTTTAATATATGAGTGAAAATAAGCTCACTGGTCGAGAAGAAGTTTTAGCTCAAATTGACCAGTTAAAATTACAATTAGAACAAGCAAAATTAAAACATAGAGATGCTTCGTTCAAGCACACAAGAGAGTCAAAAGTACTCAAGCGGGTGGTCACTAACCTTAGTGAAGCCTGCATGGGTTATAATGACGCTCTTGACAAAGCTGTTGTATCCTTAAAAAATGCATTTGAACAACAACAAGACATCTCTAAGTTGATTCCGCGCTTAGCGATTCTTGAACGAATGTTAAAGAAAAATACCCACGCGATGGAAGAGAAGAAAGTTCATTTAGATGAAAGAGTAAGACATAGCGGTGAAACGCTGCAAAGAGTTCCCGGGCTTCCAGCTCAACTTAAGCGTGACTTAAGGAATTTACTGAGCTTTCCATCAGTAAAAAATCAAAATCAGCTTGATCAAGCTACTCGTCTACTCGCTATTTATGAACGCGCTATTAAGATAATCACCTCTAGTTCAATTCATACGCTACAAAAAGATCCCGAAATCAATAAAGAACTGCTAAATAAGCTTTCTGAAGAACTACAGCACTTAATCAGTGAGCTTGATTTTGATGGCGAATCTGGTGATCTACTTAACGACATACGAGTGAAGTTATTGGTAGGCGTAAACACCGATGCTTTGCTTGAATTGACACTACAAATTTTAAAACTCGTTATTCAGGGAACCCATTACGAGAGAAAAACCTCAGAACAGTTCCTCTCTCAGGTAAATACCTCACTAAATAAAGTGATTAAGAGTTCCACTCAAAATCTGGATCAGAGTGAATCTTACGCAAAACACAGAAAGCAGATGACGAGTGAGTTGCTGGATATCACTAACGAAAGTCAGATTGCATTAGATAATGCCACAGATGTTGATGGTGCTAAATCCGCAGTAAAACCTTTACTCGACCAGATCAGTATGTTAACGGAACGACTTAAACATAACGAACAACGTGAGATGGCAATACTTGAGCGGTTTTCTCATAATAATAACCAACTTGAAGGCCTGTATGAAGTCACGCAAGACCACCGTCGCCGACTGGAAGATCAATCGCAAAGAATGCTCATTGATCCGCTGACTAAAGTCTTTAACAGAACTGCATTCCTTGAACGTTTCGAACTTGAATATCATCGCTGGATCCGCTCTCAAAGTAACCTCCGTGTCTTACTTTTAGATATTGATAACTTTAAAGCACTCAATGATAGTTTTGGTTTTGCCGCTGGGGATAAAGCATTAAAAATCATTACCAGAACAATCTCGAAAGAGCTAAAAGACGATGATGTATTAGCTCGTTTCTCTGGCGAAGAGTTTATTGTATTAATGCCAAATATGAGCGACAAGGAATGTCAGTTGTTAATGCAGAACCTGCAATTGCAAATCAGCCGACTTCCATTTAAATTTAGAGATCAAAACATTACTATTACCGCCTCAATAGCCCTTTCGCAACTTAAAGATTCTGATACCCCTGAAGAAATCTTAGATCGCCTCAACCTTGCTTTAACAGAAGCAAAGAGCAAAGGTAATAATCAAATTATCATAAAGTAGCGCTTATCTGTTCTTATTTCCCTTATATTTTCTTCAACTTTCTTTTCTTTTTTCTTGTAGTATTTCAATGAATACGTATATGGTAAGTAATAGAGTATTCAATAAGTTAAACCATTAGAAACGTGAGGATATATACCCAAGTGACCTCAAAATGCAGGACTCAGCACTTCATTAACGGGTTCAGTTCAACAACAACGGGTTCAGTTCAACAAAGATAACCTAACCCCTTTCAACGTTATCTGACGCAGAAATAGGCTCATCGAGGTTACTTGGATATAACAATACTTCCTGAAGGAAAGGAGGAAACATGATCACACATATCAGCCCCGCAGGCAGCATGGATCTACTGTCTCAGTTAGAAGTAAAGCGGCTTAAAAACGAAGCGACTAGCGATCTCTATCAGCTCTATAGAAACTGTACTTTAGCGGTACTGAACTCAGGTAGCCATACCGATAATTCTAAAGAGCTACTTGATAAACACAAAGATTTTGACGTTGAGGTGGTTAGCCGGGAGCGAGGTATAAAGCTCGATCTCACCAACCCTCCAGAGGAGGCATTTGTTGATGGCACGATTATCAAAGGAATTCAGGAACATCTTTTCTCCGTATTAAGAGACATTGTCTACGTCAATATGCACGTGGCTCAAATGCACAGAGAAAACCAGAACGATCCAACCCACATCACCAACCTCGTTTTTGCTATATTGCGTAACGCAGGTGCTCTTCATCCTGGAATAGAACCAAACTTAGTAGTTTGTTGGGGCGGACACTCTATTAATCCTGTCGAATATCAGTACACAAGAGAAGTTGGACACGAATTAGGCCTAAGAGAATTAAATATTTGTACCGGGTGTGGCCCGGGGGCCATGGAAGGACCAATGAAAGGTGCCGCTATCGGTCACGCTAAACAGCGATACGATGAACAACGCTATATCGGCCTAACAGAGCCATCTATAATTGCAGCAGAACCACCAAACCCCATCGTTAATGAACTCATCATTATGCCTGATATTGAAAAGCGTCTGGAAGCTTTCGTGCGCATGGCTCATGGCATTGTGATATTCCCCGGAGGACCAGGAACCGCAGAAGAATTGTTATACATTCTTGGTATCATGATGCACCCGGATAATAAAGAGCAACCTCTTCCTATTGTGCTGACAGGGCCTAAAGAGAGCGAAGCCTATTTCCGTTCCATAGATACATTCATTGGTGAAACCTTAGGTAAAGAAGCACAAGCGCATTACCAAATCGTTGTAGATGACCCCGCAACAGCAGCACAGATCATTAAAGGCGGCATTCCCGAAGTCCGTGAACAACGAAAACTCACTGAAGATGCCTATAGCTACAACTGGTCATTAAAAGTCCCTCCTGAGTTTCAGATCCCGTTTGAGCCAACTCACGAGAGCATGGCGAACCTTGACCTACATATGCAGCAACCTACTGAGTTGTTAGCATCAAACCTACGTAAGGCGTTCTCTGGTATCGTGGCAGGTAACGTCAAAGCTGAAGGCATAAGAGAAATAGAAAAATCCGGTCCTTTTGTTATTAATGGCGACCCTGAATTAATGGAGAAGATGG
This sequence comes from Vibrio sp. UBA2441, assembly GCA_002342685.1. GTDB lineage: Bacteria > Pseudomonadota > Gammaproteobacteria > Enterobacterales > Vibrionaceae > Vibrio. The sequence goes on from DDQN01000003.1 coordinate 67,535, forward strand.
ACAAGCTACTTAATGATTTTGTGTCGCAGCAGAGAATGAAGCTACCGGGTTCAGAATATATCCCTTGTTACAAGATAGTGGATAGGGAGTGATCAATAGCGGGTGATAGGTAATAGTAACAGGTAACGGGTAACAGGCTACGGGCTACGGGCTACGGGCTACGGATTATGTCGCTTATTAATTATAGTGTTACAAGTAGTCAATTCATGCTTTTTATTTTTACATCTATTACCTATCGCCCATCTCCTATTACCCGTCATCTATTGCCTATTGCCCAAAATCAGATTCCGGATATTTCATTCCTCAATCGGAATGACAAATCCACATTTAGTAATCCGGTTATCGGTCACCCGTAATCCCATTACCCATCACCTATTGCCCAAAACCAGATTCCGGATATTTCATTCCTCAATTCCGGAATGACAAATCCACATTAAGTAATCCGGTTATCGGTCACCCGTAATCCCATTACCCATCACCTATTGCCTATTGCCCAAAACCAGATTCCGGATATTTCATTCCTCAATTCCGGAAT
>DDQN01000046.1 GCA_002342685.1 Vibrio sp. UBA2441
TTCAAGTTGATTGGGTATAGGCGTTTTTCGTACTGGAAGGCATCACGCTTTAACGAGAATTGCTTACTTGGGTCGGCCACACAAAAGTAAAGCCCATTGTCATGCTGCTCAATCATAGATTATCTCTATGATGTATTGTCATACGCAAACAATCGCTTTGCATTGTTGTACAACCCTTATCTCATTTATTAACGTTATAGGGTGGCGACGTGATTAATTTAAAACAAAAACAGTTACTTGAAATTATAATTAGTAAGATTGATATGCTGTCTAATGCGCTTGGCGCTTGGGATACCAACAAGGTAGACCCATCGAACTCCGATATGGAGGCGCTCGCCGAAGAGCTAAAAAACATCAAAAGTGATCTAGAGAAAATTTATGATAGTTAACTTAGTATTCTTCTAAATCTCAATCATGTGTGGGGCTATCTGCTCCACTTTTTCTACAGTATCTACCTGTTCGGTCACTAACCAAAGCGCGTATTTTTTAAATTGCGAGTGATTCGTGATTTTAAGTAAATTGGATGAATTGACAGAGCCCTTTCTACCCAACTCGTAATTTTTCAAAGATATCAAAGGGATACCAACAATTTCAGCAAATCTTTTTTGCGTTAACCCTTCTGATATTCGGATAGACTTAATTTTCTTCCCTAACTTCATATCGACCTCTTATACGAGAGGAAAATTTAATACTCCTCCAGGTCATCAATGTTAGCTGGAGCGATCTGATTTTCGATATCCATCTTAAAATCATCACTTACTAACCAAAGTGCATATTTTCTAAATTGCGAGTGACTCGTGATTTTAATTAAGTTTTCAAAATTTATCTGACGTCGATCTGTCTCATAAAATTTTATTGAAACTAAAGGTATTTCAGTAAGTTGTGAAAATTCCTTTTGCGTTATTCCTTCGGTTACTCTCATTAATTTTATTTTTTCGCTCAAGATCATTATTGACACCAAGTAGTTTGCATTTGTAAACTCACACTGGGATTGCAAATGCAAACCAAACATATAAGTTCAAATAATCACTCATGATATCAAAAGGGGGGTGTCATGTATTTACCGCCCTTTATGACGGTCAAGAAGATGGTAGAGGTTACTGGCTGGTCAAAAACGGCCATTCTAAAAGCCATTAAAGAAGATGAAATCCCTGTATTACCCAATCAAATCAAGGGCAGCACTTATTTGATTGACTGTCACGAATTACAAAGACGAATAGACGCAGGACAGTTCACTGTACCCGCATCAAAAAAATAAAAATTACTATTTTGGGCAAAGCCCACACTTTTTTTATAAGTATCACTTTGCTTTCTGACCCAACACAGGAGCAAAGAACATGAAAACATCACTACACAGCATCAATATCGACTTTTCGCATTCCAGTGAACCGAAAGTGTTGATCGACATTTTGCGAGCCGCCCCCACCACCAGCATGGTCAAGGAAGAAGTTGATTTCCTTTGCACCATTCTCGGACAACTAAACGATGCAGCTGAACTGCTTGAAAGTTTGGAGGTGTAGTTTTGAAAATTCAAACCAAAAACAACCTGCTATTTGATGATTCACACCCCAAATGCCAGCTCCATTTCTGCCGTACACACGGGCGCGGATTTGCCTTTATTCAATGCCTAGATACCGGACTAGACGGCAAGGCTGAAAGGGTTAAACGCTACTGGGGGTTCTATGCTGATTCTCTTGATGAAAAAGAGAATGAAGCATCCATCTACAACATCATGAATTCGGGTAGTTCATGGCCTGACTTGCCTAAGTAATGTGAGGATAAACGCAATGGATAGACACGAATTAGCTAGATGGTGTTACGAAGCAGCCCGAGGGGCAGTGAAAGAGTCGAATGCATCGGCAATCACGAACGTGATAAGCATGAGTGATAACCCATACCGAGTATTTAAGGCAGTGGCTATTGCTGAGGATGAAATATACAAGGCCCCTCTTAGGTATCGCTTGCGTGTATGGAAGCGAGATCGTCGACTTTTATCTGTAAGAGCTTACGCCTAATGAGTGATGTGAATTACAACCCCGGTGAATCGTCCGTTGACTTACCCATTACTGACCCCATACACGCGCCATGCCCTGACATGGCCGGAATGGAAAACCCAGTACCAGAGAAGCGCGAAAACTCGCTTTTCCGTCTGGACGTTTTACGGCAAAAGCACGGCATTCAAAAACATACAAAGCCAGAGCCTAAACCGCTCAATTACACCTGCACCTGTCAAAGGTGCATGGAGCCATGGGACAAGCGATGACCAAAGTTGAGATATTTTCTAACCAGCGTTGCATGGTTATCGATGTGTTGCCCGAACGTGAGCATTCAGCAAACTTCTATCGTGCGGTTTCTGAAATGGAACAGCGAACGGGCAACTCAGTCACGTTCATTAATGAAGCTATCGCGATCATTCCCTGTCAGGGTGATGATCGTTTTGTGGTGACCGTATGACCCGTTTTCACTACGCCCACTCTACCCCTATAAACATAAGCCATATCTACCGGCACTTTGTTAACGACTTACCAAAGGTAGTACGTGAAGATGTGAACTATAAAATCAAAGCGCGTAAACGCCGCTCGTCGGCCACTACAGAGAACGTCGCTTTGTTTGCTGCAGAAGCGGTCAAAGAGGCTAAGACACTTTCTACATTTATCACTGATAAATTCCCCTTTGCCTATGCCGATAATTGTTACAAGAAGCGTAAACAGGTGTTTTTATCTCATGATGTTCTAATGAGTGACGAGAACGTCAAAGCACTGGCGATTAAAATGACCAGTGAGTTCGAACGCTACCTTAGTGAAACCCAAATCAATGAAGAGAGTTTCACCGGGTATCTGGGAGCGCTTGAAGACGCCTTCAACAAAATAAGCGCCCTAATGCTGGAATGCTTTATTAAACCGCCAGAGGTAAACCTATCAGGCATTGGGGAGAAAATTAGCCTGAATGATGCCGAACTTATTTTAGAGGTAGCGATAAAACGTTGCCTTGATGCCTCCTATTTAATTAAGAAGTTCAAACGACTGCGCAAACAATATATTGAGCACTCTCAAATAGCTCTTGGCAATCTTGGACGTAAGAAACGCCAACACAAGTACATTTCCCGCCGTTCACTGGCTCGCTTTAAACATCAAATGATTCAGGCCGAAGACTTCTTAGAGTCGATGACGGTGATCAACCAAGACACGCTTCAAGAGTTCAATTTAAAAGAGGTGGCCGAGCGCACCACGGCCAACCCAAAAAATCGACGAGTAGAACTGATTGTCCGTGCTCGTGGTGAAGAAGAACGCGCCATAGATATGGGATATGAAGGCGTATTTTTGACATGGACATTACCATCCAAATACCACCGAAATGATGATGAATGGAACGGCTGCACCGTGAAAGAAGCGCATCAGAATTTAATGCAGCAATGGAAGCTAGCCCGTGCTCACTTTAAAAAACACGACATTTTATGGTTTGGCCTACGGGTGGCCGAACCGCACAAAGACGGTACACCTCATGCTCATATGTTCTTGTACACTCCAGAAAATCAGCAACAGCAGTTAGTTAACATCTGCCAAGAAATCGCCACCAGCGAAGACCGAGCAGAGCTATACAATAACAAAGGGCGCTACTGCCCTAGCCGCCGATTTAAAGCCAAACCCTGCGACCCCAACAAAGGCAGTGCTACGGGGTATTGCATTAAGTACATCTCCAAAAACATCAACGGCGCCCACATGGAAGAAGCCGAGGCCGAATACAACGCGCTATCGGTTCGTGCATGGTCAAGCACTTGGGGTATCAGGCAGTTTTCTCAATCAGGATCTCCCCCGGTCAGCCTTTGGCGGCAACTTCGCCGGGCTAACCCGTTAGACGTAGCCTTTGATGAAGAACTTTTTACCCTTCGGGAGCATGCCGATAAATCACGTTGGAAAGGATTTTGCGAACTAGGCCATAAAGCGCGATTGGCTCACGAGGAAAAGCTCAATAAATACGGCGAGATCAACAAGCGGGTGATCGGAATTGATTGGTTCGGAAAAATCATTAAGACATGCGCCGAGCAATACGCTTTAGTGAGAAATTGCGATGTGGCGCGTTTTAAAGAATCGCGGAGCGATTCCCCTTGGAGCACTGAAAATAAGTGTAACCCACCCAAGGAAAAGCCCATTTCACCATTAGAAAAAGCATTGATGGACGTGACCGGATGGAGCGTTAAAGGGATTCAATGCCTACTCAAACCGCTCGCGCTTGGGGCGAGTGTTCCCATAGACAAACACACCACGCTTAAGCTGAGAAATAACCAACTTATGACAACATGAGGGAAACCATGACCGAAAAACAAG
>DDQN01000047.1 GCA_002342685.1 Vibrio sp. UBA2441
ACTCTTCTGACTCTTCTGACTCTTTAGGAGTTTGCTCATCTTCAAATTGGACAGCAACCTCTTCTTCAACAATGTTTGTAGATTCTTCTTCATTATCGTGACTTTCTTCAGCTATTGTTGATTCTGCTGGTATCTCTTCGGTTTGAACTTCCTGCAATTCTTGCGCGCGAGCTTCAATGTCCGCTTCTACTTGCTCAGAGTCCTGCTCAGAGTCTGTTTCTTCTACTTGAGATAGCTCAACCGTCTCTTGTAACGGCTCAACAATCGCTTGTTCACTCTGTTCTTCTAGTTTGCTCTCTTCTTGTTGAAGAGGCTCTTTCTGTTCTACGTCTTGGCTTTGCTCTTCTTTGTTACCAAAACCAAGCCATGAAAATAACCCACGCTTTTTCTTTTCCGTCATCAGGCAAAATCCTAGATCTAACTACCACAATTTTTAATTTGAGTTCTATTTACAATGATTCACTCAACACCAATACTCTGTTTCGATCAGTAAAACAGAATAAAATCACAAAGTACTGAAATCTTTTTACAATGATTGGTACACTTTGAGTCAGTTATAGTATCACTTTATTCGCGGTCAAAAAATCTATGGTAAGACGTCGTCCACAAAACTCTCTCACAAAAAAGAGCTCTAGTGGCTCAATTAGAATTATTTCCGGTCTTTGGAGAGGAAGAAAGTTACCTGTTTATGAGGCTGAAGGCTTACGCCCAACAACGGATAGAATTAAAGAAACCGTATTTAACTGGCTTGCTCAGGATATTCCTCATGCCAAATGCTTAGATGTTTTTGCCGGCTCTGGCGGTCTTGGGTTCGAAGCCGCTTCTCGGCAAGCCACTAATGTTGTTATGCTAGAGTTAAATAAAGATGCTCACAAACAGCTGCTCAGCAATATCTCCACGTTAAAAACTGAGAGTATTCAAGCAATTAATATCAACGCAATAGATTACCTAAGTAAGCCAAGTAACGCATTTGATATTGTTTTTATTGACCCTCCATTTAGACAGGGTCTGCTTGATAAAGTCATTCATTTACTTGAAGAGAATGGTTGGCTAAAAGAAAATGCTATGATCTATATAGAAACTGAGAAAGAACTTGTTCTCAAAGAGATTCCTGAACATTGGTCTCTTTATCGAGAAAAAACAGCAGGACAAGTTAGTTTTCGACTTTATGAAAGGAACGTTGAATGAGAATACTACTATTTTTAGCTAAGGCCTCAATTGCCTTTGTTTGGGCCGTTTTGATATTGAATCTCTTTATGCCATTTCCAGGTAAGGCGGCCATCGCACTTTATATTATGACCGGATTCCTGTTTATGATGCATGCTGTGCAAATGCTTATTTTTATTGGTGCATTTGGAGACAAAGTCAAAATTAGTGGATGGGAGAAATGGTCTATTTTGATCTTTGGCATCTTTTCTCTTCTCGACATAAGACGCAAACATATGATGTAAGAAAAGCGCTTTGTAAGCGCTTTTCTTACATCTATAACTAACCGAGATAATCTTTAAAACCATCCAACAACATTTGAGTGGCAATCATAATGAGCAATAACCCCATCAGACGCTCTACGGCTTTTAAACCCCGCTCACCAAGTAGCTTATGGAAAAAGTTTATGAACATCAGTATGACAAAAGTGGCTACCCAGGCGATGGTTAACGCCGCCGCCCAATCCCACAATCGGTCAGGTTCCTGACTTGAAAGCAGTAATAATGAGGCCATTACAGAAGGTCCCGCTATCATCGGAATAGCCATAGGAACAATATAAGGCTCTTCACCAGCCGCAAGCCCAGTGACACCGCCCGGTTGAGGAAATATCATTCTGATTGCAATGATAAATAGTATCACACCACCAGAGATACTGAGTGTTTCTGGTTGGACATGAAGGAAGTTTAAGATTGTCTGACCACCAAACAAAAATGCCATTAATATGGCTAACGCGAAGCAAAGCTCACGAATTAATATGCGTCGACGTCGCTTAGGTTCAATATGCTTTAGTATGGAAAGGAACACTGGCAAGTTCCCTAGTGGGTCCATGATCAAAAACAGCATAGTTGCCGCAGACAATATTTCCATTTTTAATTACATCTCGAAAAATAGGTTATTAAAAGAATAGCTTAATGTGCACAATGGTTGGCAACATTTGAGGTATATTTTCCTTCCACTGCAATGATTTTTTGCATGCGAATAAGAAATTCGAAAAGGGCATCAAAATCCAATCCATCACTTCTACATGTGTGAAACTGAACATCACTCCCAAAACGCTCGGTAATATACGCCTTTAAGTCATCTTTGGTAAGAGATTGCTCTGAAAGAACTTCTAATAATTTATGACCGTGAACTTGCTGCGTCATTGTACCCTCCAGCATTTTAAAGGTAGAGAATACAGTGAAATTTACAAAATATCTTTTAAATTTAACTTTACGCCAAGAAGAGATTGATGTGGAAAATAACGTTAAACAATCACTGATGCAACAACAAATGCTTGCCCAAGAAAATACCCCGCGGTAACTAAGACATTCGCATTGATAATAGATTTATTGTATTGATTTAATGCCCTGATTAAAGTCGAAGCAATAAACACAAAAGACGCAATACATCCAAATAGATGACCTAGCGTAGGTTCCGCCAGCCAGACTGCACTCGCGGCCCATGTCATTTGAACCAATACCAACCCCATAATAGATACGGGAAAAACTAGGGTATCCAATTTAGGAAGTAATAACAGAACCACCATTATCCCTGTAGCAAATAGAAGAGCAGGCAACCACCATGTCATCTCTCCAGAGAACTGCAGCCAAAATGCCTTGCTATAACTTAAAAATGCTATTAATAAGGTAGCGAAACTTGCTTTCACCTGAGGTTTTTTCAGCAGACAAAGCAGATCGGAAACGATGGACAACACTAATCCAAAACCAACCCAAAAGAGCTGTGGTTGCTCAAAGCCAGATGTAACTAAAATAGCCAATAACGACAATAAAGTGATCGGCTTGAAAGCGTTGGAAAGAATTTTATTCTCATGTTTTACTGCTGAGATATGAATTATTCCAGATAGCCCTGCTACCAACCAACCCCACATAGCGCGTCCTCTTAGTTACGAAGGTCGCCAGTGTAGGAAAATCGTCATTTTAGTCCAGCAAGAATTACTAATAGTTGGATCTAAACAGTGAAATATCAATTATCGCAAACCATTTAAAACACAAAGCCAACATATTTAACATCCGATTAACCTATACGTGTGAGGATTGAGAGGTACGAGATGTGATTCGCCACTTCATCATAAATGCGATGACAATTTGTCCCAATGAACATAATAAAAACCGAGGGCCGCGAGAGTTATTAATGTCATTAGCGAAATCGCAACTCTCCAGATAAATCGATTTGCGCGTGGTGTTAGTTCTTTTTCACATTCGTCACATACCGATAAAAACTGCTTACGATCGTCAAGCTTAAAACTGTCTTCGTGTACAATTCTATTGCGTATCGTCGCTATATACCTTAGCTTGCTTATCACATCATGTGGTAAACGTTCCTCGCAGCTGGTTACCAGTTGATGCAACCCTTTTCCATCTGCATGATATTGAACCCTTAGCAACTTCTCTATACGGCGAGTGCGTGTGACTACTTTCTCAATATCTGACATTGTAATACCCCCTACACTCAATTCGTTATTGTCATTCCTAATCCAAACGAAACTCAAATGGATCAATTAAAAGTATAATAAACTCCTGAGAAAACACGTTGATATCATTACATTTCAAGAATAAAGAATGTGAAGCAGGTGTAATTTCTACCAATTAATAGCGTTAAGGCAGAAGCCATCGTGTTTTTTCAGATAGAGAAATACGCCAGCTCAGTAACAGAGCACCAGCTCCACTCAGTAGTACCCAGATAGGAATCACCCATCCAGGGTGCCCCTGATACCCATACAGTGCTTTCATAGGCCATAAGAACAAAGGATGGAGTAGATAGACACCTAAGCTGTGCTGGCTGATAAACACCACTACTCTTTTAATTTTTTGTGGCAAGCTATCCCCTACGTATCGACATATCACAAAGACCATCGAAGCGACGATAATGGTGTTAATCGTTTTATAGGATAACCAGCGACCAACTGTATAGGTTCCAGCGTCAAGACTCAGGCTAGTTACCATGTACGTTGTCATGACCAAAGCAAATGCCCCCAGAAAGGTCAACCCAAAAAGATACAACCGACATAGCGATATTTTTTTATATAAAACGTACCCCAAGGGTAAATAGCCACTGTAAAGCCATAACTGATTGCTCCAGAAACCATCAATGCCAAACAGAAACAGTGTTGCAGTAAATAACCAAAAAACCACCAATAAATACAGCGCGGTATCATTGTCGTTTCTGACTAACAGCTGGAAAAAGGGAATCATCAAATAAAGAGGAATGAAATAATAGAAAAAGCCCAGATGATAATATGTTGCATTGTGAAGACTGTTTTCCAGTTTATTTTCCACCAAACTAAAGTTGAAGCCATCGAGCGTCCAACCGGATAGGAATGCATAGAAGAATGACCACAAAATAAAAGGAATGACGACCTTAGCTAAACGACGCTTGATGTAGTATTTCATGTCAAACGGCCTATTGTCGTTTAACATCAAAGCCCCCGTAATCAAAATAAAAACAGGAACAGCCCAACGACTAAAACTATTTACCGTTATTGCCGTTATCCATTGTTCAAAAGGAATACTCCCAAGCTCATGCCGATAGGGTGCCAAGACGTGTATGGCAATCACCGCAATCGCGGCCAGACAGCGCATTAAATCAAAAAAGAATACCCGTTGTCCCATGCCTTTGCTCTTCTGTTTTTGTTATTGGGTGATTGTATTCAAACGGGCTCACTTTATCGTCAACTTTAAGTAAGAAATAAAAAAGCCCGGTGATAAACCGAGCTTTTTCAATACGCCTGCATTCATACCGCGTTGGCTTTCTGAGCCTTAGGTAAGTAAAACGAAATCAGACTCGTTAATACAAGAAAAGCAAATGATACCCATAAACAGGCCGCTAAACCTGCAATTTGAAATATCCAACCAGAAAGAATGGTACCTATCAGCCTCCCCATTGCATTGGCCATATAATAGAAACCAACATCGAGGGAGACACCATCACCTTTCGCATAACTCACAATCAAATAAGAATGTAATGAAGAATTAATAGCAAAGACCACACCAAAAATTAGTAGCCCGACAATGATAACAAACTCTGGTTGCCAACCCAGTTGAACACCATAAGCAACCAGTCCAGTAATGACAGACAGTAATACCGCCCACCATATTGCAGCCGAACCATCTGGGACTGTCCCCTGAGCTTTACCGGTAATTTTAGGGGCAATACCCTGAACTAATCCATAGGCGATAACCCACAAGGCAAGAAATCCGCCAACCCATAAATGGTCCCAGCCAAATACGGTTCCGAGATAGACCGGAAGCGCTACAACAAACCAAACATCTCTTGCACCAAAAAGAAACATTCTGGCGGCTGACAATATATTTATGCTTGGTGACTTGGAAAAAATATGTTTGAACTTTGGCTTACTTTTCGCTTTGCCCATATTACTTTCAAGGCTGATCAGGCTACCAACAAATACCACAGTTAAAACCGCTGCCATCGCAAGCACGGCATAGCGAAAACCAATAACAGAGAGCAGCAGACCACCGATAAAAAAACCGGCTCCCTTTAGCGCATTTTTAGAGCCGGTGAGTATGGCTACCCATTTGTACAGCGCGCCCTGTTGCTCATCAGGAACCAAGGTTTTTATCGCACTCTTGGCACTCATTTTATTGAGGTCTTTTGCAATACCTGAAACCGCTTGAGCGGCCATAACCCAAGGTATTGTTAGCCACACATTTGGCACTGCCAGCATCACCAAAGCAATAATCTGTAATGCCAAACCAATATTCATAGTCCGATTTAGGCCTAACCTTGCCCCCAGCCAACCACCCACTAAATTGGTCACCACACCAAAGAACTCATAAAACAGAAAAAGAGAAGCGATGGCTAACGTGCTATATCCTAGGTCATGGAAATACAACACTACCAACATTCGCAATGCACCGTCAGTTATCGTAAAGTTCCAATAATTAAATGTCACAATCATATACTGACGGACACTTTTACTTAGGCTAGAAATCATAAGTTAACCCAGTTATCTCTGTTAATTTCAGCGTTTGGATCATCATGATCCAAACGCTCTGGTTGCTATACTTTTGCTGCCACTTGATCGATGTATTCAATCTGTACGGCCTTGGTAAACGCCCCCGGACGAAGGGCTTTTACTTCTTTTTTGATTGTTTCAATATCCCACCCTTGTTCGAGCAAAATATGTGCTGCCAGCAATCCGGTACGTCCCGAACCACCCATGCAGTGCAACGCCACTTTTCCACCTTGTGTCAAAATAGATTGAACCTCAGGGCTAATCACTGCCCAGCGCTCGTCAAACAAATGGTCAGGTGCACAGTCATCTTCAATCGGCTGATGGAACCATTGCATGCCAAGGGCTTTTGTTTGCTCTGGTAAATCAGCAACTCCTGCACGATTCATTTCATCGACATTTAATGCAGTAACAATAGCAAGCACGCCCTGCTCTTTAAGTGTTTTCAATGACGAAGCGAGATCCGCTTCTTTTGTCCCGGGACACGGCGTTAATATCAGCGCCGCGTTTCCTTCGAGTACTTTTAATTCCCAACTTGGATGTGTCATCATTTTTCCTTAAGCTAAACCTACTTTTCGAACCAACTCAGCAGTACGGGTCGCATAGCCCATTTCATTGTCATACCAAGCATAAATCTTAACCATACGACTTCCGACGACCATAGTAGAAAGTGCATCAACGATGGTAGAACGTTGGTCACCTTTATAATCAATTGAAACCAAAGGTCGCTCTTCATAACCCAAAATGCCTTTTAACTCCCCTTCTGAGGCTTCTTTTAATAACGCATTAACCTCTTCTGCTGTGGTATTGCGCTTCACATCAAAAATAATGTCGGTTAAAGATGCGTTGGCTAAAGGAACACGTACCGCATGACCATTAATTTTTCCTTTTAATTCAGGGAATATCTCAACGATTGCTGTTGCACTACCGGTTGTCGTCGGGATCAAGCTCATACCACACGCTCTTGCACGGCGCAGATCTTTGTGAGGGGCATCCAAAATAGTCTGGGTATTCGTCAGATCATGAATAGTAGTAAAAGCAGATTGCTCAATGCCCAATTTTTCATGGATAACTTTAACGATAGGAGCGATACAGTTTGTCGTGCAGGAAGCCGCCGTTACAATCTTGTGTTTTTCCGAATCAAAGATAGAGTCATTAACACCAACAACGATGTTGGCAATGCCTTCTTCTTTTACTGGTGCTGAAACTACCACGCGCTTTACGCCCTGTTCTAGATACTGATTAAGGAACGATGTTTTTCGATGCACACCCGTCGCTTCAATAACAACATCGCACCCAGACCAATCTACAGCAGAAATTTCTTTCTCACGCGTCGTGATAACATCCTGACCATTAATGGTCATTTTGTTACCTTCATGACTCACTTCGTGATGCCATTTTCCCTGTATAGAATCAAATTTCAGTAGGTGGGCAAGCGTTGCTGTATCTCCGGCAACATCATTAACCAAAACAAACTCTAGTTCAGGCCAATCAAACGCCGCACGTAGAGCCAAACGACCAATTCGGCCAAAACCGTTAATACCTACTTTAATAGACATAAGTAACCTCTTAATAAGTCATATAAATAATACATTTTCAGCTAACAAACTGATGGGCGTTCTGCCATCAGCGCTAGCCGCTTAATATCTTGCTGATATTGCTCTTTCAGACAATTTGACGATTTCAAACCGTCAACAATTTTCGCCATCCAACCAGGAAGACTTTCCGCCACCTTATAGTTAACCCATTGCCCTCTGCGCTCATCAACAAGCACACCCGACTGACGCAACAGAGCTAAATGACGAGAGATTTTTGGCTGGCTTTCATCTAATGCTTCAGTCAGTTCACAGACACAGAGCTCTCCCTCTCTGGCTATTAATAGCAAGCAACGTACTCTCGTTTCATCAGACAATAATTTAAAAAATTGACTCGGAAGCATATAGCTCACCTACGAATATATGGACATGCGTATATCTTATTTAAAAACGACTATTGTTCAAGCTTTTCGACAAAATGTCATCAAAATTTCATATATGTCTCCAAAGCACTAAAGAGCAAGTACCGCAACAAGGCGTATAAACAAGATATTAGGAGTGATATCCTAGCCCCGGCACTCCAACACAAGGCATAAAACGCGGTATGTATACCCAAGAAACCCAATTCCCAGAAATAATGGAAAATGAAATCACTACTTTTTGGCAACAAAGAAAAGAAGGTTATATCAAGGGAGTATCAGACAAGCGGTTATTTTGGGTCTCGTTAATAAGTCCTAACCACACTAAAGCAGTAGTAGTGATCAATGGGCGGGTAGAATCAGCTTGGAAATACCAGGAAATATTCTACGATCTCTTCCAACAGGGTTTCGACGTATATTCATTTGATCACCGCGGGCAAGGCCTGTCAGAAAGACTGGTTGAAGATCAACAAATCGGTTATGTCGACGATTTCTCAGACTATATCAATGATATGGCTTTATTGGTGGACAGTTTCAAACTTAATCGTTATCAACAACGTTTTATTCTCGCGCACTCTATGGGAGGGGCCATTGCGACTCGATATATCCAAAATCACCCCTCGCATAATTTTGATGCTATCGCGCTCAGTGCACCTATGTATGGAGTTACTATGCCCTGGTACCAAAAACCGATAGCGCGATACTTAACGCCTGTTATTTCAGTTCTATTTAATAGACCAATATATATATCCAAAAATAGATCTTATTTTGCTAAGCCGTTCGATATCAACCCGCTCACATCAAGTCTACCCCGTTATACATGGTTTAGAGAGCTCTATGAAAGGCACCCTAAACTTAAACTAGGAGGTCCAAGTGCACGTTGGGTATGGCAAGGCTTAGTTGCTGCAGAGCAATGCATCCGGAATACTCATAGAATTAACATTCCTCTGTTATTACTTCAGGGTACTGCCGATAAAATCGTGAGCAATCAAGCCCAGCACAAATTTATAAACCAACTCAATAAAACCAACAGTGAGAATGAACTTGTCATAATTGAAGGCAGTAAACACGAAATTCTTTTTGAATCAGATAAATACCGTAATCTTGCTCTAGAAAACACGATGCGTTTTTTTTCAGCGATTTAAAAAGAGGAAAGCCATTTTTACCCTCTTTTCTATACCCAATTTCCCGTAAACTACGCTCGCTTGCTTAAAACTTATAAACTAAGAAGGTTCTATGTCCGCTGTATCTCACTCACATTTCAAAATTGTGGCCTCTGATCTTGATGGCACTTTACTTGCTCCCGACCATCAATTAAGTAGTATCAGTAAGGAAGCACTAAAAGAGCTTCACGACAAAGGCTATACCTTTATTTTTGCAACCGGACGCCATCATGTTGACGTTGCAAGTATTCGACAACAAGTCGGAATTAATGCATATATGATCACCTCTAATGGCGCACGTGTTCATGACATGACTGATCAATTAATGTATGGCAAAGACGTCGATGAAGAACTAATTCAACCTATTGTTGACATGGTTAAACACGATGAAAATGTTCGAATTAACCTCTATCAAAACGATAAGTGGCTGATTAATCAGGAAGATGAGTTACTCAAGGTTTACCATAAGGATTCCAAGTTTAATTACACCGTATTTGATGTGGAATCTGCACCTCAATCTGGCATTGCAAAAATATTTTTTGTCCACCCAGACCATGATTACTTGACCAATTTCGAACAGAAGATAAATGAGAAATACGGGGATAAAGTTAGTGTGGCTTTTTCCACTCCCCAATGCCTTGAAGTCATGGGAAATAATGTTTCCAAAGGAGCAGCACTAGAGGCGGTCGCCAAATCGTTAAGCATGACGTTGGATCATTGTATTGCCTTTGGTGATGGTATGAATGATGTCGAAATGTTATCTATGGCAGGAAAAGGCCTCGTTATGGAAACGGCACATGAAAAGGTGAAACTCGCACTGCCTGACAATGAAGTCATCGGTTCAAATGAACACCATGCGGTGGCTGAGTATTTAAAAAAACACCTACTGTAAACGAGTAAATTAGTACTATCGAAGACCTTTAAATCGCTATTTATCGCAAATAAATAGCGATTTTTACGCAAAAGAGCCAATGAGTTAGGTTTACGTATATAATCAAAGAAACTCAATGATAAGGAAGAGCAAATGATAAGTAAGCGTTCACTTACTTTATTGGCGTCAATTTGGTTAATTCAATCTTGTTCTTCAGACACCAATTCATTTAGCCAAGTAGAACAAATTCAGCCAATCACCATCGGACATACCCAGCTAACGAAAAAGAATACTCAAACGGCTCGGTTCATTATGCGAGGTACACTGGTTATTGGTCATGAAGCACAAACATTCACTCCATGTGGTAGCAACCGTCAATATTGGGTCAACCTAAATAAACCAGATATCAATTCTGTACAAGCATTGAGCTCGATGCCATATCAACCCATGTATGCAGAATTAATAGGCCGCTTAAGTCCACCTAGTAACTCAGGATTTGACAGCAATTTTACTGCAATTTTTAATGTCTCAAACATTAATATGGTTTCGACAGAAAACCCCCAACGTTGCACAATGCCTTATCGTTCAACCCAAGCTTTTGGAAATGAGCCTTTTTGGCTGATCGATTTTACAAAAAATCAAACCAGTTATTCTCAAACCGATTTGAAGAAAGACATCTCTATAACGTCATCTCAATTAACGTCACAAAAAAGACAGTATCAGTTTGAGCAAGGACACCTGTCATTAACCAAAAAACGGTGCAATGATACAATGAGCAACTCGGTTTATGGCTGGACATCTGAATACAAGGCCAAGGACAATAGCAAATCCGGTTGTGCTACGTTATCCAACATCGATTCCACCCTTACCTGGCTAGGTACTTACCAGGCGAACAGTACGAAATCAAACCACTTTTCGGTTTCGCTGTCGCTAGAACAAGATCACCGGGCGACGACCTATTACCGATATTCTAATGGCGAAGCAGAGCGGAGGGAGACAGGTTATTGGCAACAAATTAACCCCACTCAGGTTCAGGTGGTCATGACTAATTATCAAGGGCAAAGATTAGTCGCTGAACGCATTTTCAGCCAAAATGGTCAGAACATTCGAGCAGAGAAAGAGAAAATAAACAATAAGTTGTACCACATTGCCGATAACGGCCTGATTTTATATAAAACACATTAGTTTCCCATGCCAGTAGATTTTAACTTAGAAAAGAAACCAGAACCGTGCCCTGAATGTGGTTTACACTTTCAATGCATTTGTGCGCTGACCCCTCACCTCAGCAACGAAATAAATTTAATATTAATCATGCACCCAAATGAGTGCCACCGAGATACCAATACCGGAAAATTACTCCAACAGTGTTTACCAAACTGTCGCTCCTTCTTATGGGACAGGAAGTCACCAGAACCGACATTATTAACCCTGTTAGAAAGCAAAGAGCTCATGCCCTTGTTACTCTTTCCTTCAGAAACTAGTATTGAAATAACAAACGTTTCCAGCCATCAAACCAGCCGTAAGACTCCCTTATTCATTATATTGGATTCTACATGGCAAGAAGCAGGAAAAATGATAAGACGCAGTCACTGGTTAAAGGATATTCAAACCGTACACTTCAATGTCGTAAAGGAGTCCACGTATACACTAAGAAGAAACCAGAATACCGGACACCTTTGTACTTGCGAGGTCGGAGTAGAATTATTGAATACTCTGGGTGATAAACAAGGAGCGACCGAACTTTCTCACTATTTTGAACACTACGTGAAGGTTTTCAAAGCAGATAAAAGTGGTCACCGGTTTATCCCTAAGTAACCACTATTTGCGAAGTTTAACGAAAATTACTTAGTATCAACTAACTTCAACGCTTGCCTCGATACATCATTGGCAGCATGTGTCAGATTTTGCTTTTCTAGTGCTTCTGCCAAATAAGAATAATCTGTCACATTGGCTCGTATAGACAACGCCGTTTCCAGATGCTGCTGAGCGTCTTCCCATTTCTCACTTCTTAAAGCAAACTGAGCCAATGCGCTATGTATTGTCGCATTGTTCTCACCTTTCTTTAGCAGACCTTCCAACATAACAATCGCAGGATGGTCATCAGCTAAATTCATCTCGGGAATCAAGGCGATAAGGTCATCACTATAACGCTTCTTAATCGCTTCCTTTACAATAGTAAATGCTTCTGAATCTGCTTTTCGTATCATCAGTTGCTTAACCAGACAGGCTATCAATGAAGTGTCTTGCCGCGCCTTTCTCGGAACGCTATTCCAGTAAGACAATAAACCTTCACTGCCTTTCGACTGAGCGATATCAATCAACATTCCGCAACGAGCTTTATTGGTGACAGCAGTGTACTCATCGGAATCGATGCTCTTTGATTTTGATAATTGAGGCAAAATCTCCAGCAGTGGCTCCCACAACCTAAGATTCAAATAAGTCGTTTTCAATAGATTTAGCACTATTGGATTACTTGGATAATCACTCTTGAGCGTCGATAAAGTATCAAATGCTTTTTCGAATTCTTTATCTCGAACTTGCTGCCTAGCCTTAGTAAGTAAAACAGCCAATGTTGAATTATCTTGTTTATCAGCTAAAGCCAAATAATGGTCGCGTTTTTCTTCGTTACCCATTTCTTGCGCCGCTTCTGATGCAATTAAATAGCACAGCAAAGGCATATCGTGATGATTAGCCCAACGAGTCACCTTTTTTTCCGCCGCAGGCCAATCACCTTCCAGTAATTTAACGATGCCTTCGTTAGTATATCGACGGGCTCGCTTCAATTTTCGAACACTAAACCAATTCCAAGTAGTACTGCTGGCGCTAAGCGCCTTCTTGATAATGAGTTCTAACCCAAACAAGGCAGCCAATAGTGCGATGATAAATACCACCAGCGTTGTAACACTCATCTCTATCGTCTTATCGGCGACAGAGATAAGAACGTACCCTTGCTGACCTGCAAACTGAGTCCCAGCAAATAAGCCCAATCCTAGGACAACAAACAAGAAAATCATTCGTATCATTGCTTATCCTCCGTAGTCATGCTTGTGACCTGACGGCGCAAACGTTCATTAATCACATCTGCCAACGCTTTTTGTGAAACAAGTTTAACCGGGTATTTCACTTCAATGTTTTTTGTCGCAAGCTGCTTAATGGTTTTATTAAACTGAGTTACTGCTGGATCATCGAGTTTGAAGAACTGCAATGCCCACTCATCCGCTACTTTTAGTGAGGCTTGGTATATCCCTTTGTTTTCCTGATAAATAGCTCTAATAGCGGTTTCAATTTTGCCTTTAATATTCTCTTTCAAATAATAGTGCTGCTTCGGAGACAGCAAGGGAATGACGTTTCCATCACGAGTTCTAAAGGTAATGAATTGCTCAGAAAAGTCTTTTAACGAGGTAACAATGTTGTTTTGCCAGTCATTAATGTCCTCCGAGACTACTGACTTCTCGGTGATAGGTGCCTCTGGCAAAATCGCATTCGCAAGAGGCAATTCATCGACTTGTTGTTGCAAGCTAATTAAGCGTAAAGCCAATCCATCTTTATCAATAAGAGGCACGGATTTTAATGCGGTAATGTCTTTTGCCATCTCTTTACGAAGAGGCATCAAGCTTGGATCATTTAATACAGAAATTCGTTGATCCGCACTTTCCATAAGTAGCGTCGCGCTCTCAACATCTTTTTCCAGAAGCAGCTTCCTACCCGCTAATTTTACCAGGTAATCCGACTCTGCTAATAGCCAGTCATTTGGACGACGTCCTTTAACGTCAGCCAACGCCACCTGCAAACTCTTAATACTTTTTTGTTGCTGCCCCAACTCAGTGTCGGCTTTATTATATGCCAATTCAACTTTGGCTGTTGTTGCTGCCTCCGCTTCATTCAGGCGCTTATCAAGTTGAGCATGCATCGCGTTAATTTGATCTTCAAGCTGCGAAATTTGCAACTGATACTTAGTATTTTGTTGATTAACCAGGATGGCAGAACCACCACCAACAAACAACGTGAGTAAAATGGCAAGGGTACCTAGTTTCACACCACGTTTACCGTATTTATCTCCAGCGTTAACGGCGGGTTTTGACAATTTACTTTCAACTGTCTCCGGAGAGGCCGCTTTGCTATCGGATTTTGGCTTCGAGCCAGCTGACGCTTTCTCAGGCTTGCTCGTCGATTTTTTATCCTCTGTTGTTACTGACTCTTTCTCTACCGAGTCATCTTTTGTTGATTTTTCACCTACTTGAGAGTCTTTCTTTTCAGGTTCAATTTGCTGGTTATTTTTACTTGTCATGCGCTTGTCCTGTCATACACTGCGGCAAAATTGCAGCTAATAAATCGGGGTTGGATGCACTGCCCGAAACTAATATTTTAAGAAATCCAAACTCTTGTGCCAAGCATGCAATCCTTTTGCTCGGTACAATAACCGTTAGATGAGTCAGCCATTCACCGTCGGGCATCTTCGCCAGCAAATGTTCAAGCTGCTCTCCACTGGTGATAACAATATGGGTTACATTATTACGCTGCCAGTCTAATAAGGCTCGTCGGCCATCAAAAGTAAGCTTATGGCGTTGGTATACTTCACAATATGCCACTCTTGCCCCACGCTTTTCTAGTGTTGAGTAAATTAACTCTCTTCCACCATTTCCTCTTAATATAACTACTCGTTTGCCATTTAAGTTTTGCAAAACAGGTAATGAGAGAAAATGTTCGCTATCACTGGTTTCTGGATAGTGTACTTTTTGGTCGGTCACATGACTCAATTTTTCAGCCGTTTTTTGACCAATGGCAAGATAAGTTTTATCAACGGGCCACTTCTTTTGCTCAACTTGCAAAATTTTGTCGGCCCACAACACCGCTTGCTTGCTCACTGCAATAATCAAATCGGCACTTTCGAGGTAAGTTGGTAACGGCGCCGTACTACTTCCCTGATAAAATTCAATAAGCGGAAAATGATAGGCGACAATATTCTTAGAGAGAAGCGTATTACAGAGCTCACTTCCCTCAGGATCAGGCCTAGTTACCACTACCGCCATTGTTATTCATGTTCGCTATAGAGCTTATCCAGTATTTCTTTAGCGCCATCGGCCAATAGCTGTTCCGCCAACTGAACACCTAAAGTTTCGCCATCCTCTCGATGACCTCGGATTTCACCACGTACTATTTTTGAACCATCAGGTTCACCGACCAAAGCACGTAACCAAATCTGATCGCCTTCCAGAAGTGAATAACTCCCAATAGGCACCTGACAACCACCTTCTAAACGAAGGTTCATCGCTCGTTCACAGCGAACACGATCAGCGGTATCTGCGTGGTTTAAAGGTTCAAGCAATTTAATCAGACGCTCATCATCCACACGGCATTCAATTCCTACCGAACCTTGACCAACAGCAGGAAGAGATTGCTCTGGCTCAATGAAACTTTGAATTCGGTCTTCCATCTCTAGACGTTTCAGACCTGCAGAGGCCAAGATAATTGCGTCGTAGTCACCTGCATCCAATTTAGCAAGTCGAGTATTCACATTACCACGCAGGTCTTTAACAATAAGATCTGGACGGGCTTCTTTAAGCTGGCATTGACGACGCAAACTACAAGTACCAACGACAGATCCCAAAGGAAGTTCTTCTATTGAATCATAGATATTTGATACAAATGCATCTCTTGGGTCTTCCCTATCACAAATAGTAACCAAGTCGAGTCCTTCAGGGAAAGCCACTGGTACATCTTTCATTGAATGAACAGCAAGATCAGCGCGCCCTTCAAGCATGGCAACTTCCAACTCTTTAACAAACAGCCCCTTGCCACCAACTTTAGCTAGAGGTGTATCGAGAATGACATCACCTTTTGTTACCATAGTAACCAGTTCTACTTCCAGTCCAGGATGAGCGGCTTGAAGCGCATCTTTGACAAAATAAGCTTGCCACAATGCAAGAGGGCTTTTTCGAGTAGCTATTCGAATTGGTGTTGTATCAATCATGAAATTTCCGACGTGTTTTATTAATTCGTAATTGACTAATCCTACCACTCAATTTGGTCGACTAGCACTTCTTGATCGAGGCTATGGTAATTTGTTTCGAATAAAACGCGTTTAGTGAAAAAGAATGTGATGTCCATCCCAGTTATAAGTTACACTAATAATAGATAACCAGTAAAAATTTGATACTCCTCAAACTCAGATTGATGATATGGATGTCAATGTAGTTTCATTAAAGCCACGCGCTTTATCTTTACCTGACAGTGAAAAAGTGTTAAATTGATCACGTTTTGTTGCGCAATTAGAATAAAAACCAAGCGAAACCAGAATTAATCAATCAAGGAACCCCCCTTGCGATCTTATATCCAAACGATAATACAAAGAGTTGATACTCTAAACCAGCAACGCAAAGAACGAGCGCTGGCAGTTATGGATCCTCAAGGTCAACACGTTTATCATCTGATACCTACGCTCCTTCATTACAATCACCCATCCATTCCAGGCTATTACTCCAACACAGTACCTTTTGGCATCGATAGCTATGCGCCAAATGAGGTTCAAAAGGAGTTTATTGAACAGATATCTGCCCGTGAAGGCGATTTAATAGAGTCCGGTAATAAATCAGAAATTCTCGCACTTTACACGATGGGAAGTACCTCTTCGATAGGACAGAGTACCTCTAGCGATCTGGATATTTGGGTTTGTGTTTCTCCTTCTATGGACAGTGAAACACGTTCACATTTAAGTAATAAATGTCTGCTTATCACTGAATGGGCGAAAGGTAATGGCGTAGAAGCAAACTTTTTCCTCATGGATGAAGAACGTTTCCGCAGTAATCGTTCTGAAGAAATGACAGGAGATAACTGTGGTTCATCTCAGCACCTTCTTTTATTAGATGAGTTTTATCGTTCAGCCGTCCGATTATCAGGGCAGCGTCTATTGTGGCAAATCATTCCACCAGAAATGGAAGAGTGCTACGACGAATATGTAGAACAACTTTGTCAGGCTAAATATATAAATTGCAGTGAGTGGATAGATTTTGGTTCGCTAAGCCGAATACCCGCTGAAGAGTATTTTGGATCTAATCTTTGGCAACTGTATAAGAGCATTGATTCCCCATATAAGTCAGTTCTTAAAGCGATATTGCTAGAAGCTTATTCTTGGGAATATCCGCACACTCACCTTTTAAGTATAGATAGTAAGCGACGGTTTTTTTCTTATAAATCCGACTTATACTGCATGGATTCTTATTATCTAATGCTGGAAAAGGTCACCCTCTACCTAAAAAGAATCAAAGATCATAAGCGGTTAGATTTAGTTCGTCGTTGTTTTTATTTAAAAACACACGAGAAATTATCTCGCCCACCAAGCTCCGGGTCCGTTGAGTGGCGTCGAAAAGTGTTGAGCGACTTAATTCAAGACTGGGGTTGGGACAATGAAACCATCACTGAGTTGGATGATAGGCGTAACTGGAAAGTGCAACAGGTTAAAGTGGTTCATCACGGACTGCTTGACGCTCTTATGCTTAGTTACCGAAATCTAATTCAATTTGCCCGAAAAAATGACATTACCTCGGCTATTAGCCCTCAAGATATTAGTATTCTTGCCAGAAAACTGTACGCAGCATTTGAAGTACTTCCTGGTAAAGTCACTTTATTAAACCCACAGATATCCCCAGATTTACACGAACCTGATTTAAGCTTCATTCAAGTTCAAGAAGGCAGGACAAACAAACCCGGTTGGTATTTATTTAAACAGCCTCTGGTTGCTGATAAGTTGATTGGTAGTAAGTGCCTAGAAAATAACGAATATCTAAGCAAACTAGTTGCTTGGTCATTCTTCAATGGTTTGATTACTGAATCTACCCGGTTGCACTCTGTCGTTCGTAATGCAGACTTAGATATTGATAAGTTCTATCAAATGGTCAGTGACTTGCGTAATACCTTCTCGTTACGGAAGCGTCGTCCAACAATGCAAGCATTAGGTAGTCCATGTGAGATTAGCCAACTTGCCATGTATATCAATTTTGAAAATGACCCCACAGCTGACTTGAATGCTCGTTCACTAAAAACTGATTTAAAAAACATTGACGTTTTTAGCTTTGGTGAAGAGCAAAAATGTCTAATTGGCAGTGTAGACCTAGTTTATAGAAATTCATGGCATGAAGTGCGAACTCTGCATTTTACTGGCGAATCAGCTATTCTGGATGCATTAAAAACGGTATTAGGAAAAATGCATCAAGATGCGATTCCACCAGAATCTGTCGATGTATTCTGCTATAGCAAAAACTTGCGTGGCATAATTCGTAACACGGTTTATCAATTATTGGCAGAATGTATCGAACTGCGCCTCAAACCGCTAGAACAACAAAATCGTCGACGCTTTAAAGCGATTAAAATAGCTGAACAGATGTTTGGACTTTTCTTTGAACGTCGTGGTGTATCTCTTCAGAAGCTTGAAAACTCAGTTGACTTTTATCGGAGTATTTCAGTAAACAAACTTAATGGCTCCCCACTTTTAAAATTAGATAAAGAACAAGACTATCATTTACCTGTGGTCATTGATGGATTCGCCAGTGAAGGATTGGTCCAATTCTTCTTCGAAGATACGAATGATGGTTTCAATATATACGTATTAGATGAAGAAAATTCGGTTGAGGTTTATCACCAATTTAATGGTGGTAAAGATGAAATGATCAATAACGTTAATCATTTCTATACATCGAGCCATGAAGGCTCAATCGATAATCACACTCTAATTAACTTTAACCTCCCTCAGTATTATCAAATAGTACATCCAGAGGAAGGAAGTAACAGTTATATTGTGCCTTACCGAAACGATAACTCTCTCCATTCTAAGCCCTCTAAAGCAGTCAACGCTTAACTGAAAATTGGCGCAGTTAAGCGCCTTTAACTACGTCCAGTCGAACAATTCGCCAGAGTGTTTCTCACATTCACTTTTAACAAGACTAAAAAACTCCTGACCTGTTTTGGAACATATCCAACGACCGTCTTTTAAAGAAAAATGAAAACCTCCTGACTTCGACGCTAGCCAAATTTCATGCATAGGCTCCTGACGATTGATAACTATTTGACTTCTATCATCAAATTCTAATGTCAGCACATTACCCATTGTTTCAAAATCAATATCAGCACCCGATTCATCAATGACATCTTCGATTTTATTGAACTGCTCATCGACTAATTGGTGATACTCAGTATCATTCATCCTGCTCTATCCTATTGCTTTTCTTATTAGTAGTGCGATTATAGGGGGCATTGAATCAATAATCACGATATGCACAATGAAAAAAATCATTATTACACTTAGTTTGTTGTCTGTACTAGGCTTGGCTGGCTGTGGAAACACGGGGGCGCTATATATGCCTCAAGAAGAATCACAAAGTGAAAAAGCACAATCGTAATTTTTAGGGAGTAAGAACTTGGATTATTTTAACTATCAGGATGATGGTCAACTTTGGGCCGAAGATGTCCCAGTTGCCGATCTGGAAACACAATTTGGTACTCCACTTTATGTATACTCTCGTGCGACATTAGAACGTCACTGGAATGCATTTGATAAAGCAGTTGGAGAACACCCTCACCTTGTTTGCTATGCAGTAAAAGCAAACTCAAATTTAGGTGTACTGAACACATTAGCACGACTCGGTTCAGGGTTTGATATCGTCTCTGTTGGTGAACTAGAGCGCGTGATTAAAGCCGGTGGGCAACCTTCTAAGATTGTCTTCTCTGGTGTTGGTAAAACTGAAGCCGAAATGAAGAGAGCACTAGAGTTAAAAATAAAGTGCTTTAATGTCGAATCAGAACCTGAGTTAGAACGACTAAACAGTGTCGCTAAGTCTTTGGGTGTCATTGCACCTATTTCTTTACGAATTAACCCTGATGTCGACGCAAAAACTCACCCGTATATATCAACAGGTCTGCGTGATAACAAATTTGGCATCGCATTTGACAGGGCCCCTGAGGTATATCGATTTGCAGCGAATCTAGATAATCTGGATGTTCAAGGTATTGATTGTCACATCGGATCTCAACTTACTGACATTGGTCCATTTATTGACGCGACAGATCGCTTGCTTGCGCTTATTGATCAGCTAATTAAAGATGGCATACATATTAATCACTTAGATGTTGGTGGTGGTTTAGGCGTAGTATATAAAGATGAACTCCCTCCACAGCCTTCAGATTACGCAAAAGCACTGTTAGCTCGCTTAGAAAATCATCCAGATATTGAGCTTATCTTCGAACCAGGTAGGGCTATCGCTGCTAATGCAGGAATTTTGCTTACTAAGGTAGAGTATTTAAAGCATACTGAGATCAAAAACTTTGCCATTATCGATGCCGCAATGAACGATCTAATGCGCCCTGCTCTTTATTCTGCATGGCAAGACATTGTTCCGGTTAAACCGCGTACAGGCGAGGCAACAACTTTCGATATTGTCGGCCCAGTGTGTGAAACTGCTGATTTTTTAGGCAAAGATCGAGAGCTGGTTATAGAGCAAGGTGATCTACTAGCTGTACGTTCGTCTGGCGCTTATGCCTTTGCTATGTCTTCCAACTACAATGCCCGTCTACGTCCAGCAGAAGTCATGGTAGATGGAAACCAAGTTCACCTAGTTCGCAAAAGAGAAGAACTCGCTGATCTGTGGCGTAACGAACATATATTACCGGAGTAACTAAAGAATATGCATTTCCATTTTTCTAAAATGCACGGGTTAGGAAACGACTTCATGGTCGTTGATTGTGTTACTCAAAATGTATTCTTCTCTCCGGATCTCATCCGTCGTTTATCTGATCGCTATACTGGTATTGGTTTCGACCAATTACTTATTGTAGAAGCACCCTACGATCCCGAATCGGATTTCCACTACCGAATATTTAATGCTGACGGTAGCGAAGTTGAACAGTGTGGGAATGGCGCACGTTGTTTTGCTCGCTTTGTCCGCATGAAAGGGCTGACAAATAAGTTCAGCATCAATGTGAGTACCAAGAAAGGCAAGATGGTACTCAAAATTGAAGAGAATGATCAGATCACTGTCAACATGGGGCAACCCGTTTTTGAGCCCGGAAAAATTCCGTTTAAAGCAAAGCAGGTTGAGAAGACCTATATTTTACGCACGCAAGATCACACATTATTTTGCGGAGCCGTGAGTATGGGCAATCCACACGTGGTTACCGTAGTAGATGAAATAAATACCGCTGAAGTAGAGGAACTCGGTCCGTTACTTGAGTCTCACGAACGTTTCCCAGAGCGCGTAAACGCAGGCTTCATGCAGGTTCTAAATCGTAATGAAATTAATCTTCGCGTTTACGAACGAGGTGCAGGTGAAACACAAGCTTGCGGCAGCGGTGCATGTGCTGCTGTTGCTGTCGGTATATCCCAAGGCTTGTTGGATGAAGAGGTCACAGTACACTTACCCGGTGGCGATTTAAAAATCTACTGGCAAGGTCCTGACTCTCCATTATTTATGACTGGACCTGCGACTCACGTCTATGATGGCCAACTCACTTGCTAAACCAAACTAAGAAAAGGAGATATTTTGTCTCAATATGAAGCGGATGAATTAACCGCTGAAATCGTTGCACAGTACCTTCGCGATTTCCCTGATTTTTTTCATAATCGCCGAGATTTAATCGATCAGTTATCGCTCCCTCTTCATGAGCAGGGGGCTGTATCTCTCATTGAAGTTCAAATAAAAAGACAACGAGAGCGAATCGGTCAATTAGAGGACGAAATTACTGAGCTAATGTCTGTTGCAGCAAGCAATGACCACAGCTTTCACCAGTTCATGGGGTTACAGGAAAGAGTCCTAAAGTGTCGCTCATTAAATGAAGTCATTCAGTGTATTGAGCAAACCGCTGAAGCGCTATCACTTAAGTCTTATGTACAGCTAATTGGTGTGCAAAACTCGAAGCATCAATTATCTTTGGAAAACTGGCAGCGATTTTCTACCAATCATTTTAATGGTAAAGAAGCCTACCTTGGCCGACTAAAAAAACAAGACCGCCAATTACTTTTTGGTCATCAACTAACACCGGAAATGGGTTCGTTTGTCGTGTTATCACTATCTCAATCTACATCTCTAGGTGTTATTGCATTTTCCAGCGAAGATGGCGGGCATTTTTTGCCAGCCATGGATACTCTCTTTTTAAGGCACTTAGCTCTAGTGGTCTCACACCTTATCAGTACATTAAATTGGGAAGTAGAGGAAGTTCAACATGTCGTGCAACCCACCTCTGCCTGAACACCTAGCTGAGCCCTTAACTCGCTTTTTGGAGTATCTTAGAAGCGAAAAAGGGCTAAGCCTCCATACTCGAAACAACTACCGTCAGCAACTTGAAATTATCGCAATTCAACTTCATCAATTTGGTATAGAAAACTGGCAGCAAGTGGATAGCTCATGGGTCAGACAAATTACCAGTAAAGGAATGCGGCAGGGAATTAAGGCAACCAGCCTATCCACCCGTCTTTCTTCACTTAGGAGTTTTTTTGACTTCCTTATTCTGCGAGGAGAATTGCAGGCAAACCCGGCCAAAGGAGTAAGTGCGCCACGAAAGCAAAAGCCGCTTCCGAAGAACCTAGACGTTGATGAAGTCGGACAACTACTAAATGTTGATGAAAGTGACCCACTTTCAGTGCGAGATAGGGCCATGATGGAACTCATGTATGGTACAGGGATACGACTAACCGAATTAATTGATATTGACGTTAAAAATATCCAAATTAGCACTGACGAAATTCGTGTTGTTGGTAAAGGAAATAAAGAGCGAAAAGTCCCCTTTTCCGGTGAAGCCAAATTGTGGGTAGCAAAGTGGTTAAAAATCAGGCCAGCACTACTAAAGCATGAAGAATCCGCTCTGTTTATTTCAAAGTTAGGAAATCGTATTTCACATCGTAATGTACAAAAACGCATGAAGGAATGGGGGTTGAAACAAGGTGTTGCCAGTCATATTAGTCCACATAAACTTAGGCATTCATTTGCAACCCATATTTTAGAATCCAGTGGCAATTTGCGGGCTGTTCAAGAGCTATTAGGGCATGAGAACATTTCCACAACACAAGTGTATACACATCTCAATTTTCAACACTTAGCCCAAGAGTATGATAAAGCTCACCCTAGAGCAAAAAAACGAAAATAACCTAATATAGAATTAGCCATGCAAATCTACCGCAATCTCAAAATAATTAAAGCCATTAGCTTTGATCTAGATGACACGCTATATGACAATAAGCCAGTCATACAAAATGTTGAACGCAAGATGATAGAATGGCTACATTCATACCATCCTATTTCAGCTAGCATTACTGTCGATCACTGGCATGCTATAAAACAACAACTTTTAACCATAAATCCAGAAATCAGACACAATGTCACTCTATGGAGAATGAAACAAATTGAGCATGGGTTAATCCATCTTGGCTATCAAAAGCAGAAAGCTATACAGGCAGCCCAGATCGGAATGAAACACGCTTTATGGTTAAGGAATCAAGTTGATGTCCCGGCAGAAACCCACCTAATAATGGAAAAATTATCCGCTCAATATCCATTGATAGCGATTACCAATGGGAATGTAGATCCTCACGCCATTGGATTAGGTCACTATTTTCATTTCATACTAAAAGCAGGCATCGACGGTCGTTCTAAACCATATCCAGACATGTTTGAAAGAGCAATAGATAAGCTAGCAATACCAGCAGAACAAATTCTCCATGTTGGTGACCACCTAATATCAGATGTCTTAGGGGCTAAAAACATGAAATTACAATCTTGTTGGCTCAACAACTCAGGTAAAGATATACGTGAGTTTAACCATGTTAACACTCTGCCCGATATTGAAATTCGACGGTTGAGTGAATTAGCTTATCTAGTCTAAAATAACAAATAATAACCTATCCGGAATGACAGAGTTGTAAGGCATGAATATGGAAGTTAAGCATTTTTTAGAAGCTGAGTTGTTTGAAAAATTATCATCAGAGCCTTCCATTTTTGAATTTCTTCATTCTAAATGTCTTGATGGCCTTTTTTTCCGTGATCTTGAAAGAAATGAAGTCGAATGGATGAGTGATAGTTTTTGGAAGTTGCTTGGTTACGAACCCTCAGAAGTTGACGATAGTATTCAAAGTCGACGAAATAGAATTCACCCTGACGATCTAGTAACTGCACACGAAAACTATGTTATGCACTGCGATGACTCCAGCCATCCCTACGACCAGATAGTACGTTATAAGCACAAAGATGGTTCCTATGTATGGGTTCGTTGTCGAGGAATGGTTATTCGTGATGATAGCGGTAAACCTATAAGGTTATTAGGCGTCCATTACGACGTTACCAAACTCAAAGAGACCGAAGCCCTATTAAAGCAAAAGAATATTGAACTCGAAAAACTGGCCCGACATGATTATCAAACTTCCTTATTCAATCGCTATGCCTTTGCCGAAATTTTTGAACAGCAAGTTCTACTCGCTAGCAGAGAACAAGTTCCTCTATCACTTGCAATGATCGATATTGATCACTTCAAAAATATCAATGATAGTTTTGGTCATCAGCATGGTGACAAAGTTTTAATCGAAGTTGCGCATTGCCTTCAGAGTTTAGTTAGAGACAGTGACATATTAGGACGGTTTGGCGGAGAAGAGTTCATCGTTTTGATGTTTAATACTGGCCATAAAGAAGCAAGACTGGCAGCAGAAAGAATACGTAAGGGCATTGAACATTGCATTTTGTCTGGCACCAAACCTGTCACTGTTAGTGTCGGTATTTCTACATTAGGTGAGAAAAGCATTGCAGGGATCGACCTCGCTCCTTCAGAGATCTATGATGAAATGCTTTCTAGATCAGATAAGGCTCTTTATAAGGCAAAACAAACAGGAAGAAATAAAACCTGTGAATGAGATATTAAATAAAATCACACCAAGAAATTATTTTTATCTAGCATAGCGCACGCAATCGATTACTAGAAAACAATAGATAATTATCGCTTATTACCTTATTTGTTGAATAAGCGATTGCTATTTATATTTAACAAATACACACTTTAAACATATTTAGTTATATACCAATTTAATGCTAGATCAATATCACGATATCGAACCTAATTAGAGCAATTACTTTTTAAACTTGTTTTAAATCAAAATATATAATCCCATTATTATGCCAATCTATTTGTAGAAATTAATAACTATTAACGGAATATTAAAATGGCAAGTGCATTTTTCATCCCTACTGTAAACCTTATGGGCGCTGGTTGCTTAACTGAAGCGACTGACAGCATTAAATCTCAAGGCTTTAAAAAAGGCCTTATCGTTACAGATAAAATTCTTAATCAAATTGGAATCGTAAAACAGGTTCAGGATCTATTAACTGAACGAGAAGTGACAACTGTTGTATTCGATGGCACTCAACCAAACCCAACTATTGGCAACGTTGAGGCAGGCCTTGAGCTTCTAAAAGAAAACGATTGTGACTTTGTTATCTCTCTGGGTGGTGGTTCACCACATGACTGTGCTAAAGGCATTGCACTTGTCGCTGCTAATGGTGGAAAAATTGGTGATTACGAAGGCGTCGATCAATCCGCAAAGCCACAACTACCTTTAATTGCTATCAACACGACAGCAGGTACTGCTTCTGAAATGACTCGTTTTTGTATCATTACGGACGAAGCACGACACATTAAGATGGCTATCGTTGATAAACACACTACACCACTAATATCTGTAAACGATCCTGAGTTGATGCTTGCTAAACCTGCTTCTCTGACAGCCGCTACAGGTATGGACGCGCTTACCCATGCAGTCGAAGCGTATGTATCTATTGCCGCAACGCCTATCACTGATGCAGTAGCTATTAAAGCAATTGAACTAATTCAAGCTCATCTCCGCAAAGCAGTATCACACGGTGATGACATTGAAGCTCGTGAGCAGATGGCCTATGCTCAATTCATGGCTGGTATGGCGTTCAACAATGCTTCTTTAGGCTATGTTCATGCTATGGCTCATCAACTTGGTGGTTTTTATGACCTGCCACACGGTGTATGTAACGCTATTCTTCTCCCTCACGTACAACGCTACAATGCACAAGTATGTCCTGAGCGCCTAACAGACGTTGCTAAAGCTATGGGTGTTGATGTAGAAGGTATGAACGCAGAACAAGGCGCAGAAGCAGCGCTAGAAGCAATAGTTGCTCTATCTAAGGATGTTGGTATTCCAGCAGGGCTTAAAGAGCTTGGTGCTAAAAGTGATGACATCTCTGTGCTAGCTGATAACGCCCTTAAAGATGCGTGCGGATTTACAAATCCAAAGCAAGCAACTCATGAAGAAATCTCTGCAATATTTGAAGCGGCGTTATAAACAATATAATTAACAAAGCAAACCATTAATTAAAGGCACTAATAGAAAGTGCCTTTTTAACACACCCAACATTAGAACTATATGTAATATTAATAAATATGATTTTTATTTCAGCCAACCGTTTGCTAATAATATATAATCAATAACCATCCAGCTTATTTTTATTGTTTATATAGATTCATTAAATACATTATTCATCTATCACCTATTATTATAATTTCTATAACCATAAAACATCAGTATAAATTAACTCTATTTATTCACTATAGATTGATGGTTCTCATTCTTACCATATAGCATAGCGACCTATTTCCAAGCGAACGAAGATCTTTTATCGACTTACGAAATAGGGACCATTTCTATTTCGTAACTGATGTTATTAGTACAGCCTCATAAGGACTGGGTATAACTGAATCCTTACATTCAAGCTTCTCAGCTTCTTAGTTTCTTAAATAAGGGTTTCGTTAACGAGACTCCCTCTTTCGAAGACCCTGTGCCCCCGGCACGTGAGACAGGCCCCTACTCTAACAAAAAGGCTAATATCTACATGGATGGAGTGTATGCCAAATAATGTCGGGAACATTATTGGCACAACTGAACTACGACGTGCAGGGATGCAGTAATGCCACGGAGACCATGGATGGTCAAGAGTGATCACTTCACTGTGTCTAT
>DDQN01000002.1 GCA_002342685.1 Vibrio sp. UBA2441
GAGTCCATATACGTTCCTCAATTCCGGAATGACAGATTAACATGTATTATTCCAGCCACCGGTTACCGGTTATCGGTTATCGGTTACCGGTTATCGGTTACCGGTCACCCATAACCTATCGCCAATCACCTATTGCCTATTACTCTTCACCCACAAAAAAAGCGACAATATATGCCGCTTTTAAAATCTGGTTAAATTATAACTGTCGCTTAAAAAAGTGTTTGCTGCCTTTTTGAAGGAACTTGCTGCACTTCACCATAATCTCGGAGTCGATTCATTTTATCGATATCAAGCTCTAGCTCCGTTACATAGCTATCTCCGACAGGATAGCTTCTGACAACTTCTGCACCACGAATAACGCCATCCACAGAACCGGACGTTGTTTCAACGCCTAAACGTTGATCCTGTAAGTTGGCTCTTCCGCTAACTCGCATACCATATATTTGCTCTGCTAACTCTCTATATGCATCGATTTTAGAAGCTCTCATCGCTCTTACACGCTTTTCTTCCTTCGTCTGCCCTTTCTGTTCACTTACACTAGCATAACCAACAGCAGTCATAATATTAGGTTGATTTATAGCCTGCAGCGGTTGGCACCCAGCAGCAACTAATACGAAAGCGATCACTAATAACTTTTTCATATTCACTCCTAAGGACGCAAGATTATAGTGTTTTTAGAATTACGATTCGGATCCGAGCGAATGATAAGTCCATCTTCGGTACGTATAGTATTCATTGTGTCAAGATCCCGACCAATTCTATCAGCAGGTAAAAAGCCCTGTGCCGTTGCTACCACGATCCGGCTACGCATTGCCACCACACGAGCATTAATCAAAACGCCACCTTCCTGACGAAGCATTGTTCCAGTTAATACATAAATTACTTCTTGTTCCTGAGCGAGATCCTTCCAATCACGGCTCAAAGCGAAGTCACCCTGTTGAGTTACTCTAATTGAACCGGTGGTTTTAAAGTCCACCACTTTAAAACCACGCTGCTGAAGCTGAAAAATAAACGCTTCGGATACCGAGTTACCCAACCAGCTTGTTGTGTCCATTTCCTGCAGATCTACGAATGAGGTAACCGCAATGGGCGTTCTTGCTGAAATACTGGTATTTGTGGACACTAGGTCTTCAGTCATACTTTCAACAAAAAAATCCATAGTATGGCGCGGATTTTCCATTAGCATAAATCGGCTTCCGGGGTATGGTTCTTTACCATTATAAATGGGTGAATATGAGCAGGATGCCAAAAGCATCGTCACTGCCACAATAAACCATTTTCTCATTATCTTGATCTCCAGATATACTTGGTGCCATAAGCAAATGAAACACGTCTAGAATACGAATATCTCTCTTTATTGATTCTGGAACGTTCTTTGCTTCTCTAATTTTGCATTTATTTAGAAAGCAGCACCGAAATCAGCTACTAGAATTACAAGCAAAAAACATACCCAGTTTGGAAACTTAGATGAAAAAACAAATAATCAGCGTTGGATTTTTAATATTAAGCATAACTTTCAGTAAGTTAGCACTTTCAGAGTGGTATGAAGTTACTGGGACTACTAACTATGTTTCATCCGAAGAAACCGCGAGAGTAAACGCACTGGAAGATGCTTTATACCAAGGTATGAAATTTTCAGGTGCCGATATTGGCTCGCTTAGCTCATTGCGTCCTTTCCTTGAAGAAAAAAGAACTGAATATCAATTCACTAACCATGAAGTCCGGTATATACGGGTATTAAAGTCTAAAACCGATAACGGGAAAATGGTAATGCAGGTGCAGATGGACATTTACCCTTCGGCAACAGATTGCCATGTTAATCAATATAAAAAGACTTTTTTAGTCGGCAATATTGATATCGCCTCTCCTCAACAAGCCGTCATGGGCCAAATCTACGATGTAGGCGATGACTTTAGTCATGTGTTAAACCGACAGCTTGATCAAGAATCCATCAGCTTTGTTTCTGTTGGTACAACCGATTACGCGATCAATAAAAAAGATCCTGAACGCCTTAAAATGATTGCTCAAGACATGAATGCGCAATACATCATTGGCGGAGTCGTCACTGATTTGACGGCAACCGTAGAAAAAAAACTGCTTAGAGACAACACCATCAACCGTCAGTTTGCTCTGGAAATGAAAATTTACGACGGGAAAACAGGCCAGGAAGTATACAGCAAGGCATATCGTGAAGTTGCACAATGGCCATTTCCAAAGTCGAGCCAGGTAGATACTCGCAGTGCTCGATTTTGGGCATCTACATATGGACAAATGCTGTTGAGAGTTAGTCGCAGAATCATGCTCGATTTAGAATCAGAACTGTCCTGTAAAATAACGCTGCCTGAAGTGATCGCAAAAAATGGCAATACTATCACCATGGATTTAGGTCGAATTCACGGGGTTAATGTGGGAGACAAGCTACAACTTTGGCACACGGGTTCATTTATAGATCAATCTGGCTTGCCAAGAAATCGTGTATCACAGAGTGAAATAACCTTGACGGTTAACCGAACCTACGATCAAGAATCAGAACTCATCGTTGATCAACCTCAATTAGCGCAAAGCATACAAGTGGGCGATGTGATGCACAAAGAGATTAAATAACCTCATCAAGTTAAGTAACCAATTAAAAAATGGCTCCTGATTTAGGAGCCATTTTAGATTTGAAGACAGCAGATTAAAATCAGCTCGTTTTAAACTGCCCGGCCAAATTCTGCAATTGATCCGCCAGACTCGTCTGTTCTTTAGCCGCCAACGCTATTTGTTGTCCGCTGTCAGCCGTAACCTGAACACTCTCGCTAATACTTTGAGCATTGGAAGAGATCTCCGTGCTGACGGTTACCTGTTGATCAGCCGCTGTTGCTATCTGAATAGCCATTTCTCTTATTGAATCTATAGATTCAACCACAATGGCTAAGGTTGATTGCACCTCTGCCGTTTTTTCTACACTTGAGGTCGCTAACTGTTTAGCATCCCTGACTTGTTCAAAAGCGCTATCACTGAACTGTTGCAGTTTCTTAACCATTGATTCAATTTCCAATGTAGATTCCTGAGTTCGTTGTGCCAAAGACCTCACTTCATCGGCAACCACGGCAAAACCACGCCCCTGCTCCCCAGCCCTTGCGGCTTCAATTGCCGCATTTAAAGCCAATAAATTGGTTTGTTCGGCAATGCCCTGAATGACATCAACCACGCCCGAAATACTACCGCTACTTTCATGCAGCTCGGTAATGGTCTCCGAAACAGAATCAATTCGGGTTGATACGTTGTTAATCGCTTCTGTTGATTCATCAACGATTCGGCTGCTATCCGAAATTAACTCGTTGGCCGAGTTTGCCTCATCGGAAGTTAACTTTATATTACCCGCCACTTCTTTAATCGAAACACTCATTTCTTCCATAGCACTGACAACTAAAAGCACTTGAGTCTGCTCTTTCTTTAACAGCTCAGCGTTCTCAGTCACTGTCACTGTAGACTCTTCTGACGCTGCCGCTAATTGTTCACTGGACTGAGCAATAATATGTACTGTTTCCGTGATTGAATCTAACATCTTATTTAGATTATTCGCAATCATACCCAGCTCATCACGACTTACAGCATCACACCTTAATGCCAAGTCTTTGTCTGCCGCTTTCTCCATCGTATTATTCAACCAAGTAACTTGGGTAGTGACTCCTCTAAGCAACATCAAACTGAAATAGGAAGAAAGGGTAATTAATAACAATGAAACGATAAGGTACAACCAAAACGTTTTTTGACTAGTCGTTACCGTAGTTTCAGATAACAGCAATATCTCCTGAGTCAAATTCTCTTCGAGCTGTTTAAGCAGGTTGATACGTTTTGTTGATTGCGCAAACCACTCTTCTGCATTCTGGGCTAAGTCATCTGAAAACGCTTTCGTACGATAACCTTGAACTTGTTTAACCGAAGCTTCGGACAGCATATTTTTATACAATCGAATATGTTCTGAAGATGCATAGATTTGAAAGGTAGCAAAGTAAGTATTTTGTTCACTCACTAATTGGACAAACTTCTTAAACATACCCGGACCAAATTTACCCTGACCGAACGTATTACTTAATACTGCTCTTTCTATTCCAGCTCTTTCCTTTCCCTGCAAAAATTCGTAATACGCAGCCAAACCTCGGCTAATCTCTGCCACTTCAGATATACGTACCGCTAACCCAGGAATTGAAAGTAATTGACTATTTAACGTGGTATAGAATTTCAACGCGTCACCCAGAGTTGTTTTCTGGTTGGTAATGCCACGTCTCATTGACTCTATCTGTCCTATCATCGCATTAGAATCCTGAACCACTTGCCAAAGCTCTCTATGCACCTCTAGCTCTTGACTCCGAGAAGCCAGATAGCTCTTTAAGTCTTCTAAACGCTTATCCGTTTCCTTCCGTTGCATAGGTAACTTTGATGAAAAGTTCTTACCCTTTGATCCCAAGTAACCCGCCGACATACCCCGCTCTTTTTGTAGCTCATGAACGAGCCGACTATTGTATGCAGATAACTCAACAAAGTTATAAATTACATTTGCTGAATTTTTAACCTGATTACTAACAAAAATTTGCATACCAGCGAAGTAGCACAAGGCAACGATAATTGGCAATACAACCAGTAGTAGCTTTTGTCTGACGTTTAATTGCATAATATTTTCCATACACTAACGAATACACAGTGACAACTTGTTAAAGCAAGTTAATGAAATGTTAACCTGCAACGCATGTTGATGCATAGTTTTTTTATCAAAATGTTTCATTCTTTATTATGAGTCTAATATAGGTTTAACAGATTGCTTGAAATTCAGGCGGTTAATTCCTCATTTACAATAAAATCGTTAGAATTCAAATAAAAAACCTATATAATCAGGTGAAACCAACGTCCCCTTGGCACAGCTGGATAGCGCGACTCCCTCCTAAGGAGTAGGTCACAGGTTCGAATCCTGTAGGGGACGCCATTTTTCGTTGCGAATTTTTATATATAAAGCTCAAACAGTACAGACTTGCCGTTCACAACTTTCTATAATTAGCCCTAATTAGGTAGTTAATTAACATATTCATTTTTATATCCCGTGATTTTTCTCCACTTAACTTCTACTTTTTCTGAGAATGACATACTCTTTATATTAACAAACGTGTCATTTAGATAGCTGAGTGATGAGCAAAAGCAACCTGACAACAAACACTGGTCAACGATTTATCTCTAAAGGCCAAACCGCCTTTAAGATCCATATCCATACACCTGACGACAAAATTCTCCACCGTTCCGTTGGATTTATTCGTCTTGGGGAAGAGAGTGCGCTGAAGAAAACCATCGAATTAAGGAATCAGCTCGGTAAAGAGATGTGGGGGAAGCACTGGAATAGACTACTCAAAGATCCCTACCTGATGACGCGCCTGCCCCACGACTTAGAACCAAAAATAGTTTATAAGTCCAGAGATCCGTCAACAAGCGGTGGATATTACATTGCGAAATGGCGGGAGTACCTCGGCAAGGGAGAATTTAAGTATCGCAGTAAAGTTTGTTCTATTGATAAACATGGAAAACTTGCAGCGTACTCAATTGCAAAACGAGCTTTGCTTGAAGCACATAAAGATGTGATTGATATATTGATGTTTATGGGAAGGCTAAATAGTATCGACCTTAAATAAAAAAACCCCGCGTCCGCGGTAATGCCGATCAGTTAA
>DDQN01000001.1 GCA_002342685.1 Vibrio sp. UBA2441
AATTACGCAACAAAGCCGCTTCAATGCGTAATCCGGTGCGTCCTGCACGTCAGTTTTTCTATTTGCCATACCCTGTATTTATTCATGACTCGCTAATGTAAGATTTTTCTAAACTCATTTTTGTCCAGAACCTTCACAGTTGGCACTTCGTAACGCAGAAGTACCCCAATACGTGTTTAGAACGCATGAAACCATCATGAGATTTATTTGTGAAACAGGCTGTTTCCCAATTTGTGTAACAGGCTGCTGCACAAATTACTCTGAATCAAAAATGCCCCATTTTAAGTTAGAGCTTTAATTCACCTCACAGCTTTAATTCACCTCCAAGGTGTTCATATCGATTTGCCATACATTTTCTCATGTGAGTAATGGGAATGGTTTTTCATTTCACTGTCACTCACTTATTCCCCCTTTGCGAGCGTAAAGGCCTTATCATCATTCAACTAGATTCAATCACTCAGTTCCTCGCGGAGTTAAGAATAACAGCGGAGTAAACCCCCTCTAAATTAATAGCCAAATTTACCGTACCATACGGGTGATATCTTTGCTGCAAAATTACTGACTGGAAACACTGATTACAGAAAACCATCGCTTAACATTACCAGTTCAGAAAATAATATATTGATGGCGATGGCTTAAATCTAGCTGAGGTTAGCTATAATTTTGGCAAGTTTCATTGCTAAATTTTACTTCTTTTTCAATAGCCTCGATAATAATTTCAGTATATGACTCTGAGTAATGTTTGCTTATCAGCTCCCTAGCTCTTTTTTTCAATTCCATGAAACTACGTACATTTATATCATCTTCTTCCGGATTCAATATAATTGTTACCCAGGTATGTCGTCCGGTTTTTATTATATCCAAAGCAACTATATTTAGCTTGTATTCAAGGCTTAGCAAAGCGACTTCCTTTTCTATTGGAGCTACGAATTCTTCACTTGGCCTCGCCAATAGCAATTCGCGAACACCACCTTTTACCAATTTTATTGGCTCACCAATAAAGGCCAAACTAAAAATGATCACTAAAATTTGATCTATATATCTAGATATCCAAGCAAAGGGGGTAGATGCCAGCAATAAGACAATCACAAGCGCTAAACCAATAGCACCTGAAATTACGGCATTAATCAGCCATGCTTGTTTTTCGGCTTTAAGTAGATCTGACGGATTGGATCTGTAACCCAAATAACAGATATAGTAAAGAATAAAGCAGCCAGCAACAGCTGGAAACACATATATGGCCATTAGCTTTATAGCGGGATCTCGGCCCCCTGAAAGCAGAACCGGTAAATTGGATGAAACGGCAACTACGATTAATACCAACATGGAAATACCTTTAATAAGTACTATCAGCGACTCAAAGGAATAATACCCAAGTGGAAATTCTTGATCGCTTCCTTTTAAAGTCAGGTGAGCGACCCTAATGGAAAAGAAGGCCACGATAGCCGAAATTAAGTTAAATGCTCCATCAAGCAAGATAGCTTCAGACTGCGAGTAAATGGACATTCCAAGCCCCCATACTGATAAAACAAATGCACCAATCATTGAATATTTCAGTGATTGATGCTCAGTAAGATTCGGCATAACGGTCCCCTATAAATAAATAAATAAAAATCATACTAACTGAACAGAAAAATAGTGTAACAAGATCTGTAGCAAAACTCGTTGAGGTTACAAGGCTGCCGGATAAATTGCAGCTATGTCTTCTAGCTTGGCTGGTTTTGGACTAGTCAAACCACTGACGTCGTCAGTTGCCATCGCAGCCAGTTTAGGAATATCGTCCAATTTCACACCGAGTTCAGCCAGTGAAAACGGTAATTCAAGCTGAATTCTCAATCTCCGTAGAGCTTGCTGAATAGTACCAACCCTCATCAGCTCTGCTACTTTCTGCTGCCGCTCTTTACATTCCGGTTCGATATAATCCATCACATGCGGTAACAGTAAAGCATTACATAAACCATGAGGCAAGTCGTAAACCGCCCCCAATTGATGAGCCAGTGCGTGAACATAGCCAACACTGGAATTGTTAAACGCCACGCCAACCATAAACTCAACATAAGCGATCATTTCACGTGCTTCAATATCCTGGCCATCAGCGACCGAACGCGGCTGATAGGTTGCTATCAGACTAATCGCCTTCTCAGTGCATGCAAATGTTTGGGTGAGAAGGGGATTTCAGCGGGGTGCCGATGATTAAGTTTCGTCCACAGAGGTCAAACTCTTTCTGCTGTAATTGGCGTTGATTCATGACGTGATTTTTGCTGAAAAATTAGACACTTCCGACTTTATCAATAGCGAAGCACATCTGATCCCCCCTCGGATTTTTTAGAAGGGGCGGGATGTGTAATAGTGTTCGTTCTAATCAACTATCAACAGCTCGACGTCATAACGCTCTAATTGACGCATAATATTTTCTGGCGGTCGTTGATCTGTGATGACAACATCGATACCTGACCACAAACAAGATTGATACATCAGTTGGGTATTGAACTTACTCGACTCAGTAACGCAGATCACTTGGGTAGACTGACTAGCCATCGCTTTTTTCAGGTTAGCGTCTGATTCTAAATCCGTGGTGATCCCTGATTCTGATAGCGCACTAACACCAATAAACGCTTTGTTCGCCTGATATTTGTTGATCTGCTCAGTGGTCGTTTCACCTAGAATTGCATGAGAAAAATCATCGAATGACCCTCCGAGTACACGCTTCTTGATGTGTTGTTTTCCACTGAGCTCGTAAAGGCATTCCAATGAATTGCTAATCACACTGGATGGAACATCAAGGTGGTTTGCAATTGCTGTACATGTTGTTCCAGCATCAAGAAAAATAATATCATATTCATTGATAAGAGAAGCACCGAATGCGGCGAGATTTTGTTTTACTGGGCTTTCTATTTCTCTTTGCTGGAAAGAAAGGCTCACCTTTTTTTCGTCTAATATTGCTCCCCCTCGAATACGAAGGATACCTGGACGATCAGCTAGTTTTACCAAGTCTCTTCTCGCTGAGTCATAGGAAACATCATAGGATTGGCAAATCCCTTCTATTGTGATTTTTCCATGGCTTTTTATTCGAGCTTCTATCTCGATCAAACGTTCTTCTTGAATCATTGCTACCCCTAACTATCAGCTCTAAGGGGCAGTATAGCATAAGCTTAACTTCTAAACGCTTAACAATCTGCAAAAAAACTTACATCTAGCCAATTAACTTATTGATATACGTATTTTATCATTTAAAACTTGAACTAACGTAAGTAATGGTGCATGGTAATTACTAAATTTAAGTGAATGTAAGTGTTGTGGCGTAAATGTACGCACTTAAAAAACATAGTTTCACAACTACTCGTCCAGCTTGGAGAGACGAACATGACTTTATCACCGATTAAAACTGCCGTCATAGGCTATGGCTTTTCAGCTAAAACATTCCACATCCCTTTTCTCACTACCCTAGATGAGTTTGAGCTTGTGGCGGTCAGTACAAGCAAACGAGAGGTCAAAGACGATTGGCCAGAAGTGCAGTATTATGATCTAGCCGCAGATCTGTTAACACTATCCGATGCCGAGCTAGTGATTATTACTGCGCCTAATGATGTTCATTTCCAACTCGCGGAAACTGCGCTTGAGAATGGTAAACACGTGATCATCGAGAAACCGTTTGTCACCGATGTAGCGGATGGTGAAGCGCTCATTGCATTAGCAAAGGAGAAAGGACTCGTTCTAAGTATTTATCACAACAGACGCTGGGACGGTGACTTCCTGACCGTGAAAAAAATGATCAATGAACAACGTTTTGGAGAACTAAAGCACTTCGAATCTCATTTTGATAGATTCCGCCCTGAGGTACGCCAACGTTGGAGGGAGCAAACAACAGAAGGTGGAGGCATCTTGTTTGATTTAGGCTCTCACCTTCTTGATCAAACGTTAACGCTGCTTGGGCTTCCAGAAGCGATCAGTGCTGATTGTAAGGTGATGCGGCAAGGCTCTATCAACGTGGATTATTTCCACCTGATTTTACATTACCCAACTCACCTCGCGGTTCTACATGGCGATATGTTCAGCGCGGGACCGAACAAGCGCTTCACTATTAAGGGGACTGATGGCAGCTATGAAAAGTATGGTCTTGATCCTCAGGAAGAGCGCCTAATAGCAGGGAATCTACCGGACACCGATGACTGGTCAGAAGAAGAACCATCTCAGTATGGCAATTTTTACGACGCTAAAGGTTGCATTGCTGTAGCAACAGAAAGAGGCTGTTATCAAGAATACTTTCATCAGATTTCGAAAGCGATCCGTACTTCCTCTGCTTGCCCTGTCACAGCCGAAGATGCGTTGTTGAACATCCTATTGATAGAGCTCGCCATAGAGAGCAGTCGCTTAGGTAAGAAACTATTTATCAAAGATTTCCCGAGGAAGTAAACTTATGAGTAGCGAGCATCTAACTCAATTGTTAGCGCAAGAAACCGAGCTTCAATTCGCTCAATTCAACAATGAAACAGCATGGAAGTTGGG
The DNA here is from genome assembly GCA_002342685.1 of Vibrio sp. UBA2441. Lineage (GTDB taxonomy): Bacteria > Pseudomonadota > Gammaproteobacteria > Enterobacterales > Vibrionaceae > Vibrio. The sequence goes on from DDQN01000001.1 coordinate 4,507, forward strand.
CTGTGAAATAAAGCAGGAGACAGAGAAACTCTCTGAATCTGTCGCCATCGAAATCTATGCTTTTGAGCAAGTTCTGTTTAGTTACGCGATGCTAAAAACAAGCAAAGATCATCAAGATTGGGCAAGGCGTAAACGCCAATCGGTATTATGTTATGGGCACAGTTCTTATTACATTGGTCAGTACAATGCCACCAAACAACGTGAATTTGAAAGTCAGGCACATATTGATGCTAGGGAATACTGTTCTCATGGCGGTTCTTTCCCTATTCGCATTAAGAATTGCGGGATTGTGGGAGCGATTACTGTGTCGGGACTCCCACAAGAAGACGACCACAATTTGGTTGTAAACACGCTACGAGAGTACTTCGCGGAGGATTAATTTGGTTTTCGATAAACTGATGCGCAATTATCAATATTGGACATTGACCTAAGCGACTTTGCCATACCAGAGCTAATTCATGAATTACTTATGTTCGATTTCCCGAAAAGTACTTTTGTCCAACTTTGGGCTTTGTTGCGTAATTAAA
>DDQN01000006.1 GCA_002342685.1 Vibrio sp. UBA2441
CCCCCTCCCCCCGAGTACCATACTTTTGAAGTCACTTGCTTGTAGGCATTTAGATGCAACATTTAAAACCAATATGCTATGTACCTAAATTGGGCAGAATCTATTATTGAGGAACCCCTTTCCCACATGCGGTTATTTCTTAATGGATATTGAACATAGTTGCCTTGATATTGAAACACTCTCCCAATTTGTTTCTCAATCGCTCAATAGTAATGAATCATTTTTACATATGATCTTAGATGTTGTTGACGATATAGAAGCTGTTATTTGCGCAAAGGATATATCTGGTAGACACTATTTAGTTAATAGGTATTACGAACAAGCCATAGGAATACCCCTCTCAAATGTGCTGGGTAAAACCGACCATGAAATTTTTTCATTTTCCCCAGAGATAGCCACCTCTATTCGAAAGAAAGATATTGAAGTAATGGAGAATAAAAAAAAATGCAGTTTCGAAGAAAAAGTTCCCGATATAGATAATAACTACCGGTGGTACTTTACCAACAAAGCCCCCATATTTTCTCATGAAGGTCATGTAACAGGTGTCGTCTGTTTGGCTATAGACATAACTAAACAAAAAATACTTGAAGAAAAACTACTAAAAGCAACTCAGGCCAAAAACACTTTCTTAGCTAAAATGAGCCATGAAATAAGAACTCCTATCAGCGCAATATCAGGTTACCTCGAATTGGCAAAAAATAGCGATGAAGAAAAGTGTCGCTCTTATCTAAATAAAATGACTATTTCAGTAGACCATTTACTTAACCTTGTAGACGATATTTTGGACTTATCTTCAATAGAAGAAAATAAACTTGAACTGAGTACTGTCGACTTTACTGTTCACCACTTATTAGCCAGTGTCATTGATAATCTTCAACATAAAGCCGTAGCAAACAATATTAGTATAATTAAAAATTATGCCACCGATACAAACGACGTCTTACATGGAGACAAAACACGTATAAAACAGATTGTGTTTAACCTGGTATCCAATGCAATTAAGTTTTCTCACGATGATAATGTTGAAATAAGAGCGAATGTCATAAAAACTAAAAAAGCAAATCAACGCAAGCTAATGATCTTTGTGAAAGACCGTGGCATAGGCATTGAGCCAGAGAAAAGAAAACTGGTATTCAAAGCCTTTGAGCAGCTTAATAGTTCAATCCACTTCTTTGAGGGCACAGGGTTGGGGTTATCCATTGTAAAAGAGTTATCTGCACTCATGGGAGGTTCAGTAAAAATATTTTCTCAACTAAACAAAGGCACTATAGTAGCTGTATCCATTCCACTCATGCTAAGTGATAACACATGCGTCCAATCTGAATATTGTGATGACGTAAAGTTAAATAAAAAAGAAGTGGATTTAAAAGGACGTGTTATTTGTGTCGTAGAAGATCAAGCGTTTAACCGAGAAATACTAGAGACCATAATCACACTGGCAGGTGCAAGCTGCATTTCATTTGAAGACGGATCAGACCTAATTCAAGCAATAGAAGCAAACGAAATCACGCAAACTATAGATTGCTTTCTACTGGATGTGCACATGCCTATATTAAGCGGTCCTGAAACCTTAACCAGATTAAGGCAATACCGACAATACCAGCACTCACCCGCATATATTGTCACCGCAGACGCGATAAAAAGTAACCTAGAAGAATATCTCTCTTGCTCACAAAAACTGAGTGGTATTTTCATAAAACCAATTAAGAGAGATGAGCTTATTTCGGTATTGCACTCTCTACCAAAAACTGACCACTTAATTTGACTCAGGAGCTAAAGCTACCCAACGTTTTCTGAAGATTACTGCAATAAAAGTGACTCACTATAAGTCACTTTTATTAAAAGCGCTGAAATGTCACTTAATCCTATAAGTCACATTCACACTGTCTTTGATAATGATCGCCGTATCCTGGTAGGTGGAACTCACACTCGGTTGAGCTTCCATTGACATCGCCTTGTACATCACCGGGCGATTTGGGGTTTTGTCGTAACTGATTTTCCATACACCATCCAGCTGTGAAGCAAAACCTTCGGCCAGAGAAGCCGCTTTTCTGTTTGCATCCTTGATAGCCGCTTGTCGGGCAAGCTCTTGATAATGCTCCCTCTCTTTTACCTTAAGCTGAATATTATCAATGCGGTTGATCCCATCCCCTAAAGCACCATCCAGATAAGCATTTAGATTGTCTAAATTGACCACGGTTACCGTAATCCGTCGAGATGCCTTGTAGCCAACCAACTCTGATTTACCTGACTTTGGGTAATGATACTTGGGGGAAAGATATAGATTACTACTAATAATATCCTCTTTTTCAACACCTTCGGATGTTAATCGATTTATAAAAGCAGTAACAACATCATCAACCCTTTTTTTTGCCTGCTCTGCAGTCAACATGGACTCTTCCACCTGTACAGAAAACTCAGCCATATCTGGTTTAGCGACTATCTCGCCGTAGCCTGTCGTTTCTATATGTGCAAAATTAGGTTCTATAGCAAGGACTTTTGTCGTGACAATACAAAACAAAAGCGGAACGAGTACTAAGATACGTTTCATCAATAATAACCTTCTTGATAAGATATGGGGCTTTCCCCGAGCACGGTGTCTCCCTATCTTAGACTCTTTTTTTCATATGAGTACTCATTGACCCGATGTTTGACACAAATTTTACTCAGTCTATAGAAAATTCACTTCTACTTTCATTGAGGTAAGTGTTCATGAGCATAGTTAATAATGGACTGAGACAACTGCTTGAGTAACCCACTTTCCAATTGCCAGTGGTGCCAATACAGTCGGTGTGGAATGTTAAACTCAGGCGTGATGTTAACTAACTCCCCGGTTGCTAGCTCTTGTTCTATTTGAGGCCGGGGGATTAAACAATATGCATTGCCCAATTTGGCTAATTTCACAAAGGCTTCAGAGCTGCGTACGGTATGTTTAACTACATTACTGATAGATAGAGAAAAGTTTTTCTGAATAAACATCTCATGCATATGGTCATACTGGTTAAACACCACTGCAGGGGCATGTAACAACGCTTCACGAGTAACGCCATGCTGGAAATAACGCTGGTAAAAACTAGGGCTACATACACAAAGGTATTCCATTGTCCCTAAGTAGTCAGCAGAACAACCGACAATGGGTTTAGGCTCGATGCTAATCGCCCCCACGACTTCACCACTACGTAACTTTTCTAGAGTTCGCTTCTCATCTTCTACAATAAGGTTCAGTTCAAGATTAGATTCTGATAACAGTGATGCAAGACTTGGTAACAGCCACGTTGCTAACGAGTCTGCATTCGTTGCCACGGAAAGAGAGAGCAGTTTATCTCTGTCGTTGGCACTTAATTCAGGTAGCAAATCTTGTTCTAATAAGCAAACACGACGATAGAGCCCCAGCAATTTTTTTCCCGCTTCTGTAGGCTTTGGTGGTTGCCCTCTAATCAGTACAGGCTGCGCTACCCACCGCTCTAACTGCTTGATTCGCTGAGAAACTGCGGACTGAGAAATGCAAAGCTCTTCAGATGCTTTTTCAAAACTCCTTTGGTTTATAATCTCATCAAGCGCTTCAATCCATCGATAATCTAATCCCCGCATACGTCCTCCTTCAGTTAAAAATCCATCATAAGTTTAACTTATCAGTGATAAGTATTATTAGTTATATTTATTCAAAGTCTTTCTATAACCTAAAGAAAATCAAGATAAACAAACAACACAGGAGTTTCAGTGAGTTTTTGGATTTTACTTCAAGGCTTCGGTTTAAACGCCGGAATGATCATTCCCATCGGAGCTCAGAATGCCTATGTACTTAATCAAGGCATAAATCGGCAGCACCACATAACCACAGCAACACTTTGTAGCATTATGGACATTATTTTAGTATCTGCGGGAATATTTGGTGGGGGCACGATATTGTCACAAAATCAAACGCTGCTAACATCAGTGACCCTTGGTGGCATACTGTTTCTGAGTTATTACGGTTATCTATCATTAAAGAGTGCTTTTAATCATACCGCAGAGGCTAAAAATAGTGCTGCAATAGTTAAAGGGCGCTTTGCTGTTATTATGGGAGCGTTGGCCGTTACGGTATTGAACCCTCAGGTTTACCTCGATACTGTCGTAATTTTAGGCTCTATTGGTGCTCAATTTAATGGTAACGACCGAATAGCGTTTGCCATAGGGACTGCCCTATCATCGATAGTCTGGTTCTATGGGCTTTCACTTGGAGCCGCAAAATTAGCGCCAACACTGTCAAAACCAAAGGTAAAAAAAGGCATTGATATCGTTGTCGCGGTGATCATGTTTATTGTTGCTATCTCACTATGTAACCAGCTATGGAGTTCATATATAAAATGAAACGCTTAGAAGAGATATATCAGTTTAATCTAGAGTTACTCGAACAGTGCAACATCAAATATAAACAGTGGCAGCATGAACCTATCCTTGATTTTGAAACCGATGAAAGAGTTTCAAAACAGCTTGGATTAACTGGAACCATGAGTAAAAGCTTATTTCTTAAATTGAAAGGCGGCGGGTTTGCGCTATTTCTGACAGAAAAAGATAAGAGGCTAGATAAACACGCAATTAAAAACGTATTGGGAAAACGCGTATCCATTTGCAGCCCAGAAGAGATGACGGCTGAAATAGGCTGCTTACCCGGCGCAGTATGTCCCTTAGGTTTACCCAAACATATTCAAATAGTGGTTGATCAGACAATGATTGAAAAAGAAGAGATTCTTTATACCCCGGGTTATCCGGAAAAGACCTTTGCTTTTTCAGGAAGCGACCTGCCAAAGTTATTAGAGCGTATTGCAAATACAATCCATCTAATCTAAAAAAAGGGGCTAAAAGCCCCTTTCCAATTTCTATGCTGCATCTACTTTATTGAGATGAACATCCATTTGTGGGAAAGGAATTTCAATACCTTCCTTATCCAGAGCTTCTTTTATACCTTGAAGCGAATCAAAGTACACATTCCAATAATCCGAAGTCTTACACCAAGGTCGCACGACAAAATTGACCGAAGAATCAGCCAAGGCAGATACGCCTATTTGAATCCCGGGCTCCTTTAAAATGCGCTGATCTGCTTCCAATACACTCAAAATAACTTGTTTTGTTTTCTGTAGATCCGCGCTATAAGAGACACCGATAACATGATCTACTCGACGGGTATCATGGCGCGAGTAGTTAACTATAGCTCCGTTGATCACCGAACCATTAGGGACTACCACCATTTTATTATCAGGTGTCGTCAGAATTGTCTGAAAAATTTGAATCGAGTCTACCGAGCCGGCTACACCACCAATCTCAACATAATCACCCGATTTAAACGGGCGAAATGCAACAATCAGTACACCAGCAGCAAAGTTGGATAGAGAGCCTTGTAATGCAAGACCAACAGCCAAACCCGCGGCACCGATAACAGCAACAACAGAAGCAGTCTGAACACCAAGACGCCCCAATGCCGCAATCAATACAATAACAAACAACAAGTAACGTACTAACGCATGAACAAAGTCAACGACCGCTTTATCCATCTTCTTCTTATTCAAGATCTTAGCGACGCTATTCGCGATTGCTTTTACAATGATATTACCAATAAACAGGATCAGAACAGCAGAGATAATATTCACACCATACTGAATCAATAATTCTGAATTATTAGTAAACCAAGTCTCAACCATAGAGATACTTTCCGTCATCTCTTTTACCACTGAATCTTCACTAGCCATATTATCTTGCCTTAAACCGTTGTTATCCCTATGGGAATAAATGCATCACCCATACAGGCCAAGCATTAAAAGTGTTATTCGATTAAGATAAACCAACTCAATGAGTAAGATCCAGAACATTAACTGGAAATTAATAATTTAATAGCATTTATACTCAATTAGAAACAATTTATCCCAGCCGAAACAAGTATTACAGGCGTAAAAAAGCCGCTAATTAAAGCGGCTTCAGATATCTATCTAAACGATAAATTATAGAACGTCAATCGCGTTCAGGTCAGCAAATGCTTTTTCAAGACGAGTAACCATAGAAGCTTGACCAGCACGTAGCCATACACGTGGATCGTAGAACTTCTTGTTTGGCGCAGCTTCGCCAGTTGGGTTACCGATTTGACCTTGTAGGAAATCGAAGTTTTCAGCAGAGTAAGTACGGATGCCGTCCCAAGTTGCCCATTGTGTATCTGTATCGATGTTCATTTTGATAACACCGTAACCGATAGACTCTTGGATTTCTTCTTCAGAAGAACCAGAACCACCGTGGAATACGAAGTTTAGAGCGTTAGGTGCAATGCCGAATTTCTCTGCACAGTATGCTTGAGAATCACGTAGGATAGTTGGAGTCAGTACAACGTTACCCGCTTGGTAAACACCGTGTACGTTACCGAAAGAAGCAGCAATAGTGAAACGTGGGCTGATAGCGTTTAGTTTCTCGTATGCGTATGCAACATCTTCAGGAGAAGTGTAAAGCTCAGACGCGTCCATATCAGAGTTATCAACGCCATCTTCTTCACCACCAGTACAACCTAGTTCAATTTCTAGAGTCATACCCATTTTCGCCATGCGAGCAAGATATTGACCAGAAATCTCAATGTTATCTTCTAGAGACTCTTCAGAAAGGTCGATCATGTGAGAAGAAAATAGAGGCTTACCAGTTTCAGCGAAGAATGCTTCACCAGCGTCTAGCAGACCGTCAATCCATGGAAGAAGTTTCTTAGCAGCGTGGTCCGTATGTAGGATAACTGGAACACCGTAAGACTCAGCAACAGCGTGAACGTATTTCGCACCAGATACAGCACCAAGGATTTGTGCGCCTTGACCTTCTAGTTTAACGCCTTTACCAGCAAAGAAACCTGCACCGCCGTTAGAAAACTGAACAACAACTGGCGCTTTAACTTTAGCAGCAGCTTCAAGAACACCGTTGATTGAATCAGTGTTTACTACGTTTACCGCTGGAAGAGCAAATTTGTTCTCTTTTGCAACTTCAAATACTTTTTGTACGTCATCACCAGAGATAACACCAGGTTTTACGAAATCGAAGATCTTAGACATGGAATGAGTCCTATTTTCTGTCGTTTTAAATGAATTCTTGCGAATTTTGCAAACGTTTGCTCCCTACGCGAGCGGCATTCTATCAATAAATAACCAGTCGCAGCAAACGTAAAAGCGGGAATATTCATCCCCGCTTTATAAATAATTATGCTTTAGCACGCTCTTCTAGCATTGCTACTGCAGGAAGTACTTTACCTTCAACGAACTCAAGGAAAGCGCCACCACCGGTAGAAATGTAAGAAACGTCAGCTTTAATACCGAACTTATCGATAGCTGCTAGCGTATCTCCGCCACCGGCTACAGAGAAACCTTCAGATTCAGCGATTGCTTTAGAGATACCTGCAGTACCCGCTTCGAAGTTTTTAAATTCGAATACGCCTACTGGACCGTTCCAAAGGATAGTTTTTGCGTTGCCGATGATTTCAGCAAGGGCAGCTGTTGAATCAGGTCCAAGGTCAAAAATCATGTCGTCGTCTTGAACATCAGCAACGTTTTTGATTTCTGCTTCTGCATTCTCATCAAATGCTTTTGCACATGCCACGTCAGTCGCAACAGGAATCGCACACTCTTTCATCAGCTTTTGAGCCGTTTCAACTAGGTCTGCTTCGTATAGTGATTTACCTACGTTGTGGCCTTCAGCAGCGATAAATGTATTTGCGATACCACCACCAACAACAAGTTGGTCAGCGATTTTAGATAGAGACTCAAGAACAGTCAGTTTAGTTGATACTTTAGAGCCACCAACGATAGCAACAAGTGGACGAGCTGGGTTGTCCATTGCTTTACCTAGTGCTTCAAGTTCAGCAGCAAGTAGAGGACCAGCACATGCTACAGGAGCATTAGTACCAACACCGTGAGTTGATGCTTGAGCACGATGAGCTGTACCGAATGCGTCCATTACGAAAATATCGCATAACGCTGCATATTTCTTAGACAGTTCTTCTTCGTTTTTCTTTTCGCCTTTGTTGAAGCGAACATTTTCAAGAACAACAAGTTCACCAGCGTTCAGTTCCAGACCATTTAGGTAGTCTTTCGCTAGTTTAACGTCGCAATCAAGAGCATCATTTAGGTAGTTAACTACAGGAGCCAGAGAGAACTCTTCTGCATATTCGCCTTCCGTTGGACGACCTAGGTGAGAAGTAACCATTACTTTTGCGCCAGCTTCCAAGCACATTTTGATTGTAGGTAGAGATGCTAGAATACGAGCATCTGAAGTTACTTTACCGTCTTTTACTGGTACGTTCAGGTCAGCACGGATAAATATGCGTTTACCTGCAAGATCCAGGTCAGTCATCTTGATTACAGACATTGTTTGTCCTCTCGATTAAATATAAAGTTTTAAACCGCTCGGCATCATGCCAAGCATAGAAATTCTTTAACTGCCTACCTATGTGGGGATTATGTAATTTAATTTCAAGAGAAATTACAAATCTATCCCAAAAACAAATTATTCACATGGCTGCATTATTAGTGCGGTATCCAGCATACGGTTGGCGAAACCCCATTCGTTGTCGCACCAAACCAACATTTTTACCAGATTACCATTACTCACCCTAGTCTGTGACCCATCAACAATGGCGCTATGAGCATCATGATTGAAGTCAATTGAGACCAAAGGTGCTTCAGTATAGTCAACAATGTCACGTAATGTACACTGAGATGCGTCCATTATGGTTTGATTTACGTCATTAACTTTCACATTTGCATTAATTGTTACGCTTAAATCTATCGCAGTAACGTTGACTGTCGGTACTCTAACTGAGATCGCCTCAAATTTGTTAGAAAATTTCGGAAATATTCTTTCAATACCTTTATGTAATTTTGTATCAACAGGGATAATTGACTGACTCGCTGCCCTCGTTCGTCTCAAATCAGGATGATATGCATCGATAACCTGCTGATCATTCATCGAAGAGTGGATAGTGGTAATTGAGCCAGACTCAATACCAAAAGCGTCATCCAGCACTTTTATTACAGGAACAATACAGTTGGTAGTACAAGAGCCATTAGATACAATAGTATGCTCTGGCAGCAAACTTTCATGATTCACACCGTAAATAACGGTATTATCGATATCGCTGCCTCCCGGATGAGAAAAGAGCACTTTTTTTGCCCCTGCGGCAATATGTTGCAAACCATCGTCTCGGCTTCCATATACACCAGTACAGTCCAGTACAATATCAACCTCTAGATCACGCCAAGGCAGCAGATCTATCTCCGCTAAATGCAGGATACGAACCGAGTCAAATTCACCGTTTTGATGATGAATAAATAGGTGTTCTTGATCATTCGATATCTTCTTACCAAACCGACCATGACTAGTATCGTATTGAAGCAAATGAGCCATCGCATCAGGTTGAGCTAATTCGTTGACCGCTACAATTTGAATTTGAGAGTTCTTCCCACCTTCATATAAGGCACGAAGTATATTTCGGCCAATCCGGCCAAAACCGTTTATTGCAATTCTTAGCATTTTATTGTTTTTACACCTAATATTGAATTAATCCATTCCTTTTCAGGCTTGGGGTATGGTAGCTAATTAAGACAGAACCGTACTTCTGAGGTGTCTATTCTAACGCCTTTTATAATAAAGTTTCACCATAATTGAAGGGATATAAAAACCGTGGATAAATGTTTATGCTAGATAGCCATCACTCTGTCGATCGGCAGACCTTTCGTGGCCCACTGGCTTTTATTTTTCTTATCAGCAGCTGCTTTTCTTTGATCCTTATATACAAAACAGGAAGCGATGTGCTCGCACTGGATTTAAACGCCAATGATGGCTATATGCGTTATATTCAGTTCAAAAGCTGGCTAGAATCAGGTCATTGGTATCTTGAACCGATGCCAAACTTTAATCCTCAGGATGGGTTAATCATACATTGGTCTCGTTTTCCAGATATCCCACTGGCGCTGGTGTCTATCGTTGCCAGTTTCGTGGTAGATCTTCAGACTTCCTATGCGTTAGCAATGATCATAGTACCTTCTTTATACTTGCTTGGCATTGTTGCTGCTATCGGTTTTTTTACTTACCGCCTGATAGGAAAACAATATGTTGTCATTGCCTGCTTCTACCTGCTTAGCTCTCACGTTATTACCAAATTTTTTCCCGGTGTCATAGACCATCATAATCTGCAACTTTTATGTGCTGCGTGGTTTCTTGCGCTATCACCGTTAAAAAAGAGTGATTGCAAAAACAAAGAATGGGCGGTACTGCAAGGTAGCCTGCTGGCATTATCCTTTTGGGTTGGGTTGGAGAATCTGATTTTCTTCGCTCTGCTTTCGCTGTCTATGACATTAATGGGCTACCTGAGCTCAAAACGATTCCTTTATTATTGTCGGCTACTCTGTTTGAGTGCCTTGTTCTTTGGCTTAATCGCATGCCTACTGAACCGTCCCATAACCGAAATAGGGCAAGCCCAAGTTGACGCCATTTCCTGGCCTTATTTATTCTGCTTAACGATAGGCGCTCTATTCTGTCAACTCTCAATCCAGACAAGATGGGTAACTCATAAACCTAGTAAATTTATCTTATCAGGCATAATCTGTTTGTCTCTTATCCTATTAGTGACACCCGATATTATATTGGGTGTTTATCATAACTACCCTGAGCTTTTGAACAGATATTGGTTATCACACGTCAGTGAAGCTAATTCAATATTCAGTTACATCGAATTACAGGGTTTTTTCAGCAAACACAATTACGTATTGTTTATGCTGCCCGCGTTGGGTTCTGTTTTTTTTATTCGCAAAAGACCCTCTCTGTTAGTGCTCTATATCCTGTTGATATTCTCTTTACTACCCGCCCTGTTTTGGCAGGTTAGAACCGTATATTTGGCCTATCTCATTTCTACGCCACTTCAGGCGTTTTTTGTTATCTCCTTAAACCGAAAATTGGCTAGTCCTCTTACGCAAACTGTCGTCGCACTGCTGAGCATGCCAATATCCTTGGCACTATTAGTGAGTTTCGCCCACAGCACCCTAGCTGCACCATCCAATGAAAAGGCAAAATTACCTTTGGAAAGATTGAAAATGGTCTCATTGCTCGAGCAGCATCAAATTAATCAAGTTAAAATAGTCGCCCCCATAGATTATGGTGCCGCGATTCTGGCGCTCACGGATAATGCCGTTATTTCAGCTCCGTACCACAGAAATATCAAAGGTAATGAGCTCGCGGCCAGAATATTTACCTCAATGGATAGTAATGACGCCAAAGTACTCGTAAAACAGAATAAAATTGATCTGCTGATGTATGGGAATGATCCTTCCAGCAATGTCTACAAAAAACTGTCTTCTTCCTCTTCATTCATCAATCAACTGGATCAGAAAAAAATGCCAGACTGGTTGGAATTGATTGCCGAGAATGAGCAGGGAATAAAATTATTAAAGGTGCGCTTATGAAAATAGACTGTGATTTTAGTAAGTTTACCATTGCCGTGTTGCTGCCGTGCTACAACGAAGAAGGAGCCATTGGTGATACGATAAGACAGTTTCGCTCAGTTTTGCCAGACAGTGATATTTACGTGTATGACAATAATTCTACCGATGGAACCGTAAACGAAGCGTTAGAAGCCGGTGCGAATGTGAAGTTTGAATATAGGCAAGGTAAAGGGGAAGTAGTTCGCCGTATGTTTTCGGATATTGATGCTGATATCTACATAATGGCTGACGGGGACAACACCTATGATGCAGATGCGGCGCCTAACCTAATCCAGCAGCTTATTGGTAACGATTTAGATATGGTCATTGGCTCGCGCTCTATTGCCAAAGCATCCTACCCTTCCGGCCATATTTTAGGTAATAAAGCGTTCTCTGCATTAATTAATCAATTTTTCGATGCGTCCCTTACCGATGTTTTTTCCGGATATCGCGTGATGAGCAAACGATTTGTTAAAACGATTCCAGTAAGCAGTGATGGCTTCCAGATAGAGACCGAACTCACCGTTCATGCATTGCAACAGAAAATACCCATCAAGGAAGTCCCTACTCAATATATAGCCAGACCAGAAGGGACAGCAAGCAAGCTAAGGACATTTTCTGACGGATTTAAGATACTGAGTTTTATCATATTTCTGATCAGAGATATAAAACCTCTGCTTTTCTTTACATCAATATCACTCTTGCTAGGTTTACTTTGTTTATTACTCGGAATACCTGTCGTCAATGAGTTTTCAGAAACCGGACTGGTTCCTCGATTTCCAACCGCCATTTTAGCCAGTAGTATCGGTGTATTGTCAATTACTTGCTTATTTACGGGGTTGATACTGGATAACGTGAGTCGCAGCAGAGTAGAACATAAGGCACTGATTTATAAGTTATTTCCCCCAGCGAATGACAAAATGTAAGGACGTACACTTGCAAACTATTAATATTATTTATCTTATCATCAGTTGTTTATTCGCAGCATCAGGACAAATACTACTTAAAACTGGCGCTCACAACAGTGTCAATCCGATAGACTTCATTAACTTATGGATAATATCAGGGCTGCTATCCTATGTGGCCAGCACGGTTTTCTGGGTGTACGTGTTATCCGTAGAGAACCTGACTAAGGTCTTTCCATTCACAATGCTCACCTTCATTATCATCTATGTATTTAGCATCTTCGTGCTAAAAGAACACATTCAGTTCAAAGGATATATGGGCATTGTATTGATACTGAGCGGGTTATATTTGGTATCAAAATAAAAAAGAGCCTGTCAGTGACAGGCTCTTCTAAAATGATGTGGCTGATGTGAAATTAAGCGAGTACTTCTTTCGCTGTCTCAACCACATTTTCAACGGTGAAACCGAACATCTTAAATAGCTCACCTGCAGGTGCAGATTCACCAAAGGTAGTCATACCGATAATGCGACCATCGAAACCAACATACTTGTACCAGAAGTCAGCAATACCCGCTTCAACTGCAACACGAGCGGTTACGTCTGAAGGCAGTACTGATTCACGGTAAGCCGCGTCTTGTTTGTCGTATACGTCCGTTGCTGGCATAGAAACCACACGAACTTTCTTACCTTCAGCTGTCAGCTTTGCTGCCGCTTCAGTCACAAGCTCAACTTCTGAGCCCGTTGCGATAAGGATAAGCTCTGGCTTGCCTTCACAATCTTTCAGTACATAACCACCTTTTGCAATGTCAGCCACTTGTGCTGCACTACGCTCTTGCTGAGCCAGGTTTTGACGAGAGAAGATAAGTGATGTTGGGCCGTCTTTACGTTCGATAGCAAATTTCCATGCCACTGCAGATTCAACCTGATCACATGGGCGCCATGTGCTCATGTTTGGCGTTAAACGCAGAGAAGAAACCTGCTCTACTGGTTGGTGAGTTGGACCATCTTCACCCAGACCGATAGAATCGTGCGTATACACCTGAATGTTTTGCACTTTCATCAGTGCCGCCATGCGTAGGGCGTTACGGGCGTATTCCATAAACATCAGGAAGGTTGCGCCGTAAGGAACAAAACCGCCATGAAGCGCGATACCGTTCATGATAGCCGTCATACCAAACTCACGCACACCATAATGGATGTAGTTGCCTGATGCATCTTCTGGCGTCAGTGACTTAGAACCAGACCACATGGTTAGGTTTGAAGGTGCAAGGTCAGCAGAGCCACCCATGAATTCAGGTAGCATTGCGCCAAACGCTTCTAGTGCGTTTTGCGACGCCTTACGTGAAGCAATGTTAGCTGGGTTTGCTTGAAGGTCAGCAATAATTTGAGACGATTTCTCTTCCCATTGTGCTGGTAGCTCACCATTTACGCGGCGTTTAAATTCTGCTGCAAGCTCTGGGTATGCTGCTTCATAAGCTGCAAATTTCTCGTCCCACGCTGCTTCCTTAGTTGCGCCTGCTTCTTTCGCAGTCCACTCTGCATAGATTTCCGACGGAATTTCAAAAGGACCGTGCTCCCAACCAAGTTCTTTACGTGTTGCTGCAATTTCGTCAGCGCCTAGTGGTGCACCGTGACAGTCGTGTGAACCAGACTTGTTCGGAGAACCAAAACCGATGATAGTTTTAGTACAGATAAGTGTTGGCTTGCCTGTTTCTGCTTTAGCGGCTTCGATAGCGGCATTGATAGCTGCTGCATCATGGCCATCGACTGCGGGAATAACGTGCCAGCCGTAAGCTTCAAAACGCTTAGGCGTATCGTCAGAGAACCAGCCTTCCACTTCACCATCAATAGAGATGCCGTTGTCGTCCCAGAACGCAACCAGTTTGCCAAGACCTAGAGTACCAGCAAGAGAACACGCCTCGTGAGAGATACCTTCCATCAGACAGCCATCACCCATAAACACGTAAGTGTTATGGTCAACGATGTCGTGACCTTGTTGGTTAAACTGCTCAGCCAGTGATTTCTCAGCCAGAGCCATACCAACAGCATTAGTAATGCCTTGGCCTAAAGGACCAGTCGTGGTTTCGATGCCTGGTGCATAACCGTACTCAGGGTGACCCGGAGTTTTAGAATGAAGCTGACGGAAGTTTTTCAGGTCGTCAATCGACAGGTCATAACCTGTAAGATGAAGCAGAGAGTAAATCAGCATTGAGCCGTGGCCGTTGGACAGTACAAAACGGTCTCGGTCAGCCCACTCTGGGTTTTGTGGGTTATGGTTCAAGTGACCACGCCAAAGTACTTCAGCGATGTCAGCCATACCCATAGGGGCGCCTGGGTGACCAGAGTTGGCTTTTTGTACGCCATCCATGCTTAACGCGCGGATTGCATTAGCTAATTGTTT
>DDQN01000014.1 GCA_002342685.1 Vibrio sp. UBA2441
GTTTTAAGTCGGCGTTGACAACAGTACTGGAGGACGGCCAAGTAGTGCTCTGGCGATGGCTACCGACTGACGTTGCCCGCCTGATAACAATTGTCCTCCCTCACCTACTTGCCTCTCCAGACCCGCTGGATCTTGCTGGGTAAATACCGTTACACCAGCTCGGTTTGCCGCGTCCATGACTTCTCGGTCATCAACCAGTGTCTGACCCAACGTGATATTATCTCGAACCGAACCAAAGAACAGCGTACTTTCTTGCGGTACACAGCCTATATTACGCCTAACGTCGATATGGTGGAGCTGGCTAATGTCGGTATCATCGATACGTACATGCCCTTCAGTAGGCTTGTAGAGGCCCATAATAAGGCGTTCTAACGTAGTCTTGCCAGAGCCAATTCGACCAATAATAGCGACTTTTTCTCCGGGCCTAATTATTAGGCTTAAATCGCGAATAGAAGCGACTGGAGAGTCTGGATAGTGGAAGGTTACTTTGTCTAATTCAATTTTTCCGTGAATGATTGGACGGTGAATATAGCGTTTGCCCTCTTCTTGCTCATCTGGCATTGACATAACCTGCTCTATAATAGTCATCGAAGACTTTGCTTGGTTATAGCGAGTAGAAAGCAGTGAAAGCTGCACTAAAGGCCCAATAGCACGTCCACTTAACATTGTTGCGGCTATCAAGCCTCCCATGGTCAATTCACCATCTGCGATTAAGTAAACTCCAAGAATAATCATACCAACGTTAGAAGACTGCTGAACGAAACCTGCCATGTTTTGTATGGTGTCGGTAATCCGTCGGCTTTTGATATTCCAGTTGGCCATATGAGCGACCGCTTCTTCCCAGCGATACTGAAATTGACTCTGGGCACCAAATAATTTTACTGATTCCAACCCAGATAAGCTTTCGATCAAGTTTGCGTATTTTTGTGAAGCTAAACGAGACCCCTCTTCAATACTCTTTCTCAATGGGGCTTGAATAAGCAGAGAATGGATAATAAGAATCACCACTCCAATGATAGGAATAATGACCAGATTGCCTGCCAGAAGCCAGATAACGATTAAAAACAGTAAGGCAAATGGCAGGTCGATCAGTGCAGATATTGTCGCGGAGGTAAAAAACTCTCGAATGGATTCAAATTCTTGTAAGTGCCTTGCAAAGGCTCCTACAGAGGGAGGGCGGGCTTCCATTCGAATGCCCATCACTTTGCTAAACAGTTTTGATGAAATAAGTACGTCTGATTTTTTCCCTGCCACATCGATAAAATAGCTGCGGAGCAACTTCAAGACAAAATCAAAAATAAAGACAACAAAAATACCAGAAGCAAGAACCCAGAGGGATTCAAACGCTAGGTTAGGTACCACTTTGTCATAAACTAATCGAGTAAACATTGGTGCTGCGATAGCAAAAATATTGACGAGTAAAGACGCGATAAAGACATCTCGGTAAATGTGTTTGGACTCAAATAATGTACCCCAAAACCAATGTCCATCACGGGTTTTTAGTATTTCAGGTGATCGTTCATCGTAGCGAAATTGTTTTTTTACCAGAAAGTAACGACCAATGTATTGTTGCTTTAAGTCTTCCAGGTGAATAGAAACAGGCATCATTTGCGAGTCAGAAGTAATTACCTCTGCTTCATGTGTCTCTGAATTAATACTTACCAGAACACAAGCATCGCCTTCTTTCAATAGTAATACCGCAGGCAAAATAAGATCAGATATTTTATCCAGCGGCGCTCGATTTTCTTTAGCAACTAACCCGGCACGCTCGGCAGAGCGTGGGAACAGAAACGGAGTTAACCGACCATCAGATAGTGGAAGGCCGTTGATTAATGCTTCTGGTGAGTTAGCCAATCCGTAATAACGGCTGATATAAACCAGAGAATTTAAAAGTGGATCATGCATTTATTGGTGACCTTTATTTATCGACGATAAAACCTTGGAACACTTCAATAAAGTGATCGGACAAGAAATCTAGCTGAGTATGAGTTTCTACTCGTGATGCTATTGTGGTTATCCCTAGGTCATGAGCGGTTCTTGAGATTGAAGTAAGTGTGTACCTCTGTTTTTCATCATCAATCTGATGGGTATAGAGGTAATCCAACTTAACGTATTTAGGTCGGAACTCGTTAATGTAATCAAGTGAATGGAAATTACGACCGTAGTTATCAACACCGAAGTCAGCTCCGCTACTACGGATAGCATGGCAGAGAAGTGCGGTATGGTGTTGATTATTAACGAAACATATCTCTGGAATTTCAAAGTGAAGTTGATGTGCTACGTCACTGTGTTTGCCAAGAGTCTTGGTTAGCCAACGAATGAAACTTGGTTCGGATATGCTGCTTACCGTTAAGTTGATTGCAAGTGTGCCTTCGAGGTACCCTTTTTCCAAATTCTTGATCATGCTTTCGATAACATATTGGTCAAAGATATAACCCGCATTGAGTTGTTCTAAGGCAAATAGATATTGGTTTGCGCTGTAGCGAACACCATCTTTTTCAATTGCGGAGAAGACCTCTTTATGGAAGCTTTCACCATTTGCCAAATTGGCGGATTGAAACTTAAACTCGATGGTACGGTTGCTGATAGCTTCTTCAACCAGCGCTTTCCACTGTTGTTTACCCAACATGACTTGCTCACTAGAGTTCGAAACAATGCCAAAGCTCTGTTCTGGGTGTGAGTGAGCCTGAGACAGTGCATTGTCCACTAAAGACAATATCTCGGTACTTGTTTTACGCTCTTCGTTATAGACAAGACCAAGAGAGAGCTCCATAGGCGCAGTGCCCGTTGGATCTGGTCGCATATTTTGTGCGTTGTTAACAATATTGTGGGCCAATGCTTTAAGATCTTTTTCGCTCACATTTGGCAGTATAAAGCCAAACTCTCCAGTATTGATTCTTGCAATGACGGCTGAAGGCGAATTTGTGGTTACCTTAAGATGATCGGACAGTTCCTTTACAAGGCTATCCCCAGCTTCATAGCCAGACTCTTCATAGGCATCTTTAATAAATTGGGCCTGTAATAAAGCGACACCACCCTTGCCAGACTCTTTAAGCCACTGATTTAATTGCCCCATAAAGAAAGATCGGTTACCCAGTTGAGATACTGGATCCATATAGGCACGTTCACGTAATTGCTCTGCTTCTTTAGCTTGTGCTTTAAAGCTCTTTTCTACCTGTTGAGACATTGAGTTAATGCCCTCAACAACGGAGATCAGATCTTTTGTTTTAGGGTTTTCTAGCGGCTCACCAAATTGGTTTACGGCGATTTCTTCCATTTTTTTGGTGATAAGTTTGAGTGGTCTCAACGCTCGATTCAACATAAGTGAAACCAGAAGGATGCCAAATAAAAATATGGTGAAAAAGGCGCTAATCAGGTTGATTAGCGCATCCCATAGCTGTTCATACGCATCTCCCGGGTGGCTAATGATCTCTATTTCAGCCAACTGCATCCACCCACTGGTTACCACTCGGCGATCATGCAGCTTTGTTAGGAAATTAAGGTCGGTAAACCATTTAGGTACGTTGTTCGCGATGACTGGATACGAGCGAATGATTTCTTCATCGGTATCCAAAAAGGTCAGTTTAACAACTGAGTAAGAACTGCCGTCAAACAGTGCGTTAATGACCGACTCCACAGCTACCGTATCTTTCTGCTCGAGGTAAGGTGCGAGAGCTAGTCCAACGGTATTTATGGTGTTATTCATCTCTGAACGTTGTTGTTGCACTAAAAAGTTACGTGTGGTTTTGAACTCGACGGCCAATACTGAACCAATAAGTATCAAAAACACAGCTAACATACCTGCGACAAGTTGCTTATATAATGTCATGGTGGTTACTCATCGTAATTTATTATAGGTTTGTTGAATTCCAGCGTTTTATTGCGGGAACGTAAATCATTCCACAAGCTTAAACGGGAGGATTTCCCTGCCAGTTTTCCGCTTGCCTTTTCTTTCATCAACCACAGGTTTTTACCATTAAAACTGTATATAGGTAATAGATCGGGACGTTTTGTGGCTGGTTTTATAACAGGGTTGATATTATCTAAAAGTAAAGGGACTGCGTTTGGAGTGGGATAGTAAGCCAGTACCATATGAAACTGATTTAGCTTGATGGCTTTAACGTAGACTAAGCGCAATTTCTTGTCTGATACACCTAGCTCTAGAAGCGAAAAATATTTTGCAATAGTGAAGTCTTCGCAATCACCAGCATTACTTCCTAAAAACTCCAGGGGTGTAGCCCAATAATCATTTTTTCCCCATAAATAGATATCATCGATAAAATTAAGTTGGTTAAAAAACTGGTTAACCTGAGTTAATTGTTCGGACTCACTTTTTGACTTTAGGGTAGAGATTGTTTTTCGCCATGTATCGACTCTTTTTCCTGCTCGGGGGCCATAGGTTTTCGAGACGGCATCAACCCAGCGTTGCTCTTGAGTATTCAGTGCAACGGATGTTATCGAAAACACCATGAGAGCGAAAACTAGAATCCCCACTCTCATTGGAAGCTCTTAAAAATATCTATGGTGAAACAAGGCACAGTAATTTTTTACTCCCGCAACGCAGTTTGCTGGGCCGACAAAATAGGCTTAAGCAAGTAATTTAACACGGTTCGTTTGCCAGTAATGATGTCTACAGAGGTTGTCATTCCCGGAATGATAGGTAGCTCGCCCATTGCACCAAATTTATGCTCATCGGTTCTCACTCTAACCAAGTAAAAGCTGTTTCCTTCTTCATCTTGAATTGTATCGGCGCTAATGTGCTCTAATACGCCTTCTAGCCCACCATATCGCGTGAAATCATAGGCGCTGAATTTGACGATAGCGGGTAAGCCTGGGCGAATAAATGCAATATCCTGAGGAGCAATTTTAGCCTCAACCAATAAAGTATCTTCAGATGGTACAATTTCTATCAAATCCATACCGGGTTGAATAACGCCACCAACGGTATTTATATGGAGCTTTTTAACCGTTCCTGTTACTGGTGAAATTACGACGGTTCGGTTGACTCTATCTTCTAATCCTATGGTTGATTCAGTTAATGCTGATAATTTATCTTGTGCCTGATTGAGTTTTTCTTGCTGCTCGGAACGAAAGCTAAGAGCGGCTTCAATTCGGTTTAGAGTCGCTTCCCTAATGGCTGAAGTTAACGTTGGAATTTTAAGTTCTGTTGACGTTAGTTCTCTTCTTGTATCATTTAACTGACGTTGTAGTTTTAGCAGCTCGATCTTTGGAACAACCCCTTCTAACGCTAATGGTTCGGTAATTTCTAGCTCTTTTTTAGCAAAGTTATAACTGGTTCTTAAGTTACGAGCTCTCGCTTTGAGTTCAACCAGTTCTTGCTGTTTTTGATTTACTTGCTGCGTAAGTACAGAAATACTATTTTTTAGGTTTTCCAGGTCCTGCCTATACTCTGCTAGCTGGCGTTTAACTAATGCTGGCTGGTTTTCAGATAAAACTGGCGGAAAGGCTAGCTTGTTGAAATTAATTTCAACGCTCTCTTGCCAGTTTTTATTGGTGAACTTTTCTTTTATTTCTACACTGGTAATTGAAGCAGATAATTGTAAAACACTGGCAGTAAGGTTGGATATCTGCTGCTCTCTTTCACGAAAATCGGACCGGAAGCGGGTATCATCGATAAGAATAAGTTGCTGGCCTTCTTGAACAATATCACCTTCTTTAACTAAAAGACGCTTAACTAAACCACCTTCCAAGTTTTGAACAACTTGTAATTGGGAGGATGGGATCACTTTGCCTTGACCCACGGTAACTTTATCGATCTCTGCCCAAGAGGCCCATCCAATAGCAGCAGCAAAAAAAATAACCATCACCCAAAGAAGAACGCGAGCGCTACTGGGTGTATTCAGCAATAATGCTGCTGTTTTGTCATCAATGTATTCGAGCTCATGATCTGTTAGCTTTTGATAGTTCTTACTACTCATTCGCTATCCTTGGCAAAGTGCGACACCGTAAAGAATGGTGGACATAGGGTATATTAATAATCAATTTTATTCTCTGCTAAAAGAAATGTTAAGGTTTGACTGGTTTTTATTTGATACTCAAATAGTTAGTCAGCCTAGCATACTAATTTTCTATTATGCTAGTCTTTGCACCCTGAGGGAAGACTAAGCAAATCAATATGACCATCTGATCAAGTATAGATGAATCTTATTTTCCGATGTTTGCTCGAATTATTCTCGCTGAAAAGAGTAATTTGAGGTACTTTGACCTTATAAAAAAATAGAATCAACAAAACAGTGAGGAGTCGAAATGGAACTGTCTGATATCCGAAGAGAATATATAAAAGGTGGCTTACGCCGCAAGGATTTAAAAGAGAATCCGATTGAACAGTTTGATCTATGGCTCAAGCAGGCTGTTGACGCAAAGTTAACTGACCCAACTGCAATGACAGTAGCAACTGTTGATGAAAGTGGACAACCATTTCAACGTATTGTATTGCTAAAAGATGTCGATAACAGTGGATTCGTTTTCTATACCAATTTAGCCAGCCGTAAGGCTCAGCAGATAGAGCATAATGCAAAGGTAAGCTTGCATTTTCCATGGCACCCTATGGAGAGACAGGTACATATTACTGGTACTGCTGAGAAATTATCGGCACTAGAAAATATGAAATATTTTTCTTCTCGTCCTAAAGAGAGTCAAATCGCAGCGTGGGCGAGCAAGCAAAGTAGTCGTATCTCGGCGCGTGGATTACTTGAAGGAAAATTTCTTGAGCTTAAAAAGAAATTTGCTAATGGTGAAATACCAATCCCAGAATTTTGGGGCGGCTTTCGCATTCGCCCAGAGTCTATCGAATTTTGGCAGGGCGGAGAGCACAGGTTACATGACAGATTTTTGTTTTCTCGTGACGGCAGCGATTGGGATGTGGAGCGTTTAGCCCCTTAGTAGTGAAAAAGAGGTGTCAAAAATAAAAAGACCTCGTATTAAAGAGGCCTTTTTATTTAATGGTGTCCCGTCCTAAATAAGGTTGCTACTTTACAACTGTCTTAATATTCTAAAACCAACGTAATTTGCTGCGGTATTAGGCGCTAAGAACAGTCGGCTAAATGCGGCTGCCTGATTAGGAGAGAAACTCCAGGCTCCACCTTTAGTGATGCCGCGAGAATCATTGGTCCATTCCCAGACATTACCCACCATGTCATAGAGACCAAATCCATTAGGTGCAAAAGTTTTCACTGGTGATGTGCTAATGTTAGACCAATTAGTTCCACCCCAACCGGTATTTGCTTGTCCAGCACCAAAAGAGTTACCCCACCAATATGCGGCTTGTGCTCCGGCTCTTGCTGCGACTTCCCACTCAGTTTCAGATGGTAGACGGTAAGAATAACCGGTTTCTCGGGATAACCACTTAGTATAGGCTTTAGCGTCTGTCTGGCTAATACAAACCGCTGGGTAGTCTGCCGATTGTTTAAACCCAGGGTTGCGCCAGTAGCTACCGCTGACAGGAACAATTTGTGATTCTTCAACAGTCGTACAAATATTCTTTAATTCGGCATCCGTTTGATAGCCAGTGGTATTAACAAATAATTCAAACTGACCTACAGTCACTGGCGTAGCTGATATAGAGTAAGCATTTGAAATATTGATTTGTGTTGAACCATTTTCGCCAATTAAATATTGACCCGAACCAACCACTACCATTTCAGGTGCTTTGGTTTTACCACCCAGAGCATCGGCAAACACACGGCCAGAATGCGGAAGGTTTTCTGTTTCCCTAAGAACGGCTCTTAGTGAGTGGTCTCCAGATATTCTTAACTCCTGATGGAAAGAGCGATAGCCTTCTTTTTCAATGTTGACCATGTGTGGACCTACTGGCAACATGATATCGAGAGGAGTGCTACCGTAATTCACCCCATCAATTGAGACACGATCCTGATACTGATTTGAACGCACAGTTAACGTAACCCATTGAACTTCTTTTGTTTGGGCTAAGTCGGACTGTTCTTCACCTTGATCAAAGCAATATCGAGATTCTACATTGAGTAATTTGCATGGAGAGTTTTTAGCAGGTCGTGCTTCTAAATTGACATCCAATACCATTTTATAGCTCATTTCATCGTAGAAATTAGCGGTGGAAGCTTTGCTTCCTATTACGTGGATGTTTAAAGAAGTATTTGCAAGGTTCTGCTTAACCAGTTTAGATTCGGTTGTTTCAGACACCAGCTTTGACTGGAATTTACCTACGACTTTTTGTAACGCTAAGCTTTTGGTTTGGTCTGTACACTGAGCTAATGTCATGCTCGATTTACACACATTAGTGAAGCTTACTTTTAGCTGTGCCTTTTCATCGAGTTCAGTGCGTAACCTCTCGACTCTTGCTCTAATTTTGTTTTGTTCAAATGCTTCTAATTCAGACTTTAATCTTTTTTGATCTGCTTCAAACAGTGACAAGTCAGCATAGAGCTCTTGAAGTTTTTGTTCTGCTTCCAAGCGATATTTTTGATTTTGCTTAACATCCGCCCATGCTGACTGATATGCCCCTTGACTTGGGCGAATATCGAAGTCCGGCTCTTCAGATATGCGAGAATAGTCTCGATCAAGTGATTTTTTAGTCTGCGCTAGCTTGTTATCCAGCAACTTCGCTTGAGCTTCCAATCGGGCCTGCTCTTCCTGAGCTTGCCTTATGGCATTTTTTTGACTGGTGACCTGCTTTGCAGATGCATCCATTTCAATCTGTTTCGTTCTTAGCGAGCTTTCAACTTCTTGTACTGAAGCCATTGTGACTTCTGCCGCGATGGTGGTCGCTGGTACAATACAAGGGGAAAGTGCTAGCAATAATGCAGGTAAACCTTGTCGCATAGTTCTAATACTACTTTATTGATTAATTGGGCAATTCACCCATTCTATACGAAAACGCCACTTTGTCAGAAATATCAACGTATGATATTTGACAAAATGGCGTATAAAAATCAGCTTTGTGAAATCAAACAGAAAATCAAAGACTTTCTAATCTATTTCTAGCCCTTTTTACTCGGAAGAAGTTTCACCCAAACCGTATCGTTACCATTGATGGATATAACTCGGTTATAAGTTTCATAGCCTTCTTTTGACACTGTTACTTGATGACGACCAGCCGGAAGTACGATTTCTACGGGAGTACTTCCATATTTCACACCATTGATGGTGACAGAGTCATTATATTGGTCTGAACGTACTTTTACGTTAGCCCACTGCTTATCTTTGTTAGATTTAGAAGTAGACTTACCTTTAAGACAATAACGAGCTTCAACATTCAACAGTTTACAAGCAGCAACCGCTTCTGGTTTTGCTTGAAGTTGAGCTTGCATTTGCGTGTTATATGCATTGTTTCCTGAAAAACCACTTTTAATCAATTGGCTTTCCTGAACATGGATGTTTAGTTGAACACCATCAAGGTTTTGTTTGGCGAGCTTGGCTTCTGTCAGGCTAGATAGCAGTTTTGCCTTAAAGGTTTTAACTGCTTTTTGTTTAGTCAGGTATTTACCTTGATTTGCACATTCACCAAGTGTCATGGTGGTTGAACAAGTTGTGGTGTAACTTGTTTCCAACACGTTGCTTTCACGTAGTTCTGCAGCGATGCGCTTAACGCGAGCTTCGATATGAGACTCTTTCAAGTTTTCATATTCGTTGTTAAAGCGTGCTTTCTTTTGCTTAGTCTGTGAAAGACGAACTTCACTTTCCGTGATCTGTTGACTATTATCCAGCTGACGAGATTGATTATCTTTTACAGATTCCCAAGAGGCTCTGTACTCATTCTGGAAACTAGAAAGGTCGGTTTCTGGATCATCAAGAAGGCGAGAGAACTGTTTATCAAGAGCAGATTTGGAACGATTTCGCTTTGCTTCTAGTTCCGAACCTTCTCGTTTAAGAGAGCTACCTTCTTGTTGAAGTTGCTTTAGATTTGCCGATTCAGAATCATATTCTTGATTCACTGCATCTATATCGGCCTTCTTTTGATCTATCTTTCCATCAATGGCAACAACAGGGTCAATCTGTTGTACTTCCTCTGTTGCAAAAGATACAGTCGACCAAAAGGGAGTTAGCGCAAGCAATAGCGCTGGGATACGGCGTGTGATCATAGGTCCCTGCAATAACATTTCTATAATTATAAGTAATGAATTAGTTTAATAATTCGAAAAAACACTCAGCTTACATGTACCTGAGTCATATTATTTTCAATCAGCGAGCATACCATTATTCACAAATGATGTACGGTAAAATTATCATTTTTTGAGCTGTAGAGAATACTATTCTGTTTCGAGTATCAATAAACTATTTACTTAGCAATTGAGCAAGCATTGACCGTAGTTTATGTGCGCTTGATCATTGTTCCGTTATTTTTTAAGGTGTTAGCAAGGTTTTGACTCTACCTCCTAACCGGAAGTAAAATGAGATTGTTTCTCATGATAGACGAACTTAAATTATGGCATCTAACAAGAAATTACCATCAAACCCAAGTCCGAAGCCAAAACCAGCCGAGCTAGTTACGCTTCCGTCTTATATGGATTGCCATGATCATGCTTACACACAAGTCGTTATTGGTTTAAAAGGACAAGCTGAATTTGATGTTAATGGGGCAGGCAACCTTATTGGTCCGGGGCAAGGTTGTGTCGTAACGGCCAGTACGGGCCATGCTTTTGGTGGTGTGATTGGCTCTTCCGATATTTTAGTTTTAAACCTTCCTCAACTGACTAATGACAGCCCGTTGATGTTAAGTAAGCTGAATGAACTCGCACATTCAGATGTTTTTTTCCAGTTAGATTCTCAGATCCGTCAATTGATTCAAATGCTGGTTACTGAAATGCAAACCAATCCCAATGATCTGTTATTAAGCCATGCTTGTAGTGACACAATATTGGCTTTGTTAAATAGGCATACGTCTACCTTTTCGACAGACTGTCGGGAAAGCCGGCTCGATATTGATGCTATTGACCGATATATAGAAATGCACTTGAGCAAAAAAATATCCGTTCTTCAGCTTGCAGGCAGTGTATTTTTAGGTGAAAGCCAATTTCATACTCTATTTAAGAGTCAGACTGGAGTGACGCCTCATCAATATGTTTTGAACAAACGAATTGATGCTGCAAAAGCTTATATCGAGCAAGGTAAGTTTAGCCTGAGTCACATTGCTGATCTTACGGGTTTTACCGGGCAAAGTACTTTTACTCACGCATTTTCTCGTCTGCAAGGATTGTCGCCTTCCCAGTATAAAAAACGTTATTTTTTGAAATAAAACGTTAATGCATATTAAATATGCTGTGTGATAATGTTTATATATTGTTACAAAGACGAGTTTTTCACAAATAATCAGGAGTTTTTGACAAGTAATTAACTCAAGCTCAAAATACACTGCTCGCCATGTATAGGATTCCTGGAGTTTTCAGGAGTGAGATTGAGGAAAACGCATGTTCACTGCATCTGATGTATTAAAACCAGACTTTATTGAGAAACCACTTGATGAGTTATGGTCGTTGATCTCGCCATTGTATATGGTGGATGAATCTGCATGGCTAAAAGAGTTACTTCCGTTGGCAATGCCTTCTGATTCTGAAAAAAATGAGATTGAAAATAAAACGACCAATCTGATTAAGATGATACGAGCAGACAAGAAGTCGATTCAGATGATCGACGCACTGCTTCTTGAATATAGTTTGGATACTCAGGAAGGTATTCTGCTGATGTGTCTGGCTGAGGCATTGATGCGTATACCAGATAGCGCAACTGCCGATGCTTTAATTCGCGACAAACTTACTGTTGCAGATTGGAAATCCCACCTTAAAAATTCAGACTCCGTATTTGTGAATGCTTCTACTTGGGGTTTGATGCTCACTGGCAAAGTTGTTGGACTTGCTGAAAATGAGACTAAGAGTTCAACTCAGGCAGTCACTCGTCTGGTCAACAAATTGTCTGAGCCTGTAATTCGTCAGGCAATGCATCAGGCGATGAAGATCATGGGACATCAATTTGTTCTGGGTCGAACTATTCACGAGGCGCAAAAAAATGCTCAACCTCAACTGGAAAGAGGGTATGACTATTCTTTTGATATGTTGGGGGAAGCCGCTCTTACTACTGTGGATGCGGAAAAGTATTATCGAGATTACTTAAATGCTATCGAGTCCATTGGTAACAACAATAAAAATAAAGACTTAGCAACCTCATCTATTTCAATTAAATTGTCTGCGTTACATCCTCGATATGAAGTGGCGAATGAAGACCGAGTCATGACCGAGCTATATGGCACGTTGATTCGTTTGTCTACTCGTGCAAGGGAACTCGATGTTGCGATTACGATAGATGCCGAAGAGATGGATCGACTAGAATTGTCACTTCGTTTATTTCAAAAGCTATACCAGAGTGAAGAAATAAAAGGTTGGGGGAAATTTGGCCTTGTTGTTCAGTCCTATTCAAAACGCGCTCTACCGGTTTTGGCGTGGTTAGCGGCATTAGCAAAAACACAGCAAGATCTCATTCCTCTTCGCCTCGTTAAAGGTGCTTATTGGGATAGTGAAGTAAAATGGGCACAACAAGCGGGTTACGAAAACTATTCGGTTTTCACTCGTAAAGAGGCAACTGATGTATCTTATCTAGCTTGTGCCAGATTCTTGTTAAGTAATGCTGTTCGAGGAAATATCTATCCTCAATTTGCCAGCCATAATGCACAAACCGTTACTTCAATTGCGGTAATGACCAATCATAACGATTATGAATTTCAGCGGCTGCATGGAATGGGTGAATCTCTTTATAACCATGCAATGGACACTTTCAAGGCACATGTTCGTATTTATGCGCCAGTGGGAAATCATAAAGACTTGCTACCATATTTGGTACGTCGTCTTCTGGAGAATGGGGCTAATAGTTCATTTGTGCACCGTTTAGTTGACGCAAGATGCCCGATTGAAACGCTAACTGAGCATCCCGTAGATATGCTGCTCGGTTGCGAAACACTGCATAACAATAAGATTCCTCTACCGGTGAACATTTTCCCTGAACGCTTAAATTCGAAGGGAGTTAACATTGATATTGATAGCGAGTTGGAAGCTTTTGAGAGAGAAGTAAACACTCACTTAGAAAAAACGTGGACTGCTGGACCCGTTATCAATGGTCAGTCAAAATACGAAAGCATGATCAAGGCAGAAATGCCGATCGAATTAATTACTGCGCCTTATGATCGAGACATAGAGGTAGGTAGTGTGGCTTTTGCTTCCCTTGATCATGTTTCCGAAGTGATAGCTACTGCTGAGCATGCTTTCGGGGAGTGGCAAGGCGTGCCAGCCGATAAGCGTGGAGAGTATTTAGATAAATTGGCAGATTTGTTGGAACAAAATCTGGCCGAACTTGTTGCGCTTTGTCATAAAGAAGCGGGCAAGACAGTTCATGATGGTATTGATGAAGTACGCGAAGCGGTTGATTTTTGTCGTTATTACTCAAAACAGGCCGATGTCTTTTCGACTCAGCAATTTCAGGGGTTTTTAGGCTCTTCTCAAACGATGACTCGACATGGCAGAGGAGTCTTTGTCTGTATTAGTCCATGGAATTTTCCTTTAGCTATTTTCCTGGGTCAGATTAGTGCTGCACTTATGGCTGGAAACAGTGTGATAGCCAAACCTGCAGAACAGACTTGCTTAATTGCCGCAAAAGCTTTTGAGTTGATAAAACAAGCGGGCTTTCCTGATGGTGTTGCACAATTGCTTCCGGGGCGTGGTGCTGATGTTGGAGCTGCTTTAACAACGCATGCATCCATCGCTGGTGTCGCGTTTACTGGTTCTACAGAAACAGCGCATCGTATCAATCAATCTTTGGCGAAGAGAGACTCTGTACCTGTCCCATTTATTGCGGAGACGGGTGGACAGAATGCCATGATTGTAGATAGTACAGCGTTGCCCGAGCAAGTGGTTCGCGACGTTATACGCTCGGCATTTGCTTCCGCAGGTCAGCGTTGCTCTGCTCTTAGGGTTCTTTTTCTTCAAGAAGATATTGCAGATAGAATTATCGAGCTTATTAAAGGTGCAATGAGCGAACTGTCGGTAGGTTTACCTCACTTACACAAAACCGATGTCGGTCCGGTCATCGATAGTTTGGCGAAGAAAAAACTGCTAAACCATATCGAAGAGATGAAATTATCACAGACCTTGATAAAAGAGTTAACGCTCAATGATAGCTGTGCAGGTGGACACTTTGTTGCACCAGCTGCATTTGAGATCTCAGGCATTTCAGTTTTAAAACAAGAACATTTTGGCCCTATATTGCATATCGTGCGTTTTAAAGCTCAGGATATCGGAAAAGTCGTAGATGAGATCAACCAAACTGGTTTTGGTCTTACTATGGGAGTACACAGCCGAAATGAAACAACCTATCGTCAAATTGAGAAAAATATAAGGGTTGGTAACTGTTATATCAATCGGGATCAGGTTGGTGCGGTTGTTGGGGTTCAGCCATTTGGTGGGCAAGGTCTTTCAGGTACTGGACCGAAAGCGGGTGGGCCGCATTATTTATACCGATTTACTCAGGCTAAATACCAAAGAGGAGATGCATAATGAGTGATATTCAAACCTGTTTTTCTCGTTCTTATTCTGCTTGGGAAAAGTGGAACCTGCTTGCGTATGATGATAAAAGTGAATACTTACTTTCACTAGAAGGCAAATTAAATAATGGTTTTCAGGAGGCGTTTCAATATCAACTTGTTTGTAGTAAGCAAGTGGTAAGTCCGGTTTATAATCTAAACGGACCAACCGGAGAAACGAACGAGTTATATACTGCTGGCCGAGGTGTCGGTGTTTTGGTTGTGGATACTCAGCATAACAATGTAGAGCTTGCTGCAGGTGCGATGCTCGCCGCGATGTTAGCGGCGGGCAATAGCGTTATTGTTTGTTGTGATACGAAGAGCGTCATCAAGCACCTGAAGCAAGCGATATCTAAAGCAAATTTCCCTACTGACTTAGTGCAATTTACTTCTTTGGACACACATTTATCTGTATTGGATAAAGATATACGTAATTTTGCGTTTGTTGGTAGTGAGCAAGCCGTTGTTGAATTAAACAAGGCGCTTGCATTACGTTCTGGTGCAATTACAGCACTAGTTTCTGAAACGGATCTTGATGAATTACCGCAGTCTCAAGATCCAAAATTGGTGCTTCGTTTTATTACTGAACGAACACGCACCATTAATGTTACCGCGGTAGGTGGTAATGCCACGCTTCTCGAATTGGGAAGTGATGGTCATTAGGCCTTATATGTCAAATGCCCCAATGGATTTGGGGCAAGAAAAAACAATGAAACAGAGGATTTTTTAATGATTGAGAATAGCTTTGCTATTACAGCGACATTTATTGCCTATTTGATAATGATGTTGGCGATTGGTTATGTTGCTTATATGAGAACATCAAGTTCTAGCGACTACTTTTTAGGTGGACGTTCATTAGGACCATGGCCTGCAGCATTGTCAGCGGG
The DNA here is from genome assembly GCA_002342685.1 of Vibrio sp. UBA2441. GTDB lineage: Bacteria > Pseudomonadota > Gammaproteobacteria > Enterobacterales > Vibrionaceae > Vibrio. Next base: position 15,445 of record DDQN01000014.1, read on the forward strand.
TGCATCTGATATGAGTGGTTGGTTGTTGCTTGGTTTACCCGGGTATGCTTATGCTGCGGGTATTGAGGCGTTTTGGCTTGCTGGTGGTCTTTTAGTAGGTACATGGGCAAACTGGTATCTTAGCGCCAAACGTTTAAGAACTTATAGTATTGCCACTGAAGCGTTGACGATACCTGAGTTCTTAGCTCGTCGGTTTAACGATAATTCAAAATTGATTCAGACTATTTCCGCATTTTTCATATTGCTGTTCTTCCTTTTTTATACCAGTTCTGGTCTGGTTGCGGGTGGAAAATTGTTTGAAACGGTATTTGGACTAGATTACAGCATCGCCGTTATCATTGGCGCTGTGTGTGTTGTGTCATACACATTATTCGGTGGTTTTTTGGCTGTATCGTGGACTGATTTGGTTCAAGGCTTGTTAATGTCGGCGGCATTGATGATAGTGCCAGTGGCAGCGATGAATGGTGGATTAGGCCAGTTAGGCTCTGATTTAGTCGAGATTAACCCTGAATTAATGACTTTCTGGAGTGATTCTAAAGGTGAGCCATTATCAGCGATTGCTATCATTTCATTGGTTGCATGGGGATTGGGTTACTTTGGTCAGCCGCATATACTTGCTCGTTTCAAAGCAACCAGAACAAACAAAGATCTGACAACAGCACGTCGCATTGCCGTGGTGTGGTCTGCTCTATCTATGGTTGGAGCTATGCTGGTTGGTTTGGTTGGGCTTGTTTATGTAACAAGTACTCAAGGTGGTCAACTCGCTGATGGAGAGAAAATCTTCATGGTACTGGTAAATGCGATATTCCATCCGGTGATTGCTGGCATCTTACTGGCGGCGATCCTCGCAGCGATTATGAGTACTGCAGACTCCCAGTTGCTGGTTTCTTCTTCAGCGCTTGCAGAAGATTTTTACAAACAAGTATTTAAACAAGATGCAACTTCTGAACAAGTAGTTAAAGTTGGTCGTATTGGTGTTGTATTAATATCTATATTTGCCCTTGTTTTGGCTGCAAACCCAGATAGTTCAGTGCTAGGCTTAGTTTCTTATGCATGGGCTGGCTTTGGCGCGGCATTTGGTCCGGCTATTGTATTAAGCTTATATTGGCCACGCATGAATAGAAATGGCGCTCTAGCGGGTATTGTTGTTGGTGGTGTGACTATCGTTGTCTGGAAACAGTTAACTGGTGGATGGTTTGATGTTTATGAAATTGTTCCGGGAATCATCTTATCTGCGGCGTCAATTATTACTGTTAGCTTGATGAGTAAAGAGCCAGAAAGTGCAGTAGTAGAACAGCATAAAAAGTTTGAGAAATTGCTGACAGAATTAGAGTAATTTATCATTCTTAAATAACTTTAATAATTAAGGCGTTGGTAATCACCAGCGCCTTTTTTGTGAGCAACTGCTAAAATCTAAGAAAAATGTCTAAAGTTTATTGTTTTATTTGGAGCCGATAGCAGATTTTTATGTAATTCATATTATTATTGGTTCGATTTCTGATAAATCAAACAAAAGTTTAGCTTCTTACAAGGGATTTTCGATGCCAGATATACACTGTACAGCATGTAAAAAAGTGACTCCTCATAAATCTCTCATGCGTCGTAGCCAAGAAGCCCCGAGTACATTTACGCAAAAATGCGCACATTTTATTACCCATGTAGCAAAAGGTAAGCATTATTACCATATGGAGTCGCAACATTTTTGTCGTGGTTGCAACTCTCAAAACATTATGACGGAAACCTCGCTTACCCCACCAGTGAATACAACAACACAAATGGGTGCATTGTAGCTTTCTATTAAGTGTTCGAATGTTCTTAACATCTTTTTAAGATCCAGATAACCTACATCTGGATTTTTTGTTTAATCCCCTAAAACTACTATTAATAAAATTAGGATCGAGCAAGTATATGGCTCAACACTTAGATAGAACAGATCGCGAAATTCTGCGAATATTGATCAAAAATGGACGCCTTTCGATGGTAGAGTTGGCTAAACAAGTTCATTTGACGACCTCACCATGCTCTGACAGGGTAAAGCGATTGGAGAAAGAGGGATATATTCAGGGGTACCATGCAGAAGTAAGTACTGAAAAACTTGGTTTAGATGTGGTGGTATTTATCCATGTTAGGCTTGATCAGTCGAGTTTTTCAATATTTGATAAGTTCTCTAAAGCAATCAATTTGATACCAGAAATTGAAGAGTGTTATTCCTTATCTGGTGATTTTGACGCAATGATCAAGGTTCGTGTAAAAGATATGAAAGCATATCAGTTATTTATGTCTCAAAAGCTGGGTACTTTACCTGGGGTGATTCAGACTCGTAGTGAGGTGGTTATCGAGGAACATAAAAAATGCTTCGGCATTAACCCTGAGCTTGTAACACAGTAGCTAGAAGACGACTTATTGGTCGCCTTCCATATGTAGATTATATGTTCAATCTCGTTTGAGCATATGTTTAAACTGTAATTCAACCAACCTTTGGTAAAGCTCACAACTTGATAATAGTGAGTCATGATCCCCCATTTCAATTAATTTCCCTTGGTCTAATACTGCAATTTGATCAGCATGCTGAATAGTCGATAATCGGTGTGCGATGATCAAGGTTGTCCTGTTTCTCATTAGTTCTTCAAGTGCTCGCTGAACATGGTGTTCGCTCTCGCTATCAAGTGCACTTGTCGCTTCGTCCAACAGAAGAATGTGTGGATCTTTCAAGATAGCCCTGGCAATGGCAATTCGTTGTCGCTGGCCACCAGATAACCTGACACCACGCTCTCCCAGAAAGCTTTTGTATCCTTCTGGAAGGCTCATAATAAAGTCGTGGGCAAAAGCCTTTTTTGCAGCTTCAATGACTTCGTCGTCAGTCGCATTCGGCTTACCGTACCGAATATTATGGAAAACATCGCTGCTGAAAAGAGCTGGCTGTTGTGGAACCAATGCCATTTGTTGGCGTAAATCTTTTGGATCTAATCGCCTAATATCAGTACCGCCAAGTGTAATCTTGCCTGACTGTGGATCATAGAACCGCTGTAATAATTCAAATAAGGTGGTTTTTCCGGCACCTGAAGGGCCTACTAGTGCCAACACTTTGCCTTTTTCTGCCGTTAAAGTTAGTTTATCTGTTGCGGATTGGTCAGGTCGGGAAGGGTAGTTAAATGTCACATCCTGAAAAGTGACCTCAGCGGCTAAACTAGAAGCAGGTATGGCGTTTTCAACGGGCGGTAAAATATGGCTTTTTACGTGTAATATTTCAATCAGTCGTTCGGTAGCACCGGCTGCACGCTGTAGTTCACCGAGTACTTCTGAAATCGTTGCTAATGATGAGGCTACTAAAATAGCGTAAAACACAAAAGCGCCAAGATCGCCTCCAGACATGCTACCAGAGATAACATCGCTGCCTCCAACCCACAACATACCGGTAATAGCACCAAATACAATAATGATTACCCCTGCAATTAATGTTGCTCTTTGTTGCACGCGACGGCGTCCTATATTGAAGGACTTCTCCACTTCATTAGAGAAAGTTGCTTTTTCTTCGGTTTCTTGAGTATAACTTTGGACGGTTTTTATGTGTTCTATTGCTTCACCTGCATAGCTACCAACATCAGACATTGAATCTTGGCTCATTCGTGAAAGTGCTCTGACACGACGACCATACACAAGAATAGGCACCAAAATAAAGGGTACAGAAATCAGGACGATGAGTGTGAGTTTAATATTGGTAGCAAACAACATGACCAATGCCCCGATAAACATCAACACACTGCGAATTGCCATTGAAAATGAGGAGCCAATAATGCTTTGCAAAAGGGTAGTATCTGTAGTGAGGCGGGACATAATGTCACCGCTACCATTGGACTCAAAATAGCTAGGATGCAAGGTGATAACATGATTAAACACAGCAAGTCGAATATCAGCACTCACTCGTTCACCCAACCAGGACACTAAATAAAACCGGGCAAAAGTGCCACCAGCGATCAGCACCGTTATCACCAGAATAAACAATACGGCATTTTTAAGCTGTGTTAGAGAGTGCTGTGCGAACCCTTCATCTATTAACATTCTCACACCTTGCCCAACGGAAAGCATGACAGCTGCGGTAAATATTAGAGCAATCAAAGCCGCTAAAACGCGTTTTTTATATGGACGGACGAATTGAATCAGCTCAAACAGAATAGACAGTTTTTTGCTCTTATTATCTGTTGATGGGCCGTTGTTTTTTGATGTTGTTTCTAGTGTATTGGATTGCATTATTTTCCTTGTTCACTGTGCGAACCATAAAGTTCATGAGGTGTTGTCGCGATATGCTATGACAAATGCTTACTTATCCGCTGTTAATCAGTTTTTGCCATACCGCACCTAATATCAACTATTAAACTGATTTTTGTGAAAGGTGGCCTGGGCAATTACCTAAAATAAGAGGCTTAGGAGTGAAGGTTAAAAATATAAACTGGCGGATCATGAGCCAAGTTTGACAATGACTTCATTGATATTTTAGGTGAGGGGGTAGATAAAGTGCCTGAACCAGAAATCAGGCACTTATATTTTTAGCCAGGCTTTATAAACTACGGTTCATCAGGCAAGAATAAGCGGTAGTAAATGGTTGCTCTTGAAACTGCTTTAATCCGGTATCTTTAAACTTAATTACCAGTGGGTTTCGTTTCAGGCCCTCTTTTATTTCAGCGGGCGATACAACAGTAACATCCAAGTTTTCAGCCAGTTGAATAGCTGCTTCTAACTTAAAGCCAAAACCACCACCTGCAAATTTTCCTTTAGTCTGGCGTTGACGGATAACCACTTTATCTACCTGGTAGTCTTCCATTAGCTTTGCGAAAGAGAATTGGAAGTCTTTCATTTGTTGAGTATCGTTTGCATTGCCAATTGAAATTTTAGCCACCCGGCAGTCCGGTATGCTAAATACACCATCGGACAGTGAAAGAAGGCAAACAATCGCATCATTACCTTTTAGCTCAACACCACAAATTTTCATGTAATCACCTATTTATTTTTTAGCCGCGTATTATAGGGCTAGTTTAGCATCCAAAGCCAGTTCCGCTTAATGACAGGAGCATTATTGTTTAGGGCGATTGGGTATTTCATTTCTTGTTAGGTAATTATCATTATTGCTGTCAAGGCGGTCAAAATCACGTTTTAATGGGCCTTTAACTTCATCTCGGGACAGTTTTCCATCGTTATTGCGATCTATTTTCGTGAATAGATCACGCGCTGTATTATCTTGCTTAGATGGATTAGCAGGGTTGGTGCTTGCTTCGTTTCCTGTGAGTGTAAACTGCATTGATTTCCGCTCAACGACGGTAGGTTGAGCATTAAATACCGTATTGCTGTCAGTAACACAACGTACGTAGTTGTTGAATCGAATGGCATCCCCCTGTGGCCCAAAGCCTTGAGAGTAATCTCGACCGTTGTCTATTTTCGGGTCACTTCGCTGTGCGCCCGCACCATGTACGTCAAGCCATTCGTTACGCATGTAGCCTAACGAACGCCCAAACGAAACGTAAGCAGCATTGCTGCTATTGCGTAAATTAATATGTGTGGTACTGCTCCAGAAATTAGGGTAGTCAAGCTCATCACCCTCGTTAACAATAGAAGTTGTTTTAAAAATACTGTCAATAGCAGCGCTATTACTGGTGGAAGGTGATTTGGTATAATCGACAATTGATTGCAGCTCTTTTACGTTCGGTAATCGCCAATTGCTGCCAGATAACTTTAGGTTCTCGCAGTACTCTAGTGCAGTTGGCCAATCCATCCCCATCCCGCTGTCATTTTGCTGCCATGTTAAGCCAGTTGCTTTGTCTGTCACGGTAGCGTTGTTGTTAGCCATAAAATGGTTCATTCCGTAATCGCTATTGCCGCGTACGGCCAGTACATAGAAGGTTTTTTCATTACCACGAGGGGTTGTCATTCCATAACCTTTGATTCGGCCATCAATAAAATTTACGCCAAATACTGTATTATCACCGTGCATTGTGGTGGATACATATTGGGTGCTGCTCAGATATTGCGCGTCAATTAATCGCTCACCTGCATCGGTATCCCCAGAATTAAAAGCAAAATATTGATGGTTAATGAACGGCTTAATAGAGAACTCTCCTTTCCCCTCAAGACCACTTGGGTCTTCCCCGTCAAACAAAATGAGAGAATACAGCTCTTTAATACTCGGTAGACGCCAGTCACTATAGCCTGCTAAATTAAGATTTGATGTGTACACAATCCCTTCATCGTAAGTCATTTTGTCTATGGCAGTGATCTTCCCATCGTGATTAGTGTCAATAGTTTGTGCCCAGATTAATCCAGTATTGTTGTCGGTTACTGTCCCATTCTCATTGAGGGTGTAACTTGGAGCATTTCCCTGATATTGCGCATCTTGGGCAAAACCTGTTTCGCCTGTATTTGGGCATGACCCTAGTAAATCAGAGGTGTTTGAGCACTGAGTCTGGTTGGTATCAACGATGGTATAACTCAAGTCCGAACTTATCTGCTGCGTAGCATGAGATAAGCCCGAAATGCAGAGCACTGCCAGCGTTAAACTCAGTTTAGATAGAAATAAGGGGGCGTGTTGGTTTTTTAGGTTCATTATCGGCTCCATTTTTTTAAGTACATGCATGCTATTGCTGTGATGGCATGCACTTTTGTTGTTTTGATGGATTAATCATGAACCAAAAATGTGCAGAAATTGTGGGGTAAACAAGGAGGTTATTATTCGAGTGAGCTTATTTCGAATCGGTAGCCTATTCCGTAAATGGATTTTATCCAATCATACTGACTGTTTATGGCCAAAATCTTCTTTCTCAGGTTCTTGATATGGCTATCGATCGTTCGGTCTGTGACAATTCGTCCATCGGAATAAATCTTATCCATTAATTGCTCACGATTGAAAACTTGACCTTCATGGCGATAGAAATGAACCAATAGCTGAAATTCGGCAGGGGTTAAATCAATCGCTTGTTGTTGTACCTGTACTAGCATTTTTGCTTCATTAACTTTGAGGATTGATTGATTTTCATTGTTCTCAATCTGCTGCTTAACAGAATTACTTCTACGCAATACATTCTTTACTCTGGCAACAACTTCTCTTGGGCTATATGGTTTGCATATATAATCGTCGGCCCCTAGTTCTAGGCCGACTAAGCGGTCTATTTCATCGATCTTGGCGGTCGCCATGATAACGGGTACCGAACTGAATGTACGTAATTCGCGATATATATCCAACCCATCTCGATTGGGTAACATCAGATCAAGCAGGAGCAACTCTGGTGAATGACCTTTGACCCATTCAACCACATCGTTGCCATCATCAATGATATGAGTTTTATACCCACTGTGTTGTAGGTATTCAGCCAGAACCAACGCCAATGAAGGTTCATCTTCAACAATTAATATCATTTTCATTCTTTAAACCTTTGCTAAGTCATGTGGTGAATTTGGATAGACGCTTTAGGTCAGATGACACTCTCGAACTTAATTGTGTTCACTGTTTTGGCAGCGAAATAGTAATTAAAAGGCCACCCAAAGGCGAGTGACTTGCCGTTATTGTTCCACTATGTGCTACTACAATTTTTTGACAAATCGAGAGCCCTAAACCTGAGCCTCCGTTTGTCCGACTACGTGATTTATCGACTCTGTATAATCTATCGAAGAGCTTTGGTAACGCTTCATTTGGCACACCCGGAGCACTGTCTTCTATTAATATGGTGACTTGAGCTTTGCTCTCTTTAACGTGAATTTTCACCATGCCGTTTTTGTCAGTATAGCGAAAGCAGTTTTCCAGTAAATTAGTAAATACTTGCAGAAGGCTCTTAGAGTCGGCAAGAAGTAATACTGGTTTCTGCTCAACATCATGAAGCTCAATGTTAATCTGCTTTTCTTTTAATCTAGTGGTGTAGCTATTTGTAACGTGCTGCAAAAGATCAATGACATCAACTGGTTGATTAAGCGTATTAACGGTGATGCCAGCATCAGAAAGAGATAAAGTATGCAGGTCATCCACTAGCTTAGTTAAGTTGAGTACCTGTCGGTGTAAAGATTCAATATGGCTAGGTTCTGGTTGGCGGATCCCATCTTGAATTGCTTCCAATTCACTACGTAATACGGCTAGTGGAGTGCGTAGTTCGTGTGAGATATCCGATAACCATTGTTCACGCACACGTTTTTGTTGTTTTAAGGTGGTAACTAAGTGATTAAAGGAGACGACTAAATCTGCAATTTCATCATTGCCTTGATGAATAACCTGATGGTCAAGGTCTCCTTTTCTAACGGTATTTGCACCTTCGTGCAATGCTTTCAATGGCTTAAGCAGGTAACTGACTAAGACAAATGCAACCAGCAAAGTTAACAGCAATGTCGCTGTTGTAACGGTAAAAATGTGCTTAGATTGCGAATATAGAAAACCTTCAGCTAACTCGTTGGAGACCTGCTGACTTTGCACTACGCTGATCCAACCGATTTGTTGGTCGTCACGCATAATAGCGACTCGCTGTACTATGTTGTTCTCGGTAATATCAGTTAAGTTATCTGGTGGTCCTAGTAACGAGTTACCGTCCATAGTGAGTAAATTAACGCGCAATCCAAGAGGAATAAATAGAAGTGACGGTTTTGGTTTAGGTAGAGAAAACTTATTGGGTAACTTGTTTCTCCCCTCTTCAAATTGTTCATCTTTAGGCGGAGGCACTTCGCCTAATTGCTGTAGCAGGCTGGCCCATATCTGTGGAGATTGAGTAATTCGATTCCAACCATGAGAAGTTGAATAGTAGCTAGATATACGCTGTGCTAATTGTTCTACTTTTACGATTTCTTCGTGGTTAAGATATTGCTGTAAGCCTTCTTTAAAGCTGGCATTGATCAATACACTCATACCAGCAAGCAGCAATACACTGCTTAATAGTAATGAAATAAAAAATTTCTGAAAAAATGTGATTCGCATCGCCCAACCTAGACTATAAAGTCAATTTACTCTCACCGAAATAAGTGTCAATAAACAACGTGAGGTTATTTATGGGCTTATTTTACATGACAATTATGCAGAAAGTATGGAGTTATGGCGGATAAAAGCATTGAATAGATAGATCCCATGGTGTGCTTTTAGAGGAGAATCTATACTCGTTAAAAGAGGTTCATAAGCCCACAGTAATCCTCTCAATAACACCCATAAATATGAGAACTGTCAATGAGTGAACTAATAGTGCAATTGAATGAGATTACCAAAGAGTTTATTGATGGTGACCAAACCCACCGGGTACTCGATCAGCTTGCTTTAACTCTATTCAAAGGAGATACCATCGCGCTCACTGGTGCCAGTGGTTGCGGTAAAAGCACGCTGTTGAATGTAATTGCTGGATTTGAGCCTCCAAGTTCAGGTAGTTTGACGTTGCTTGGAAACAATGCTCAACATTGGAAAGATAGAGATTGGAGTCAGTTTCGATATCGTAACCTTGGCGTCGTGTTTCAGCAGTTTAACTTGCTAACCCCTCTCAATGTTGCTGACAATATCGCCTTTCCCTTAAGACTTAATCACTTGGAATGGAATGATTGGTGTGAGCATTTAGTTGATAAATTGGGCCTTAGAACATTATTGGAACGTCATGTAGATACTCTATCCGGCGGACAGCAGCAAAGAGTGGCTATTGCCAGAGCACTTGCTCATAAGCCTGAATTGTTACTTGCTGACGAACCGACTGGAAACTTGGATCAAGTTGCCAGTTTAGAAGTAATGCAACTGTTATGTGAATTGGCGGCTGAAAATAGAACCAGTATTTTGCTTGTTACTCATAGCCAGACTTGTGCGGAGTTTATGAATAGGCACTGGCACCTTGATCAGGGTAAAGTTCATGAGTAGTAAGGTACCTCGAAAACTCAACCTGTGTTTGTGGGTATTCATTAATCACTACCGTCAAGCTCCACTGCAGGCTGGAGCCATTATTGTTGGCATTATACTCGCGGTTACTCTGCTCACGGGGGTACGAGCAATTAATGAAAATGCGAAACGGAGTTACAGTGCCACTACGGAACAACTTAGCCAGCAAGCTGACTGGTTTGTCACCCCCAGTGTGGGTCAGAGTACCTTAGATGAATCGGTCTATTTTGATCTAAGAGCGGCAGGGTTTAGTCAGAGCCTTGCGGTGATTGAAGGAACGTTAACCAGTGACGATGGCAATCGATGGCAGATACAAGGTAGTGATCTTGTGGCTGCCTTGTCTGCAGCTTCGCTTAACAATAATAGTGATTACCAGCAAGCTAACAAACCTTCACTGACTAATAACCAGCTTCCCCTTGCTGAGATGCTCGCTGGTAAGCCTGTAGTGTTAATGAGCGAGGAACTAACAAAGCGCCTCTCTGGACGCGAAAGCATGACGCTATCAGGTTTAGAGGTTAAGGTAGTGAGTCTTAATGATGATTTCAATCTAAGTCGCCATATCCTGATGGATATTTCTCTGGCGCAAAAACTACTTAACCGTGCAAATAGACTTAGCTATATTGCTCTGTTTGATCAATCAAAACTGAAGCAACAATCAATATCAAATTTACTCGCGGGTAGAGCAGTACTAAGTCAGAACGATAAAGGAGAGAGCTTAACGGCGCTTACAGACAGCTTTCATCTTAATTTGACGGCAATGAGTATGCTCGCTTTTATCGTTGGTCTGTTTATAGCCTATAACGGCGTTCGTTACAGTTTACTTAAACGGCACCGGATATTTACTCAATTACAGCAATTGGGTATGGGTAAAGTGCCTTTACTACTGGCTTTGTTCGTTGAACTATTGCTGTTGGTCATCATTGGTTCTGTGGTGGGCTTTGTGTTGGGGTTGCAGCTAGGCCACTGGTTACATCCTATGGTGTCTGTAACGCTTGAGCAGCTATATGATGCTACTATGTTGCCAGGTATCTGGCGATGGAACTGGTTGTTTCAAGCCATAGTTCTTACTTTTGTCTCCTCACTTTTGGCGTGTAGCTCCTTATTTATTCAGTTGATGCGTGAGCCGCTCGCGCGAACGGCTGGGCTGTATTATCAACAAAAAAGCGCTAATCAAGTTCATAAAGTTCAGCTTATTATCTCGACTATGTGTGCTGGAACTGCTGGTGCGTTACTCCCTTTTAGTCATGACTATAAGCAAACTATGTTTTTGCTTGGGCTTGTTGTGCTGGCGATTCCACTGGCATTGCCATGGTGCTTGACCGTCTTGGTTCGCTTAATTTCTAAGTTCACACCTAAAGGGCTATTGGGTTATCAGGTTGCAGAGACCAAAGAGTTGGTTGCACCTTTATCTTTGGCGATGATGGCAATGTTATTGGCGGTTACAGCTAATATATCGATGAACACTTTAGTGGGAAGTTTTGAATCAACGCTTAATCAGTGGCTCAATGCGCGTCTTCATGCTGATTTATATGTACGACCTGCTCAGTCACAAATGATTAAAGTGGAGCATTTTTTACAACAGCAAACCCTAGTCACTTCTGTTTATAAACAGTTTTATCAGAAAAGCCAACACGGAACGTTGCCAATATACCTAGTCACCAAAGATAAACAAACACTTAAACAAACTACCCTGTTTAAAGGGGCTGCGAGTGATATATGGCCTCAGTTCTTTGCAGGTAATATGGTCATTATCAGTGAACCTATGGCGATTCGGCTGGGGTTTACTTTAGGGGATAGTATTACATTAGCTGCGATACCTAATAAATCCTTCATCGTTGGTGGAATATTCTATGACTATGGTAATCCCTATGGAGAAGTATTTGTCTCGCCTGAAATTTGGCGACAGCAGCGGTTTTCAGTTACTCCCTTAAGTTTGGGGGTTAGTTATCAAGGGAAACCAATGCACCTGCGTCGTATGTTAAAACAAAAGTTTGGGCTTTCGGATACGTTGATCTACGACCAAGCGCAGATAAAGCAGCGTGCAATCACTATTTTTAACAAAACATTTGCTATCACTAAAGTATTGAATAGCCTTACCTTGTTGGTGGCGGCTATTGGTCTTTTTAGTGCTTGCTTCATGCTTACAGAAGCTAGGGCGGCACCTATTGCCCGGCTTTATAGCTTAGGGGTAAGCCGAAAACAAATTACCATTATGGTCATAACGCAAATGCTAAGCATTGTACTGCTAACCTGTTTGGTGGCCTTGCCAGCTGGTGCAGTTTTAGGTTATCTACTGATTAATTATATTACGCTGCAAGCCTTTGGTTGGAGTATTGCAATGTTATGGGACTGGTTAGTATACGTTGATGTGGTTGTATTGGCATTGGTCTCTAGCTTGTTGGCTGTTGCTCTGCCGTTATACCGACAAACGAAGAGGCCGTTAATCTCAAGCTTACAAAGAGAGGTTATATGAACCGATCACTCAATATGAATAAGCTTCGGTTCCTATCGAATTATCTGATTTTTCCGTTAATCATTTTTGTTTTGTCAGCTTGTACTGAACCTGCAACTAAAAAATCAATAAGTAATGTACTTAACGGAGATCCGGCAGGCTTCTCCCGAGTAATTGTGGGTAAAAAGTTAACTTTCCCTGAAGATCACCTTGCGCATCCGGGCTTTCGTCAGGAGTGGTGGTACTTAACGGCCAATTTACAAACTGAGAATGGACAGAAGTTAGGGATTCAGTGGACTCAGTTTCGCATAGCACTGTCTGCTTCCAATGAAAATTCAGATAAAGGTAGTGATTGGGCTACCAATCAAATATATCTTGCTCATACCGCAGTAACGACGGAAAACCTGCATTTAGCTAAGGAGAAATGGTCGCGTCAGCATGAACAGATTGCCGATGTTTACGACGAGCCATTGACCATAAAACTAGATAACTGGCAATGGCAATCTCAAGAAAATCATTTGTTTCCGGCGCTCCTTACGGTGACTACGGAAGATTTTAATTATAGGTTATCTCTTAATAGTCACAGCCCGATACAACTTCAAGGTGATGAGGGATATAGCCGAAAAAGTGCGGATGCACTTGTTGCTTCTTATTACTATAGCCAGCCTTTCGTAAAAATAAGTGGTGAACTAGAACTTGAAGGTGTGATTCATAGAGTGAGTGGGGAAGGGTGGCTGGATCGTGAGTGGAGCTCTCAATTTTTGACCGAGTCGCAGCAGGGGTGGGACTGGTTTTCCCTTAAGCTCAATGATGGTTCTGCACTTATGTTGTTTCAACTAAGAGCGAGTAGCGCTGCACAACAACCTTTTATTAGTGCACGGCGTATGTATCCCGATGGTCGAGGCCAAAATATAACCTCGTCTAAAATAATAATGACGGCGACCGATTTTCAACGTATTAATAGTGATACCTATCCCGTTGCCTGGCACATTGCGATCCCCTCTGAGCAGATAGACATTCAAGTCAATGCACTCAACCCCAGTGCAAAGATGCCGCTCTCTATTCCGTATTGGGAAGGCCCCATCCATTTTATAGGTAGCCACACGGGTAGTGGCTACATGGAGCTAACGGGGTACTGACGTTAAAAGCCTGTTTTTCTTACCGATGCAGAGAGTGACTCGTCACTGGCAATAGTGTATATCGCCGGGTGTTGCAGAAAGCCTGAAAAGTCGATTATCTTTCAGCATTCGACTTTTCAGGCTGTGCTTTACACTGTAAAGCGGCCCACTAATTCAGAAAGCTCTTGGGCTTTGCTGTTCAATTGTTGGCTACCGTCGCGATTTTGGTTGGCGAGATCCGCTGATTGATTACTTTGATCCGAAATAACTACAACGCGCTGAGATATCTCCTGACCCACTTGACTTTGCTGCTCTGTCGCAGTGGCAATGAGTGAATTCATATCCATGATAACATTGATAGATTTCTGAATCTGCACTAACGCTTCTGCTGCGGCATTTGCCTCTTCGACAGTTTGAACACTTCGGCTTTTACTTTTATCCATGGTATGAACCGCTGCATCAGAGGCGGCTTTTAGCTGCTCAATCATTTTGTGAATTTCTAAGGTGCTTTCTTGAGTACGACTGGCCAGTTTGCGTACCTCATCAGCAACGACAGCAAATCCTCGTCCTTGCTCGCCAGCCCGTGCGGCTTCAATAGCTGCATTAAGTGCCAGAAGGTTAGTTTGTTCAGCAATGTCCTGAATGACTTCCAGGGAGGTGGAGATATTCTGTACGTCACCTTCTAATTGTGAAACGACCTTATTTGCTTCTTCTACATCACCAGCAAGGGCTTCAACAGAGTCTGCTGCCGACGTTACAATACGCATTGCTTCACTTGAGTTATCTTCTGCTTGTTTTGCAGACTCAGCAGCTTGGATAGCGTTGTTAGAAATTTCATTGGCAGTGGTTGTCATTTCTGTCATCGCCGTTGCAACCTGCTCAGTTTCTTCTCTTTGACCTGAAGCGAGTTCATCTACTTGGGTTGCACGGCCAGACATATCATTCGTCTCTTCTGCAACTTCGTAGCTCACCTGACTAACACTTTTTACGATGGACTGCAGGCTGCTAACAAATAGATTGAAGTTATTGCCGAGCTGATTAAATTCAGGAACAGAAAAATCGGTCATGCGAGCGGTTAAATCTGCATCTCCAGACGCGAATGAGGCGATAGACTTATCAAACATATTAAGGGGTCGAATGATACTTTGATTGACAATGACGGCAAAAATACCCACAACGACGACAATAACTAAAGTAGTCAGCGCGATGGTAATTAATGCTGAATTAGCAAGTTCATTAGATTCAAGTTCCATTTTTGTTACGGTAGCCTCAACATCATCAATATAAAAACCAGTGCCCACAATGAGATCCCATTGAGAAAAATAAATTGAATAGGATAGCTTGGGTGAAGAGTCCTGTTCCCCAGGTTTAGGAAAATAGTAAGTAGTGTAGCCTCCGCCACTTTTCGCCTGTTTAATGATGTCTTGTAACAAAAGAAAGCCATTGACGTCTTTCAGAGTCCAAAAGCTGTCACCCAGTCCTTTTGTGCTTTGTCCCTGAAGATGCCGGATTCCTTTTGAGTCATAGCCAAATAAGTAACCATTTTGGCCATATTTGATGTTAGATAGCAGAGCAATTGCCTTCTCTCTTGAGGCATTTTTTGTTTTAAGTGGTGTCAGAACCGTGTTAACAATGTCTAAATAAGATCTCAACTCGTCTTGTTTATTTTGCATCATACTCGCACGAGAAGATTCAATATGGGCACCATTCAGGCCTTGGAGTTCTGAACGGGTGAAGTACATGGTTCCCAGCGCAATAATCAATAGTGGTAAAATGGCAAGCATGTATAGTCGGGCTTTGATTGTTAAATTCATTCTGCAATCTCATTCTGCACAGTTCATTATTAATAGTTTAGTCAATAATTGCATAAGGGCTAGGTGAGTGAAAAATCCTGAGTTAAGGCGTTTATAAAGGCGGCCTACAATTACTCTGGTCAAAGTAACTGAATTTTTCAAAAAAAGACGATATTGCTATTTGTAGGAGTGTGTACAAGGGGCTGGAACGAGCTCTGATACTTGAATGACTTAAGGTGGAAACTTGAGTAAGCTTCCACCCTTTACACTGTAAAATTAAATAGTGAAACGTCCAACAAGCTCAGAGAGCTGTTGAGCTTTACCGTTTAATTGTTTACTGCCACTACGGTTCTTATTAGCTAGGTCTGCCGATTGGTTACTTTTATCAGAGATAACGACAACTCTCTTAGATATTTCGTGTCCAACTTGGCTTTGTTCCTCAGTTGCTGTGGCGATGAGGGAGTTCATATCCATAATGATGTTGATTGATTCTTGGATCTGAACCAGTGCCGCTGCAGCTGAATTTGCTTCTTCAACGGTTTGTACACTACGAGTTTTACTTTGATCCATTGTTTGCACTGCTGCATCGGATGCAGATTTTAGCTGCTCAATCATCTTGTGAATTTCTAAAGTACTTTCCTGAGTACGACTGGCTAGCTTACGTACTTCATCCGCAACGACGGCAAAACCTCTACCTTGCTCTCCAGCGCGAGCGGCTTCTATTGCTGCATTTAGAGCGAGCAGGTTGGTTTGTTCCGCAATATCCTGAATCACTTCTAGTGAGGTGGAAATGTTCTTCACATCCCCCTCTAGCTGAGAGACGACGTTGCTGGCTTGTTCTACATCACCGGCTAAGGCTTCAACGGAACTAGCCGCAGCAGTGACTATACGCATTGCTTCGGTCGAGTTATCTTCGGCTTGCTTAGCAGATTCTTCTGCTTGAGTGGCATTGTTTGAAATTTCGTTGGCTGTGGTCGTCATTTCTGTCATTGCGGTTGCAACCTGCTCGGTCTCTTCACGTTGATCTGACGCTAATTCATCCACTTGAGCGGCACGATCTGACATATTCGTTGTTTCATCTGCGACTTCTGTACTTACTTGGCTAACGCTTTGCACAATAGATTGCAGACTGGAAACAAACAGATTGAAGTTATTGCCCAGTTGATTAAATTCAGGAACGTTAAACTCTTCCATTCGAGCGGTCAAATCGGCATCCCCATCAGCAAAAGAAGCAATAGATCGGTCAAATGTGTTGAGAGGTCGAATAATGCTTTGGTTTACCATGACTGCAAATAAACCAACAATGATAACGATAACCAGAGTGGCTATCGCGATAGTAATTATTGCAGAATCGGCTAGTTCCTGAGACTCTAGTTTCATCGCAGCTAGTGTTGAATCAACATCATCAATATAGAAACCAGTACCGACAACAAGATCCCACTGAGAAAAGTATAATGAGTAAGCAAGCTTAGGTGAGGGCTTTTCTTCGCCTGGTTTAGGAAAGTAATAGGTTGTGTAACCACCGCCACTTTTGCCTTGCTTGATTATGTCCTGAATTAGTAAGAACCCGTTTACGTCTTTTAATGTCCAATAGTTCGTTCCCAAACCTTTAGAGCTTTGGCCAAGTAGAACTCGGACCCCTTTGCTGTTATAACCAAAGAAATAACCGCTGGCTCCGAATTTGATGTTGGATAACTCACTAATGACTTCTTCCCGGGATGCGTTTTTCTTTTTCAACGGGGTGAGAACAGTATCTACAATATCAAGATAAGATTTTAGCTCTTGTTGCTTAGACTCCATCATGTTGTTTCGAGCTGAAGACATGTGTGCACTATTGAGCCCTTGAAGCTCATTGTTGGTAAAATACATCGTTCCGGCCGCGATAATAATCAGAGGCAGAATGGCTAATATGTACAATCTTGCTTTGATGGTTAAATTCATGGTTTCATATCCAGGTAATACGGCTTTTAACAAACCGTTAAGAAAAAACAGGAAGACGTTTTTTTGTTAGTAATTATAGTTTTAATAATAATAGATCATATATCGACCAGCTGAATGGATACTTTACCTAATTGTGTACATTTGTAAATTAGATGGAAGAAAACAATAATAACTTTACTTTTCGACACTTAATTGGAAAAAAGTGCATTTAGTGATTTTAATTGCTTCCATTTGATGGTAGATATGTCCTGCAAATAGATAAGGTGAATATTCATGAGCAACAGTAAAGAGATTCAGCAACTAAATAATCGTCTGGATAAGTATAAACATAAGTTAGATGCGGCCGTATCCAGAAGAGATCAGCCCGTCATTAACCAGTTTGAGAAAGAGATTGAATCTCTAAACAAAAAGGTCAAACAGCTTAAACACAAGCAACAGTTTGACCTGAATAAAGAGCGTAAAGCACTTCTTGATATGCCATTTCAACGTGGATTAACCAAAGAAGAGCAGGCGGATCTGGGTAAACTGAAGAAAAGAGTGAAAGGCCTTGTTGTTGTGCACCCGCTGACAAAACTAGGTAAAGAACTACGTTTAGAAGTGATCACAGGGTTTGCCGCGAAAGAGTTTTAAGCGACTTATCCTTGGTGAAAAAAGCAGCATTATTTAGCTGCTTTTTTTGTGCCTGAAAGGCAGAAATATTCAATCGTGGGGTCGATTTATACTGAAACCATTGCCTTGATCATCGTTGCGGGAAAACGTGGTTAATATGCCCTAATTCCAAAGCGTCTGAGTTCCTTGGGTAAGATAGTGTCCAATTGATCGACATCTTCTCTTTCAATCTCGATAAGATGAAATCCATATTTCAGGTATACGGCGCGCTTTTCAATTTTCGTTTTTTCTGAAGTTGTACCTGTGTCACTTCCCCAAAATTGAATATAAACTCGCCCTTTTGGCAGATAAAAGTTGCTATATACCATTTCTTCAATAGGCAATTTTCGTTCATACGCATGAACTAGCCCCGCCATATAAAGCCAGTTATCGATTAACATTTCGCCTTTGGAGCGAACATAATGGCCGTCTGATGTCCTATGTTTTGCCGCGAATTTTTGTTGAAAACTAGAAAAGGATTTATCGGTTGAGTGGGAATCTGAATCCGCCCCTAAAAATTCGCGAATGGAATTCCTAAAATTATGATTTTTTAAAATACTATCATGCCATAGGGTATATAGGCTGGATGAATTTTTTTCTTCGCGCTGTTCTCCCCCGGCACGTAAACCAAGGTCGGTGATATGCCACCCGTCGTCTTCTCGACTAATCCAGCCTAATTCGTTGAGAATTTGGTTGATTTTCTTGGCATTTAGCTTATTCAGTTCGCCAATCTGAGTTGCGGTTAATCGCTTTCCCGCGCTGCTATTGTTATCAATTATTAGGTTGTTAGGCCAGACTATAAAAGAACCATACTCTGGATGCTCGGCATATTCGCCACCAAATTTTTCACCAATAGTCGTAAGCATCCATTTGCTTTCATGACGAACAATATACCCAAATTGGTTTAATTCCTTAAACAGAGATTTTGCTTGTGTGCCTTTTTGTTTAGCTAACGCAGTTGTGGAGATTTTATCGGACATAAGTCATTGCTCTGGTGGTTTGGTTTTAGGTTGCGATACATTTAACTTATCACAGCTAACCTGGTCAAAGAAGCTGTGTAGAAAACGGTGCTTGAATTTGCTCCGAACCTTTAGCCAGTTTTTTCATATATATTGGAAAACTGTGCAACTCATATCCATACTTACTATGTGTTTACTATAGAGAGTTGGAGCTTATTATGAAAAACGAGCTGGATCCAAGCAAAGTACTAAGAGCTTACGAAACGGTGATGGATAACGGAACTCCAACGGAACACGGTAAAATGTATGAGGGTGTTGAAGCCTACTCTGACTACGATGGCTACAATGTGTTTATGCGTGGGAACGGTGTTGAGTTGGCCATAGGTTTTCATAATACCTATCATCTTGAATATGATCAGGAACACCTTCGAGACAGTTTTTTGAAGAAAGTAGAAGCGCTTAGCAAGTAAACGCTTCGTGTTCTGCTTGAGTGCCAATTAATAAAAAGCGGCATAATTGATCATAAGGTGGATGCCTATACTTGTCGCATAACCTAGTGCGATAACAGGCATCCATTTAAGATGTCCAAAGAAAGTATATTTACCATGAGCTGCTCCCATCAATGCGACGCCTGCAGCAGAACCAATGGACAATAAACTCCCTCCGACACCGGCCGTTAATGTAACCAACAACCAATTTCCTTGCGACATTTCAGGCTGCATCGTTAACACGGCAAACATAACGGGAATGTTATCTACTATTGCTGAAAGCACACCGACAACAACGTTAGCCCAGATAGGATTCCACTGTGTATATAAGACCTCAGAAACCATATTTAGGTAACCTAATAAACTTAACCCACCAACGCACATAACGACGCCATAAAAGAACAACAATGTGTCCCACTCGGCATGAGAGACTCGCCTGAATACATCAAATGGGATAATAGAGCCCAAACGTTTAAGTGCCGCTTCATCATGAGCTGCTATGGCCTTAGCTCTTTTACGAGCAAGAGAGGCGGGCAATGTTTTTCTTAAGAAGTAACCAAAGAATTGTAGATAAGCCAAGCCCATCATCATTCCAATCACGGGTGGAAAGTGTAGGACTCCATGAAAGCCTACGGCCGTCATGATTGTGAGCAAAAACAGAGCAACGATGCGCTTTCCGCCGCGTTTCATTTCTACAAATTCATGTATGGCTTCTGGCTGGTCTGTTGGAACGAAAAATGACATTATAATTGCGGGAATAATATAATTGGCAACCGAAGGCAAGAACAAAGTAAGAAACTCTGAAAAAGAGACTAGGCCTGCTTGCCAGACCATTAAAGT
Source organism: Vibrio sp. UBA2441 (assembly GCA_002342685.1). Classification (GTDB taxonomy): domain Bacteria; phylum Pseudomonadota; class Gammaproteobacteria; order Enterobacterales; family Vibrionaceae; genus Vibrio. The sequence goes on from DDQN01000014.1 coordinate 35,552, forward strand.
GGTGATGTCTCCAAATGGACTAAATGCCCCGCCAGCATTTGCTGCCACAACGATATTTATACAGGCAAGGTTGATAAATTTTGCATTATTTCCGCCCACTTTTAATACGACCGCACACATCAATAAGGCTGTCGTTAAGTTATCGGCTATTGGAGAGATAAAAAATGAAAGTATCCCGGTTATCCAAAACAGTGAACGGAGATTAAACCCTTTCCCGACCATCCAGGCGCGCAGGCAGTCAAAAATGCGCCTCTCCTCCATGGCACTTATGTATGTCATGGCGACCAGTAAGAAAAGCAGCAGTTCAGCGTATTCAAGCAGATTGTGCTCTATGGCTTGTTTGGCATATTCAGTTTGACCGTGTTGTTGGTACACATAACCAATCATTATCCATATTAATCCGGCAGCAAGGAGAACAGGTTTAGACTTTCGAAGTTTCAAGTATTCTTCGGCCATCACTAGGCTGTAAGCAAGAGCGAAGATAATCAGAGAAGCGTAGCCTATACTTGATTGAGTGAGTCCTTCTATCGGTTGCCCGTTTCCTGATGATGCCAATGCCGGAATCGATAGAAAGCTTAATAGCAAAGCCAGAATCTGTGGAGTTTTCTTCATAAAGTTTTCATTCCTTCGAAAAATTTAAGTTAAAACTATTTTAGTAAATCAGTTACATAAGAAATGTGAGGAACAACATAGTCACCAAATAAAGGTGATAAAATTTTAGATTGGGTTGTTGGCTATGAAAGCCTTTTTCAATTTCTTTGGCTATTAGAGCTATCATGGGTGAGTGATTTATCCGCAAAGTTTAAACTGTCATTTTATTAGTGTCAGAGTATAAGTAGAGCAGATTTTTCGCTATTCTGTAAGTTGAATGTTAATTAATGTAATGAGCCTAGTGGATGAAGTACGTATTTGATATTCGCATACCTGCAATTATTTTGGTAGCACTCTTAATTTTGGGAGCGACTTATCTAATTGAACGCTTACAAAATGACAATCATTTGTTCCAACAAGAACAGCTTCAGTTGGAGGCAAAAAAAGACCTCCTTGTTATCCGTGCGAACCTTGAGGCAAATATTTATTCTGATATTTACTACGCAAACAGTCTTGCTACTCTCGCCAGTGCAAATCCAGATTCAACCGCTAAAGATTGGGCTAAAATCGCAAAAGAGCTGGTGCATAAAGCTAGGAATATTAGAAATATAGGTATGGCACCCGATGACATTATTCGATTTGTGTATCCGTTGAAAGGCAATGAAAAAGCAATTGGTTTGGACTTTCGCACGGTGCCAGCGCAGTGGAGTACCGTAAAGAAAGCACGTGACTTACAAGCTATTTTCATTGCAGGTCCGGTAAATCTCGTACAAGGAGGTCTAGGATTAATCGCACGAAATCCAATATTCATCGACCCACCTAACAATACGCAATATTGGGGTACTTGCAGTGTGGTACTGGATGTGGATGCGTTATTTAGAAATTCGGGTATTTATGAAATTAGTGATAACTATCCCTTTGCCATTCGTGGAGTTGATGGAGAAGGTAGAGGTGGACAAGTCTTTTTTGGCAATGAGCAAGTTTTCGACAATGTTTTTGCCAGTGAAGAAATAACGTTGCCATCAGGCTCTTGGTACATGGCGGTATCGTCCAGTGCATATCAGTCTGGTTTCTCATGGTATCAACAATATTCTGCACGTATTGTCGGTTATCCGTTATTGCTGGTTCTTCTTTTGATGTATGCCGCAATCTATTATTTCTATCATGTTGCTCATACTCACTCATTGCAAGATGAGTTAACTAAGTTGCCTAATCGACGCTATTTTATCTATACACTTGAGCAGCTGGTGGAGAGTGCACAAAAAAATGAAAGTTATTTTACTTTGTTAAATCTTGATTTAAATGACTTTAAACTCATCAATGATACTTATGGGCATGTGGTTGGAGATGTTTTATTGATAGAGGTGGCGAATAGAATAAAACAAGTCATTAGGGCGTCAGACGTTGCGGCCCGAGTAGGTGGTGATGAGTTTTTAATATTATTTCCGAGAGTCACTGAAGAAAATGACATTAAACATATTATCCATTCTTTACACAGCGCCATTAGCGATAAAGCGATTCAAACAGATTCTGGGTCTCTTTACCCAAGGGTGAGTATTGGATATGCCATTTATAATGAGCCTACTATTAACGTAGATGCTATTTTACATATGGCAGACACAAGCATGTATCAACAGAAAAAACTAAAAGGCGAGCAATAATAAGCTCACCCTGATTTATGTTTTAAAGAGGCATTACTCGATTTCGCCCTAAACTTTTGGCTTTGTATAGTTGTTGATCTGCATTGTCTATGAGGGTGATAGGGCTTTCTCCCTGCTCAAATTCAGCCACACCAAATGAGGCTGATATATTTTCTACCTGTTCACCAGTGCGTTTATCCTTGATGGATATTTTTTCTATGGATCGACGGACTGATTCTGCAAACTGACGAGCTATTCGAAGCGGTTTATTTGGCACCAGCAGGGCAAACTCCTCTCCTCCATAGCGGTAAGCTGCAATTCCGTCTCGGCAATGAAGTTGTAATCTTCTAGCAATGGCTTTAATAACCATATCGCCAAAAACATGGCCATAATCGTCATTGAGGCCTTTAAATTTATCTATATCGACTAATATTAGACATAGCGGATATGATTGCTCAGAGTTGCAAAACGAGGCAATATCTCGGTCAAATGCCCCACGATTTAGCAGGCTGGATAAACTATCGTAAAGTGCGTCTTTCTGCACTTTTTCTAGTTCTTTCTTTAGGTTAGATATTTCTTCGCTGGCTGTATTTAACTGGTTATTAAAAAACTGTGCCGAGGATTTGATCTCTTTTGATTGGACGACAAAATTACGTACCACAGACAGAAGTTCATCAAAAGTTAGCCCCTCTTTGTCGATCTTTTCGAGATTGACTAGGCTCTTTTCTATGTTTTTTTGAAAAGAACTGGTATCTGCCAGCGTATCTCGCATGGAAGTAAAGATTTCATTAATCAGAATTTCTAGGTTATTACGCAGTTCTTGAACATCGGCTTCAGTTTGACTGGCGATGTAGGTTTTGTATAACCCTTCGCTGTGACTTGGAAGACACAATCCAAATTGCTCGATGATCTGGTCTAGCTCTTCATTAAGCTCTGGTTGTGTTTCTGCGACGTAGGTGTACCACAATGCGTAGTTTTCAGGTGTTGTTGGCACTTGATTTTTTATCATCAATGGAACTGCTTTTCTTAGAATTTCAGCTGCTTGTTGGAAGTCTTCTTTTGTCATATCCTAGCCAGAATTATCGTGATGATTTTTAATGCTTAGCTTTATGTTAGCGAATTTATCGCAGAGTTTCCTAATACTTTATAAATAATCTAACAATTTATTGATTTTACGGAGAAGAGATCACAGTGAAATTCATGAGAATAATGGAAAAGAACACCTTAGTTCAGAATCATATGTTATGAAAGGATGAAAAAGATGATATATAGGATGCTTTGTTGCAATATTTAGGAGAAATAGCGGCGGTTTGTGCTGCACTCGTTTGGGCTATCGCGACGTGGATCTATAGCCAATTTAGCCATCATTTTTCTGCATTGCAGATGAATATTATAAAAGGGTCAATCGCATCAGGAATGATGCTTATGGTAATGCCTTTTTTGCCAACGCCTGATTTCCAGTTAGAACAAAGCCACTTTTGGGTTCTCGCATTGTCTGGGGTGATAGGTATAGCGATAGGGGACAGTGCCTATTTCGCGTCATTAAAGCGAATAGGGGCTAATAAAACCCTATTATTGGAGTCCCTTGCCCCACCATTGTCTGGCATTTTGGTTCTTGTGGCATTAGGAAGTACATTAAGTTATCAAAGCTGGATAGGCGTTTTAGTGACAACAGTTGCGGTTACATATGTGGTGTTTCAGCCAACCAAAGATAATGCGCACTTATCAATGTCTGGCGTGGGTTTTGGTTTATTAGCAAGCGTTTGTCAGGCTACCGGTGTCGTTATCTCTCACTATGCTTTGGTCGCTGGTGATATTCCACCACTGTTGGGTGGGTTAATTCGTTTAAGTATTGGTGTTCTATTTGTTGTATTTAGTATTGGTTTTATAGAGAAAAAGCCTTTTGCTTCTATAAAAGGCAATATGGTTTCGCTGAAAAAAAAGGATATGAGGTGGCTGATGTTGGCCATTTTTGTGGGTACTTTTTTGGCTATTTGGCTACAACAAGTGGCCCTAAAGCACGCTAATCCAGCGGTTGCACAGACCTTAATCGCAACCAGTCCGCTTTTCATTCTAATAATTTATGGCTGTAGAGGAGAGCCGGTAACTAAGAAAAGCATTATTGGTACATTAGGTGCTCTATTTGGTATTTCTCTGTTTTTTCTATGATTAGAGCGCGCATGTTCTGACGCTCTATTCTTCGGCACAAACCTGGTTTCGACCGTTCGCTTTTGCTCTATAAAGCGCTTTGTCTGCGCGATAGAATGTACGTTGAGTATTTTCTCCGTCTCCGTGTATGGTAATACCAATACTTACGGTTAGCCCACGCTCTCCCAATATCTCTTTCCAGCGGTATTGGTATATATGCTCGCGAAAATGTTCTGCATGCATATTGGCACGTTCTAGGTTTGCATTTTCGAGTATGACTAAAAACTCTTCACCACCGAACCGGACACATGATGCACCTTTAAACTTAAAGTGTGATTTAAGTTCTTTTGAAACATTCATGATAGCTTTGTCCCCAACCAAATGGCTGAGCTCATCGTTGATAGATTTAAAGTGGTCTATATCAATGACCAAAAAGGCAAATGGTGTGTTGTGGAGAAGCAGATCTTTAAGTTTCACTTCCATCCATCGGCGATTATGCAAAGACGTAAGCGGATCGGTAAAGACGTCTTGTTGAAGCTTTGCAACCGTGTCTTTCTGGCTCTCAGTGGTTTCTTTAAGTTCTTTGTTTTCTTGTTCTGACATGATCAGTTTTAATTGCAGTTCAAAGCGCGATAATCGACGAAGCTGATAAGCGCCCAAATCACTGATAGGGATACTTTTAATCAGATCCGTAGACACTCTATAACCCATTTTTTCAAAAGTCAGCGCTTGCTTGAACTGCCCCTGCCCCATAAAGACACGACTTAGAGAATCGTAAAGCTGCTGCAACAACAATGGTGAGGAGGTAGAACGAATCTTTTTAGTTGTACTTTTTAAAATAATACCAGCGAGGTCAATCTTACCAATTTCCGTTAGGTTTCTTGCTTGTTCTAGACGTAACATATTCGCCAGCCAATACGCATTTTGACTGTTGACCAGATAATAAGTTTTCGTCAGTGTAATCAAAGCTTGGTAGTATTTTTTGCTTCGTCGTTGAAGTTGGGCCTGATAAAGAATGATTTGGCCGGACAAAATCTTGTCACTGACCAGAATACTGAGTTCCTCGCACTCTTTGAGCAGCTCTTTCGCATTGCTGATGCGGTTTAGCGAGATAAGGCAAGAGACCATGTTTAATTTATAACGTAGCCTTAATGAACGGCTCGTGAGAGCGTGATCAATACCATCAATTTTTTGATAGTAACGCAAGGCTCGGCTGTGATCTCCATAGGCGTCACATAAGCTTCCCATACCTAATACGGCATGAGCATATTCGTCTATTAAACTGTATTCAACAGCGAGTGAAGAGAGATCGACAAACTCTTGTAATGCTTCTGCATAAAGACCTGATTCAACCAAGCGAGTACTTAAGCTATTACGAATAGTGATGATTTCTTCAACATCATCTGGCAGCGTTAACAAGTTAAGCGCTTTTTTTAATTCATCAATGCTATGGCTAGTTTGGTTTAGCTGATTCCGGTATTCAGCACTGATCAAATAACAATACGCCTTTTCTCTTTGTGAACTGGCAATATGTTGCAGGATATGATCCCAAAAAATGATGGCTTCCTCTCCGGTAACAGAGGAAGGATCCAGGCCAGCATCTGATACTTTACTAAGAAGTTTATCCATGAGTTATATCCGCTTTTTGATCGTGTTCTTCGAGTTGTTCGAGCGTAAATGGGAAGGTCAAAATGTCATGTAAATTGACTCGTGGTTTAGCGGATTCGAGACCGCGTCTTTCCCATGGGTAGTTATCCAGAGTTTGGGAGATAAACTGAAACAGAAGCTCTGCTTTCTCTCCTTTTTCCGCAACCAATAATCCCACTCTATTTTCACTGATGCGTGAAATCAGATCGTTTCTGGTGTTACACAAACACTGAGCAAGCTCTATGCACACTTCTAGATAAGCAGGGGTGTCATGTTTAATAATAATAACGGCGTGGGTGGATGCTTTGAGTTCACTCTTAAATAAGATAAGTTGTTCCCACCAATAGGTTTCGGAAACTAAATTAGAATAGCCGCGATCGCCGTGGTGATATTCTACTTGCCTGCGGATCCGGTTAATTAGTTTTCTAGCTCTTTGGTCTAACTGGCGTTTAGATGTTCTCGCTTTATCCATACCCAAGTGACTGGTTTGTTCCTTTAGCATGGAGATGGAGTGATCTCGATATTTCTTAAATGCAACCAGAGCGTTTTCGTAATCACCTTGCTTTTCGGCTACGGCAGACTGTTGAAAACAGATTTGAGAGAGTAGATCTCTGTCGTTGAATTCTTTTGCCGCTATTTCTGCATTTGAGAGAAGTTGCTCAGCGTTATTTAGATTCTCACGTATTAGTTCAAGTCGAGCTCGATTAATATAGGTCTGAGTCTTTATCCAGGATAGGTTGTTTTTTTCAGCGAGCTCTAGTGCATTGAGCGTGGCAGTTTCAGCATCATCAATTCTTTCTAGGCCGAGTAGCGCTAAGCCTCTCAGGTCCCATATTTCCGCTTTCCACTGCTTGTTGTAATTATGTTTAAGAACTTCTTCAGCACTATCGAGTACAGAGAACATCTTAATATAATCATTAAGAAGGTAATAATCGCGCGCAAGCAGAATACGGGCTTTGCCTTCTAACCAATCAATACGGGCACTATTAGCATAGTTTACAGCGAGAGAGTGAGTAGACATGGCCAGTTTATGCTGCTGAGTTACTCTCCAAACATCACCAAGTCCGATTAGGCACTCTATTTCAATGACCGTCTCGCCAACTAACGCGGCTTGCTCTAGCGCGTTTATCCAATACTGCTGAGCTGAATAATATTTTGCTTGTCCCCAAAAATGAAGCGCGTGGACATGTAGAATTTCTGGTAGATAAAGGTCGGTATCAAGTCGATTGAGGCGAATAAGTGCCTCTTTAATCGCTTTTAAACCTTGGGTGAAATCCATCAGTTGCCAATGGCATTTTGATAAAATAATACATACTTTAATGCCACCCTCAGGATAGAGTGTTTGATCGGCTTTACCCAAACAAAGTTTAGCTAGCGCTAAAACGGTCTCTGGTTCTGCTTCAAATCTTGAAGCAAGTTGCTCTATTTCGTTTTCTAATAGTGCGTGAGCTTTATCCAAGGTTTCGTCCATTATGTGAGACATAAAGAATAACTTACTCATTAGTTGAGCAAGTCAGGTCGAGTATACCAACTATAATACGGCAAAAATCAATTACTAAGATATAAAAATTGGGTTTCGACTCACAAAGTCAAGGCAAAGTCAGTTTATGAAAGCAATTGTTTTAACGTTAGCGGGTGATCTGTTATTCCAAGCCGTTGAGCTGGAGTATACCCTTCTTTATTTTGGTAGCATAAATTGTGCCAAGCTCTGAAAATATCCAGCATAGGCAAAATTCCACCAGGACGAAGTTTACGGCGGGGTTCATTGATGAAACTATCAAAAAGCAGTTGAAATCGCTCTTGATAAAATAGTGTGTTTTTAACGCTAGCCTTTTGTAACCAATGCTGGGGAGAACGAAGCTCTCCAGCTAAATAGCAGATCCCTTTACTGGCATTTTCCTGTTCAGAAATAGCCCAGCGGTCTTTCCACCATCCCATATGTACGATATCCACTTTTTCCGAGATAATGTTGTTATCCCAATTTCTGTCTTCTTCTACGTACATAAGGTCAATATTTTGACGTTTGATTCTTGGCAGTGTAATGGTTAATGCGGCAGAGCGTAGTACCGGGTCTTGTGGGAGGTACATTGAAACTTGTTTATCAGGATTACACATCTCTAATACATGCATAAAGTGAGCATAGGAAGTATACGGGGCTCTAATTAAAGCGCCTTTTGATGGGTAATTAAACGTGGTCATATTACCCATAGGGTCTTCAACATTGCCTCGGGCCAAGATCACCTGATACTTTTCATCAATTCGTTCTCGCAAATCACGAGACTGAACAGAAATATCAATATTGGCTTCAGAAAGATAACTTCGAGACACAAATCGAGAGGGTGTTTTATATGGGTCATGATCAACAGATCCAACGGGTTCTTCATCCGTTGAGTAGTTAATGTGCTGAGATAGAATATAGCCTGATTCCGCTTCTCCGGTGGCAAACCAGAGTACACCATTTTTACTACGAGACTGTAGCGGCATATAGTAGGACGCCAGATGATAATGCTCTTCGTGGTTTACCCACCGGGCATCAAACATGGCTAACTTACGTCGACAGCGGCTTGCAATATGATCGACATGGTCATAAAACGTTTTCGGATTGATTTCTAGCTTTCGACACACTTCTCTCACCGAAAAGCTCATAAAAAGCAATCCCAATAGGTTTTCCTGAAACGCCAGTTTTTTATTGGCTCCAGACCATTTATCTACAAATGTGGATTGGCATTTTTTGCAACGGTATCGTTGGCGATCGCCACTATAACCGAATGCATGGTAGAGATTTTTATGGGTATGGACAGAAAGTCCAAAATTATCACAATCATCATTGCGACAAGCAGGAAGACCATCACTATGAACACGACGTAGTCTGTGTAGTTCATTCAGGACTTCTTGGTTGTTAAGTAAGGGGGGGAAAGCACCACATTCTCGGCAAACCATCGTCGGACGCTTAGGGTTTACGTGCTGAAGAACATATCTTTCAGCATCGCTCAGTCCAAAGTTATCACACGCCAATGTTTTACAAAAGTTGAGTTGTAAACCATTTGCATCCTCTGGCAATTTGCCGTTTGACACGATCGCCCCCTCAGGAATTTAGTTGTGCTGCTGATAGTGATTACCAGCAGCGAAGTAAAACTATAAGTTGATTGCTGTTTCTAGAGAAACTTTCATCATGTCGTTGAACGACTTTTGACGATCTTCTGAACTTAGTTTTTCACCACGGATGATGTGGTCAGAAACGGTTAGAATAGTAAGTGCTTTAGCGCCAAGGTCAGCGGCTACGCCGTAGATACCCGCAGCTTCCATATCAACACCCAGAATACCCAGTTTTTCCATTTTTTCGAAAATGTCGGCTTCAGGAGTGTAGAAAAGATCCGCAGAGAATACGTTACCGACTTTAACAGGTACTTCTTGGATACGCGCTTGCTTTACAGCTTCTTCTAGCAGGCCATAGTCAGCAATAGCAGCAAAATCATGGTTGTTAAAACGGATACGGTTTACTTTAGAGTCTGTTGATGCACCCATACCAATCACAACGTCCATCAATTTAACGTCGTCACGTACAGCGCCGCAGCTACCAACACGGATAACATTCTTTACACCATATTCAGCGATAAGCTCATGAACATAGATACAGCAAGAAGGAATACCCATACCGTGACCCATAACAGACACTTTCTTGCCTTTATAAGTACCGGTATAACCAAACATATTTCGTACGTCACATACTTGCTTTACGTCGTCTAAAAACGTTTCTGCGATGTATTTTGCGCGTAGTGGGTCACCTGGCATTAGAACTGTTTCTGCAAAGTCACCTGGTTGAGCATTAATATGTGGGGTTGCCATGTTGATTTCTCCAGTTTCGGATCGTATTTGTATTTCGTGTGCCTTTCGATAACCAATTATGTTGAAAGAGCTATCTGGCTTGAGACGAATATTAGACGGTATTTTCTGGATTCTATGAGAGGTTGATCACAAAAACAATTTGGACATTAACTAGTCTGGCTATTAATAACTAAATATGTTTAAACGGAGAAAGCAATCGATTTGCCTTTTGGACGCAATAGATTGCGCGACTATTTCGAGAAAAAATAGCAACACTTCATACACATATATTGTTATTAGGATCACATAATTTGTTCTGTTTAATCACATAAATCGAGAAAAAATTTATTAAACAGAAATAAAATTATTAGTATTTATCTTCTAGAATGTTTTTTTTATAGCGTATTTTGAGGGTAGTAAGAAAAATACCCAGCCCAGTTAGCACTGAGATGGGTAGATTCAATGGAAAGAATCAGAAAATGAAGGTACTTCTATTAGCTGCTCAACCCCTTTAGTAGGTCTAACACTTACAAATCTCTAATGTCTATTAGCTCTTCTAATAGTTCAGATAATTGGTTATATCGATCTTCACCAAATTTTGCTTTGAGTTTTACGTACTGTTTGTCTATTTCGATCCGCATTTCGCTGACAAGTAACTCTGCTTTATTGGTTAATCGGATATTTACCCTACGCTGATCAACTTCCGATTTAATCTTACAAACGTAATCTTGTTTCTCTAGTCGATTGATAATACCTGTCAGGCTAGGGCTAAGAATGCAGCTTTCTTTAGAGAGTGTCGTGAAATCAATCTCATCGTAAGCGTGGATCAGCCTCATCACGCGCCATTGCTGTACTGTAACGTCATATTCAGACAGTACAGGTCGAAAAAAATCCAGAGTAACATCCCGTGCTTTGATAAGTTGTAGCGGTAGTGAATCTTTATATTTTGTCATAAATACCTTCATTTTCTTGCAATAAGTTTATTAGAGTCCGTAGGTGTATCCCTGTAGATAGCGCCTAATTCTATATTAGTCTATGGACTGATTTACCTTAACCCTGTACTCAGAAGCGGTCATTTCTGAGTACTTTCTGAAAAATCGAGCAAAATAGGCTGGATCTCTAAATCCAAGATCATAGCCGATTTCAGAAACACTTTTCGAAGTAAACTGTAATGAGCGACGAGCTTCCTGCATTTGTCGATCAATAATGATTTTTTTAGATGACAGCCCACTAACCCGGCGGCAGATATCGTTAAGTCGGGATACTGAGATACCCAAATGTTCAGAGTATTCGCCCAATGCCCAGTGTTTAGCGTAATGAGTTTCTACCAAATGGTTAAAATGATGGAACAAGCTAATATCAACACTTCGGTTTGCTTTCTCCGATTTATGCCGAATTCCGAGCCTCATTACTTCTATTAGTATCAATTGTAGTAAGGATTGTGTCGCTTTTTCCTGCATCATTCCACTGGAATTCAATTCTCTTTTTAAGTGGGTGATAAGAGACAGTATTGGATTGTCATCTACTAGCTTGGTACAAAAAGGCTTCATTTGGTCCACCATAATATTATTCAGACCACTTTCCATATCCAGTAATCGCCAAACAAGTTGTTGCTGAATCGTTAATACATAACCGGATGAACTCGATTCTGTTACAAATGAGTGTGGTACTGCAGGTGGCGTAAAAAAGAGTGTAATTCCCTCATTTATAAAATGTTTATCGTCTAGGTGAACGTGAGTGCTGCCATCAAGAACGATATGCAGTTGATAGAACCTGTCGTGATAATGTACAGGCATATTTCTGCCGAAGAAATTCGCCAAATTGTCCAATTGTTCAAAATGAAGCTCTGAATTTGCATAACGCTGATCATAAACCTGACCAATATTAATGTTGGGAATTCTTGATACCACCTAGCTTTCCTCCTCAAACAGCACATATTTTTTACAAAAATGACAAAATATGTGCAACTTCACAATATCTGCACAAAACACTTAACATATTAACGAATTCTGTGAAAAGTGCAATTGTTCTCGCGCTTAATCCATTTAATTGGCAGGTTGTTAACATGATAATAACAATCGTTAGGTAACCCCAGCCAAACTTTAACGCACTCGATGTGTCGTCAGATTAAAAGGAAGTAACTATGAAACGAGCAAATCCATTACTAGAAAAATTACAAGAAATTTTGCCTACGATTGCGGCTAATGCTGCGCAAGCAGAAATTGATAGAACGCCTCCGGAAGAAAATATTCGCCTATTAAGGGAGATCAAATTCTTTCGCGCACTTCAGCCGAAAAAATATGGCGGCTTAGAAATATCGTTGCCAGAATTTACCGACTGTGTTGCCGCGTTGGCTGGTGCATGTGGTGGTACGGCATGGGGTGCAAGTTTATTGGCGACGCATAGCCATCAAATGGCGATGTTTTCAGAACAAGCTCAAGAAGAATTTTGGGGAGATAATCCAGATGCAACAGCCAGCAGTAGTATTGCACCATTTGGAAAAACAAAAGAAACAGAAGGTGGGGTTATCTTCAATGGGGATATGCGATGGAGTAGTGGATGCGACCATGCCGATTGGGCCATCCTCGGATTTCTCCGAGAAGACGCCGATGGAAACAAAACCTACTGCTTTGGCGTGGTACCAAGACATGAATACACAATTATTGATGATTGGCATGCCGCTGGTATGAAGTCCAGTGGGACAAAAACCTTGGCAATTAAAGATGTCTTTATTCCTAACCATCGTATTGAAACCGCGAAGGGGATGATGGAAGGTTCTTCAGCTGGATTCGGGCTCTATCCTGATAGTGATATATTTTATACACCGTACCGTCCTTATTTTGCTTGTGGTTTTGCCGCCATAGGCTTGGGTATCGCTGAACGCATGCTTGAAGTCTATAAAACCATTACTCAGAACCGTGTCCGTGCATACACCGGAGCCCGGGTTGGAGCTGCTACACCTGCACTAATGCGTTTAGCTGAATCGACTCATCAGGTATTTGCTGCAAGAGCTATGCTTGAAAAAACGTGGGAAGAGCATAAAGAGCACGGAGAGAGAAAAGAATATCCAACAGCTGAAACATTGGCTTACTGGCGCACAAACCAAGCTTATGCAGTGAAAATGTGTATTGAATCAGTAGACAGATTGTTTGATGCCATCGGTGGTAACTGTTGGTTTACCACCAATGAAGCTCAGCGTTTGTTCCGTGACTCGCATATGACAGGTGCCCATGCTTACACCGATTATGATGTCTGCAAGCAGATTTTGGGTCGTAGTATTATGGGGTTAGAACCAGACCCGACTATGGTCTAAATATTAATCTAAAAAAAAGTATTTAAAATAGAAAGCTCTGCTATTGGAAAAGTAGAGCTTTTTTAATGAGTTAGTAATGACTGTTACCGTTCAATTAGACTAATGTCTAATAAAAATAAGTAATGAAATTGTTACAAACTTGATCTTCTTAACATATTAACTAAATTGATAATGGTAGATTGTTAACATGTTATCGGTTTTAACCGTAACGTAACAAAACCTAAAAATATTAAAATTCGTATTACAAGGATGTGTCATGATTAAATCGAAAATTTCTATGGTTGTTAGCACCGGGTTACTTCTCTTTGCTTCAGCAAGTGCTAATGCCGCACCAGAAAAAGTACTGAAGATAAGCTCGTGGGCTTCACCAAATCACGGCGTTAACAAAGTGGTTTGGCCTACGTGGGGTGAGTGGATCAAAGAGGCGACAGAAGGTCGCGTTGAAGTGAAAATCGAATATGATTTGGCTCCTCCTCAATCCCAAATTGATGTCGTAACTGATGGTGTTGGTGACGTTACCTGGATTTTCCATGGCCACAAGGCCGGTCGATTTAAACTAACTCAACTACCTGAAATCCCAACCTTTAAAGGGGGTGTAAGTTCTGAGCTTGCTTCTAAAGCCTATTGGAATACTTACGAGAAATACCTTAAAAATGGCAGAGAGCACCGTGGTGTTAATGTTATGGCGGTTGGAGTACACGGCCCTGGCCAGCTAATTACCAAAGAAAAAGTAACCTCACTTACAGACATGAAAGGCAAGAAAATTCGAGTTGGTGGTGGTGTTATTTCTAATATCGCTAAAGACATGAAAGTAACGCCAGTATTTATTCCGACACCTAAAGTGTATGAATCACTCTCGCAAGGTGTTGTGGTAGGTACTTACTTACCTGTTGAAGCTTTGAGCAGTTTCCGTTTAGCGGAAGTGGCTAGTAATACCCTGATGTTCCCTGGTGGTTTATATCGAGGTAGTTTCGCTATCGTGATGAACCCTGATGCATTAGAAGGTGTTTCTAAGAAAGATCGAGAAGCCATTATGGCTGTGTCAGGTGAGAAACTGTCACGCTTGTTCGGAAAAATGATGGATGACTACGACAACAATGCATACGCTAAAGCCAAAGAGGGTGGTCATGTATTTACTCAGGCTTCTCCAGAGTTAGTTGAAGAAGTTAAAGCGATGACAACAGAAATTATCGATGGTTGGTATAAGACGGCGAAAAAACGCAAGGTCGATGGCCCTGCTGCATTCGAATATTACCAAGAGCAACTTAGCAAAGGGTTGTAAAAATTATGATAGCTGAGAATATTTCGATGGCTGTTAGGCGAGGGCTGGAGTCCCTCGCTGCATTAAGCCTGTTTCTAATGATGGGTATTACATTTGTCGATGTTTTCGGACGCTATTTTCTAAATTCACCGGTCGATGGCTCAACAGAGATGATTGAGGTTCTCCTTGCTGTCATGGTGTTTATGGCCTTTCCTCTTGTTTCATGGAAAGAAGAAAACATCTGCGTTGATTTGCTGGATGCTTATTTTCCTGACCGCTGGATAGACCTTCGCCAAGCAGTAATAAACCTTATTTGTGCCGTATCACTGGTTTTGGTAGCGATCACTAACTGGAAGTTAGCCGGTCGCTCACTTGAATATGAAGAAGTGTCTGAAATTCTGGAAATCCCATTAGGGTATGTGACGTACTTAATTTCGATTACGGGCTTTGCAGGTGGTTTTCTTACCTTGATGAACGCCTTTATTTACATAGCAAGACTTCCGATATTTCGAGTAGGAACACCGATTTCAGAAGAAAGGAGTAGTAGCGAATGATTGAGTCAATAGTCGGGTTTTCGGCTCTCATTTTTATGGTCTTTTTAAGACTACCGCTTGCTTTTGCAATGGGTGTTGTCGGGTTTATTGGTTTTTGGTATATCAACGATTACAACTGGACAGCGGCGATGTCGATGGCGGCGCGCCGTATCATTGACACGGGTCAGGATTATGGTTTATCGGTCATTCCACTTTTTATCCTCATGGGGAACTTTGTGACCAAAGCGGGGTTGTCAGCTGAGCTTTATCGAGCCTGTAATGCCTTTGTTGGTCATCGACGTGGTGGTCTTTCAATGTCGACTATACTCGCTTGTGGCGGTTTTTCTGCCATATGCGGTTCAAGCTTAGCGACGTCAGCAACGATGTCTAAAGTGGCGATGCCACCTATGCGAAAGTACGGGTATTCCGATAGCTTAGCGGCAGCGTCTATTGCCGCTGGTGGTACATTGGGTATTTTAATTCCACCAAGTGTTATGCTGGTTATCTACGGCTTGTTAACGGAAAGCAGTATTCGTGAATTATTTGCCGCTGGGTTTCTTCCCGGTTTGTTAGGCATTAGTTTGTATCTTCTTACTGTTAAGTGGGTTGTCTTCCGTAACCCTGAAAAAGCACCTCCAGGAGAGAGGTCTGACTGGAGCGAGCGTTTTGTTGCGCTTAAAGGTATTTTCTCTACGTTAATGCTCTTTGTCTTGGTGATGGGCGGGATATATGCTGGTGCCTTTACTCCGACAGAAGCGGCAGGTATTGGTGCGACAGGTGCATTTTTTCTAGCGCTGTATAGAAGAAAGTTAAACTACGAAATCTTGAGAGACGTTTTGGTCGATACAGCTAAGACATCGGCTGCCTTGTTTGCCGTGGTTATTTCTGCATTGATATTGTCAAACTTTGTCAACCGAGCAGGCCTGCCGACAGCATTGATTGAACTTATTCAGGTGGGTAATGTTTCTCCAATGATGGCTATGGGTATTATTTTGTTGATATACATTATTCTTGGGTGTGTATTTGAAAGTATGTCCATGATGCTGCTTACCGTTCCTATATTCTTCCCTGTGGTGGTTCAGCTTGGTTTTGATCCTATCTGGTTTGGTATTGTTGTCGTGGTGGTTACTGAGATTAGTCTCATTACCCCTCCAGTTGGACTAAATGTGTTTGTATTATCAGGCTTGGTTAAAGATATTAGTACAGGAACTATCTTCAGAGGTATCTTTCCATTTTGGGTCGCTGATATGTTGAGGCTAGCCATTATCGTACTATTTCCTGCAGTAGCACTGCTTTTACCAAGTTTGATGTATTGATGTGAGTTAAGAGTCTTAATATTCCCTTTGTACATGTTTAAATCTTGCTTTGGATTTCGGTCCAAAGCTTTTTTTATTTTGTTAAAATCTATCTATACTTGATATTATTAACAATAAATCAGAAAAAGAATGTGAGTGTAGATGAAACGTTTCTTAATAGCATTACTGGTTCTTGTTGCCCCATTAGTTTCGGCAAATGATTTGGTCATCGAGCTTCCTGATGGCGGTATTACAAAATTATCTTATGCCGAGATAAAAGCGATGCCGAGTAAAATGTATACGACGCACCTTCCTTGGTTTGAAGGGGAGTCTACGTTTGTCGGGGTTAGCTTGGAAAATTTGCTGCTGACTTTTATCAGTGATGGTGTACCTGACAAGATATCAGTGAGAGCTCTCAATGATTATGCGGTAGACGTTTCTGGAGCAGATATCACCGCTTATCATCCAATTATCGCTTACCTGAGAGATGGTAAGAAAATGAAGATAAGGGATAAAGGACCTTATTGGTTAATCTATTCCCTAAAAAATTATCCTGATATAGATACGAGCGAATATCATTCACAGATGGTTTGGCAAATAAAAACGATAAAAATACTCAATAATGACTGATATTGAAAAAATTAAGCTAACTCATCCCTACCTTAGGCGAGCGAAGGTCTTGCTGATGCTATTGGCAATCTCTCTGTTTATCGCGGATATTATGTTGCTTATTCAGACCAACCATTTGGCAAACAGTTATACAGAGCAGCGGAATCAAACCACATGGCTGATGTTTCAACTGTCTAAGGAGTTCTCTGAGCTTATCTTTTATGCTGAACATTATGGGCACGGAGAAAATGAGTTAGCGAACATATGGCAGAAGTATGAGCTTACCTGGAGTCGCTTTGATCTGCTTATCTATAATGAAGAAGCCAATAATTTTTTGACCATAGATGCCGCAAGAGTTTTTTTCAATGAGCAGTTTCTGGAATTTAAGGCTCTGGAGCCACTATTGGAAAATGTGCCTGAGTCGAACAGCGCAGCAATGGAGACTTTTCACGTGCGGGCTAACGAGATTTATCTCAGTGTGACGGATTATGTAAATGGGAATTTTCCTGAGTCCAGTCCCTTATATGTAGAGCAAAGATCAAAAACACAGGCGCTGGCTGACGCTGACTTATTTCTTGTATTGGGTTTTGTCATTTGTATTGTGTTACTTTGGTATGTGTATTCGAAAGAGTCTGAATACACAAAAAAGTTGGCACTTACTGACCCGCTAACGAATATTTTTAACCGGTTAGCTCTGTTTAGTCTGTTGGAAAACTATGAAAAAACACAGCAGAAATATACCCTGTTTTTGCTTGATCTTAACGGATTTAAACAGATAAACGATAATTATGGTCATCATATAGGCGACGAGGTGTTGATTGAAGTTTCCACTCGTCTCCGAAAATTGAACAAACACGACTGTATAGCATTTCGGATTGGTGGTGATGAATTTGCGCTGGTATTAAAAGAAATATCCAGTTTTCAAAGTCGTATGGGAGAGTTCGGTAATAAAGTGGCTAGCAAGTTTCACCGTCCATTTCAGACCGATGGTCTCAGCTTTTCATTTTCCACGAGTATTGGTTACGCAAGTTACCCTAAAGACAGCAGAGACATAGATGAGCTGATTTTGATTGCGGACAGGATGATGTATCGAATGAAGCATGAAAATAAAAAAACACCCGTTAACACGCATAAATGAATGCGGCTCGCTTTGACTACAGTTAAATTCGTAGTCAGAACCCCCTTAATTCGATAACATTCGACGGGTATACCTTATATTAAGTGACAGGGAACTTCCCTTTCGCATGTGTTTGTTTCCTATAAACATCACCTTAAAAAAACTGGATTAAAAAATGATTGAAAGAAAAGAGACGAAGCAGCGCATGAGCCGCGCTGTTATTCACAACAATACGGTTTATTTCTGTGGTCAGGTCGCAAAAGACTCAACAAAAGGCATTAAAGAACAAACAGAAACAATGCTGGAAAAAGTAGATGATCTGCTAGAAAGCGTAGGGTCTTCTCGCGAAAAACTGCTTTCTGCAACGATATACGTTAAAACAATGGACGATTTTGCTGAAATGAATAAAGTCTGGGATAACTGGGTACCTGAAGGTTACGCACCTGCTCGCGCTTGTGTTCAGGCTTCAATGGCTCGTGAAGAATTATTAGTAGAAATCTCTGTTATTGCTGCGGTTTAATTAACCTTAGTTTAGGGTTAGCTATTTCTATATTAAACGGCCTCTCACATTGCAAAATGGAGAGGCCGTTTTTTTATTCCTTCCTTTTTTTCAGCTTCTTGCCTACATCATTGAAGGTAGAAATGTGTTCTTCTGCATGAAGTGCTGCGGCTTGCGGATCATTATTACATATAGCGTCAACAAGGGGTTGGTGAGCAGCAACAATGCTTTCTGGGTCATAATTTGCCAGGTCAATATTAAAGAAGAGCAGCATCTGGTTAGAGACATTTCTATATATATTGATTAATCGGCTATTGTCACTTAATGAGACAATCATTGAGTGAAAATCCAGCTCGAACTTACTCTTTCTTTGCGTGGATATCAGGCTGTTTTTTGCTTCTTGGGCAAACTCATGCATCAAATTGGTGAGCTTGGTTTTTCCTTCACTATCGATTTTGGTCGCGGCTAACCATGCGGATCGTGATTCAATAGCAATTCGCAAATGATAGATTTCCCAGACATCGTGCTCATCAATCTCAATAACTTGCCAGCCAACATAAGGTATTTGTACCACTAATCCTTCATGCGATAGGGTATTTAATGCCATTCGAATCGTACTTCTTGAAAGTTCCAGCTCTTTGGCCAGAGAACTTTCTACGATTTTTTCACCCATTTTGTATGTTCCATTCAAGATCAGATCACGCAAATAACTTACTGCCTGCTCTTCAAGACTACTTTTATTAAATTTCGCCATTATGCCAAACCATCGCTTAAATTTTACTTAAGTGCTTATCAAGGCTCACTTTTCTTCCTCTATTGTAGAGGATTTTCGCCCAATTCCCTTACAGAAATAACTGTGACGATTGTCTAACAATTTAACAATAAAATCCAGAGATGGACTAAATATGATCAATTTCTCATTTCAATGCGACTTTTTTTGTATAATTGCCTCACTGTAGATTGTCGGACAATCGCCAATAGGTAACAAGATGAACAATGTAAAAAAAGCCATTCGACTCAATTCGACCGATAACGTGGCGACTTTATTAGCAGATACAACGAAAGGCGACTGGGTAGAAGTTGTTGATGATAACAACCAGCCCGTCGGTGAATATGAGGCGATGCAGGACATTCCGTTTGGCAACAAGATTGCCTTGCAGGAAATTAATAATCAGCAGGTTATCAATAAGGCGGGTTATCCGGTAGGTATTGCCATTTCTCTTATAAGCAAGGGAGATTTGGTTCACGTACAAAACGTCCGAAGTGCTCGGGTAGATATACCACAACCCATTATTCAGCAAATTATTCAACAGATGCAGATCGAGTGTTAAGCATGCAATATTTTCAAGGTTATAAACGCCCGAATGGGCAGGTAGGCATCCGTAATCACGTTTTGATTATTGCGATTGATGAATGTGCCGAAGGTATCGCTCAGGCGATCAAACTGAAAGTGCCTGAATGTGTGGTCGTTACTAATCATTACACCTGCATGTATGGCGGTAATGAAGAGATGGTTAATACCATGATTGGCGCTGCGCTCAATCCTAACGTTGCGGCGGTGCTTGTTCTGAACATGGGTTGCGGAAGTATAGACCCTGCTCTGGTGATCAACCCAATAAAACAAGCAGGAAAAGCGGTATTTAATCTTTCCATTATTAAATCTAAAGGCACTCGTAAAACGATTAATGAGGGTGTGCAGCTGTCGAATGAACTGGTCAGCATTGCCAGTAAAATTGAGCCGCAGCCAACCCCTATTTCTGAGCTGGTGGTTGGAATTAAGTGCGGTGGTTCGGATACCAGCTCCGGTATCGCCTCCAATCCAGCGGTTGGTAACGCAGTCGATCAGCTTGTTGATATTGGCGCAACTTGTATTGCAGGAGAGCTGATTGAGCTTATTACTTGCGAAGATATTCTACGTGAAAGAGCCGTGAGCAGCGATGTTGCCGATAAAGTCGAAACGTTAATTATGCAAGAAGAGCGACGCTGGCATATAGAAGGTACCAACGTAGAAACCATGAGTATTGGCAATAGTGTTGGTGGGCTCACGACGCTGGAGGAGAAGGCGTTGGGTGCACTACACAAAACCGGCACTCGCCCCATTCAGGGGGTTCTGGAGATCAACCCCAAAGGTATTCAAAAACCGACTAACCCGGGTTTTTATCTTTCTGAAGTAACGCATTTATGCGGTGGCTCAGGCATGCATTTCGCCGCGTTAGGCGCACAAGTCATTCTTTGGACAACAGGTGGTGCGGGCTTTAATAACCCTATTGTTCCTGTCATTCGTGTCAGTGGCAACTCCGCTCAAATTACCGATGATATTGACGTCGATGTAAGCGGAATCATGTCTGCGCAGCAGAGTGTTGTCGAAGGTGGAAAGGCGGTGTTCGACTGTTTGATTGATGTGATACAAGGTGAAAAAACCGCGATAGAAGATGTTGGTTTTGCATTCTGCTCCCTGTACCAAAAAGACCAGCGTTTAGAGAAGCTTATCTGTAAAGAATCTTTATAACTAAAATTATCGATATTTCAATTACTTAAATAATGGAGCTCTTGCCGAGGTATCGCAAGAGAATGGAAAAGCTATGCGTATAACAAATATAGAAGTCATCTGCTTGCGCGTCCCAGCCACGAATGAAGTGTGCGAATGGGGCGAAGACGCAGTGATTGTAAAAGTACACACCGATCAGGGTATTACCGGAATAGGGGAAGCGGATAGCTCTCCGGCTGTAGTGCGTGCGTGTATCGAAACTCCCCAATCAAACCTCTATTGCTATGGCTTGAAAGAGTTATTGATCGGTGAGAACCCTTTAGAGATAGAAAAGCTCTGGAACAAGATGTACTGGACATCGAACTACTTTGGTCGCCGAGGGGCGGGTATCCATGCCATCAGTGCAATAGATATCGCGCTTTGGGATATCGCAGGTCAGTTCTATGGTGTGCCTGTGCATACGTTACTAGGCGGGAAATACCGCGAAAAAATCCAAGCGTATGGCACGTTTATTCCGGCCAGTAATCCAAAAGATAACCGCGCAATTGCCCGGGGGTTGGTGGAGCAAGGTTTTACCAGTATTAAATTTGGTGGTGGTGTGTTTGGTGACGATCCAGAAACAGATTACCAAATTGTGAAGAATGTGCGTGAAGCGGTTGGTGATGATATTGATGTTCAAATCGATCTGGCTTCTAAGTGGCGCACGTCTGGTCACTCCGCGTTTATGTGTAAAAAGCTGGCACCGTTTAACCTCAACTGGGTCGAAGAGCCTGTGTTAGCGGACGATTTAAACGGATACGCAAAACTTTCCAATAAAGTGGATGCGAAGCTGGCTGGTGGTGAGTCGCTGACAACACGGTTCGAATTTCAGGCTTTCCTTGAGCAATCTAATGTAGACATCGTTCAGCCAGATATAACGCGCTGCGGTGGTATTACCGAAATGAAGAAAATTTACGACTTAGCGCAGCTTCATGGCGTTCAGTTCGTTCCTCATGGATTCAGTACCGGCATTCTGCTAGCTGCGTCCGTTCACTTCTTGGCTGCTTGCGAGCACGGCACTCTCATGGAGTATTCGCAGAGCCAAAGTCCTCTCTTTACTGACCTTGTCACAAACCGATTGCCATTCGAGAACGGTTTTGTGCCAGTACCTGATAAGCCCGGTTTAGGAATTGAACTGAGTGACTCCATCATTGAGCAATTTCGAGTCGACGCTTAATAAAGTATAAATAAACAGAGAATATTTCCGATGAAACAAAATAATAGACAAATAGATAAACCCTTAATGGTGATAAGTCTGACCACGATATTTTCTATCGTGGCGGGCCTGTCACTTTTTCCTGAGCAAGGTAACGCGATTGCTAAAACTCTGTTCGGTATCCTGACCGAACAGTTTGGCGCGGTGTTCTTATTGTTCGGCTTTTTCAGCGTAATCGTGCTTGCATGGATAGCGTTGAGTAAACACGGAAGCATCAAACTAGGTGAGAGCGATCCTCAGTACTCATTTTTTACCTATCTTGCCATGATGATCTGCGCTGGTTTGGGTTCCGCTACCGTATATTGGGCCTTCGTTGAGTGGGGTTATTACTACATGGGGCCGCCAATGGGCATAGAGCCTTACTCAACAACGGCCGCTGAGTGGGCAACCAGTTACAATATGTTCCATTGGGGCATCTCTGCATGGTCATTGTATTGTATTGCTTCTCTGCCTGTGGCTTATTCTTTCCATGTGCGCAAAAACCCACAGCTTAAACTAAGTGCAGTGTGTGAAAGCATTATGGGGCGCTACTACAACCCAGTTGTTGGTAAAGTAATTGACACCATCTTTATCTTTAGCTGCGTTGGTGCAATGGGCATTACGCTAGGCCTGAGTGTACCAATGGTAACAGAGGGCATTGCCTCATTATTTGGTATGCAGGGCAGCTTTGCCATGAACGTTGCTTTAATGCTGGCCATTACGGCGCTCTTTACCGTGAGCTCTTACGTTGGTATCGAAAAAGGCATGGCGAAGCTGAGTGACATGAATACCAAGCTTGCGGTGGTATTTGTCCTTCTCGTTCTGATAGTTGGTCCTACGACGTTTATCATTGACCAAATGACTAATGGTTATGGTCTGATGCTACAAAACTTTATCCGTATGAGCTTGTGGACAGACCCTGTTGAAGGTGGTTCATTCCCGACGTCGTGGACGGTATTCTACTGGGCTTACTGGATGACCTACGTACCATTTATGGCACTGTTTGTAACTAAGGTTTCTAAAGGTCGTACACTGAAAGAAGTTATTACTAGTATGGTTCTGGGCGGAAGTGCAGGTTGCTTTATCTTCTTCGGTGTACTGGGAAGCTTTAGTATGAGCACGCACTTAAATGAGCTGGTGAATGTTACCGAGTCTTTATCAACCGCAGGGGGAGCTGCTACTGTTATTGCGGTACTGAATACTCTGCCGATGAGCGCGTTATTCATCGTTATCTTTGCGGTGATGTCTACCTTGTTCTTGGCAACGACGCTGGACTCGGCTTCATTTACTCTGGCGGCTACAGCGGCAAACCAGTTAGATGAAGATGCTAACCCACCAACCGCTCTGCGTTTGTTCTGGTGTGTGATATTGGCGGCCGTTCCATTGACCATGATGTTTATTGATGCTCCATTGAGCACCATTCAGACATTAGCTATTGTGACGTCACTTCCGTTGATGATCGTTATCTTCATTATGCTATATGGCTTCTTCAAGTGGCTAGGTGGGCATGAAGAAAAAATGCAGAAACAGCAACAACCTGCAGTTCAGGAAACAGAAGATAGCTTGATACTTCAAAAAGAATATTAACCAGGTGAGTTAACTTATTTTTGAATTAACTAGCAGCCCTCTTCGGAGGGCTGTGTTGATCTTAATGTTGCATATTTTCTTTCTTATAGTGCGAAAGCAGTGAAAGTAAAAATAAGAATATTTCAGTATTTAACTGATGATATCTGGTGGTATTGTCGGCTACAGAACAAAGAATAAACGCTTCGCATAGCAGGTCAGAAGGTGCATTATCTCGCTCAATCTTATGCTTGATCACAACCCCATTATTAAAATGGTAAGTTTTTTCAATCTTATTTACTTCGATTTCACCATTAATATAGCCACCAGTTTTATGAGATTCACTGACAATTGATACGACAGCTTTTTGCTTATTGATAGCTTTGATATAAGAAGTTAGTGTATTCATAAAACTTTCAGAGCATAGATGGCCAATGTGAATTTGCAGGAAAATCAATTTATTACTTCGATCTACCTTACAGATAACGCGGGTTATGCCCAAGGCTTTGGGGCTATTAGAAAGAATCCTAAATCACTTATCTCCGTCACTGAGTCAGCCAGTTTGGGCTGACTTGTTTTTGCCCCATTCGGTGTTACGTTTGATTTAATTTCCACATGACTATCTAGTTATTTAGCATACTTTCTCTGATGAATTGTGGGTGCAGGTGTTATTGTAAATTGCTGCGATATAGCGCTTATTGGAGAGTGATATGGAAGGTGTTGTTAGGGTTGCTTTGGCTCAATATAGAGTTAAAAGCAGAAATATTGCAGTGAACATGGAATCTCACAAAGAGCTATGTGTACAAGCAGCACATCTAGGTGCGAATATAATCACATTCCCTGAGTTGTCGTTGACAGGCTATGAACCCGAACTGTTAGCCGAATTAGCAATAAGTCGCTCATCACCGTTGATTGAAGATCTGTCTGGCACTGCTGTTTCAAGTGGTTTGACAATTATTGTTGGATGCCCTTTAAGAAGCGAGCACGTAACTCCTTACATTGCGGCTGTTATTTTACATCCTAACGGAGAGGTAGATTACTACCAAAAGCAATATCTTCATCAAGGAGAAAATGAATATTGCGTTGCTGGTGAAGAGAATTATTTTTTTAGCGTTAATAATGTGAAGATTGGACTCGAAGTTTGTGCCGATTTTACTGAGCCAATGCATTACAGCGATGCCAAGGCAGCAAATGTTGATATATACCTAGTAAGTGCGCTGATTTCAAAAAGCGGTTTCTCACTAGATAGTGAATTGCTATCAAGTATTGCAAAGAACCTTGATGTACCAGTCTTGCTGTCAAACTTTGTTGGAGAAACAGGTGGTTGGGACACTGCTGGAAAATCTAGTGTTTGGGATAGTGGAGGTGAGATAGTTGTTCAAGGCAGCGAGAAGCTGGAGGGTGTCACGGTGTGCACAATTACGAGCGATAAAATTGATAACATGTACTTTCAACCACTGCACAAAGGTAGCTAGGCAAACAGATCTTTTCAACCTATCTAGCCAGAACGTTGTAGGCGATGCTTTCTAGCTCGAAATTACCCCATTGTGTGTTTCGACCGATTGAACACACTCTTCACCAGAGCATCATTTGACTTACTTTTTTTCATGCTTAGAACTCTAACTATCTAACCAAACTTGCTAATCCACTACAAAGACTCTTTTCTAAATTGATTCCGATGTATGGATAATTCATTTGACACTTTTCTTTTAACGATAAACTTCAAATCAGTTTAGTGGTGGAGAGAGACGTACCATGTAATTAACCGATTTATCTTTAACTTTCTTTACCATACACCTAGTGAATACCCCGCAATAATTTATTCCATGTTATTGATAAACAAGGGTAGAAGTTTGCTTGCTAAGCTTCATTTAGAATTTCAATTACTTGTCGAACTCAAAGTTCCACAATGCGGGATTGTTGTATCGCAATGTGGAATATTGACGGTCGTCACATTAACACTTTTAGCAGACATGTATATTTTTTAACATCAACATGAGGTCGTTTCATGAGCAAAGTACAAGGTAACCAGGCATTAGCCAAAGCATTCGCTGTCATCGATTCGGTCGCCGATGGGCATCGAAATTTGAAGGATATTTGCGAACAATTAGAACTGCCTAAGTCGACAGTTCACCGTATTTTGCAAGGGTTAATTGAAGCGCGATATATCCGAGAAGTGAAAGGTATTGGCTTGGTTCTCGGTACTAAGATGATACAACTTGGTATTCGAGCTCAGGCAGACATGCCACTAAAAGAGATTGCTAAGCCATACATAAGAGAGCTTGCGCAGCTCACTCAAGATACCGTGCATCTCGGCATTAAAGATGAAGATGAGATTTTTTACCTCGATAAGATACCTGGACAGCGCCATGTTCAGATGCGCTCTCAAGTCGGGGACCGACTTCCACTCGCCGCAACTGGAGTAGGGAAAGCTTTAATGTTGGATATGCCAAAGATGGAATGGCAGAGGCTAATCAGCAACCAAACGATATTAGATGTCGAACAAATGATGAATCGCATGGAACAATATGCCAAAGGTGGTTACAGCTTTGATTTAGAAGACAATGACGACTTAGTTAGATGTGTTGCTGTTCCGATTAGAAATAAAAACGGAAATATTATAGCTGCGATATCAGTGACCAGTATAAAAGATTATATGGATAATGAGAGAATGAATGAATTAATTCCCGTCATCCAAAGCTATAGCCAAAAAATCTCAGAGCGACTTAATTAACCTCTGAATTAACTAACTTATTTAATGATATTTAGATAATGACTTATCTGAATGATTAATTAGGTCTCTTAATTAAATTTAGAATTAATCAATTTATTTTAGAATGTGCAGTTAATTAAGCTGCTTTATATGAACCCTATGCGAAGCCAGAGAAGCTTCTCCCTAATGTAATAAGGTCAAGACAATGAAAAAAATCTTTAAAAATGTATTAATGTCTGCTGTTATCACGAGCGCAGCTCTTGTAACTACTGCAGGTGCAACTTCTACTTACCCAGATGCTCCTGTAAAAGTGATTGTCCCGTACTCAGCAGGAGGTGGTTCAGACAGTGTAAGCCGAGCACTTGTTGAAGCGCTTAAAGATAAGTTTCCGGAAGGTATAGCCGCAGAGAACCGTACGGGTGGTGCTGGTGCAATTGGTATGTCTTATGCTCAAAACAGTAAGCCAGATGGTCGTACTATTGGCATGGTTGCACCTGAACTGGTAATGCTTCCACACCAAGGTTACGGCGCTAATCTCGATTACAAAAAGCTAACGCCTCTTGCTATTGTAAACTCCGGTTATGCCGCAATTACAGTACCAACAGATTCACCATATAAAACGTTAGAAGACCTTATCAAAGGCTCGAAAGACAACAATCTACTGTTTGGTAATTCAGGTACAGGAAGTATTTGGCATCTAGCTGGCGCAGGCTTGGAAGTGAAGGCCGATACACAATTTACTCATGTCCCTTATAAAGGTTCTTCTGCTGCAATCACCGCTCTACTTGGCAACCACTTAGACGCTGTTTCAGTATCCTACGCAGAGGTTGCTTCGCAAGTGGAAGCGGGTAAATTACGTCCACTAGCCGTTCTTGCTCCTAACCGTCTAAAAGATGCTCCAAGCGTCCCTACTGCTCAAGAGCTTGGTTACGATGTAGTAATTGGTACGTGGCGTGGTTTCATGGTTCCTAAAGGCACCCCACAACCAACGGTTGACTTCTTAACTGATGCAATCCTAGAAGCCGTTGAAACGGATACATTCAAAACATTTATGGCAAATACCAATAATGATATCGAAATAATCAAATCAGAAGAGTTTGCTAACAAATTAGAGCGCGAAAACATCTTCTTTAAAGAGTTGATCACGAAGCTAGAGCTTAACCAGTAAACACCTGAGAGGCCTGCTCACTGTGAGTAAGCCTCAACTACATGGGACGATAATTATGCGTAAAGCTCATCTAGTTGCAGCGACAATTTTTATATTATTTTCTGCAACTGCTTTATATTTTTCTAGTGAATTACCCGGCTCTCGTAGAGGGATACCAGGGCCAGCAGTATGGCCGATAGTTATTTCTTGTGCCATGTTGTTTTCGGGAATGATATTTTTATTTAGGACTCATTCAAATAAAGACAGTGAAACTCTAGAGTTATTTAATAGTGATAACATGAGAGTTTATATAACAATGGTCATTCTTATTATTTACTTCGTTTGTATGAATTTAATAGGTTTTGTAGTGACTTCATTACTCTTAACGTTTGGCTTATTTTCTTGGTATGGGAATTTCTCAGCGATTAAACGAGTGATATTTTCATGCGCTATTGTAGGCATAGTTTATGGCGTATTTAATTATGCATTAAATGTTCCATTCCGTTTTGGAATCTTATTTTAAGGTGTATTTAAAATGTTAATTGAAGCATTAGATTTGGTTCTACAACCAAGCGTCATTTTATATCTTCTTGTAGGCGTTGCTGGTGGCATGTGTATTGGTTGTTTGCCCGGACTAACGACTACTATGGGTGTTGCACTTGTTCTGCCATTAACTTTCGGAATGGAAGCAGTTCCAAGTATTCTATTGCTAATTGGTGTTTACGTGGGCGCAGTATATGGCGGTTCCTTAGCGGCCATATTGCTTAATACTCCAGGTACACCTGCATCAGCAGCAACCGCGCTTGATGGCTATAAAATGGCTTCGCAAGGCGAGGCAGGTAGAGCACTTGGTATCTCTACGATCAGTTCATTTATTGGCGGGCTAATCAGTTGTGTTTTCCTCATTTTAATTGCCCCTATTCTTGCTGATTTTGCTTTAAAATTCAGCGCGCCAGAATTTTTTATGCTCGCAGTTTTTGGCTTATGTATTATCTCTTCAATCTCTGGTAAATCACTATTTCTTGGTCTAATTAGTGGTTTCTTAGGCATGCTTGTAGCCACGGTTGGACTGGATGATATTACTGGTAGCCTACGTTTTACTTTTGACAACATTAACTTATATTCTGGCATTAACTTCATCCCTGTCATGATCGGCCTTTTTGCCATGTCTCAAGCATTCATTGGTGTTGAAGAAATCAATGTAAAAGGCAAGGCCACAGGAAAAATCAAACGTGTTCTTCCAAAAGGTTCTGACTGGAAGCTTATCATCAGAAACAGCATACCTTTTGGTAGTTTAGGGGCATTTATAGGTACGATACCGGGTGTTGGTGCCGATATCGCTTCATTTATTGCCTATGGACAAGCTAAAAGTCTGTCAAAAAACCCAGAAGAATTCGGTAAAGGTTCACCAGAAGGTGTTTCCGCGCCTGAAGCTGCGAATAATGGTGTAACGGGTGGTGCATTAATCCCAATGCTGTGTCTTGGCGTTCCGGGTGATGCGGTCGCCGCAATAATGATTGGGTCCTTAACGGTTCAGGGGATACAACCGGGTCCGCTACTGTTTCAAAACGATGCATCAACAGTTTATGCCATTTTTATTGGCTTATTGATCGCTAACGTGTTCATGCTCATTCTTGGTTTAAACTCGGTTCGAATCTTTACTAAGGTTCTTTCTGTTCCTAAACCAGTATTGGTTCCAACTATTATGTTGCTGTGTTTTGTGGGCAGTTACGCGCTAAATAACAACATGTTTGACGTTGTTGTAATGCTGTTCTTCGGCATTGTTGGCTACTTCTTCCAGAAACTCGATATCTCATCTTCTCCTGTCATTTTAGGTCTGATTTTAGGTCCAATGGCAGAAAGCAACTTTAGACGCGCTCTTCTTATGTCTCGTGGAGATTATTCAACGTTCCTATCTACAGGGATCTGTTGGACTTTCTTTATTTTTATCATGGTTTCACTGCTTTTCCCGATTATCAAAAACAAAGTTGTGAACAAGAAACAAAACAACGCAAATACAACTACTTAGGGAGAAACAAATGAAAATCATAGACGTTATTCCACACGCAATTTCAGTCCCACTGGACAATCCATTCTATTTTTCCCAAGGGTGGGCAAAAACTCGAAGTGCAGTGATTGTTGAAATTGTTACTGACGAAGGAGTTGTTGGCTATGGTGAGTCGCTTTGTCATGGGTTGCAAAGCCCAATGATCGCTACTTCGATTGTTGAACATAGTTATAAGCCTCTGTTAATAGGTCGAGACCCGTTTGATGTTGAATGCCTATGGGAAGAGATGTACAACCTTTCTCGCCCATTTGGCCAAAGCGGCGCAACGGTCAATGCAGCAAGTGGTGTTGATATTGCCCTTTGGGACATTATGGGAAAAGCACTCAACAAACCGATTCATAAGTTGCTAGGCGGAGCATTTAGACATGAAGTAACCCCTTATGCGACGGGTTTCTATCGCGTCGCGGACGGGCAATACCCGAACGACTCTCTAACAGAAGCTAAGCTACATGTTAAAAATGGTTTCAAAGCGTTTAAGCTCAAGATCGGCTTCGGAATTGAAGAAGATATTAAGTTGATAAAAGCGATACGTGAATGTGTTGGTGACGGTATTAAAATCATGGCGGATGCAAACGGTGCCTACAACGTGGCTCAAGCACGCAAGCTGATTAATGAGACTGAAAAATACAACCTTCATTTTCTTGAAGAGTTACTTGCTCCCGAAGATATAGACGGTTACAGAGAAATTAAAGCAAACTCACCAACTTCAATTGCTGCTGGTGAACAAGTGTTTGGAAAAATGGGCTATCGTCCATGGCTTGAAAAGCGTTCATTAGACATTATTCAACCGGATTTATGTTCAAGTGGTGGTTTTACTGAATGCAAGAAAATAGCCGCTATGGCTCAGGCTAGCCACACAACGTTAATTCCTCATGTTTGGGGTTCGGGAGTGGGTATTGCTGCGTCTTTGCAGTTTATAGCTTCAATTCCATGTAACCCGTTATCGCTAAACCCTACCGAGCCGATGCTTGAGTTTGATCAGTCTTCTCATCCATTTAGAAAGGACCTTATCTGCGATGGTATTCATTACGCAGATGGCAAAGTAACCATCCCAACGAAGCCGGGTATTGGTGTGGATGTCGATACTGACATTATCAAACAATACAAAATAAACTGATCAGAGAGATCTAATCACATGTTATTGAAAAGAGATATCGACTTTCTAATTGTTGACTGGGGCACGACTAACTTCAGAGCCTTTGCCATTAATCACGACAGTAATGTTCACGCGAAAATCGAGCTACCAATGGGCTTAAAGCAAGTCAAAGATGGTGCGTTTGCAAAAGAGCTCGAACACGTTCTAGAGTCGTGGATTCTAGGTTATCAAGAGCTTCCTATTTATATGGCAGGAATGGTTGGAAGTACGAACGGTTGGATTGACGTTCCTTATGTAAACACACCAACCAGCGTTAGTAAGCTGGCGGAGCAAACATACATGTTCACGCTGCCTTGGGGAGCAAAATCTTACATTGTTCCGGGAATTAGCCATGAAACGGTTAATGGCGAATTCGATGTAATGCGTGGAGAAGAAGTTCAAATATTTGGTCTTATCAACAAGCTGAATAATGGCTCGTTTTCTGCAATTTTACCGGGTACGCATAGCAAACATGTTTTAGTTCAAGACGAACAGTTAGTGCTGTTTGACTCGTATATGACGGGTGAATTGTTCTCGGCTATCAGAGAGCACACCATTATAGGCAGAGATCTTCCGACACAAAATCAATCACCCTCAGCATTTGTTAAGGGTGTGCAGTCTGGTCAGAGTGGCGGTGCAACCAGCCAAATCTTTAAAGCAAGAACGGCAAAGATTTTCACTCAGATTGAAGATAATGAGGTTGAAGACTTCTTATCTGGAATATTGATAGGAAGTGAACTGAAAGAACTTGATAGCGCTTCGACCTACTTAATAGGAAATGAAAAATTATGCGGCCGCTATCAATTGGCATGCGATACCACAGATAAAGTAAGCGAATACTTCAGCGGAGACGAGTGCTTTATTGATGGAATGTTACTAATCAAACAGGAAATTGAAAATGACACAAAGATTTAATCCAAAAACCGACGTACCTCTAATCGCGATTTTACGCGGCATTGAACCAAATGATGTGCTTCGTATTGGTAACATTCTTATTGACGCTGGCTTCAAAGCGATTGAAGTACCATTAAATTCACCTGATGCACTTAAAAGTATCGAGCTATTGGTTAATAAGTTTGGTAATGACTATTTAGTGGGTGGGGGCACGGTGACAACGGCTGAGTTGGCTGAACAAGTTATTGCCACGGGCGCTAAGCTGATTGTTACACCAAACTTTAACGAGCGTGTTGTTCAACTTGGTATCGAGGCTGGTTGTCAAGTATACCCAGGTGTGATTACTCCAACAGAAGCTTTTAATGCACTTCAAGCAGGCGCAACTGGAATTAAACTATTCCCAGTAACTATGCTAGGTATCAGCGGTGTGAAAGCGTTGAAGTCGGTATTACCAAAAGAAGCCCTTTGTTTTGCTGTTGGGGGCATTAACCCTGAAGTTGATAGTATGAAGCCATACCTTGAAGTTGGTATCGATGGGTTTGGACTTGGAGCTTCTCTGTATTCACCTAGCCTTTCTGATGAAGAGATCAGAGAAAATGCACAGATGTTTATACATGCATATAATGAAACAAACTCATTAGTGGGTTAATTCTGGCTTCCTACTTTATCACTGGTGTAAATACGGTGGTTTAGGGCAGTATTAAAGGGGCACGCACCATAGCCGCATGAGCTTGTCGTCCCTTTAATTTTGCTAATCTTAACTTGGAGAGGCAGAGCCGCTCTACCAACTTACACTTGTCCAGAAACGAGACAGTTGGCACTTCTAGCGCAGAAATGCCCTTTTACGTTTCAGTAAGATTTTGAGCTGATACATTTCAACCCTAGCCCTTCAGACTTCCTTAGCATGGCAGAGAGCAAATGAGCGATGAACGAAAACTCCCCAATTCGTTCAAAAATGGCGCTCCTAACCAGGAACCTTCGCCTGCATCGTTATGCAACTTCACTGGAAGGTATACCTCACAACTGAACATCTACGCCGCTGCCAATAATGCAGAAACTTATCCGACTAGAATCAAATTCGATGTATTCAAAGTTCGTTTAACACATTACGTATTTTATCAAGACTGAATTATATTGGCTCGACTCAACCTGCATGGAATGGAAAGAGTTCTCAATACTAATGTTGACACACAATAGCTTTCCATATTTTACAGTAGCTTGATAATGCTTCCTGTGGCATTTCAGATTTTGAGGTACATCATATTGAGCGGTAAAGCGAGCCAGACCTTAGTAAGAGGATTATTGTTTCTGAAGGCTTCCTTTATTAGTTGATAACTATCAACTAATCCTGAATCTCAGTCCCCCATTTAGCGTAAGGAATCTTAGGAGATAATCGAGCCCAAAACAGTTTTTTTTCTCCTACATCAATAATAATTCCACCAGAAGGTTTCCCAATATCGTAATCGACGATACAGTGAACCACAAAAAATGGTCCTGTCTCATCACGGAAAAATGTTACCATTGTAAACCACTGGTATTCTGGCAGATAAGCTAGCACCCTCTCACCACTTTCAGGAAGTTTCAGGGGGCGAATATCTAGGGAAGCTTCGTGCCACTCTAAACAACGACTTAGTGTTTCAATCATATATCTTAACCTCACTCTCAGCAGGATATAACAATAACTTAAATTCGTCTCTTTATTCGAAAGCACCTAGTGCTCGAGTCGTAATATGCCCGTCTTCCTCTAATTCGGGAGACCACGGATTGCAAGTCTTTTAGAACATCGATGCGCTGACTGGCATATTCATACGAACGGTCTCTATAGGGGGCTAACTCACTCAATTTAAACTTTCTCCACTTTTCGCCATCGAAAATGATTGCGTGACAGTAACCCGAATACCCAAGGTTACTCTTTCCTCTAGTCCTAGCTCTTGCTCCTTTTTTATCATCGACAAAAAGCAGGCAGAGCGTACCTTTTGGGTGGTAAAAATGTTTCTCTGAGGAAGTAATTCCTGAAAGCTCAATATATTCCTCAGAGGCGGTTACTCCGATTGGTGATGGATTTGAGTTACTAGAGCCAGAACCCTGCTTTTCATCAAGTTGTTTCCTAAAGTGAGCTTTTACGAACTCAAGCCCTGGGTTAGTTTTGTTACTCTTTACTCTTCCTCTTTCCATTTTCTTGGCCATAGACTCCTCAACTATCATTGTTCGTTTCTAAGCACAAAAGCTATTAATTCTCGCTCTTTTGTACTCCATCATTTTTCGTATGTAAGTTTATGTTGAATCGGGATTTTCCTCTAAGGTACAATTAGAGTGCACCAAAAAGGGAACTAATATGCCGAGAATTAAAAACGAAACAAAAATGCTCTATAAGGTCTTCGACTTACTGCTTTGGGGCCAAATGCGAGCCTTGAGCTGGGTGCAAAATGAAGAAAAAAGAGGACGTAGCTCTTGGTACATTACATTGGAAAACAAGATTAATGAGAAACTAGACCAATATGATGTTTCAGCCGAAGACAGGCTATATGTTAAGCACTATGTCCTGTGCATACTCCAAGTAAGGTCATTATGTGCCCATTCGAGTTACGCGGGAATGATGACACCTTTTGTTCCCGGTGAGGATGAACCAACGAGAGAACTCACACAACTCCTACAAAAACAAGGTAATGTTAACTTAGCCATAGGAATTGCTCTTATTTCAAAATTCCTAGCCGCCAAAAACATTAACAAAGACACTGTTATATCAATAGAGGCAGAATTACAGGCCGATGCAGAGCTGTCCATCAGTACCAAACCCCTGGAGTTTTTTATTGATCTGGCTTTTTCTGTTTATGTGCAAGCCAACCCATCATGCGCGCTTGATTTGTATTGCTACGCTCAACTTACAGGGCTTATTGATTCGACAAAATTGAAAGAGAAAGAGACAGGCAAAGAGACATACAAAACTAAAGACATTGTTCAAAAAAGAGCCAGTAGGGAGGCTTTAATATGGCTTGGACTGCATCGGGAATTTAACGCTATAGCAGAATTTGTCTGGGTCCTAGCTCTAAATTACTCTGTAGACAGAAAACTACCTGAACACGAAAATGAACTAGAACTCAAAATTGAGCATAATGGCGTGGAAGCTTACTCTGGCTCCCTTGCGCATATAACATCTTCTGAAGATCTCAGTGTTGACCTAAAACTCTTCAAATCAAAGTCAGGAAGCAGGGTTATGAAAGCTTTTCTTTCCGAGGGCCTTACAGTTCAATCATTCCCTTTATCTGAACGCACGATAACAAGCGAAAATATTTCTGTCCTACTTGAGTACATTACAAAAGACTATGATCTTCGAGTTTTGACCTATACGGGTGAAAAAGCGGGCACCCATTTCTCTTTGGGCAAAGTGCTTTCATCTCTGTGCTCAGTCCAACTGGGGTTTTTAAAAAAGTTCAATGAGAGTGACGATGATAAAAAACCATTTTATTCTTTAAATGATATCGAGAATAAAGAGTCTCCCTCTATAGTTCTTGACTGGTCAACATATCTGCTAGATCACTATGGTATTAAAGTTGCCTCAAAAACACTTTATAACTCCTATCTCGAACGAATGTCTGGTAAAGGTATTACTAGTTTCGAAGAGCTTTGGCAACAATGGGAAAGATTTGAAGGGAATCTAACATTTAGAATCGCACCTTGTTTCTGGTACTTGTATCAGTGCTTTGCAGCTCATCTAGACCTTGCACTTGATAGATCCCCCACTATAACTACCAAAGTTAAAGTGTAGGTAAAGCCCGGAACAAACTCTTTCAGTTTGACAGTGGCATCAACCATTGCACGGAATGCCACTATGTGCCTGAGTATTTAGGGGAATTAACTATGCTGCTTTTAGACATTCCCCACTGGCTGGCCGATAGGTTTCTGCTCTGATAAGGATATCATCTCGATGCAGGTTCCACTCTCTCCAGAAAGCAACCCTAGCACGCACACACAAACGTATTGCGCGGTGATTTCCCGTTAATCCTTTAGCCAGAAAAGGTAACTTGAAGTTTGGTCTTTCAAACTTTTTCCCGACCTTCAATAATGCTTCCAATTCGTCAATCCACTGCTCCATTTGGGAGTGGGGTGTATGATATAGGGAACGTAATTCACTGACGCTATAATGCAGCTCCAATACATAAGACATAATGCATCCGTCAATCTGATTGAGCTGTTCCTCCCAAAATTGGAACTGTTTTCGCATTTGCTCTTTGTTGTTTAAAGAAACTCTTCCGTTGCTGTAAGTAAACTGTGCGCCTTGAAACATAGCACTTAAGGTTTGGTAATTTACCCACATGTTGACAGGTAACGCATATTTAGTCTTCGGCTGACCATCGACGCTGGTAAGCGTAGGAAAATGCGTGCCAAACTCGCAAGGCATACAGGGAACAGCTAAAAAACTAAAGTCATTCGGCTGACCATCGAATATTGTCCAGCCTTCGAAGAATTCATTATCTGTTCTGAATGACTGGAAATTTTTGTTTGGCCGACGACCAGATACTCGTTTAAATGTGAATACGGGAGTGTCACTACATAGCGCCTTTACGATGTCGATAGCGTTACAGATACTACTGTTACCGTACGTTGACGATTGGGCGATCTCCATGATGTGGCTAATAAGGGCTTTATGGAATATTGTGGTTTGGTGAGTACCATTCATCTGAATTTTCTCCTTTTATTTCACTAAGTGGCTTCAGATGTAAGTATATGGAGAAAAAAATAATCTTAAAAAGGGATAATTCACACGTACCAAAAAGGGAACTTTAGTAATCAGGAGTAAACAGAATCAAGTTGCTCTATGGGATGCTTGATTTTTCGGTCGAAATTCTCGCTAACAAAGAAAGGGGATAGACGCGCTTCAGTCTGGGGGGATCCTTGTTTTGCATGTTCTAAGAAAAACTCTTCATAAAGTGATTTTGACACTATCGAACAGAGATGAAAGCTTATGTCCAAAACCTTTCAGATTCGGCATCTCACATAGAGATGCCCTTCGTCATTTTGGACTATCAGAAGTTACTTCAACGGTAGAAATCAGCCCGTTGCCGTAACTCGAAAATGTCCAAAAATGAGGTAGGCCAGTTGAAATCCTCATTGTGAAACCCTCATTCCAATGATGTGCGTTGGGATTGCCATTGCCGGTGTTGTTGTAGTCGGTATTACTTAACTCGAATCTGCCCCCTCATGCATTTTCGTATTGCATAACAAGATACTTAAGCTACGAGAAAGTAGACCATGTCCTGATTTAAAAAAGAGGATCAAAATAGCTAAAGAAAAGCACCGATAAGCTATACAATACTTGAGTTGCGAGATCGCAGCATGGGATACTCATTCATAGAAAACCTTAAAGTAGCTACATATGTCTAAAGATTTTGGTTTCACCACAGAATACACCCTCGACAAGACCTTTTTTGCAGAGTGTTATGATCAAACTAGCCGTCCTGCAAAATTTCCAAAGGCCTATTTAAAAGGAATACTTTTTCTTCTTTTTGGTGTGGTTTTATTAGAATTTGAGCTATTACCCAGCGGATACGTTGGTTGGTTCTTTATTGTTTTGAGTATTATTGAGGCGTTCAGTGTTTATTTTAAGAGAACCTGGTGGATATGGCGGCAAACATTCAGCACGAGCTCTGGCAGCAAAGTGGTATTTCAGGTTGACTCTATCGGTGTGAGTTATAACAGCGGTAAAAACACCCGTAGCATCACTTGGAGTGAAATTGATCAACTTGAACAAACCGATTTAGGGTTTACCCTTCATATGGGTAAACAGCGGCAATATGTCAGTAAATCTTGTTTAAATGGTGAAGCGATCGCGTTCATTGTAGATCAGCACGCAGTATCAAAAATGAACTAATGTCAATGTGTGCAAAATAGAGGTAATAAAACGAATACGGTCAGGTCATTCGTTTTGCTTTTGATAAGAGTGGTTTAGTTTCTAGCTAGGGGCGTAATAGCTGAGTAAAATTGGCCATGACTTTGTAGGCGATTGGAAGGTTTTTACCGTCGCTGAGGTTATCCTTGTTCACTCTGTAATATGAAGTTCGCAACAAGGTTTTGTCCAATTATATGTTTGAATGTGACCCATATCAAAAGCCTTACTTTGCTGTTAATGCTGCACCATCGAAGCGAATTCCAGCCCAACCGTGTTGGATAAAATTACGAATGTTGGCATGATCGCTCCCATTCGGGTTATTTAAAACGTCGTCACGATAGAACTGACCAAAACATGCCAGCGTTGATGATTCATCTAACCCCTGTGTCTGAGCAAATGCAAAAATCTTGCAAGAACCATTATTTTGCCCTGCTTGGTTTTCGGTTTCTCCGTTTACAAAGCTGACTGGGTTAAATTCAAAATGTTCGTCAATAACTTGCATCGTCTGCTCAAACATCACTTCATTGGGTGTTGAAGCCAGCAATTCTAGAAATTTTTTCATATTACATCCTCCCTCTATTTATCGGAGTCCGCACTATATCATTAGACAAATAGAAAGTGACTATGCAAATCAGCAAAAAAACGTAGTTTTAGCGGTGCAGATTACGGCTCTACAATTTTTGAGTGTGCGAAAGAAAATAACCGTCAGCTTCTTGATGTTCGATATCCAACCTAAAGTTATCCGGTTGCTAATGGTAAAAAGCGTTCAGGGAAACGGTTATTAACTGTAGGCACTGATTTTTCATGTGGAAAAATGTATACCTCCCTTGCCATTAACCAGGAAATGGTCGATCAAGGATTTAATGCAGATTTTAGGGCAACGGGCCAGACCGGTATTTTGATTAGTGGAGAAGGGGTAAGTGTTGACTGTGTGGTTGCTGATTTTATCGCAGGTGCAATTGAGACTATTTCACCAAATAATAGTACCGATCACTGGGATATTATTGAAGGACAGGGGCCGCTTTTCCATCCTTCATTTGCAGGCGTGACCACTGGTTTAATTCATGGAGCGCAACCCGATGCGTTGGTATTGTGCCATGAGACAACGAGAACCTATATGCGCGGTCTACCTGAGTATTCAGTTCCAGATATAAAGGCTTGTATGGAGGCGAACTTAGCCATGGCAAGACTGACTAATCCAATCGTAAAGTTTGTTGGTATTTCAGTTAATACGTCACAACTTGATGAAGCAGAAGCGCTAAGGTATACGGACAAAGTGGAATCGGAATTTGGGATCCCTACGGTTGATCCGTTCCGTTAAGGAGTGAGTCGTATCGTAAACAATTTATCGGAGGCGCAATGAAAGTAAGCCTATACGTTAAAAGTTGGCCCATTCAAGGCAGTTTTACTATCTCCCGCGGTAGTAAAACACAGGCAGAAGTCATTATCGTAAAACTTGAACAACAAGGTGTGATTGGGCGCGGTGAATGCGTTCCCTGCGCACGTTATGGGGAGTCAATTGATAGTGTCCTTTCTGAGCTTGAATCTCTGTTTCAAAAATTAAGTTACTTCTCCAACTACATCCTCACCTTCCTT
This sequence comes from Vibrio sp. UBA2441, assembly GCA_002342685.1. Taxonomy (GTDB): domain Bacteria; phylum Pseudomonadota; class Gammaproteobacteria; order Enterobacterales; family Vibrionaceae; genus Vibrio. Next base: position 74,755 of record DDQN01000014.1, read on the forward strand.
TCATAAAAGGGAGGTGTTTTTACTATGTACATACCACAGACGTGGTTTGCATATGTAAATCACGGTTCAAACTGTACTGCCATATGTCGTGGTTCAGGTTGGCCCGTTTTTCTTTAGCAGACGTAATTTCACTCTTGTTTTGGTGGCGCTATGATATAGGTCAATAAAATTCTTATTCATGGCATTGATTTGGTGATGCAGGTAGAATACTGGCTCAAAAAATATTACTAAAGCAAAGTAAGTGAGCGGGTTCGACATGAGTAGGAAAATTGAGTTATTAGCACCGGGCGGTGACGTAGAAGCGATAAAAGCAGCTATTGTTGCTGGCGCAAATGCTGTCTATTGTGGTTTAGATACGTTTAATGCCCGTAACCGAGCGTCCAACCTTTCATTTGATGAATTAAATGGGGTTGTGCGTCTTGCTCATGAATACGGATGTGAAGTGTTTCTCACATTGAATATTGTGCTTTTAGAGCACGAGATAAAAAGCATTAGCAAGTTACTGAACCTGCTCGTAAACACTAAGATCGACGGCATTATTGTGCAAGATCTTGGTTTATTTAACCTAGTTAAAAAGTATTTTCCAACCCTATCTATTCATGCATCTACTCAATTAACCACGCACAATGAAGGTCAAATACAGTTTTTATCTAAAATTGGAGCGACACGAGTAAACTTGTCTCGTGAATTAAACCTGAAAGAGATCAAGATGCTCACGACAGTGGCACATGATAACGATGTGTTGACGGAAGTTTTTGTTCATGGCGCATTATGTATAGCGTTTTCCGGGCAGTGTTATTCAAGTTCCGTCAGTGTGGGGAATTCTGGTAACCGTGGCCGATGTAGTCAGGCTTGTCGTGACGAATATGAAATCACAGAAGCAGGCAACAAATTCCCATTAAACCTGAAAGACAACTCTGCCTATTTTGACCTGCCGGAACTTGTCGATGCTGGTGTCGATTCTTTAAAAGTAGAAGGACGCATTAAAGGGGCGCACTATGTTTATACGGTTGTAGATACGTGGCGTAAGCAAATTGATAGCTTTATTGAAAGCGGTGACCTGATCGAAGACGATGCAAATTTACACAAGGTATTTAACCGAAACTTCACCAATTCGTTCTTAAAAGGCAACTTAACTAAAGAGATGTTTATCGATAACCCACGCGATAACAGTGTTAATTACGCCATTGAAAAAAACAATGCCATCTCAGTTGTACAGATCCAGGAAGTAAAAAGTGAACTGTATTCAGATAAAAACGAGTTGGGCGCAACCTTACAAGATAAAATCAAATATTTAGACATAAACAAAACCCCGATTTCAATGTCATTTAGTGCTAAGTCAGGTGAACCACTAACGTTAACCATCACATCTAAAACAGACAGCTTCGTTATAAAATCAAGTTCAATGCTGTCGGTAGCGGATGAAAAACCCATTACTCAAGCACTGTTAGAGAGCCGATTTAAGAGCTTTAATAACGCTAACTACACTATTGAAACTTATAATTTTGAACAGTTTGAAGCGGGGTTAAGTGTTCCTTTCAGAGAGATATCAAAACTAAAAGAAGATGCGGGGTATCTGCTTAACGGATCGGTGAAGATCGTTAAGCATGTGGACGTGCCTTCATTAGAAAAACAGCCAAAAGTGCATCAGCAACCAAGGCTTTCTATGCTAATCAGCGATGTAAGCGACCTGCATTTATGCGCTGTAACAGAAGCGGATATCTATTTCAAACTACCAGAAAGCTTTAAAAAGAACTGCACAAAATATATCGAGATATTGTCGGAAAATCCTCGATTAATACCTTGGTTCCCGGCAGTACTCATCGGCAAAGATTACGATGAAGCGGTTAAGGTTCTGGAGCAGGTAAAACCTGAGCGCATTGTAAGCAACAATACTGGAATAGCGTACAAAGCATTTGAAATGGGAATCGAGTGGGTAGCAGGCCCGTTCATGAATACAACCAACTCCTATGCACTGCAAACATTAAAAGAAGAGTTGAATTGTGCGGGGGCGTTTATTTCTAATGAGATAAACCGTGGTCAGATTCGACACATTACACGTCCTGAAAACTTTAAATTGTTCTACAGCATTTATCATCCAATTTTGATGATGACTAGCCGTCAATGTTTCTTCCAAAGAACGGTAGGGTGCAATAAACCAAGTATTGAAGCTGGTTGCATGCTCAAATGTGAAAAAGCGACAACGATAACCAACGTCAAAGGGATATCATTCGCGGTGGATAAACAAAAAGGTGGATACCCAAGTATTTATAACCATGAGCAGTTTTTAAACTATGATGTGGTAAGCGACTTTTCAGATCTATTTGATGAATTTTTTATCGACCTAACTAACATTGGTGCTGGCTCGAAAGAGTCACAAGATAAAGTAGAGCTTATAAAACATTTCGAAGGGTTATTAAGTGGTGTACAAGGCTCGACGCAACAACTTGATGACTTGGTGACTATTTCTACCAATGCTCAATATGTGCAAGGGCTATAGAATAGCGACTTCTGTCCTATCGATTTGGCTAGATATTTGAAAAATGGCCCCGTTTACACTGTAAACGGGGCCATTTTTTAATCAAACGCTTCAAACTCATCGATAGCTAACCGTGCTTGTGCAACCGTACACCCCGACATTTCTAATAGTTGGTTTACGGTAATAGCGGGGTTGGATTGGATGAGGTAGTTAAGAGAAATTTGTTTTTCGGGTAGTGCTTTCTCAATGGCCTTTTTAATCCACAAATTGTGTTCAATGCTCAACTCCGCTCTTAATTGGCTAAGTTGCTGTTCTGAGCCAGACAACAACCAGTGCCGAGAACGGCGAATGCGTTTTAGTTCACAACCCACATTACTGGCGAGACTTGTGAACTGGTGCTTGTCGTGGACACGGTGAACAAAGCTATTGAGTTGTACAGAAATCATAACGCAGTAATAACCGCTTTTGTCAGTGTAAAAATAAAATAACTCCCACCGGCGCGTATCGATCGGCTACAGGAGAATTCCAATCTTGCCTGATTATACACTCAGATAAGTAGATCCGCACGACAGCCTTCTTGTTGTTCGATTGTGCTTATTGATTTGTATCAACCGAATCAAACCTCACTAATGACTGTTGCCTGATGCAGGAGTAGAATTTAAATCCCTTCTATGTCATTGAGTGAGTTATGAAAAATATTCGTCTAACACAATACAGTCATGGTGCAGGATGTGGCTGCAAAATATCCCCTCAGGTACTGGATACTATACTTCGTACTCAGCTCACCCCGTTTGCCGATCCTAATCTGCTGGTGGGAAATGAGAATAAAGATGATGCGGCAGTTTATGATTTAGGTAACGGCACGGCGGTGATCAGCACGACAGATTTCTTTATGCCTATCGTGGACGACCCTTTTGACTTTGGTCGCATTGCCGCAACTAATGCCATTAGTGATATTTACGCTATGGGCGGAAAACCCATTATGGCGATAGCCATTCTAGGCTGGCCGGTTAATGTATTACCGCCAGAAGTGGCTCAGAAGGTTATAGAAGGGGGACGCTCTGTTTGTAGCGAGATAGAAATTTCATTGGCTGGTGGTCACTCAATTGATGCGCCGGAACCTATTTTTGGACTGGCTGTGACAGGTATTGTCGATACGGATCGGGTCAAACGGAATTGCCGTGCCGAAAGTGGTTGTCAGCTCTATATTACTAAGCCGTTGGGCATTGGGGTTCTGGCCACCGCAGAGAAACAGTCCAAATTGGAACAAGCGCATGTAGGGTTAGCTCGTGACTGGATGTGTAAATTAAACACACCGGGTGCTGCGTTTGCAGACTTACCTTCGGTTAAAGCGATGACAGATGTCACCGGGTTTGGCTTGATGGGGCATTTGACGGAAATATGTGAAGGCAGCGGAGTTAAGGCGAAGATATATTTTGATAAAGTGCCAACCTTGCCCGGTGTACATAACTATATCCAGCAGGGCTGTGTACCGGGAGGAACCGAGCGCAATTTTTCCAGTTACGGCGAGAAACTCGGGCCACTAACCGATCTGCAAAAAGCAATATTGTGCGATCCGCAAACGTCGGGAGGACTGTTGCTGGCTGTAACGCCTGATGGTGCCAATGAGGTTAGGTCAGTAGCGCGTCAGTTTGATATAGAGCTTGAAGCCATAGGTGAATTAATACCTATGGATGGCGATACATTGATTGAGGTTCATTGATGCTTCGGCAAAATCGCAATGATTACCGCAGCTTGTTTGTTAATGACATTCCAATGATGGATACAAGGGCACCGATCGAGTTCGATCAAGGTGCTTTCCCTCTGTCAGAAAACCTTCCATTAATGACAAACGACGAACGTGCTGCGGTGGGGACTTGTTATAAACAACAGGGCCAACAGGCTGCGATTGATCTTGGCCATCAACTTGTGAACGATCAGGTTAAAGCAGCGCGTGTGGCTAGCTGGAAGGCATTTTGTGAAGCTAACCCAAATGGTTATCTGTATTGTTTTCGTGGTGGTTTGCGCTCAAAAATCACTCAGCAGTGGCTTAAAGAAGCGGGGATAGACTATCCGTTTATTGTTGGTGGGTACAAAGCGTTACGTCGATACCTAATCGATACCATCGATGAAGTGGCGAGTATGCCAATGACCATTGTTGGCGGGTATACCGGTAGTGGAAAGACGCTCTTGGTGAATCAAATCGAAAATGGTATTGATCTCGAAGGCGCAGCGAATCATCGAGGATCATCATTTGGTCGTTATGTGACTCAACAACGCAGCAATATTAATTTTGAGAATGAGCTTGCTGTACAGATGATCAAAAAGCTTGATCGTGGTATTCGCCATTTTGTTTTTGAAGATGAAGGCAAATTTATTGGCTGCGCCGCGCTGCCTCTCTCGCTTCACAAATCGATGAAACAGGCAAATCTGGTAATAATTGAAGATCCGTTTGAAATTCGATTACGTCGCTTGGTCGAAGAGTATGTAGTGAGAATGCAGCAAGACTATGTTGATCACTATGGTGAAGAGTTGGGTTGGAAGCGGTTTTCAGAGTATCTCGAAAAAGGGGTATTTAATATTCGCCGTCGGTTAGGGCTAGAGCGTTACCAGTCACTGCTGAAGTCTCAGCAACAGGCAGTAAAAACAATGCAGGCCAATGGCTCTTTAATTGATCATGAGGCTTGGTTAGTCCCCTTATTAAAAGAATATTACGACCCAATGTACGAATACCAGTTGAGTAAATCGATAGAACGCACAGAGTTTAAGGGGAACTATCAACAAGTTAAATTATGGTTGGAGCAGATTTAAACCGCTATACCGAGACTTATTGCTAGTGAAATCGCTTGTAGAATAGTAATGTGAACTGCAAAGTTAGTTGATAGAGAAAGTATAAGAATGTGGTTGAACATCGTTAATAGTATTGGCATTTCTCTCGCCATATTTTTTCTGATTGTATTTCTTCTCGTCATTATTCCGCCAATCGGGAGCCAAGATTTTACACAAAAAGGGCTTGAGTTTTCCGAGCAGAAGCAACGTGTTGACGAGCTTGTGGACTTAGATAGCTATGTTGCGCGAGATGGTACAGAATTAAGTTATCGGTATTATTCGGCCGAGACCAAAACAATATTGATTCTGCTGCATGGCTCTGGCTGGCATAGCCGTTATTTATCCCGGATGGGGCAATACTTGAGTTCAAATAATCTGGCTCAGGTTTATACGCCAGATTTACGAGGTCATGGAGAGTCCCCCCGGCGCCGTGGAGACATCGACTATCTCGGCCAATTTGAAGATGATATCGCTGACCTAGTGAGTGAAATTAAGACTGAATCCCCCTCGGTTTCAATATTATTAGCCGGACACTCCTCTGGTGGTGGCTTGGCGCTCAGAATTGCTGGTGGGCGCTACAAAGAGAGCTTTGACGGGTATTTGCTGTTGGCTCCGTTCCTTAAATATAACGCACCGACCACCCGTCCTAATTCAGGGGGATGGGCGCAACCTTTTACCCGAAGGATCATAGGATTAGAGATCTTAAATTCAATTGGCATAACGGCATTTAACTACCTTGATGTCATTCGGTTTAATTTTCCGCAACATCTTCGTGATGGCACAGAAACTGATACCTACACTTATCAACTTAACAAGTCCTATGCTCCTTTAGATTATGAGCGTGATTTACAGACTATTAGAAAGCCGTTAAAAGTGATTGTTGGAGCATCTGACGAAGCTTTCTACGCCGAACAATTTGCACCTGTCATCGAACAATTTAGCCAAGGTGATTTAGTTGTTATACCTGAAGTAGGGCATCTGGATATTGTCGAAAATGATGAGGTGCTGGGGGAAATAAAAGAGTGGCTAGAGAGCAAGGAGTTGCCACGTTAAACTAAATGGTAAAGAAAAGTCTTAGCTTCACCACCATGGTATACTTTTTTATAGCCCATAACGCCATCTTTCCTGCATGTTGAGCTCCCCTTCTATCTCCGCTAAAAAAGCGACATTGAGTGGGCTGTCGGAAAAAATACCAACCCAGTTTGCATTGAGTCGCTTAATGGTTGAGGTCAGTACCAAGTTTTTTTCTAGATTGACCTTAAAAGGGTATTGATCGGTTAAATTGAGTGCAATCTTCTTAACGTCTCCAACGAGCATAAATTGGTACTCTCCAAGAGAAAAAAGCGTGCCATCAATTTCTAAAATGGTGTTGGAGCCTGTCGAAACACCAACGTTCAGTTGTCCTGCATTACATGTGGAATAAACACCAAAAGGTTGGTTAGGTAACCAGTATTTCATAGTGTACTTACAGCCTAGCCCATTAATATAAGCTGTAGCGACAATAAGAGTGGCGAGAGTTACATTGAACGCAGAGATGAGTTTAAGGAACTTCATTATTTATCTTCTCTTGAAATATTAGGATTGGTAAATGAAAATAGATTAGATAATACTGAAATACCCTGGGCAGTGATGTTTTTGTCCCCTTGATAAGACTCTGAGTAGCAGGCAGTACCCTGAACATTGTTTATGCAGTTTACAGCCACTAAGTTTATGTAAGATATAAATAAAAACTGACCCTGTAAATAATTCT
>DDQN01000092.1:0-110127 GCA_002342685.1 Vibrio sp. UBA2441
AATTTGGAGCGACACATCGGGTTCGAACCGATGACCTCAACCTTGGCAAGGTTGCGCTCTACCAACTGAGCTAGTGTCGCATGCTACATTCAAAAGAATGTAGACTTTAATAGATGGTGCCCCGGGCCGGACTTGAACCGGCACAGCCATAAGCCGAGGGATTTTAAATCCCTTGTGTCTACCAATTCCACCACCAGGGCACGCAATTCTGGATTGCGATGCTGTTAACTGAAAAGTTATGACACCATCTTCGTATTGAAGCAAAGCTCAACACTCAAAATTTGTTTTCCGTGATTAAGAATAAGCATCTCCGGAACAGGGCTGTACTTTACTGGATTCAGAAAATGAGTCAACCCTATTTTTTTAACTTTTGTTTCGTATGCTGATTTTTTACTCTAAACGAGCAAATAAAAAGCAACTTGGAACTACATTGACAAGGTTAACTTACCAGGACTGTTGCTTTTCACCTTTTTCAATGATGCCCCATCGATTTGAACATTAGCAAACCAGAAAGGCGCATGCTTGCCAACAAACGCGTTACTTTTTTGCATAGTGTCATATATGGAAAATGCCCTTGCCTGTGCCAGTGCTACACCATGTACACTACGATCTAAAATTGGAACATCGTTAATGTCCTCCAAAAGAGCATTTTTTAGATGCTGACCTCTTGCTCCCCAATCAATATAGTCCACTATTGTTTTTGTAAGCACTTTATCCAGTTTAAATAACACATTTGGCAGCACAGAAAGTGTTGGACGAACTTCAGAGCACGCAAAGTACTCTTCCATTTGATCATTATCTCTAAAGCTTTGCATCACTGATACTAAAGAGTCTTCGAACATCTGGCTAAAATAATTACATATTGCATATAGTGCCAAAGTACGAACAGTGCCAATTAATACCCCTTCATCAGGCTCTTTGTGACCTGCATGCTCTAAGCGCATTCGAGTCACATTCGCTGTAACGACGGTATGTTGCCACAACTTTGGAGCAATAAGTTTGGTGTTTTTATCTGCCCATTTCAGTAAAGGTCGAGCCATTAACACAGGAAATAATCTACGGCAGTTATCGATACCTATGTATCCAATAGCCACTTTAGGATCATTAGTATGCTTCGGGTATTTTCCTAGTAATTGACAAAAATTTGCATTACCCACTAGGTCAAGAACGCTATTTTTAAGCGTGTGACTCAGTGTTGTTAATGTACCTAAACGTGAAAAATTTAATGAGGCTGAATAAGCAAACGATGAAAAATGGCCAAAATCAGGAAAGCCCCAAAGTAATTTTGGCACGTCCATTTGAGACAACTTTTCAATCATCATTTTCTCAGTGGTTACAGCAACTCTTTTAACTACTTTATCGAGAACTAGCTGTCGTTCTTCTATCTGTTCTCTTCTTTCTACTACTCTCTGTTTTTCACACTGTAGTAAAATTCGCTGATTTTCTGTGATCCGTTCAGTTTCTCCAAAAATAACTGAATCACAATACTCCCCTTGCAAGCTAAGCAGGCTATCCACATCAGATTGGTCAACTACATATTTCATACTAACTATCCACTTAAAGTGGCGTTGGTTAGTCTGCTCTGATATTTTTTTAGCCGCTTGCTCTGCCTTTAAGTCATATCGCTTAACACTAAATAATTTTTCTACGGATGATGTGTTCAATGATATATTCCAGACACATATTAGATTTCTATTGATAACTCTAATTACAGCACAAAAATGACAAAAATCACAATATCCTTTTGATTGATTTTCCTTTTAACTTATATATACCGACATTACGCTGTGTAACGTATGCAAGCTTTATGATAAGAATGATTTGCTCATTTATGTCAATAAACATCGATACATTAGGATTTTCTACTAAAAACACAAGGATTATACTTGTTTCATATTGAAGATTAGATAAAGCACGAAAATAAAGAAGAAAAAAACTCCTATAATTCATTAATTTATCACAAAGCATTCGATAAAATGACTTGAACAACATCACAAAATAAACTACAAATTAACCGATATGTTTAGTACTTATAGGAAATGAAGATGTTGAAGAAGCGTTTTTTTAAGACCAAGGACGAAGTTGAAGTTACTTTTGAGTGGCCACAAGGCCAAGAGTCAAGTGTTGCTATTGCTGGGGATTTCAACGGTTGGGAAGCTACACCACTAAAACTAAATAAGAAAAATAAGGCGTACCGCCTGAAAATCAGACTACCAAAGGGAGACCGTTTTCAGTTCCGCTATCTCATTGATGACACAAACTGGGAAAACGATCCTGCAGCAGATGATTACGTCAGAAATAGCTTTGGCACAGACAATAGCTTAATTTCGACCATAGAGACCAATTAGTATTAACTGAGCCTTGATGTGCTCCTCAGGGCTTTTATATCAACCTGCACAAGTACCTGATCATTCATGCTTGTTCAAATGCAAAAAAGCCCGACCATTTCTGATCGGGCTTTTTCAATTTGGAGCGACACATCGGGTTCGAACCGATGACCTCAACCTTGGCAAGGTTGCGCTCTACCAACTGAGCTAGTGTCGCAAATGGAGGCGCGTCCCGGAGTCGAACCGAGGTCCACGGATTTGCAATCCGCTGCATAGCCACTCTGCCAACGCGCCATGTCTCTAAGAGTATGTTCCTCTTGAGTACGGGACGCATTCTACGGATTCACTCAAGTGAGTCAATAGGATTTTTCGATTTTTGTTCCGTTTGACTACTTTACAGGCAGAAAGCTCAGAATCATACAGTCTATTAACATAAACGACCTAAAAGCAATCATGAACAAGAGTAAAAATATGCATTCATAGAAGTAGTTTGCTGCTTCTATTCTAATAATTCGTTAACTCAATATGCCTCATAGATCAAAAAAGCGAGCTATTGCTCGCTTTTTATATTCTATTGATGCTCTTCGTTTAACAAGTCATCTTTTGCAGCAGCCAAGTACTGGAACATAGACCAATAAGTCAAAAAAGTAGCTGCATAAAGTGCGACATACCCTAGCCAAATCATCCAATCATCGTATCGCCAGACCAGAACCCACAAAGCAAACATTTGGGAAACTGTTTTTACTTTACCTATCCATGATACGGCAACACTGGAGCGTTTACCTATCTCTGCCATCCACTCTCGTAAAGCAGAAATAATGATCTCCCTTGCTATCATTGTCAGCGCGGGAATGGTCACCCAAATTATCGAATAGTGCTCAGTAATTAAAATGAGCGCCGTTGTAACCATAACTTTGTCCGCAACGGGATCCAGGAAGGCACCAAACCGAGATGTCTGCCCTAGTTTTCGGGCAAGCATTCCATCCAGATAATCAGTAACACCTGCGAAGAAAAACACCATAGCTGCCACGAACGGCGCCCAAGTGTATGGCAGGTAAAAAATAACAACAAAAACTGGGATTAACACCAGCCTGAGAAGGGTCAAAATATTCGGTATGGTAAAACGCATTTTTTATAGGCTCTTATACATTGCCCGCTAATGTTGCGGGAAAACGGTTACTCTTTCAATGCCTGATGTATTTTTTCTGCTAAAGAAAGGCTAATTCCTGGTATTTTGCTGATATCTTCGACACTTGCACGCTTTAATTCTTGCAAACCACCCATAAACTTAAGCAATGACTGACGACGTTTTGGTCCAATTCCTTCTATTCCTTCCAGTGGGCTCGTTCTACGAGTTTTAGCTCTCTTAGCTCGATGGCCGGCAATCGCATGATTATGGCTTTCATCCCGAATATGCTGAATTAGATGCAACGCTGGGGCATCACTTGGAAGATTGAACTCATCACCATCTATCGTGAGCAAAGTTTCTAGACCCGGCTTACGAGTAACACCTTTCGCAATGCCAATTAACCTTGGTCGTTTGGGCCAGTCGTTCCAATGTGCTGAGATTATTTCATTCGCCCGGTTCAGTTGCCCTTTACCACCATCAATAAAAATAATATCTGGAATCTTTTCAACATCTATTTGTTTACTGTATCGACGATCCAATACCTGTCCCATCGCAGCATAATCATCACCTCCAATGATGCCCGTGATGTTGTATCGGCGATATTCTTGTTTAATCGGTCCTTCATGATTAAACACCACGCAGGAAGCAATTGTGCTCTCCCCCATCGTATGACTGATATCAAAACATTCCATCCGTCGAATTGAGGTAATGCCTAACTCGTCCTGCAGCGCGGTCACACGTTGCTGAATCGTCATCTTATGATTAATCTTGGTCGTAATTGCAGTTAAAGCATTCGTATTAGATAATTTAAGGTAACGACCTCGTGTTCCTTTGGGACTGAGGTGAAGTGTTACTTTTCTTCCAGCTAACTCCGTAAGCACTTCCTGTAACGATGCAATATCATCGAATAAATCTTTATTCAGAACCACTCTGGTTGGAATCGTTCTCGCATCGTTGTGACTCAGATAGTATTGACTTAGAAAACTATAAAATACTTCTTCCCGGTCAGTATTATTTGGTATTTTGGGAAAGTGACTACGACTGCCAAGTACTTTCCCTTGGCGTATCATAAGAATATGAATACAAGCGACGCCGTTTTCCTGCGCAAAACCAAGTACATCCATATCATCCATACTATCTTCAGAGACGGACTGTTGTTCCTGAACCCGCCTGATAGCCTGAATTTGGTCTCTCAGCTTAGCAGCATCTTCAAACCGAAGCGCTTTACTGGCCAACTCCATTTTCTCAACCAATTGAGAGAGCACCTTCCGGTCTTTACCTTGCAGGAATAATCGTACCAAATTAACCAAATCAGCATATTCGGTATCAGACATAATATGGGAAACACAAGGGGCTGAGCATCGGCCAATCTGATACATCAAACATGGTCGAGTACGATTAGCATAAACCGTATCTTCACACTGACGTACAGGCAGAATTTTTTGGATTAGATGTAACGTCTCCCGTACCGCACCCGAATCAGGATAAGGACCAAAGTACTCCCCTTTTTTCTTTTTGGCACCTCTATGCATCGACAACCGAGCATGCTTGTGACCACTTAAAAATATATATGGGTAAGATTTGTCGTCCCGAAGCAAAACATTGTACTTAGGCAAATACTGCTTAATGTAGTTATGCTCAAGAATTAGTGCTTCAGTCTCGGTGTGGGTAACCGTTACATCTATTTTATCGATGTGGCTAACCAAAGCTCTTGTTTTCTCGCTATCCACTTTTTTACGAAAATAACTGGATAAACGTTTTTTAAGGTCTTTAGCTTTACCAACATAAATAATTTCAGCGCCGACGTTATACATTCTGTATACGCCGGGCTGGTTTGTCACTGTTTTAAGAAATGATTCTGAATCGAAAAGAGGGGGCACTAAAGAGTCTCAGTATCTAACATTCCATGTCGAATCGCTAAATGTGTAAGCTCAACATCACCATTAATGTCTAACTTACTAAATAAACGATATCGATAACTATTCACTGTTTTAGGACTTAAGTTCAACTGTTCAGAAATATCTGTCACTCTTTGACCTTTCGTGATCATCATCATGATCTGGAGCTCTCGCTCTGAAAGATCTTTAAATGGATTATCTGACGCAGACGAAAACTGGCTAAGCGCCATTTGTTGTGCAATTTCAGGCGAGATATAACGTTGCCCGCTATGCACCATTCGAATTGCATTTACCATCTCGTCCGGGCCTGCACCTTTAGTTAAATAACCCGATGCACCAGCTTGCATTACTTTTGTTGGAAACGGATTCTCGGTATGAACCGTTAACACAATAATTTTTATATCCGGATTAAAGCGTAAAATCTTTTTAGTCGCTTCCAAACCGCCTATACCAGGCATGTTCATATCCATAAGGATAACGTCAGCATTATTGCTGCGACACCATTTTACAGATTCTTCACCGCTGTCAGCTTCCCCTGCTACGTTCATTCCACGGACGTCTTCAATAATACGTCTAATCCCTGTGCGAACCAGCTCGTGATCATCTACAAGGAAAACATTAATCAAACTTGTATCTCCACACAACTAACATTGGCTCTGCATCCACCTAAAAAGCGGAATACACTAACCTTTCTATATTAACTCATTTTGCACAACATTGCGTAACTACAATATGTCTAACCACACAATTTTAGCAAACTCTTATTTACAATTAGCACCAAGCTTCTAATTTTTAGACATTTTTTAACCAGTAGTTAAAAAATTGTCCCGACAACAGTAACGCGTCATCTTTCTATTTACCATCATTAATTGCTACTATCTTCCCATTACTGTTAATCATTGAGCACATATTGAACATTAATAATGGATTTATCCTTACTCGCCACGCGAGAGACAAAAACGGTCAAACTCAGATGGATTTCTGGCTCAGCACTCCAGATGGACCGATTAATATCGTTATCCCAAATGAACGCCCCGTATTTTTTGTCATACAAAGCGATGAAGCAAAAGTCTCGGCTCTTGCCAATGAACACGGCGTAGTTATTGAAATCAAACCACTGGAGCTGGTTACTTTTTCCGACAAGCTTGTATCCGCCTGTTACTTTTCTTCAATTGCCTCTGTAAACCAGTTTAAGCAGCTACTAGAAACACACCAAATAGACACGTTTGAGTCCGATATTCGGCTTGTCGACCGCTATCTAATGGAACGATTTATTCAAGGCAGTGTTGAATTTTTCGGACAAAACCTAAACCGAAAAGGTTATCAACTTGTCACTCAGGCAAAATGCAGAAAAGGCAATTATCATCCAACGTTAAGTTATGTTTCACTCGATTTAGAGTGCTCTGAAAAAGGTATTCTTTACTCAATCGGGCTCGCCTCCAGTCTCGATAGTCGTGTGATTATGATCGGAGAAGAAGAAGCCGCAGAGACCCCAATACAATGGGTTAAAGATGAGAAAGCGCTACTACTTGCTATGGTTGACTGGTTTAACCGCTACGATCCTGACCTCATTGTAGGCTGGAATGTCATTGACTTTGATTTCCGGCTTCTTGTAAAACGAGCTGAATGGCATGGTATCAAACTCACTATGGGCAGAGGCAGGCAAAATGCGTACTTTCGCCAATCTAATCAGTCACAACAGGGCTTTATATCGATACCCGGCAGAGTCGTAATGGATGGTATCGATACCTTGAAAACCGCTACTTATCAATTTCGGTCATGGTCTTTAGAAGCCGTATCCCAACAACTCTTAGGCGAAGGGAAAGCCATTCATAACGTTCATGACCGTATGGATGAGATCAACCATATGTATCGCAAGGACAAGCCGTCCCTTGCGAAATACAATTTGCAAGATTGTATTTTGGTTAACAAAATCTTTGAAAAAACGCACCTCATTGAGTTCGCTATTGAGCGTTCAAAACTTACTGGTCTTGAGCTAGACAAGCTCGGTGGCTCTGTCGCTGCTTTTACCAACCTCTATCTGCCTCGTCTCCACCGCGCCGGATACATTGCCCCTAATTTAACGCCAGAAAACTGGCTTGCCAGCCCCGGCGGGTACGTAATGGACTCGATACCAAATTTGTACGACTCTGTTTTAGTGCTGGATTTTAAAAGTCTCTACCCTTCTATCATTCGGACTTTTTTAATTGACCCTATGGGTTTGATTGAAGGCTTAAAACTGCCTGTAGGCATTGAGGAAGATACAGCCGTCCCCGGGTTTCGTGGTGGACAGTTTCATCGCTCTAAACACTTTTTACCTGAAATGATTCAAAATCTATGGTCTGCTCGCGATGACGCAAAAAGCAATAATGAAAAAGCCTTTTCACAAGCGATAAAAATCATCATGAACTCATTTTATGGTGTGCTAGGTTCGTCAGGATGCCGTTTCTTTGATACACGTTTGGCTTCTTCGATAACTATGCGCGGGCATGAAATAATGAAGCAGACTAAAAAGCTCATTGAACAAAAAGGTTATCAGGTTATTTATGGTGACACCGACTCAACTTTCGTTTCGCTCAATAATGTGTACTCTCAAACGGAGGCGGACAACATCGGCTATGAACTCATCACCTCTATTAATCAATGGTGGACTCGCCACCTGCAAGAAGAGTTTGGTTTAACCTCCTGTATGGAGTTGGAATATGAAACCCATTACCGAAAGTTTTTGATGCCCACTATTCGCGGTTCCGAAACCGGGTCTAAAAAACGTTACGCAGGATTAATTGAAAAAGAGGGACAACAAAAAATTATTTTTAAAGGATTAGAAAGTGCGAGAACAGACTGGACACCGCTCTCTCAAACATTCCAAAAAACATTATACCAGATGGTTTTCGACAATTTAGACCCTAGCGAGTTCATCAAGGAGTATGTTGAATCCACTCTGGAAGGTAAGTTTGACCATGACCTGATCTATCAGAAAAGATTGAGAAGAAAGCTCGATGATTACCAAAAAAACATTCCTCCTCAAGTAAGAGCAGCCCGACTGGCAGATAAAATAAATGCTCAGATGGGTCGCCCATTACAGTATCAAAATAGAGGCAGAATCGAGTATGTGATAACCATTAACGGACCAGAGCCTTATGAATACCGCCAGAGTCAAATAGATTACCAACACTATATTGATAAACAACTCAAACCCGTCGCAGACGCAATTTTGCCATTTATCGGTTTAGATTTTGAAAAAATTAACGCGCCACAACTCGGTCTGTTTTAATTCCTATATGACTTATTTAACCAATTCTAAATTCTGTTTTTGTATACGCATTGACCAGCCAATCCCCATAGCCGTCTATCAGTCCGATAACCGACCGCTTAGGAACGTTACGGCCAGACATTAAAATGCCCAGTCTTTCTACTTCCTTGTGCTTTTCAGGGTGGTACTCCAGAAAATGCTGCCCACATTCAATGGGATCATCAAACCAGTTCTTGTCTTTATACATAATCAAAGAATAACTGGCTCTTAGTAGTTTTTTAGCAATGATCACTTGGAACTTCACCAACTCAACTTGATTCGACGTTTGAGCAATTTTTTTTCGATAGAGAGGGATCCATTCATTGATATCCATGTTCCAGTATTTCGCTATCTCCCAACTGGGTTCGAACTCACCATAGCGAGTGGAAAGATCATCACCATAAATACAGACACAGCAATGCTTTAACATAAACCCCCATGTGAAAATATTTTCCAGTTCTAAAACCTCATTGGCTTTAGCAAACTGAAATGACAGTTCTGTCACAAAAGGATACGCCTTTTTAAAGCGCCATTTAATCGTATTTATTAGCGTTGTTGTTCGGTCGTCAAGCGTACCATTGGTCACTACAATGATATCTAGATTGGATTTTCCCATTACAGCCGTTTTTCTGGCTACACTGCCAAATAGATATAGGCTGTGTAAATTTGCACCTATTCCACCATGTAAAGAATGAATCAGTTCTTTAACCACAGGTTGATACGCGTGTTGAAAAGGTTTGTTTGGGTCAATAATAGGTAGAGGAATTGTCTGGCTCACGATGAAGATCTAAAAACCTAGTGCTTAAAATAGTTAATTAGACCGATTATGCGCTAATCAATTTGGATTTCAACAAAGAGGTTGTATTCTAGGTGCTGTGCCCCAATTTATTTAGCAAATTAGAAAATAGGATACCTACCCAATGCCAAAGGCAAGTGAACTTAAAAAAGGTTTTGTAATTGAATCTAACGGCAAGACTCTACTAATTAAAGAGATCGAAATTACAACACCCGGTGGCCGCGGTGGCGCGAAAATTTATAAGTTACGCTGCACCGACCTAATGACAGGCTCTAGGGTTGATGAGCGCTATAAATCAGATGAAGTCCTAAATACCGTAGAAATGACTAAAAGAGCGGTTGTTTTCTCGTATACCGATGGGTCTGAATATGTATTTATGGATACTGAAAACTTCGACCAATACACTTACAACAAAGATGACATTCTTGACGAGTTGCTTTTTATCACCGAAGAAACTCCTGGATTACATGTTATGTTGATCGATGGCAAGGCAGCAGCCATAGAGTTACCAGCGTCCGTTGAACTCGTCATCGAAGAGACCGATCCTTCCATTAAAGGTGCATCAGCATCAGCCAGAACCAAGCCAGCCACTGTATCTACAGGATTGACTGTTCAGGTACCTGAATACATCGCTAATGGTGATAAAATAAAGATAAACACCGCAGAACGTAAATATATGAGTCGCGCAGACTAAAAGAGGAGCCAACATGTCGGATCAGGAAAATTCAATTGAGCTGATGTCGTACGACGATGTTATTGAAACGGCTTACGATATATTTTTAGAAATGGCTCCGGATAACCTCGAAGCTGCCGATGTTATCCTCTTTACCGCACAATTCGAAGACAGAGGAGCTGCAGAGCTCGTAGAAACTGCGGACGACTGGGTAGAACATGTCGGCTTTGAATTTGACAAAGAAGTTTACGCTGAAATACGTATTGGCCTAGTTAATGAGGAAAATGACGTATTAGATGACGTATTCGCAAGATTACTGATCAGCAGAGACGCTGAGCATAAATTTTGTCATATACTCTGGAAAAGAGATTAATTAAATCTATCTAAAGTAAAAGGCGGGGCTCATATTATGAGCCCCGCCTTTTTAATGTCTATCGTCTTGTTTTACGACGTTGGTTACTTCTACCTTTCGGTGACGTTGTGACTCTCTCTTCGTGACGTTTAACAGCACGACGGATCTTCTGGCTGCGAGAACGCTCACGCTTGCGTGAAGTATTATTCACATCTATAAGGCTGGTTTTCTCTGGCGGAAGCTCTACCAGTTCTCTCAAGTAGTTTACTTCTTTTAACTCAAGCTCCATCCATCCACCGCGAGGTAATGTTTTCTCAAGGTAAATATCACCATAACGAACACGTTTTAAGCGACTTACCGTTGTATCTTGCGATTCCCACAAACGACGAACTTCACGGTTTCTACCTTCGTTTATCACGACATAGAAGGTATGGTTCATGCCTTCACCACCAGCATAAACAATGTCTTCAAACCGAGCCATACCGTCTTCAAGCTTGACACCTTTTACCAGGTTTCTTACTTTTTTCTCGTCCACTTCACCAAATACACGAACAAGGTATTCACGCTCTACCTGACGACTTGGGTGCATTAGACGATTAGCCAGCTCACCATCTGTTGTAAATAGTAAAAGACCAGAAGTATTCGCATCAAGACGTCCTACAGAAATCCAGCGCGAACCTTTAATTTTAGGCAAACGGTCGAATACCGTACGGCGACCTTCAGGATCATTACGTGTGCAAAGCTCACCTTCTGGTTTGTAATAAGCGAGGATCCTGCAAACATCTTCTTCAGAGCCCTTAACATTCACAGTATGGCCATCGATTCTTACAATCGCGTTTTCATCGTCTAAACGGTCGCCCAATTTGGCTACCTGTCCACTGACACTTACACGGCCAGATTTAATCAATGTTTCAAGTTCACGTCTTGAGCCGTGCCCTGTTCTTGCCAATACTTTCTGTAATTTTTCGCTCATTAAAAACCCTTTTTTGTCGTCTTCACAGACGTCAATTTCAATTTAGATACGATGTAAGCAAAAGCTAACATCAAATTTTTTGCAGCTAGTGATTATACATCAATTTTGAACGGCGCTGTTAACAGTTTTAATTCTAATAAAGCAAAAAATTCTTAAGTCCATTATTCAAACGGAGATGGATCGCCCGAGCCTACTCTGGCTATAACAGGTTCATCATCGCTAAAGTCAATAACCGTAGTTGGTTTTTCACCTAAATAACCACCATTCATGATTAGATCGACTACGTGTTCTAAACGGTCTCTGATTTCTTCTGGGTCCGATTCAGTATCACTGCTACCCGGTAATATTAATGATGTAGACATGAGTGGTTCGCCCAGTGCCTCAAGTAGATCTAATGCAATGCGATTATCAGGCACACGAATACCAATAGTTTTCTTTTTCGCGTTCATTAAGCGTCGAGGCACTTCTTTCGTCCCTTTGAAAATAAAGGTGTAGGGCCCCGGTGTATTGTTCTTTAACAACCTGAATGCCACGTTGTCTATTCGTGCATATATAGAAAGCTCAGATAAATCGCGACACAACAAGGTAAAGTTATGTTTATCATCTAACTTACGAATTTGGCAAATTCTATCTAAAGCTTGCTTATTTTCTAACTGACAACCCAACGCGTAACCCGAATCAGTGGGGTAAACAACAACACCGCCATTACGGATAATCGCTACAGCTTGACTTATCAATCTTGTTTGCGGGTTATCCGGATGTAAATAAAAGAATTGGCTCATAATACTTCCTCGTGTGTTGGGATCAGGTCCCAATCTTTCCATACAGGCTCTACTCCAGAAGGCAGCCAGAGATTACGTCCTAACTCCGTCCAGGGAGAGGGATAATGAAAATCTGAACCTTGGGAGGCTAATATATTGTATTGTATAGCATAATCCGCCAAGTTTCGCCTTTCTTGTTGACCTTGTTGTGGTAAAGCGACTTCCATGGCGTCCCCGTTTGCCTCTACGAAGGCAGTTAGCAGCCGCTTGATCCACTTTGCGGTTAATTGATATCGGCCAGGATGCGCCAGTACTGCTTGCCCTCCGGCTTCGTGAATGGCCGCTACGGCTTCTTGAATAGAACACCAGTTAGGTGGGACATATCCAGGATTATTTCTGGTCAGATATTTTTTGAAAACCTGTTGCATTGTTTTTACATGGTTATTTTCCACCAACCACTTAGCAAAATGTGCTCTCGTTATAGGAGCTCCATCAGCAATACCTTTAACTTCCTCATATAACTCTGCACCCTCTTTATCTATCGGTAGTGCTTGAGATAACCGTTGTGACATTAGCTTTGAGCGCTCTACTCGCCTAGCTTGCTGTTGTTCAACTAGATTTTTAAGCTCACTATTTTCTTCATCAACATTTAGCCCAACAATATGAATATCTTTATTCTGCCAAACCGTAGAAATTTCAATTCCATTTATCAGCTGGATATCCATGCTGTTTGTGCTGATAAAGTCGCGCGCAGGCTTCAAACCAGCCATTGTGTCATGGTCGGTAATAGCCAACACTTTAATATCAAAATCTTTGGCTCGCTCAATAATAGCTTCTGGAGTCAAACGTCCATCAGACGCTGTCGTATGACAATGCAAATCAATTTTCATTTAAACCTTGACTTTATTCCCGAGCACTAGTTTACTAGTACGACATTTCAAACAAGAACAGATGACTCATGTTACAAGAAACTATGCAAAATCCTAGCAATAACGCTTTCCATTCAGTACTTGTACTGGGTTGGTGGCGCGCATGGACAAAACATAGCGGGCATCTATTTTAAGTTTACTATCAAATTGAATAGACAAACCCGCTTGAGAAAGCGGGTTTTCTTTTTTTATATCAACCCATTTTAAAAATAATGGTCTAGACAAGCAAATAATCACTGGTTTACGGGTATTCTTAATTAGTGAGTCGATACTCTTTGTGAGAGTATGCATAAATAGTGTTAAAAGCATTGGAATATAAGGAAGTCTTATGAATAAGGCGATTCAAATTACGCAGCAAGGTCAGTTAGATATCTTAAGTCTCTCTGTTCCTTATACAGAAGACCCAACCAGACTTTTTCAGGTTCTATGCGCGGATAAAACCAACAGTTTACTTTTGGAATCAGCAGATGTTGACTCAAAACAAAATTTAAAAAGTATGTTACTCATTGATGCAGCTGTTCGAATCGAATGCCGCGGACACACGGTAACAATGAGTGCGCTAACCACTAACGGTAACCACGCTATTGACCGAATAGCTTCTCACGTTACCAGTGAAGTACCTTCAAAACGAAATGATAACCAACTGATACTGGAATTTTGTACTCCAAATACATCCTTGGATGAAGATAGCAGAATGAGGGAAGCATCATCATTTGATGCACTGCGGATCATACAACACAGTTTTGATGTCGAAGATAAAGACAAGTTTGCTCTCTTTATGGGAGGGCTTTTTGCTTACGATATGGTCGCTAACTTTGAACCTCTGGGTAAAGTCAAAGCGATTAATCAATGCCCCGACTATGTATTTTATCTTGCTGAAACGCTGATGGTTATCGATCATCAAGAGAAGTCGTGTATCGTGCAGGGAACATCATTCGATGGTTCTACCCAATCAAAAGCTCAATTGACTCAGCGTCTGTCCGAGATATCAACCCTAAGTGACCAACCGGCAGAATTACGCGACTCAGTTAAGTTAGAACGATGTGATGCCACACCAAGTGTTTCTGATGATGATTTTTGCCGTATCGTTACTGACCTCAAGAAATTTGTCGTTAAAGGGGACGTTTTTCAGGTCGTTCCTTCTCGTCGTTTTAGTTTGCCTTGCCCTTCTCCACTCGCGTCATATAAAGAGCTAAAACAAAGTAACCCAAGCCCATACATGTTTTATATGCACGATGAGCTGTTTACTTTATTTGGAGCCTCTCCAGAGAGTGCGCTTAAATACGAGAAAGAAACCAATCAAATAGAAATCTATCCCATTGCAGGAACCCGTCGCCGTGGAAAAAATACAGACGGCTCGATTAATTTGGATTTGGATGGACGAATTGAACTGGAACTTCGTAGTGATAAAAAAGAAAATGCAGAACATATGATGTTGGTTGATTTAGCCAGAAATGATATTGCCCGAATCTCTAAAGCAGGAACCAGACATGTCGCCGACCTGCTGAAAGTAGATCGATACAGTCACGTAATGCATCTTGTTTCCCGAGTTGTCGGACAATTAAGAGAAGACCTTGATGCGCTACACGCCTATCAAGCTTGCATGAACATGGGCACGCTTACCGGTGCGCCAAAAATCAGAGCTATGCAGCTCATTAGCAATGTAGAACAGGCAAAGCGTGGAAGCTATGGAGGAGCCGTCGGCTACCTTACTGGTGAAGGCGATCTGGATACCTGCATTGTTATCCGCTCGGCCTATGTTGAAAATGATATAGCACAAGTTCAAGCGGGCGCTGGTGTCGTATATGACTCAGACCCACAAGCGGAAACTGACGAAACTCGTGGAAAAGCACAAGCTGTAATTTCCGCAATTCAAAATGCACATAAGGGGTAAGAAAATGGCGAATATCGTTTTTGTCGACAACTTCGACTCGTTTACTTACAACCTGGTAGACCAATTTCGCACTCTGGGCCATCACGTTACTATCTACCGAAATCATATCCCGGCATCAACCATCGTCGGCGAAATTAATAAATTGAAAAACCCAGTGGTTGTTTTGTCCCCCGGCCCGGGGGCACCTTCGGAAGCTGGCTCAATGCCAGAGCTTATTCAAAGGTTGAAGGGTCGTATACCTATGATTGGTATCTGTTTGGGTCATCAGGCTATCGTTGAAGCCTACGGCGGTACAGTATCAGGAGCAGGACAAATTATTCATGGTAAAGTCTCTATGATGTCATACAAACCTCATACGATTTACCAGAAATTACCCTCTCCAATGGCCATTGCAAGATACCACTCCCTGGTTGCCACATTAATTCCTGATGAACTCACTATTACCGCAGAGGCAGAAGGGCTTGTCATGTCAGTCGTTCACGAACAAGATAAAATATGTGGGTTTCAATTCCACCCGGAATCAATCATGACAACATATGGTGCTACATTACTCGAAAACAGCATTAACTGGGCGTTGAGTTAAACAAAAAATAGAGCATTCAGAAGAATTTAAGGAAGTCAGATGCAAGAGATTATTAGCAAGTTATACGAACAACACCCGCTAACTGAAGCGGAGAGTCAACAATTATTCGACAGCATCATCAAAGGCGAAATGGCCCCTATGCTATTGGCTGCCGTACTGACTGCACTTAAAATAAAAGGTGAAACTCCGGATGAAATAGCGGGCGCAGCGAAAGCTTTGTTAGAAAATGCCAATCCTTTCCCTCGTCCCGACTACGACTTCGCTGATATCGTTGGTACTGGCGGAGACGGTTCAAACACATTTAATATTTCCACTACCGCTGCCTTTGTAGCTGCAGCATGCGGGGTTAAAGTTGCTAAACATGGAAACCGCGGCGTTTCAAGTAAATCAGGGTCTTCTGACCTGCTTGACTCATTTGGAATCAATTTAGCCATGAGTGCGGCGGATACTCGCAAGGCTGTAGACGATCTCGGCGTTGCATTTTTATTTGCCCCTCAGTACCACACAGGAGTGAGGCATGCCATGCCTGTACGTCAGGCCATGAAAACCCGTACTATCTTTAATATTTTGGGACCTTTGATTAATCCGGCACGACCAAACATCGAACTAATGGGCGTTTATGATGCCGCTTTAGTACGTCCAATTGCTGAAACAATGGCAAAAATGGGACTTAAACGTGCAGCCGTTGTGCATGGTAGTGGACTTGATGAAGTCGCTATTCACGGTGAAACTATGGTTGCAGAAATCATCGACGGAAAAATAAATGAATATATATTAACGCCGGCGGACTTTGGCGTTGATGTCCACGCTTTGGACACGATAAAAGGTGGCGACCCAGAAGAAAACCGTGCCATTATTACTGACATATTGACAGGTAAAGGAACACAAGCACAGTTATCAGCCGTAGCAGTAAACGTAGCACTATTGCTTCGACTATTTGGTCAGGAAGACTTAAAAGCCAATACACAAAAAGCAATTGATGCGATGAACTCTGGCAAAGCATTTGAACTGGTTCAGCAACTTGCGAAAAGAGGTTAACAAAATGTCAGACAACATAACTTTAGAAAACCGTCAAATGGCGCAGGTGTTGACCAAAATAGTCGCAGATAAAGTCACTTGGATTGAAGCTCGTAAACAAGCTCAACCTCTGGAAAGCTTTATCGGAAAAATCACGCCTTCCGACAGAAGCTTTTATGCAGCGTTAGATACAAAACAAACAGCTTTTATTCTGGAGTGTAAAAAAGCATCTCCTTCAAAAGGGTTGATAAGAGACGATTTCAATCTGGACTATATCGCCAACGTATATAGCCAATATGCTAGCGCTATTTCCATTCTTACCGACGAAAAGTACTTTCAAGGTAGTTTTGATTTTCTGCCACAGGTACGTAAACAAGTCAATCAGCCCATTCTCTGTAAAGATTTCATGATAGATCCATATCAGGTTTATCTTGCTCGCCATTATCAAGCAGACGCCATATTGCTGATGCTTTCAGTGTTAAATGATGAAGAATATAGCGAACTATCTGAACTCGCTCATTCATTAAAACTTGGTGTTTTAACCGAAGTTAGCAATGAACAAGAACTGGAAAGAGCAATAAAGCTCAAAGCAAAAGTAGTGGGAATAAATAACCGCAACTTAAGAGATCTTTCAATAGACCTCAACCGAACCCGAGAATTAGCACCTCTATTGCCAGAAGGAACCATCGTTATCTCTGAGTCTGGTATCTACACTAACCAGCAAGTAAGAGATCTTCGCCAATGCGCCGACGGCTTCTTAATCGGTAGCTCACTGATGTCCGAAGCCAATTTAGAATTGGCGGTAAGAAGTGTATTGATTGGAGATAACAAAGTTTGTGGTTTAACCCATCCTGACGATGCAGCATCCGTGTATCAATCCGGAGCGGTTTATGGTGGTTTGATTTTTGCTGAAGGTTCAAAGCGTAAAGTCACTCAAGAGCAAGCTCGATTAACCATGAGCGGAGCCCCCTTGAAGTATGTCGGGGTGTTTCAGAATCAGTCTCTCGACTTTGTCTCTGAAACCGCAAAACAACTTGGATTAACAGCCGTTCAACTTCACGGTGATGAAGATCAGAGCTATATAAATAAGTTGGCTATACAACTTCCTGAACGTTGCCTTATTTGGAAAGCTTATGGCGTTAAAGATAGTATGCCGTCACTGCTTGACCAACATGTTGACAGACATTTACTCGACAGCAAAATCGGTAATCAATCTGGCGGTACAGGCCAACAGTTCGACTGGTCAGTAATCAGTACAACCAAAAATATTATGTTAGCAGGCGGTTTATCTCCGGAGAACGTAAAACAAGCGACCCAACTCGGTTGTTTAGGTTTGGACCTTAACTCAGGTGTTGAATCCGCTCCCGGTAAAAAAGACGCAACCTTATTGCATAAAGCGTTTGAACAAATTAAAGATTATTAAGGACAGAATCATGGCTAAATTGGATGCCTATTTTGGCGAATATGGTGGGCAATATGTTCCACAAATATTGGTCCCTGCATTAGAGCAGTTAGAACAAGAATTTATCTCCGCTCAGGAAGATCCGGATTTTCGCAGCGAATTTATGACTTTACTTCAGGAGTACGCTGGTCGACCAACCGCTCTTACTCTTTGCCGGAATATCACTAAAGGAACAAAGACAAAGCTGTATCTCAAACGTGAAGACTTGCTACATGGCGGTGCGCACAAAACCAACCAAGTACTTGGTCAGGCGTTACTGGCAAAACGCATGGGGAAAAAAGAGATCATAGCGGAAACCGGCGCTGGACAGCACGGCGTAGCCACCGCCCTTGCATGCGCTCTTCTGGATTTAAAATGTCGTGTTTATATGGGCGCCAAAGACGTCGAACGCCAAAGTCCTAATGTTTTTCGCATGAAGTTAATGGGTGCAGAGGTCATTCCGGTGCATTCAGGTTCTGCCACACTTAAAGACGCTTGTAATGAAGCGCTTCGCGATTGGTCTGGCTCTTATGAAGAGGCTCACTATCTGCTAGGTACCGCCGCCGGACCTCACCCATTCCCGACCATTGTCCGTGAGTTTCAGCGTATGATCGGTGAAGAAACCAAAAACCAAATCTTAGCCAAAGAAGGCCGACTACCAGACGCCGTTATTGCTTGTGTGGGAGGTGGTTCGAACGCTATCGGTATGTTCGCCGATTTTATCGAAGAAAAATCTGTTAGATTAATTGGTGTAGAGCCAGCAGGTAAAGGGATCGATACCGATCAACATGGAGCACCACTTAAACATGGTAAAACGGGGATTTTCTTTGGTATGAAAGCACCACTAATGCAAGACGAGCACGGACAGGTTGAAGAGTCATACTCAGTTTCTGCCGGACTGGACTTTCCATCCGTTGGGCCCCAGCACGCCCATTTAAATGCAACAGGAAGAGCAGAATACGATTCAGTAACGGACGACGAGGCACTAGAGGCGTTTCAGGCCTTAGCCCGATATGAAGGCATCATACCTGCGTTGGAATCCGCACATGCATTAGCTCATGCAGTGAAGTTAGCCAAAGCAGAACCAAATAAAGAGCAGCTTCTCGTTGTTAATCTTTCGGGGCGTGGAGACAAAGACATCTTTACTGTACACGATATATTACAAGAAAAAGGAGCGCTGTAATGGACCGCTATCAATCTCTCTTTCAGCGTTTAAGCGAAAAAAATCAAGGTGCATTTGTCCCATTTGTTACCGTTGGTGACCCTAATCCAGATTTATCATTATCTATAATGCAAACTCTGGTCAACTCGGGTGCGGATGCTCTGGAGCTAGGTATTCCCTTTTCTGACCCATTGGCTGATGGCCCTACAATTCAAGGCGCTAATATACGTGCGCTGGACTCAGGTACAACACCCAAAATTTGTTTTGAATTGATTGGGAAGATCCGCGAACAGCATCCAGAATTGCCTATTGGCCTGCTAATGTACGCCAACCTGGTATACGCAAATGGAATTGAGCAATTTTACAAACAATGCGCAGATGTTGGCATTGATTCTGTATTAATTGCTGACGTGCCAACGAATGAAAGCGCAGAATTTACAGCGGCAGCAGAAAAACACGATGTTCATCCGATCTTTATCGCGCCTCCAACGGCCAGTGACGAAACATTAAAATCTGTCGCTGAGCTTGGTGGCGGGTATACTTATCTTCTTTCCCGCGCCGGAGTCACTGGTGCAGAAACAAAAGCCAATATGCCCGTGTCGCATTTGATGAACAGACTAAATCAGTTCTCTGCACCACCCGCATTACTTGGTTTTGGTATTTCTCAACCAGAGCAAGTTAAAGAAGCGCTAGAAGCAGGCGCGGCAGGCGCAATTTCAGGCTCTGCTGTGGTTAAAATCATCGAAACAAACCTGTCTAACCCAGATGAGATGCTGTCTCAGTTATCTGGCTTCGTTTCTAAAATGAAAGAAGCAACTAAGCAATAAGGCTCAAAGTTACAATTATCTTCGCCGGGTTGATTGCTACTTTATAACTACATTAAGATGCGTTGGTATAAATACAACGCATCTTTTTTCTATCGATATCACCTTCTCAAATTGCACGCTACGTCTCACATTGAACGGTAGTTGAATTGTCAATTCTTAACCTATGTCATTAAAAAAACCTTTCAACGTCAGAATAAATTGAATTGTCCCTATAAACTGTGTACAACATTTTCTGAAATCCTGCATTAGACTGTAAATTTAGTTTTTTATAAATGTCATTTACAACATAAACAGGGTTTTATATTAACAAATCGTTCACTTTCCATACTCGGAGGTTGTCGTAGTGACCAAAAACAAAAATTTATTAGCCAATATCGGTGTGCAAGTCGTAATTGCCATGATTCTAGGTACCTTAATAGGTGCTTTCATGGGCGAATCTGCCGCTATGTTTGCACCACTTGGTGCTATTTTCATAAACTTGATCAAGATGCTTGTTATCCCACTAGTCGCTGTTGCCCTTATTTCGGGTGCTGCTGGTCTTGGTGACAGTCATTCTGCAGGAAAAGTTGGTGTTACAACGTTAGGCTTTTTCGCTCTAACTTCGGCACTTGCTGTAGCGCTAGCGCTTATAATGGGCGAAGTTTTTCAGCCTGGCATGGGTATTGATGTTACTTCAGTGGAAGGAATGTTCTCCTCTGAATATGCAGCAAAAGGCGAACTGCCAACATTTTGGGCGACCGTTGTTGGAATGATCCCAACAAATATTTTCCAATCATTGAACGAAGCTAACATTCTGCAAATTCTCGTTTTTTGCTTATTCTTTGGTATCGCAGTTTCTAAGCTAGAAAAAGAACGTCGTACGCCACTAATGAATGGTGTAAATTCCATCGTTGACGCTATGGTATGGATGATCAACAAGGTTATGATCATCGCGCCACTTGGTGTGTTTGGTCTAATGGCTGAAGCAGTTGGTACATTCGGTTTCGGCGCATTAATGGTCGTATTCAAACTGTTTGTCGTTTATGTCGCTGCTATTCTTATTTTCGGCTTTGTTGTCTATCCTCTGCTTATTCAGGTATTTACGAAAACTTCAGCTCGTAAGTTCTTAACTATCATGAAAAAGCCTCAGGCTGTAGCTCTGTCTACCGCTTCATCTATGGCGACTCTTCCTGTCACTATGGATGCCGTTGAAAACGAATTAGGTGTACGTAATTCTACTGCCTCTTTTGTTCTTCCATTAGGCGCTACAATTAACATGAGCGGAAACGCAATCTACTATGGTTTGGTTGCTATCTTCTTTGCTCAGTTATTCCACATCGACCTAAGTATGGGCGCATATGTTGCAATCATCCTTACCGCGACACTTGGTGCCGTAGGTCAAGCGGGCGTTCCTGGACCGTCATTCCTAGTGGTTGCTGTATTATTAGCCGCAGGTATTCCAATCGAAGGTCTACCTCTATTGTTTGCACTTGACCGTATCTTCGATATGATTCGTACAGCGCTGAACATTACTGGTGATGCTGCTTGTGCTCTAATCGTTGATTCTTTGATTGATGAAGAAGCTGAAGCGGTAATGAACAACCAAGAAGCTTGATCGTTCATTATTTAATTAGCGATATCTTGTAACATAATATTTAAATAATATGTTACGAGATATTATAAAAAAGCCACAGCTACGCTGTGGCTTTTTCTTATGCTTTCAGTTATTGAGTAGATACATTTAATGCCTTAATAGTCGCAATATTAAGGTATTCATCTACAGGTAAATTATTATCATGTTGAAATGCATTAACAGCGGCCATAGTTTCAGGTCCAACAATGCCATCTATTTTACCTGGATTATAACCTTTTTTAACTAATGCTCGTTGGATATCACTAATACGGTTGTCAGTCATATTAGTCTCACAAAGAATAGAACGCCATTCCATGTAACCCTCTTTAACTAATTCACTACGTTGTATCGTTTGATATTCTGCAGGAACAGTTACACGTTTTGTTTCCGCTGGGCTAACGACTTTTTGAACTTTAATATCTCGATATATTTCTGGTATTTTTACTGTATTAACAGTAGACGGCTTTATAACTACTTTCTTCTCAACAGTATCGTAAATTGCGGGCTCTTCAACCAGACAGATCTGATTACCCGTACGCGTAGCCTTAGACAGTGACTTGTTAGTTATTTCGTGCCAAACATAGGTCGTATCATTGACCATCTTCTTCTTATTTACTGTTGTGTATTTTGCAGGAATAACAGAGCGCTTCTCATTCGCCGGTGTAACCAATTCGCGAACGGAAATTGTATTGTACTTTGCAGGCACATCAATAGTTTTAGTGGTTGCTGGTGTCTTTAAGACTTTTTTGCTTACAGTTTTATAAGTCGCAGGTACATCAACCAAACACATGATTTCACCGGTAGACTCATTAATTTTCTGAATGGCGCCTTTCCCTTTCTTCCATACCTGATGTGCTGGTTTATCAACGACTTGATCTTCTACCGTTTCATACACTGCGGGTACCGTAACTAAACGAGTCGATGCTTCTTTTACCATTACTTTTTTTTCTACTGTACGATATTTAGCTGGTATTGATACAATACTTTCGCTGGCTTCACTAATTAGCACTTTCTCTTTGCTTGTTTCATAGTCTGCCGCGATAAAATGCTCATGAAAACACATGTTTGCTCTAGCATTATTTAGATCAATACCATGTCGTTTAGCCCTATCCAATACACCATCAGAAACCAAAGCCGCTGATTTATCAGGTTTTACGCGCCAAGTACGCTGCGCATTACTAATTAGTACTTTTTCTTTTTCAGTCTTATACACTGCAGGAATCGCCACTATTTTTGAAGATGCTTCTGACACCAACACTTTTTCTTCAACAATTGCATATTTAGCAGGCTTGTGTTCAAGTTTATCTGTTTGCTCTTTAACCAATATTTTTTGTTGAACTTGTTTGTATTGTGGTTCAATCCAAACTCGAGCGTAACACTCACCCAGTTGTGCCTTAGGTGGAAGAAGTGGTTCAACCCTCAATTGACTTTCATGCTGATCACCGAGTGCTTCCACCTGACGTTTAATTTCAACTTCACGTTGAGACAGTACATTTTCACGTTGAAACAGTACATCTTCACGTTTTTGTAATTGTGCTTCTTTTTCTTGATTAGTTACTGATTTAAACTCACTTTGAGCTGTTGATGTACAACCAGTAACAACTAATCCCAATGCAATCAGTATCGACAATCTCAAGCCGTTATTGATATTTTGCTTATTCATAATCTAATACCTTATTGATTATATTTATTAATTTACCCAAACATTTATAATGTATTACTCATCCATTCCAATATAGTTACTTCCATTTAATTAACAGCACGCCGTGCAATTAACACCTATCGATTCGTTGAATAACACTACATTCCTACGCGTCGTACTTTAATTCAAATAAAACGCTTTAAAATTCTATTTATTGTCAATTTGCGAGTCACTTAATAATAACAACCATAAAATTAATTAGTTATTTAGCACATGAAATTAAAGTAATTTTAAATATGTTAAAAGCGGAAAAAGAAATTTATAATACCCGTCCCCCCCATAAAGGCAGAGTACCTTATGGGCGTAAAATCTTAATACAGGACGTTAAGGCATCCAGAATCAGAGGAAACAAACGATTCTGTCATGACTAAAAAAGCACCAAAAGGTATCTTTTTGTATCCAAATCTCTTCAAACTATTTTGCTATTGCTTTAAATTAGTTAGACTGTCATTAGTTCCGTAACCAGTAGCCATTAAAAAATGAAACAACTTATTGATTTTATTCCACTAATTATATTTTTTGCCCTGTACAAAATGTACGATATCTATGTCGGTACAGCCGCATTAATCGTCGCAACAGCAATTCAAATCGCCTTAACTTACTTTCTTTATAAAAAAGTTGAGAAGATGCAATTGATCACTTTCGTTATCGTAGCTGTCTTTGGGGGCATGACGATATTTTTCCATGATGAAAACTTTATTAAGTGGAAAGTGACCATTGTGTATTCACTTTTCTCTATCGGACTACTCGTTACTCAGTTGATGGGAAAACCTGTTATCAAAGGGATGTTGGGGAAAGAGATTTCGTTACCTGACTCCGTATGGCTAAAGATTAACTGGGCTTGGGTAATATTCTTTGTACTTTGTGCTCTATTAAACGTTTATGTTGCGTTCAACTTACCACTCGATGTTTGGGTTAACTTTAAAGTCTTTGGTTTACTCGCAGCCACATTCGGATTCACACTTCTCACTGGTTTATACATTTACAAACACCTACCTAAAGAAGAATCAAAATAAATGACTTTACCCTCAGCAGTTCTCGCTGAGGGTTTCTTAATGGAATGTTCATGAACAATGATCGTAGTGCCGCTTCTCGCGGTCAAATGCTGCTTAGTACATTAGCTATGCTGACTGATACAAATACCTATGAAGAAGAAGTACAGTAATGGAAGCAGTAAAACCTATTAACCCGAAAGGGCAACAAATCTTGCGTACACTGGCTATGCCCGCTGATACGAATGCCGCAGGTCAGATTTTCGGCGGTTGGATAATGTCTCAGTTAGATTTGGCTGGTGGCATTTTGGCTAAGGAAATATCAGGCGGCCGGATAGTCACCGTTTCAGTGTCTGATATAACGTTTAAGAAACCTGTTTCTGTGGGTGACGTGGTATGCTGCTATGGTGAATGTACACGGATCGGTAGGACTTCAATGTCTATTGATTTGGAAGTCTGGGTAAAGCCAGTCAATGATAAAGGCGTAGGTGATAGATTTCAGGTATGTGAAGCCTCATTTAACTATGTTGCTATAGATAGCAATGGCCGTCCTCGCCCAGTAAAAACAGCGTAATTTCACACTCTTAAGCAAAGCTTCAACTAACATTGTATTATTTTTGTAAGATGAAGCCTCTCAAAAATGAATAAGGAATATTTATGTGGTACGTCATTTTTTCTCAAGATGTAAAAAACTCTCTAGAAAAGCGTCTGAGTGTGAGAGATAAACATTTAGTTCGATTACAACTGCTTCAAAATGAAGGTCGGCTCCTCACCGCAGGTCCAATGCCTGCAATCGATTCTGAAAACCCCGGTGAAGCGGGCTTTACAGGGTCAACCGTTATTGCAGAGTTTTCTTCCTTAGAAGAGGCCAAAACTTGGGCCGATGCTGATCCGTACATAGCTGCAGGTGTATACGAAAACGTCATTGTAAAACCATTTAAAAAAGTATTTTAAATATGAAATTTTCTACCGTAAAAATCATCTCTATATTCGCGATTTTATTTGTGTTTGGTTGCAGCTCTAGTGCCGACAAACAACGGCTAGTAGAAGCTATCGCTCAACATAGGGCAACGACATTATCAAATAGTTTACCCATCGAGCACGGGCCGTTAACTATCATGCAAGCTAAAGCCAGAGGAAATGCCGTTGAACTTATGATGCTCTACAACGGTGATGATGCAATACCAGCTCAGGCTCTTATGACCAATAGTGTTAATTATTACTGTACGAATTCAGACGTTAGAGCCAACTTAGAACATGGCATCATTTACGATATCAAAATGAGAAGTCCTAGAGGGCAATTGTTGCTCGAAAAAGTTATCTCTCTGGATACATGCCAATCAGTCGAAGATCAAAAGTAGTCTCAACAAGACTAAAGGACCTTCAACTCGACATATCAATGTTTAAGCGGCTCACCTCTTAATCTTTTATACTCAAACTAGTTCTGGATACTTTTTATTTTTAAAAGAGGATCTTCTGGAAATAGTTTGAGTATTTTTGCTTAAAGTGAATAGAAATCAACGTTTACCCGGTCTGGTATTGGTAGTCGCGTTGACCTAGTTATAACAATCAAGCCCTGAAAGGAATCTTATGAAAAAAACTGCGTTACTCATTGCCGCTTTAGCCAGCTTTTCTACTGTTGCTCAACCCACATGGCAACAAATAGAAGATAAGGCCAAAGGTCAATCCGTGTATTTCCACGCTTGGGGTGGAAGCCAGGAAATTAATGCTTACCTTAAATGGACTGGTAAGCAACTGAAACAACGTTATGGTATCGACTTTAAGCACGTTAAAGTCTCTGACATTTCGAAAACAACATCACAACTACTCGCAGAGAAGACGGCGAGTAAAAATGCAAATGGCAGCGTTGATATGGTCTGGATTAATGGCGAAAACTTCAAATCCATGAAATCTGGCGATTTACTTTATGGTCCATTTGTAGAGAAGCTACCAAATTGGAAGAATGTTGACCAAAGCTTGCCTGTCGACAGCGACTTTTCTGAACCAACAAATGGCTTAGAAGCACCATGGGGAGTGGGTCAGCTAGTGTTTATCCATGATAGCAAAACACTTAATAATCCTCCCGCCTCATTTTCTGAGTTGCTGAGTTATAGCAAGGCATACCCTAATCGCATAAGCTACCCTAAACCACCCGAATTTCATGGTACCAGCTTCCTGAAAGCGTTACTTATCGAGCTCACGCAAGGCGACAAATCTCTGTACAAGCCTGTTAATCAAAAAGACTTTGATATTATTACCAAGCCGCTTTGGACTTATTTAGATGAGTTTCATCAATATGCATGGCGAGAAGGAAAGCAATTTCCAGCGGGCTCTTCAGAAATGATTCAGTTATTGGATGACAGACAGTTAGATTTAAGCATTACTTTCAATCCAAACGCGGTCTTCTCTGCACAAAAAAGCGGTAAATTGGCAGAAACGACCAGAGCTTATGCCATGGACGCTGGCGCTCTGTCTAACATTCATTTTCTCGCTATCCCATGGAATGCCAATGCAAAAGAAGCCGCCTTGGTATCAATTAACTTTTTATTGAGCTCGGAAGCTCAATCTCGTAAAGGTGACTTATCCATATGGGGCGATCCATCCGTTCTGTTAAACCAGAATTTAGAAGGTTCGGCTAAAAACACCCGCTTGTTTAAATCTTTGCCTGAACCCCACCCTAGTTGGCAAGTCGCCCTTGAAAAAGCCTGGTTAGAACGATATGGACAATAATTGTAGTTAAACCATGTTGCGTATCATCTACCTGTTACTTATTCTCGTTTGTATTTTCCCCACGGTTCCGGGAACTGTGGGGGTTTTACTCTCGTCATTGAGTTATGTGCCACCCATTGGAATGACGTCAATATCCCTTGAAGGCTTTATCGCCGTTTTTGAGTGGAGTGCGGTATGGAAATCTATCGCTCTGACAATTTTCACTACCCTCTTTAGTTGTTTGCTCTGTTGTTTTCTCGCTTTTTCAATCATTCAGTCAACATGGCGCTATAGACGTTGGCGCATCGTGGAGCGAGCTCTGTCACCGCTTCTTGCCATGCCACATGTCGCATTTGCCATTGGGTTTGCGTTTCTATTCTCCCCTACTGGCATTATTTCACGGCTAATTAATCCTGTGATTGATGTCAGCTCCATCGCTCTACTGGTGAAAGATCAATACGGGTTAGGGCTGAGCTTTGCGTTGGCTTTAAAAGAATTACCTTTTTTATTATTAATGAGCGTCCCTATATTAAATCAGCTCAAAATTGACCAATTGGCCAAAGTGACAACAAGTTTAGGATATTCGCCCAACCAATTTTGGTGGAAGTGTGTTTTTCCACAATGGCTAACCAAAATTCGCTTCCCGCTTATCGCCATTGTTGCCTACAGTGCATCTGTTGTAGACATTAGCCTTATACTTGGTCCAACCAACCCTCCCACTTTTTCGGTACTGGTGTGGCAATGGTTTTCAAACCCAGATTTACACTTATTTCCCCGAGCTGGAGCTGGGGCTGTGCTTCTTTTTTTCATCTGTAGCCTTCTGTTTTTATTAGTAAGAACGTTTGAATGGTTTTGTGTATCTAAAAGGAAACAGTGGCAATATTCCGGTAGGTACGGTTTTTCAGTCCCCGGCCAACGCTTTTTCATTATGCTAATGCTCATTAACCTCACTATCTTACCGCTAACCATCGTTTGGTCATTTGCCCAACGCTGGCGCTTTCCTGACCTTATCCCAAGTAAATTTAGTCGCCAATTTTGGGCATTAGAGTGGGAATCCATTTTACCAACCATTAATAACAGCTTGTTGTTAGCTCTGATATCATCTGGAGTAGCACTACTATTTGCTCTGGTCGCACACGAATATCAGAATAAGTATCGCTTACACATACCCCATTTTATTATTGCTTTACCGATTCTTGTTCCGCAATTGTCGCTATTATTTGGGATACAGGTAGCAACCTTATATATTAACTTCAACAGTTATTTCATTTGGGTTGTATGGTCACATGTCTTTTTTGCGTTCCCTTATGTATTTCTCGCTCTGGACGGACCTTGGAAAAGCTATGAAGAAGGGTACACCAGAACTGCTCTCAGCTTAGGAAAGTCACCTTTGTATACATGGCTCAAAATTAAAGCCCCTATTTTATTACCCGCCATACTGTTTTCATGGGCTATAGGCGCAAGCGTCAGTCTTGCGCAATACTTACCAACACTAATGCTAGGTGCTGGCCGGATCTCAACCATCACAACAGAAGCAGTGGCTCTTTCTAGTGGTTTTGACAGACGTGTAACCGCTATTTACGCAATTTGGCAAGCTGCTTTGCCATTTTTGTTTTTCACCTTTGCTTATATGACAAGTCGTATACAAAGTAGAGTTATCAACAAACGTCGCAGGAAAATCATTGACCATGAGCCTTTCTCTAAAAAAACTCACCATCTTTAACCGAGATAGTACCGCTTTGTTTCATCCCGTTTCTTTTACGGTAGAGCCCGGTGAAGTACTCTGCCTGATGGGACCAAGCGGTTGTGGTAAGTCTACGCTATTGAATGTGATTGCAGGGCATCTGGCTGATGACTTCAGCTATAATGGCGATATCTACTTGGGTGAGAAAAAAATCGACCGGTTAGCCGCCCATCTACGCCAGGTTGGTATCTTGTTTCAAGATGATCTGTTGTTTCCTCATTTATCTGTAATAGAAAACCTCGCTTTCGCACTGCCTAATTCAATAAAAGGCCGCAAACGAATCGATGCTGCTTATACTGCACTCAAAAAAGTGAAGCTGGAACAATTGGCCAACTCGATGCCAGAACAGATATCTGGAGGCCAAAGAGCCAGAGTGAGCTTGGTTCGTATGTTACTGGCTGAGCCTAAATTAATTTTACTCGATGAACCTTTTAGCAAATTAGACAAAACACTGCGTGAACAGTTTAGAGATTGGGTCTTCGAGCAGATAGCACTAGCCAATGTACCTGCATTGCTTGTCACGCATGACAGTTCAGATATACCCAAAAACAGCCGTTGTTTAACTTGGCCTTGGAGCTAAAAAAGATGTTAGATAGATTCAGTATTAAAATCATTAAGTATCCACTTAATTTTACTGCAAAGCTGGTTTCTAAAACCGGAGTAACTGCAAATCAAATTACGCTTACCGGTTTTATATTGGGATGTTTAGCTCTGCCTTCTCTATATTTTCAGCAATATCAGCTAGCATTATTATTTATTGTACTCAACCGCACGTTTGATGGATTGGACGGTGCGATGGCAAGATTACAAGGAATAACCGACTCGGGAGGTTTTCTGGATATCAGTTTGGATTTTCTATTTTACTCCTTAATACCGTTCGGTTTTGTTTTAGCCGCCCCCGAACAAAATGCAATTGCAGGTGCCTTTTTGATATTTTCATTTATTGGAACAGGTTCCAGCTTTCTTGCATTTGCGGTCATGGCAGGAAAAAGAGAGATAGAGAGCCCAGTCTATAAGAACAAGTCTCTCTATTATATGACTGGATTAACCGAGGGAACGGAAACCATCGCCTGCTTTATCCTGTTCTGTATTTTCCCTCAATATTTTGCACAAATCGCTTATGTATTTGGCGCACTTTGTTGGTTAACCACAGGAAACCGAATTTGGGCAGGATTTTCGACATTAAAAGAAATCGAACAGTCAGACGCAGAATAACTGAACGTGGGCAATTCTGCCCACGTGCTATTTTTCTGCGGTTTTTTCTGTCAACTTAACAATAACCTGTACAGCTTGCTCCATCCCTTTAATAGTGATGAACTCATGAATACCATGAAAATTGTAACCGCCGGTAAAGATATTCGGACAAGGTAAGCCCATGAATGAGAGCCTAGCTCCGTCCGTACCACCACGAATAGGAGTAATCAGTGGCTCAACGCCGACCTCTAACATAGATTGTTTTGCCAGCTCTATGATGTGAGGGTGAGGCTCAACCATCTCTTTCATGTTAAAATAACTATCCGTAATTTCAACCTCTACGCTGCCTTTACCAAGCTTGGCGTTTAGCTGTGCCACTTTCTCCTGAATAAATCCCTTACGCTGCTCTAGTCCATCTCTGTCGAACTCACGTATGATATAGTTTAGCTCGGTTCTGGCGATGCCCGATTTAATCGACGTCAGGTGATAAAAACCTTGATAACCATCGGTACATTCTGGCGTTTCGTCACTAGGCATCATTAATTGAAACTGCGCCCCAATGTTCATTGAATTGACTAACTTATTCTTTGCTGTGCCCGGATGAACGCTAACGCCATGACAGATTACTTTAGCGCTACTCGCATTAAAGTTCTCATATTCCAACTCACCGACTAAACCACCATCAATCGTGTATGCCCATTGTGCGCCAAATTTTTCAACATCAAATAAATCAGCACCTCGCCCAATCTCTTCATCAGGTGTAAAGCCAATACAGATATCACCATGTTTAATCTCTGGGTGGTTCGTAAGGTATTCTACTGCCGTTAGAATTTCAGCAATGCCCGCTTTATTATCCGCACCTAACAAGGTTGTACCGTCTGTCGTAATCAAGTCATGACCTATCAGTTGCTCCATCTCGGGATATTGAGATGGCGACAATACTTCACCACTTTGACCCAGAGCAATATCACCACCCTGATAATTATTTACGATTTGCGGACGAACGTTTTTTCCTGATTCGTCGGGAGCGGTATCCATATGCGCAATAAAGCCTATTGGCGGCACTTGATGTTCACAATTGCTCGGAAGTTTAGCCATCAGATAACCATTGTCATCCAGTGTAACCTGCTGTAAACCAAGCTCAGTCATCTCTAATTTTAAACGCTCGGCTAATACCATTTGCCCTTTACTACTTGGACATGCACTGCTCTCACTATTAGACTGAGTATCAAAAGTTACGTACTGCAAAAATCGGTCAACTAAGCTTTCCATTCTTTTCTCTTTTAATTTTGGATATCAATTTGTTTTAAACACTAAGGCTTTTAGGCTTGAGTTTTCATCTATATCTGCAAACTCCGGTGGGTTTTCTAAACGCCCCTGATAAGTGATCTCCGGCGCTTCTTCATCCATCGATTCGATTAAGAACTCAGGCGTTACAGACGGTGAATTTACACAAGCCAAAACCTCAGCAGAATCAGTCATCAACTCAGGCAAGCGCCTTAATATCTTTTTATAATCTTTAGTGAGTGCAAAACTGCCTTTCTGAAATGAAGGCGGATCAATGATGATCAGGTCATAAGGTCCATTTTTACGAATCTTGCCCCAAGATTTGAAAATGTCGTGGGCCATGAAATTAACTTTGCTCATATCATGACCATTCAGTCGGTGGTTTTCCCTGCCTTTGTTCAAAGAAGCTTTTGCCATGTCCACATTGACAACCTTAGTGGCCCCTCCGTCTACTGCTGAAACAGAAAAACCGCAGGTATAAGCGAACAAGTTTAATACTTTTTTGCCTTGTGAACGCTTCTGAACCCATTCACGGCCAAATCTCATATCCAAAAACAGGCCAAAATTCTGGTTTTTACCAATATCCAGCTGATACTTTAGTCCATTTTCGATAACGACAGGAGACGAATCTAAATCACCAAATAGTATTTCAGAAGGTGCTCCATTTTCATAACGATGTTGTAAAAGTACCGACTTTCCTTGTTTTGTACGCCAAATATCTGTCGTGGTTATATTCATTAGACCCTGTCGCAACTCACACAAGAACTCTGCATCAACAGGTTTAAATAAAGCAACAATCAATTGACCCTGAAGCCAATCACAGGTCAATTGTTCAAAACCTGTCCAACATTTACCTCTGCCGTGAAACAGGCGACGCACCTCGTTAGGTACAGTTTCTAACTGCTCATCAATATAAGCAAAAAATGGGGATATTATCGTGTTGTTCATAATTTATTTAATTTTCGGCCAGTTTAATTTCCAGGGAGAGTGCCACTGCTCTAGTGCTTGTTCTACCGCCTCAGTTTTCCACTTTTGCCCTTTATTGGGTCGACAAACAAATTGATAGTTGTTCGACAGATAATCAAACTGGATGGCAAATGCGTGCAGGTACCCTCTATCGGCTTTAGATTGAGGGTTGTATATTGGATCGCCTAATATACTAGAACTTATTGACTTAAGTGCAACACGTATTTGGTGTGTCTTTCCTGTATATGGTTTACATAAAAACAACCGTTCACCCGGTTCCCCTGAATTTGAGAAAAACTGAGTGATAGCAGGGCTATGTTGACTAGGTAGTAACTTCCAGCTTGACCGTCGTGAACGCGCCATATCACCGCTGATAGTACCCTGTTTTTTCCGTGGCTTACTCTCACCAATAGCAAGGTAAAATTTGTCTATGGTTCTGTCGGCAAATTTTTTGCACAGTAGCGCGGCAGCGGTGGCGTTTCTTGCCAGTAATAAGATTCCAGATGTCATCTTGTCAAGCCTGTGCACCAAGTAGAGTTGGTCTTCACCAAGCTCTTTCGCTACTTCATGCAAAAGCATAGTATCGCCATCATCTTTATGAACACTCACATTAGGGTGTTTATTGATTACGACAAAGTCATCATGAAGATACAAAATATCAAACATAACAGAAGCTCCTTTTAAGGCGCATGAGTATATACGCCTTTTAGCATTACAAGCGACATTTTCTTCTAATAAAATCATCGATTCTTTCACATAAAAAAACGGGAACCCTAAAAGGGCTCCCGTTATACGAAATAGTTTGCTAGCTGCTAAATAAATTGATTACAACTTCTTAGACACCAAACCTGCAATAGCGATGATAGCGATACCCATGAGCATGATTTCACCTTTACCACTATCAAAACCACCTTTAATACCTGAGATGGCAACAATAGCAATAGCGAAAGGGATCACATATTTTACCAAGTTGTACCATAGACCAAACAGTGGGAAAGAAACTTTACCGTCGTTTGTGATCTCTTTTTGCAGCTCAGAGCGGCTTAAACGCCAACCTGCAAAGATACAAACCAGCAAACCACCCACAGCAAGGAAGATTTTGTCTGTTAATAAATCAAAGATATCGAATGCGCCGGTACCAAATAGCTGTGGACCTGTGCCCCCCAGAGATAGTGATGCAAACACACATAATATTGCCATCAGTGCGCTCGCCGATAGTACTGCCGTAGAACGCTTCATCCCTTTTTCATCAATCAGATAAGAAACAACCACTTCCAGAAGAGAAACCGACGATGTTAACGCAGCAACACTCAAACCGATAAAGAACAGCAATGCTAATAACACGCCGATCATGCCACCCATTTCAGCAAATAACTGAGGAACAACAACGAAAACAAGACCAGGCCCCGCAGATGGTTCCATATTTAACGCGAACATTGCCGGGAACATTGCTATACCAGCTAATATAGCCACGCCAGTATCCATTGCTGTTACCATTGCTGTCGTCTGAACAAGATTTTCTTTCTTTTTGAGATAACTACCATATGTCATCATACAACCCATACCAAGGCTCAAAGAGAAGAATGCCTGACCAAGAGCCGCCAAAACAACACCGCTGTCTACTTTTGAAAAGTCTGGTTTGAATAGAAACTCAAGTCCCGCTGATGCACCAGGAAGGCTTAATCCTTTAACTGCAACTATAATAAGGATAGCAAATAACATTGGCATTAGAATTTTACCAGCTTTTTCAATCCCGCCAGAAATACCCTTAACAACAATAAATATATTTAACAGCAGGTATAGACCCATCCACATTAACGGTTGTACTGGATCCGAAATAAAGCTGCCAAAACTATCACCAATAGCCTCTGGTGTGCTCAATAGGCCTGACGCTATTTTCTGAATGTAAGCTATTGCCCAGCCACCGACGACGGGATAAAAACCCATAATCAACAAACCACTGAATACGCCAATAACACCAGCAAATGTCCAGCGACGGTCTGTCGACTTAAATGCACCTACCGCAGATAAACCCGTTTTTCGACCGATTGCAAATTCTGTCAGCATTACACTGTAGCCGATAAAAATCACGAAAAGCAGATAAATAATGACAAAAGCGCCACCGCCACTTTCACCTGCAGTATATGGGAATTTCCAAATATTACCCAGACCAACAGCAGAACCTGCTGCAGCCATAACGAAGCCTAATTTCGAACCCCACGTATCACGGGATTCTGTGGTTGAATTACTCGTTGCCACGATTACTCCAAATTTAAATATGTGTTTGCATGTATTTAGGCGTCTTAAAGGGACCTGTGTAAACAATAGTTTACACAACTCGAAAATTTGAGTGACGCTCTGTGTATGGCAAGTAAAACAGTTTACGCGTAAAATTAAAAGCCCGATGAGTATATATTTCGTTAAAAACACATTTTATTAATGTTAAATGCTCTATTTTTGAACAAAGTCATATTTCTTTCCTGTTAAACATCTCTTTTCAATGATAATCACCTATTTGCGTAATACGCTTATTTTCAGTACCTGTATGCCTTTTTAGGTGTCTTTGCATTTCGTGGGTAACGTTTTATATCTTGTCCAACATTATCATTGTTACTACTTGGTAAAAACGCGACTTAATTCAACAGAATCATGCTGTATAAGATAGTTATCTATGATAATTTGGAATTTAGGTTCTAATTACTAAGCAGCACATTTAAAGTGAATCTAAAATCTGCCTAAAAGCAATCGGCTTGCTGACATAAGTGAACAAACAAATATTTGCACTACAGGAATAATAGCCAAGAATAAATGGAACAATTTTATCAGTTCATAGCGTTAATTGGCGTTGGTATATACTGGGTATTAGTTGCCGGTATCACTATTCGTGTCGTGCTCCGAAGACGAGCTGTCAGTGTGTCATTAGCATGGTTAATGATCATTTATATCATCCCTGTGTTAGGTATAATCTGCTACTTCCTGTTTGGCGAATTGAACCTGGGACGCAAACGCGCAGAAAGAGCTAAGCAGATGTTTTCTCACTACAGAGAGTGGTTTGACCAACTTCATGATTGCCAAGCCCATCTTCCTGAGTTAATGAGCCCACAAATAACAAAAATAGATATGCTGTGTACCAATAGAATGGACATTCCAGCACTGTGCGGTAATTCTCTAGACCTGCAAGATTCGCCAGAAAATATTCTTCGCTCAATTATCCAAGATATAGAATCAGCACAAACTCACATTCGCTTTGTATTTTACATATGGCATAACGGTGGACTGGTGGACTCTGTAGGAGCAGCTCTTATCCGCGCGGCAAAACGAGGGGTAGATGTAAAAATATTGCTCGACTCAGCTGGTAGTCATCGATTTTTCCGTAGCCATTGGGTAGAAATGATGGAAACGTCTGGAATAACGATTAAACAAGCACTCGGGGTAAGCCCTTGGCGTGTATTCTTAAGACGCTTAGATTTGCGCCAGCATCGAAAAATAATCGTTATCGACGACGCTGTTGCTTATACCGGTTCGATGAATATGGTTGACCCTGCATTCTTTAAGAAAGATGCGGGCGTAGGTAAATGGATCGATGTCATGATTCGAATTACCGGCCCTACGGTTAATGTACTCTCCGCCATTCACGCATGGGACTGGGAAGTAGAAACCGGGGATCGTAATTTGCCAAGTCTTCCTCATTGCATTATTAAGCAAGATAACGTACCTATGCCAGTTCAAGTCGTTCCTTCCGGGCCTGGTATGCCAGACAACCTAATCCAGCAGGTATTAACCTTAACAATTAATCAAGCTCAAAAGTCTGTACGCATTACCACCCCTTACTTTGTCCCTAGTGAAGAATTACTGGAAGAATTGAAGATGACAGCTCAACGTGGTGTTCAGGTCGACATTATTATTCCGAAGAAAAATGATTCACTCATGGTTCAATGGGCTTCGAGAGCATACTACGAGGAGCTACTAGTCGCTGGTGTCAGAATCTTCGAGTTTAACGGTGGGCTACTTCATACTAAGTCCGTCGTTGTGGACGAAATGTATTGTCTTGTCGGTACTGTGAACTTGGATATGCGCAGTTTATGGCTTAATTTTGAACTGACACTTGCGGTAGATAACGTTGCATTCACCAAAGAAATGTATTGCTTACAACAATCCTATATCAACTCCTCGTCTGAAGTTTCATTATTGCACTGGAAACAACGCAAGGTTTATTATCGATTTCTTGAACGTAGCTTCTTCTTGTTCAGCCCTCTTTTGTAGTTGCACATCAGTATTGTATTGACCATCCCATGTCTTTGATTCGATAAAGCCTTGCGTAAATGATCGCAACATGGTTTAAATAAACTATCTCGGCAAAAGTACAAAAGGAAAATTGATGTCCGAACAAAAACAAACCAAGCTGATCACCGCTGGACGCGATACTAAATGGACAAATGGTGTTGTGAACCCTCCCGTTCAACGCGCTTCTACCGTAGTTTTTAAAACCGTCGCAGAAAAACAAAAAGCAATGGTTAATCGTGCCAACAAAACGCTTTTTTACGGGCGACGCGGCACACATACACATTTCGCTTTCCAAGAAGCTATGACAGAAGTAGAAGGCGGCGCAGGATGTGCTCTTTACCCTTGTGGGACAGCGGCAATTTCTAATGCGATCCTATCCTTCGTTGAGTCTGGTGACCATATTCTAATGGTCGATACTTGCTATGAGCCTACCCGCGATTTTTGCGACGTTATCATGAAAAAGATGGGGGTAGAAACCACTTATTATGACCCCCTTATTGGAGAAGGCATTCGGGAACTCATCCAGCCGAATACCAAAATTTTATTTTTGGAATCTCCAGGCTCAATTACCATGGAAGTTCAGGACGTTCCAAAGTTAACCCAGATTGCACACGAGCAAGATATCGTCGTAATTTTAGATAATACCTGGGCTGCAGGCGTAAACTTCTCTCCTTTCGACTTTGATGTAGATATCTCCGTTCAAGCGGCCACTAAGTACATCGTTGGGCACTCTGACGTTATGCTGGGGACCGCAGTGGCGAATGAAAAACACTGGCCACAGTTACGTGAACAAAGTTATTTAATGGGACAGATCGTATCTCCGGATGACGCTTATTTAGGCCTGCGAGGCCTGCGAACCTTGGATGTTAGACTTAAACAACATGAGAATAGCAGCATCAAAGTGGCGCAATGGCTTGCCTCACGTCCAGAGGTTGATCATGTCAGACACCCGGCTCTTGAAAGTTGTCCTGGCCATGAGTATTACAAACGAGATTTTTCTGGTTGTAACGGCTTATTCTCTTTCGTATTAAAAACCAGCAACTCAAACGCCACAACTGCACTTTTAGATGGTATGAAACACTTCAGTATGGGGTATTCTTGGGGAGGAT
Organism: Vibrio sp. UBA2441; assembly: GCA_002342685.1. Taxonomy (GTDB): domain Bacteria; phylum Pseudomonadota; class Gammaproteobacteria; order Enterobacterales; family Vibrionaceae; genus Vibrio. The sequence continues at coordinate 37,654 of DDQN01000092.1, forward strand.
TTGAAAGCTTAATCCTTGCTAATGAGCCAAAATCATTTAACGCATTACGTACGGTCGCCAACCCGAAATTTACTGGTACATTAATCCGTCTTCACATTGGGCTGGAAAATGTAGATGACTTAATCGAGGATCTGAAGCAAGGTTTTACACGCTACGAACAAGCGCTTTAGATCCCCATTGAGTTATTAACAAAAAGTCGGGGAAACCCGACTTCTACATTAACCTGCTATTTCAAGACCCAATATATCGCTAGTACAACAGTTACGTCCATTCGCTTTGGATCTATACAAGGCTCTGTCAGTACATTCCATTAACATTCTAGGGTTCATCTCCTTGACAGGTACCACAGAGCAGATACCTAAGCTAGCAGTAACATAAGGATTACCCGTAGATTCGCTATGCGGAATTTGTAACATTTCAATGGTCATTCTGACCTTTTCAGCCACCAGCATTGCGCCAGATTCGTCTGTATCAGGTAAGACAATCGCAAATTCTTCACCACCTATACGAGCAATTCTATCGAGATGACGCAACTCTACATTTCGCAAGGCATTAGCGACATCTCTTAAACAATCATCTCCATGATGATGACCGAACGTATCGTTGTACAGTTTGAAGTGGTCAATATCCAACATTATGACCGATACCGGTGTATTTGAACGGATGGCTCGCTGCCACTCTTCCAAAAATATCTCTTCAAACTTACGTTTATTAGTTAGTCCCGTTAGCCCATCTGTAGTTGATAAAAGCAAAAGTTGCTCATTCGTTTCTTCCAGCTGCTGCTGTAGCTCTTCAAGCTCGGCCAGTTTTTGATCAAATTCTATGGTTTTTCTGCTTAAAGCCGCTTTCTGTTCATATAGCTCAAGAAAGACGCCTACTTTACTTCTGAATACATTGGTATTCAGTGGCTTAGTTAAATAGTCTACGGCACCAGCTTCATAACCTTTAAAAATGTGCGCTTCGGTTGCAGAAGATGCGGTCACAAAAATAATAGGGATGTTTCGAGTTTTTTTATTACCTCGCAGTAACTCTGCGACTTCATAACCGTCCATATCAGGCATTTGAACATCCAACAGCACCAGTGCAAAGTCATGATCCAGCGTTTGTGCTAATGCTTCTTCACCCGACTGAGCCCGAATTAGATCGCAATCAAACTGATCCAACAAATTTTCCAGAGCTATCAAATTTTCTACTTTGTCATCAACAATTAGTAATTTCGGTTTATCTTTCATGATTAACATTCACACACATCACTCAATAAATGACCAATACCTTCTAATGAAAGAATATGGTCGACATCCACTGCTTCTATCGCAGCGGCCGGCATGGCTTTAGCTTCAGCGGTTTCTATTGACTGAACAACCGTTAAACCACCCTTATTTTTAATTCTCTTAAGCCCTTTTGCCCCATCAGAATTCGCTCCGGTCAAAACAATTCCAATTAACTCATTCTGAAAATATTCAGCAGCACTTTCAAATAGAACATCTATCGAAGGACGCGAATAATTAACTGGCGGATCAATCGATAATGCAATACAACCATCATGCTCAACCAGTATGTGATAGTTCGGCGGAGCAATGTACAGATTACCTCTCCTAATCGGTTCCTTGTCTTCCGCTTCCTTTACATCAAGTGCGCTTCTATCCTGAAAATGCATGGGCAAATAACTTTCGGAGTTAGGGCTGATATGCTGAACTAATAAAACTGGAATACAAAAACTTGGCTTCAAGCTGCGCAGAACAGTTTCAAACGCGGCTAAACCTCCGGCAGACGCCCCTATAACGACAGCTCTATAATGCGATTCACCACATTTCATACGCTACCTCTCTCTTTTTTTGCGGTAAATCTTCTCTCGCTCAGCCACAAGTTCAAATTTATGAGCAACTGAAGAAAACCGCAGACTCTCCTTCGAGCCTAAGCAAAGAAAACCTCCGGGACATAAGCTTTCATAAAAAAGCTGAAAGACCCGATCTTGTAACTCTCGATTAAAATAAATAAGCACGTTTCGGCAAAAAATCACCTGCATCTCACCAAATACCCCGTCTGTAGCTAGGTTATGTGGAGAAAAGAGCATTTTCTCTCTTAAGTTTCGGTTCATTATGGCATTGTCATAATCTGCCATGTAGTAATCTGAGAAAGAGGCTGTGCCACCAGCGGCTTGATAGTTATTAGTATACTGCCGAACCAAATCCATAGGGTAGATGCCTTTTTTAGCTTTTTCCAGAATAGACTCATTAAAATCAGTCGCATAGATCTGCGTTCGATCTTTCATCGCCTCTTCTTGCAGCAAAATAGCATTCGAATAAACTTCCTGACCAGCGGAACACCCTGCGTGCCATATTCTGACAAATGGATAGGTTTTTAAATGTGGGATCACAATATCCCTCACCTTTTGGTAAAACCAAGGGTCTCTAAACATTTCGGTTACATTAATAGAGAGGTCCAACAATAATTGCTCAAAAAATTTCGAGTCATAAATAACCTTATGTTGCATTTCCGAATAGTTCCGCATGCCCTCAATAGCGCGGCGGTATTCTAATCTTCGCCTTGTATGGGCAACTGAGTACTCTCTAAAATCGTAACCGTATTTCTTATAAATAGCTTCAAGTAACAGCTGTATTTCAAGTTGTTCATTACTTACTTCTGGAACATCATTCATATTAATATAACCAAACTCTTAGCATGGAGAGAAGCTTGTCAGTATCAATAGGTTTTGCAAGGTAATCACTCGCACCAGACTCAATACATTTACTTCTATCTCCTTTCATTGCTTTTGCAGTTAAAGCAATAACTGGCAACTTATTATGCATTTTCTGAGACCGAATTCTTTTCATTGCTTCGTAGCCATCCATTTTTGGCATCATTATGTCCATTAGTACCAAATCAGTATCTGGATGGTTCTTCAGTTTATCCAAGCTTTCTGAGCCATCTCTGGCAACTACAATCTCCATACCTTTGTCTTCAAGAATGCTAGATAAGGCAAAGACATTTCTCATATCATCATCGACCAGCAATACCTTTTTACTATTCAATACTGACTCTTTATCATGTACGGCTTTAAGCATGCCTCTTTGCTCTGCTGGTAAATTGGCTTCTACTCGGTGTAGAAACAATGCCGACTCATCCAGTAGACGTTCGGGAGACTTCACACCTTTTATAATGATGCTTTCTGCGTAACGATGTAATTCTTTCTCTTCTTCTACCGTCAGCTCTCGACCAGTATAGACAATGATAGGAACTCTCGCTGCCGATTCACTTCGGCGAATCTCTTCTAGTAGTTCAAAACCTGTCATATCTTCTAAACCTAAATCCAAAATCATGCAGTCGTAACGGTTCGATTCTAGCTCTGAAAGCGCCTTCTCACCTGTTGATGCAGTAACAATATGGATATCATCTTCACCAATAAGCTGCTTGATACTTTCTCGCTGGATCTCATCATCTTCAACAATTAATAAGCGTTTGACTGGTTTCGAAATAATCTCTTCGATATTGCTAAACGCTCTATCCAGTTTTCTCATATCAACAGGCTTGGTCAGATAACCAATAGCCCCCATTCTCATTGCATCTAAGTTTGCATCACTCGCTGACATAAAGTGTACCGGAATATGACGAAGGTTCGGGTTCTCTTTCAGACGTTCCATTACCGTCCAACCATCAATGCCCGGAAGACCTATATCGAGAATAATTGCACTTGGTTTGTAGTAATCAGCAAAATGAAGCCCTGTTTCACCATTTTCAGCGACAATACATTTAAAACCCCGTTCACGGCCAAAGTCACGCATTACCCCTGCAAATGCACCGTCATCTTCAATGATTAATAAAGATTGGTCTTCTGGGTCGATACTATGTCGATCGTCCTGCACATAAGTTCGTTCACTAATTTTTGCCAGCGGTAATTTAGTTTGAGGTTTATCTGCTGGCTTTACTGATGGCGTATCCACTTTGTTGATTACCGGTCTATCGGTGCTCACAACTTCCTCTACTTCCAGAGTATCCGTAGGTAAATAATTAAGTGGAAGTACAACGGTAAAGGTACTTCCTTTTCCTTCATCACTCAGCAAATGTATAAAACCACCGAGTAATTTAGTAAGCTCCTTCGAGATAGACAGGCCTAGTCCTGTGCCGCCATAATTACGGCTAGTGCTGCCATCAGCCTGTTGAAATGCTTGGAAGATCGCCAACTGCTGCTCTTTCTTGATTCCTATACCTTGATCTTTGACAGCAAAGGCCACTAATTTTTCCCGAGGCAAGTTCGCCCTTTTAATTAGTTCAGGTGATGGTTGTGAAATATTCAAGGAAACACAGCCTTCATGTGTGAACTTAAAGGCATTCGTAAGTAGGTTGCGGATAACCTGCTGAAGACGTTGTGAATCTGTCACCAAATATTCTGGTAAATTAGGTGCCACAGTAATCTGAAAATCGAGATCTTTTTCTACTGCTATGTCTCGATAAAGCCTGTTTAAATCGGTTTCAATATTGGTGAAAGCAACGTTTTCTATATGCAGATCCACTTTACCCGCTTCCACTTTTGATAAATCAAGAATCTCATTGATCAGTGATAATAAGTCTGAACCAGATGAATTGATTGCTTTGGCAGACTCAATTTGTCTATTGGATAAATTTCCGTCTTTGTTATTGGCGAACAGTTGCGACAGAATTAATATACTATTTAGGGGAGTGCGTAACTCATGGGACATGTTAGCTAAAAACTCAGACTTATACTTACTCGCAATCTCTAGTTCTTTTGCTTTCTCTTCAACAACTTCCTGAGCCTCACTCAGTGCTTCATTTTTTTGCTGCATCTCCAGTTTTTGATCTTCAAGCGCTTTAGTTCGCTCTTCCAACTCTTCGTTGGTCACTCTCAACTCTTCTTGTTGAGCCTGTAATTCCGATTCCGACTCTTTAAGAACTTTAGTTTGCTCTTCCAGCTCTTCATTGGTCACTCTCAGCTCTTCTTGCTGGGTTTGCAGGGCCTGTTCTGACTCTCTTAACGCGAATGTCTGCTCCTCTAAAATGATATTGGCCTTACTCAAACTCTCTTTTTGCAGCTGAGCCTGTTCTAACAGTGACTGTATTGTCAATCTAGAATTTGCTGCATTGAATAATACCGCTGCATTTTGCACTACGTCATTAACAAACCGTTTTTGTAATGGCGTGTAAGGTGTTAGCGAGCCAATAAGTACTACGCCAATCAAGCCTTCATCTGTAGCCAAAGGGATTGCCATAAAGTGCTCTGAAAGCTGCTCTCCAGCACCATAATTGAGTACAGGCGCACCCTGAGATACACCACTGAAAATGATAACTTCATTTTCCAGTCCGGCCTGACCAACCATACCTTCACCAAGTTTAATTTGGTTAAAATTACCTTTTCTGTCAGAGAAGGCGTAAGTCGCTTTTAAATGAAGTAGGTCATCGTCAAACAAATAGAGCGCGCCTAGCTGCGAGTTCATATGTTTGGTAAAGAAAGTAATAAAACGATTTGAAATCTCAAGTAAGTCCAAATCCCCTCTTAAACGATCATCTAATTGCTCCTTTCCTGATTTTAGCCAGTCTAATTCCCTCAACTGGCTTGCCATATCATTTAAAGCCTCGGCTAAATCACCTATCTCATCTTTACGCTTGAGAAGTAAGTTTGCAGAAAGCTCACCTTTAGCAATATCCTGAGCAAAGTGCATTCCATCGATCAATGGGTCAGTCACTGAACGTGAAAACTTTATCGAAATAAAGACCAAGATTAAAATAAGTGCCCCTCCCGCCATTAAAACAGCTTGATATAGTTCACTGATGGACTCGGTTACTTCACCTTCATTAATTTTGGAAATGAGGTACCATTCAACCCCGGGTACTCTGACCAGTGCATACGTGACAAGAACTGAGTTACTTGCACTATCAATATAAACACCCTGACCACCATTTTCTCCTGCCTGACGGGCATCGCTCCAATAGTCAACGGGCTTTGGTAAACGATAACCGATTCGATATTTACCTTTGCCCATAGTTTCAAGATCACTACGAAAATCAAAGTTGTCATCTAATTTATCTACACCAATGAGATAAGACTCACCGGTTTCCCCCATACCGACTCTGGAGTCAACAATTTGAGTAATCAGTTCGGGCATCACTTTAACAGCAAGAATTGCAAGTAGCTGACCACCGGCATCTAAAATAGGACTTGAGAAATAAGCCACCTCCTGATTATTCAATGAAAAATCAGGTTTAAAATCGCTAAAGAGGGGAGCCGTCGAGCGTCGAGACTGTTCCCATGCATCATATAAAGCGGGGTCATTTTGCTTGTTGAACGTTTTACCTTCATGTGCCCCATTGTTCAGGGAATATAGAACGGCATTTTTATTGGCACTTAATATGAGTAAATCACTGTAGTTATAATTGGTGATGTACTGTTCAAAGTGATTGAGGCTTGCAGTGCGATTTACTAGCGCAGAGGAGTTAGTACCATATTCAACCAGATCAGAAGTAAACTCCTGGACACGATATGACGTTGACAAAGCTTCTAAGCCAAGCAAGCGGTCATGGAAGAATAACTCAATATCTTTTTCTCTTACGGACTGAATTGCCTGAAGTTGATTGAACGACTGCTGAACAAGGGCATTTGACGCTAGCTGGCTACTATAAATAACTGCGGTAATCATTGGCACCACACCAAAAATCATGAACAAGCCGATAAGTTTTGGTCTGATGCGAATATCAGAAAATTTAGTCATTATTGAGATTATCTCCGTTAACACTTATGCATATGTGTAAAGTGTCAACGAAAGTCGATATGCATGCAATCGATTCCATTCATCAGATTGATAGATATCAATAAATTAACTATCCGATTTTTAACAAGTTGTTCAGAAGTATAGTTTGTGTCCTTAAATCATGTAAATCATTTAATTTTGTTGATTATTCTCTAAAACAACGTGTTGTAAAACCTCTAACCTAAGTTCATCAGAGACATCTAGATATTCATCAAACGCAATACCCACCACTACACCATCAAGTTGCTTTCGGATATTAACGACAGAGCACTTAGGATGGACTTGTGGCACATTTTCGATGTTCGGATTGATGGTCACTTCAGTACCGATCTCTAATGAAACAGACTCTTTAATACACAAAGCACAACCAGATATAGAAATGTCCAGTAACTCTGCTTTGTAAGTGTGTCTACCCACTTTTATGTCGGCATCAATACTAACCTTATATCGGCTATTTTCTCTGATCGGTTTACTTTCTACTTTTAGCGGATAGTGAACAAACATCAACCAAGAACCAAACATTTTAATGCCTGCAATACGACTTTTAAATGCAATCACGTGGCCTTCCACTGTGTTTGACATTCCGCGAATCACAATACTCACATTGTTTAGTTTACGCACAATTAGGTCTTCCATTACCCGAGTACTTAACTCAAAAATAAGGAAATTGTTTTCTTTTAAACCAACAAACTGGCAACTGACGGTATATTGGTCTTTCGGACCAAAATTAATTACCGCAGATAACTTCATTCCAAATTGAAGATATTTTTTTAAATCTGCTGGAGTGGACATCTTCGAACTCATCGCATATGACCTACGAGTACATATTAAATAGACAGGCTCAATACTAAGAAAAACAAATCGCTATATTGAGCCATAGATGTACTCTATATATTAGAAAATAAAGATATTCGCAAGTGATATTTAGGTCAATAAAACATAACTTCGGTTAATTGTTCTTTTTACGTACAGGACAATCTAGTAAATGATCATTAACCATACCTACTGCCTGCATAAAAGCATAGCAAATGGTTTCACCTACAAATTTGAATCCATGCTTTTTCAAAAACAGACTCATCGCCTTAGATTGCTCGGTAGCAGCCGGAATTTCTTGCATAGTCTTCCAGTGATTAATCTGTGGTTTCCCATCGACAAATTGCCATAGAGCATTCGCTAACGAACCATATTCCAGCTGTAGTTTTTGTGTTGCTCTGGCATTAGAAAATACAGAGGCTATTTTTCCTTTATGCCTGACAATATTAAAATTCTCAATGATAGCTGGCACATGACTTTCGTCATAATCGGCCAACATTTGAATATCATAATCGTTGAAAGCCGCTCTATATCCCTCTCTCTTCTTTAAAATAGTAATCCAGCTTAATCCGGCTTGAGCACCTTCAAGAGTAATAAATTCAAACAAAACCTGATCATCGAATACAGGAACCCCCCACTCTCTATCGTGATATTCACGTTCAAGTTCATGGTTCATAGCCCAAGCACATGTACTGTCTTTCATTTCATTCTCCCTAATAATGCGGTCTGGATGAGACCGCGATTATCGTTTGTCTTCAACTAGCTGACATTTACCCTATGGAGAATTTTATACAGCACAGGTATTACGATTAAGGTCAGTACTGTGGCAAAGCCTAAACCAAACATGATAGTTACGGCCATCGGTTTAAAAAATGTATCTGGCAGTAAAGGAACCATACCTAAAATTGTCGTAATTGCAGCCATGCAAACCGGCCTAACCCGGCTTAATGCAGCATCTATGACAGCGAGATAAGGCTCTTTACCTGAGTGCATTTCAATTTCAATCTGATCGAGTAAAACAATCCCATTTTTCAATAACATACCTGAAAGACTCAAAAAGCCCAGCAGCGCCATAAAACCAAACGGTGTATCTAACAATAAAAGCCCTGATGCAACGCCTATAACCGCCAACGGCACAGTAAACCAAACAATTAACGGCTCTTTCACAGAGTTAAACAAGAAGATAGTAACCAAGAACATAAATAGATACCCAAGAGGCATTGTGCTAAATAGCGAGGCTTGGGCATCTCCTGAGGATTCATATTCCCCTCCCCACTCCAAAGCATAACCGGGAGGCATTTCAATCGAATCGATTAGTGGCATTAAGCGCTTTTGTAGTGTAGATGCAGTTTCTTCGCCCAGCAGGTCAGGGTCAGCCATTACAGTAAGCATTCGCTTTCGGTTTTTGCGAACAATCAACGGATCTTCCCAGCGAAGGTCGTAGCCCAGAGTCACCTGCTGCAAAGGAATATAATCACCTACCGTCGGGCTCCATATCCTCATGCTATCTATATTACTAATATTGGTTCGTTCATTTTCAGGCAAGCGAGACACTATCGGCATTAATGTCGTACCGTCCCGATAAACCCCAATGGTTTTTCCCGAAAATGACATACTTAGAAAATCATCAATATCAGATTTTGTTACACCATAGCGACGGGCCTGACTTTCATTGAATGTTGGTTCAATGACTTTGGTTCTTTCTCGCCAGTCATGACGAATATTTGTTGCGCCCGGGTCTGCATACATAATATCCATAACCTGGCTTGCAATTCCACGCAAAATAGTTGGGTCTGATCCAACAATACGCGCTTCAATTTTTGCTCCACCACCTGGCCCCAGCTCTATTTTTTTCAACTTGTAGTTAATCTCAGGGTAATCACTTTTCAGATAGGCTCTGAAATCCGTCATCAAATCATTCATCACTTCTGGTGATTTAACACGTACCGCGATTTCGCCATAGGCTGCATAACTTTTCTCTGGTGCATAGGTCAGCATAAAACGTTGCAATCCTCGCCCAGCTGTTGTGGTAATGTGCTCAATACCATCTTGTTCAGCAAGCCATGCCTCCAGGGATTTCAACTTTGAGTTGGTAGCGCGAATATCTGTTCCTTCCGGCATCCATATATCAACCATAAACAACGGAGTAGTCGATGAAGGAAAAAAGGATTGTTTAACCTGAGTGAAACCAACCAAGCTAATGGCTAACATAACAACCAAAGTCACAACGGTTAGCCAAGCTCTATGCATGCAAAATTCTAGAAAGCGCTTATAAACAACGAAAATCATGCCGTTATACGGGTTACCAGCGTCAGCCAATTCATTATCCGCTTCTGGTTCTTTAAAAAACAGATGTGCGAAAAATGGTGTCAATGATATCGCAGTAAACCAACTCAGCATTAGAGAAATAAGGAGAACCGTAAATAACGTGCCGCAATATTCCCCCGTAGCATCATCAGACAAACCTATCGGAGCAAAAGCGGTAACCGCAATCACCGTAGCTCCAAGTAATGGCCATTTTGTCTGAGTCACTATATCAGTAGCGGCTTGTAGCCTCGTTCGTCCCTTTTGGGTTCCAATTAAAATTCCTTCGACAACGACAATGGCATTATCTACCAGCATGCCCAGCGCAATAACCAGGGCCCCAAGAGATATTCGTTGTAGCTCTATCCCCAAATACTGCATAAAGATAAACGTGCCAAGAACGGTTAATAACAAAATTAAACCGATCAACAAGCCTGAACGTAAACCCATAAAGAATAATAAAACAATAATAACAATGGCAACCGCCTGGCCAAGGCTCACCACAAAACCACTGACTGACTTATCAACTTCCTTTGGCTGGCTATATATTTCAGAAATATCAATACCGACGGGTTGTTGGTATTTGAGTTCAGCTAAGCGTCGATCAAACCGTTTCCCTACTTCTACAACATTGATTCCGGAGCTAAACGAAACACCTAAGTTTAAGGCAAGTTGTCCATTGAAATTGATTATGTTTGAAGGAACCTCAACATAACCCCGTTTTATTTGAGCCACATCCTTTAGGAAAATTAAACCTTGAGCACCACCTTCAGTTAGTATCAAATCACCCAATTGTTCTACATCTTCAAACTCCCCTGTCGGATGGATTCGAAGATACTCATCCCCAATCTTAACGGCTCCAGCATCTGACACTACATTTTGGGTGGCTAGAAGGTTGAACATACTATTTGGTGAGAGTCCGAGTGAACTTAGCTTTTTCATTGATATTTCAATGAAAACTTGTTCTTGCTGTTCTCCAGAAACACTTACCTTTCCTACACCCTCAATAAGCTCCAGCTCGCGGCGTAAATAATCCACATAATCAAGCAGCTCTTTGTAGGAGTATCCTTCACCCGATACGGCCAGCAAAATTCCAAAGACATCACCAAAATCATCAACAACCGATGGTGTATTTACCCCTGGAGGTAATTGCGGTGCTAAATCATTCACTTTTCTCCTAAGTTCATCCCATATCTGCGGAAGGTCATCTGGACCATAATTGTTTTTCATTGTCACTGTTATCTGAGACAACCCTCTACTCGATATCGAATTAACTTCATCGACATAGATCAATTGCTGAACCGCTTTTTCTATTGGATAGGTAACCTCTTCTTCAACCTGAACTGGTGTGGCTCCCGGGTAGCTAGTAACAACCAATGCATCTTTGATGGTAAAGGCAGGGTCCTCTAAGCGCCCCAATTCAAAAAATGCCGATGCGCCTCCTATCAAAAAAATCAGAGAAAGCATCCAACTAATAACGCGATTCTTTATAAAATAAGCTGCGATCCCTGTCTCTTCAGTAGTAGCCGTATCTAATTTATTATTTATCTGCTCACTCATTTTACTGACTCCTGATCTGACATAGGTGACGTGATGAGCTCTACTTTTACCCCATCTCTTAATCTGGAGATTCCAGCAATAACTACTTTATCGCCTTTATCTAGCCCTTCAACGACCTGAATATGCTTATAGCTAAATTTTCTTGTTATAACTTTCGCTTTCCTTACCGAATTATCGTCATTGACCAACCAAACGTATTTATTTTCTCTATCTAAACTAACCCCATCAGGATTAAATATGGCTTCTACGGGTACCGTGATCGTTAGAGATGCTGAGTCCAAAGCACCCACCCCACCTTCTATGGGCGCAACATCAACAGCCATTCCATCCAAAATTATCTGGTCTTCAGGCATTGGCATTGTCAATGTCACTGTATAGGTTGCGCTCTCTTGATCTTGCTCTGTGGTATATTCCTTCAAAGAAGCCCGGTAAATTTCACCATTCTTAACCCGTACATCAGCCTGAACATTCTGGAACTCAAATTCGCTAGGTACAGTGGTAAAAAGTTGGTCGGGGACCTGAACAACAATATCGACTGCTGTCGGATTATGTAAGTTAACAACCTGCTGGCCTGGCTGAATATTTTCAAATTGATCAACATTAACTCTGGAAATAATGCCATCATACGGTGCCCGTAATTGGGTAAACGACAACCTCAGTTTAGCAAGGTCCAATTCAGATTTAGCAATCATCCTTTTAGCCGCTAGTTCATCAAACTGTGATTGAGCCAGCATGCCTTTTTTCACTAGCGGTTCTGAACGTCGATATTGACTATTGGCGACAGTGTAAGAAGCTGTTGCATTATCGACATCTAAATTGAAATCCGTAGGATCGATTAAGGCAATAACGCTTCCTTTTGTGACCCTGTCACCCTCCTTGACGTTAAGTTCACTAACTTCGCCTGGAACCCGAAAACTGAGTCTGGATCGATCTGCTGCATGTGCAACAGCGGGGAAATACAGCCGTCCATCCTTAAGCAAACTATCGCCAACCTGAACAACTTTTACTTTAGGTATATCAATTTGTTTTGTTGTTGCTCTATCCCCACATGCAGAAATTAAAGGAATTAGAACTAAGGCAAGTAAGCAAATGCGAATATTCATTATAATCCCCTCTCTTTAACCCATTCACGAACCTTCATGCCAGCCTGAATACCTGCCACACCAGAAACAACTATTCGATCCCCATTCATTAAGCCCGATAAAACCTCACCATCACTTCCTATAGAAACAGCAACTTTTTCAGTAATACCTTGCTTATCGACTCGCCACACATACTGACTATTTTCTTCGATAAATAACGCACTGTCTGCGATTGTATTTACCCCTCCGCTAGGTACTGATAATTGAATCTGACCCGACATTCCCGGAAGAATACCAACGTCTTTTGGCCGATTCATAATCATCGTCGTTTTGTAGCTTCCTGTTTTTGGGTCGGCCTCAGTATCAAGCTCTTGAAATTGTAATGGAAAAGACTTTTCAGGAAAGGAGTCGAAAATTATTGAAGCTTGTGCACTATCCGTTTTTTCAAAGCGACGAAGTAAGTAATCAGGCATCTGAAATACTACTTTAATTACCTCAGTCGTCTGGATATTCATCACTGGGTAATTCACGTTGATAAATTCATAGTTTTCAGCATTTACTATAGATACTGTACCATTATATGGTGCAACTAGACGTGTATAACTCAAATTGGCAGATGCTTGCTCCAACAAGGCTTTTGCGGAATTATAATTTGCCTGAGCCTTATCAAAATCTTGCTCTGATACAACCTTATCTTTACGTAACTTGCTCATGCGCTTGTATTGAACATTTGCTAGTTGAAAATTCGCTCTTGCCTGTTGCTTCAATAAACCAAATTCATCGGGATTTAACTCAGCAAGTACATCACCCTGCTTAACCATTTCACCAGCACTAACATTCAGCTTATTAAGCTGACCAGAAACACGAAATGCCAGCACAGCTTTGTTGCCTGCATCGGCGAGAGCAGGAAATGTTCGTACCAAATCACGGTGCCCAACAGAGACCGTTACAAGTTTGGCGGGACGTGATTCAGGTTCGGCAACAGGAGGTTCTTCACGGCTACAGCCGCCAAGAAAGACGACTGCAGACATAAACAGAAGTAATAGCTTAGGCATTTCTAATCATCCATATTAAATCGTTATCTAAACAACATAGATGATTAACAGAATAGATGCCAGTTAAGGTTTTGTTTAATCTACAAATTCATAACCATGATCTGGTTATCAACCTGACATCTGTTTTTGATAATTAGAGTTTATTAAATTCTCGATTTATTTTAAAAGTATCAGACGTAACGTATGCTTCTACTGCCCGCACTTGTTTTTCAACGTTTGCCAAATCTGATTCAATATTACATAAGAGATTTTCTGGTGTTTGACCCGATTGCCATGGCCTGTTTTTTATCGTGTGATCTTGCTTCGCTTTGAGATTCTCCTGGTAATCATACGGCTGCTTTTCGAGCATCAAAGTAAATGCAACATACGCCAGCATAACAAGAAAACTGCCTCCAAGAAGCGCCGCTGAAACCACCAGTATTCGAACTAACCATATCTCAGCACCAAAGTAATTGGCTATCCCGGCGCAAACGCCAGTCAATTTCCCATTTACCGGATCACGATATAGCTGCCTATCTCTCATAGTTGTCTCTCCAGCTTGGTGACTCTGAGTCCAGAATCCTTTCTAGTGTGACAATACGTTGCTGCAATGATTCTGCTTTCCCAGAAAGCGATTGCAGTTTCTCATAATCGTCAGTGGTTAAACCATGCTCTGACTTTTTCTTACTACGATAGTGAAGAAATAACCAAAGCGGCGCGACGAAAATTAAAAATACAATTATTGGTCCCGTAATCAATGCCGCTGTCATAGAAATACCTCTACCTTATTTATTATTTATCATTTTTCATTTGCTGTTTCAGTTTCTCTAACTCTAACTCTATCTCATCCTGAGCTTTCAACTCAGCAAACTCTTGATCCAGAGACTTACCTTTGCCGGACAATTCGTAACTATCAGCCTCAGCTTCTAACTCATCAATTTTACGCTCGTACTGTTCAAATTTCGAAAACGCTTCAGCGGTACGACTCGTATGCAAGTGCTTCTGTACATCTCTGCGGCTACCTGCTGTTTCTCTACGAATGGTCAGGGCTTGTTGCTTGGCTCGTGTTTCGTTGATCTTGGTTTCAAGCTTGCCGATTTCACCGGTTAATTTGTCTATCGTTTCTTCAACTAACGTCTGTTCAGTATGCAAACTCTTTATGATATCTTGCAACTTCTGTTTTTCAATTAAGGCTGCACGAGCAAGATCTTCGCGTTGTTTCAATAATGCTAGTGATGCCTTTTTCTGCCAATCATCAATCTGAGTCTCAACAGACTCTACATGACGAGATAACTCTTTTTTATCCGCTAATGCCTTCGCCGAATTAGTGCGAACTTCAACTAAAGTGTCTTCCATTTCCTGAAGAATTAAACGGATCATTTTTTCTGGATCTTCCGCTTTATCAAGTAACGCACTAATATTTGAGTTCACTATGTCTGCAAAACGAGAAAAGATGCCCATGATATAACTCCTTACTAATTTTAGTTAGATTTGCTTTTTAATGATTGATACCTTTGATAATCCAATAAGCGTGCCACATTTATAAACCAATAAATTCAATATGTTAAAAGAAAACAAAAAATATCACCAATCATGCTATGATAAATATAACTAACAGTTGGCAAATTTAACCAGGCTATTTAAGAAAGGAATCAAAGTGGAACAACAAACGCTTATCGGTGAGTCCCCAGAGTTCTTATCCGTTTTAGACAAAGTATCCTGCCTTGCGCCTATTGAGCGGTCAGTGCTCATTATTGGGGAGCGAGGTACAGGCAAAGAACTCATCGCACAAAGATTACATTATCTGTCTAAACGTTGGGATAAACCACTAGTCACACTCAATTGTTCCAGCTTGAGTGAAGGGTTAATTGATTCCGAGTTATTTGGTCACGAATCGGGCGCTTTTACTGGTTCAAAAGGAAAACACTTAGGTCGATTTGAGAGAGCAGAAAATGGAACACTATTTTTAGATGAACTGGCAACGGCACCTCTCTCTGTGCAAGAAAAACTATTGCGAGTTATAGAGTATGGTCAATATGAAAGAGTCGGCGGGAACAAAACACTCAGCGCCAATGTACGACTAGTTTGTGCGACCAATGCTGACCTACCACAAATGGCCGAACAGGGAGAGTTCCGGGCAGACCTATTAGACCGACTCGCGTTTGATGTTATTCATATACCTCCATTAAGAAAGCGAAACGAAGATATACCTCTACTAGCAGAGCACTATGCGATAAAGATGTGTCGTGAGTTATCCTTACCATTATTTGTTGGTTTTAGCCCTTTGGCCACTGAGCAATTAGCAGAATACTCGTGGCCAGGAAATGTTCGCGAATTAAAAAACGTGGTAGAGAGAGCAATCTATCAGCATGGAAACAAAAACTATCCTATTGAGCATCTAATTCTAGACCCGTTTCTTACGCCATGGTCAGGATCAGACAATTCCCCATCTACACTCAAAACCAAACAAGATGTTCAATTCACTTTTCCAATGGATTATAAAAATTGGCAGGAAGAATCCGACATCCTGTTACTCAACCAAGTGCTTAATGAAGCTAAACATAATAAGCGTACGGCGGCAAATTTGCTTGGACTCAGCTATCATCAACTAAGGGGCATGTTGAGAAAATACAATTTGGTTGGCCAAAATGACGACAAAGAGTAGCGCTATTTGCGCTATATACTTGGTCTGATTAGGTAAAAAATGGTAAATTAACCAGATCATAAGGCTCGACGCCTGTTTTCCAAATTAACGACAGCTCTTTCTATGAAAGCATTTTTGCAGTTTACTTTAAGCATCTGTAGCTTAGGCTTATTATCCGGATGTGGTGAAAACCTCGATCAAGATAAAATTCGAAATCAAGGCTTTGTATTTTGTGGGCAGGGTGCCCCGACCTCTTTCAATCCTCAGCTTGTTGAGAGTGGCATCACTTCTGAGTCTCTCAGCCCACAAATATTTGATTCTCTGTTAATTTTGAATCCAAATAGCCATGAGCCTATGCCTAGCCTAGCTAAAAGCTGGACAGTAAATGAAGAAAGAACAGAATATGTATTTCAACTCCGTCGTGATGTGGCTTTCCAAACAACGTCTTGGTTTTCACCCTCTCGTTATTTAAACGCATCTGATGTGGTATTTAGCTTTAATAGAATAATCAACAAAAACAGCGAATTTCACCACGTAAGCAATGCGAGTTATCCCTGGTTTACAGGCATTGAATTCGCTGGATTGGTCAAGAGTGTCGAATCTATCGATGAGCATCTGGTCAAATTTACCTTAAATCATGCAGACAATACGTTTTTATCCAATATCGCAACAACCTACTCTGTCATACACTCCAAGGAGTACGCAGACAAGCTGGCTAAAGAAGGGAATAAAAAACTGATAGACCAAAAGCCCATCGGCTCTGGTCCGTTCTATTTAGATGAATATCAAGTGGGTGACTTGGTTCGCCTTAAACGCCATGATAATTATTGGCGTGGACAACCTAATGTGGAACAAATCGTTTTTGACATATCTTCCCGTGGAACAGGCCCACTAGCGAAACTTCTCAGAAACGAATGTGATGTGCTCAACTCCCCAGTTTCCAGCCATATCCCTATCATAAAACAACACGATGAGTTGATACTCGAAGCACGTTCTTCAATGAACGTCGCCTTTATCGCCATTAATACCGATCACAAAGCGCTTAAAGACGTGAGGGTAAGACGAGCCCTCAACCTTTCTATCAACCGGAAAAGTATATTAGATTCAGTTTATTACGGCACGGGTGAGCAAGCCTATTCACTATTACCGCCAAATTCTTGGGCCTATCAAAAAGATGCCGTGCAAATTCGTTATGACCGCAATTATGCTCTCGCACTTCTGCGAGAGGCTGGTTACGTGAAAGGATTATCGTTATCCATGTGGGTTCCTCTCGAACCAAAAGCGTACAACCCTAGCCCGAGAAAAACCGCAGAATTAATTCAAGCCGCTTTCGCTGATATCAGTGTCACTCTAAACCTTTTCACTAGTGACCAATTTGATAGAAGTGAACTTAGCAAACATAAAAATATCGATTTGGTACTCACCGGTTGGAATGCCAGCACTGGTGATCCTGATAATTTCCTTCGCCCTTTACTCTCTTGTAATGCAGAACAGTCTGGGCTAAACGTTTCTATGTGGTGCAACCCTGACTTTGACTTCCTTCTTGATCTTGCAAAAGAAACCAATCAGACCCGTTACCGGATGAATTTATATAAACAAGCACAAAACATCATGAATGAAGAAGTCCCCGTCATTCCGCTTGCCCATGGAGCTCAATTTCAGGCCTATCATAAATCTCTACAAGGTTTTAATATCAGCCCATTTAGTTCTCAGAGCTTTCACAATGTAGAGAGGACAAAATAATGTTTCGTTATACTGTGCGCCGCTTTAACCTCTTTGTAATTACGTTGTTGATGCTAACATTGGTCGGCTACAACATCGTCTTGCTCGATGATTCCTCTGTTTGGCATAAGATGGAATTTTGGGACGGTTGGATTCTTTATTTGCACCAGCTAGCGCAACTCGATTTTGGCATCAACAAACAAGGCTATCCTATCCTTGACGACTTGCTAATGGTTTTTCCCGCGACTCTTGAACTGTGTCTGTTCGCTTTTATTTTTGCGCTATTAGTCGGTATTCCTCTAGGTACATTAGCAGGGATGCGTCAAGGCAAGTTTATCGATACGTTTATTTCGTTCGTTTCCATGTCTGGTTATTCGGCTCCCTTATTTTGGGTTGCCTTGCTGATGATTATGTTTTTCTCTCTTCATTTACAGATATTACCTGTTTCCGGGCGGTATAATCTGCTCTATGAAATCGAACCTATCACCGGTTTTGCCATTATTGACGCATTCATGTCAAATAAAATGTATCGTGCCGAAGCCTTACAAAGCGTAATTTCACATCTGATTTTACCTTGTATGGTTCTTGCTTTAGCCCCCACGACGCAAATTGTTCGCCTTATGCGCGCCTCAGTTGCTGAGGTAATGTCCCAGAACTACATTCGCGCGGCACGCATTAAAGGCCTATCAAAGTATGAAATTGTCATGCAACACGTAATGCGAAATGCCTTACCGCCAATTATTCCCAAATTTGGTGTACAACTTTCAAGCATGCTGACATTCGCCATTATTACTGAATCTATTTTTAACTGGCCCGGTATCGGTCGTTGGTTACTGAATGCGTTATCAAATCAAGATTATGCATCCATTCAGGCAGGAGTAATCGTGGTAGCGTCATTTGTATTATCGGCCAATATCTTATCCGATCTCATTGGCACTGTGGCTAACCCACTGGTAAGGAAAGAGTGGTATGTTAACAAGTAATATTTATCAGGAAGAGCATGTTCCTACTCAATTCGAACGTTTTGCTAAAAGTTTTAGGCAAAATAGCTTCGCTATGTTTGGTTTGTGGTGTCTTGGTTTTGTCATCATTGTTACGTTAGCTTCACCTTGGTTAGCTCCGCATGACCCCCAACTTCAAACGGGCAACTTATTGGTACCACCTTCATGGAACCATGAAGGCAGCATCGAGTACTTTCTGGGTACAGATGATTTAGGTAGAGATATTCTTTCCCGAATCATTACGGGCTCACAGTTAACCTTTGGTGCAGCCGTTCTTATTACTATTGTTTCTACCCTTGTTGGCTGTAGCATTGGTATCCTTGCGGGCATGACCAAAGGCTTGTTATCAAGTACCCTAAACCACTTACTTGATACAGTAATGTCAATTCCATCTCTGCTTTTAGCTATTATCTTTGTCGCATTTCTCGGCTTCGGTGAGTTCAATATTCTATTGGCTATATGTCTTGCTCTGGTTCCGCGCTTTATTCGCTCACTCTATACGGCGGTTCATGGGGAGTTAGAAAAAGACTACATTATGGCTTCACGTCTGGATGGAGCTAACGATTTCTATCTGCTAACCAACTCCATTTTCCCTAATATTCTTGCCGTTATTGCTGCGGAATTTACCATGGCAATGACCATCGCTATTTTGGATATCACAGCGCTCGGTTTTCTTGGCCTTGGTGCCCAGGCTCCCAGTACTGAGTGGGGGGCTATCCTAGGTGACTCGGTAGAATTAATATATCTCGCACCATGGACAGTAACGCTGCCCGGCCTTGCTATCATGTTTACGGTTATCGTCATCAACCTTGTTGGTGAAGGTGTAAGACAAGCGTTAAACGCAGGTATCGAATAATGCCTTTATTAGACTTTAGACACTTAACCATAGAAATTGAAACGCCTCATGGCTTAGTTAAAGCCGTGGATCGTATGAGTATTACTATACAAGAGGGCGATATTCGTGGCTTAGTTGGAGAATCCGGCTCTGGTAAAAGTTTGGTCGCCAAGGCTATTGTCGGTATTTGTAAAGACAATTGGCGTATCTCAGCTGACCGTATGCGTCTCGGAGATGTAGATCTATTACAACTAACACCAAAAGAAAGAAGGCGTGTTATTGCCCGCGACGTCGCTATTATATTTCAGGAGGCGTCAACCTGCCTAGACCCCTCAGAAGAAGTGGGCATTCAATTAGCTGAATCTATCCCGGCAAAATCCTTTGAGGGCCATTGGTGGGAAAGAATAAAATGGCGCAAAAAACAAGCGATAGCTTTACTTCACAAGGTCGGTATTAAAGATCACAAACGGCTAATGAGCAGCTACCCTTACGAATTAACCGACGGTGAATGTCAGAAAGTCATGATCGCCATGGCAATTGCTGCGAAACCAAGGATTTTAATTGCTGATGAGCCAACCAATGACTTAGATCCCATTACACAATCACAGATATTGCGCTTGTTAAGTCGAATGAATCAAGTAAACAACACAACCATCTTATTGATTGGACATGACTTGACCACCATTACACAATGGGCAAATCGAATCACAGTGATGTACTGCGGTCAATCTGTAGAATCCGCCTCTACAGAGCAAATTTTAAAGGCACCAAAGCACCCTTACACGGCGGCACTTTTAAAGGCAATGCCCGATTTTAGCGGTAATATACCTCACAAACAGAAGTTACAATCTCTACCAGGTGCCATTCCGCCATTGCAACATTTGCCAATAGGGTGCCGTTTAGGCCCTCGTTGTCCCTATGCTCAGCGGCAGTGTGTAGAAATACCCTACTCTAAAAAAATTAAAGACCATAAGTTTTCTTGCCATTTCCCATTGCATACGGAGAAAAAGTCATGAGTGCTTTGCTAGAAGTTGATAACCTATCCAAGCGATTTATCACTCGATCAGGCTTTTTTGGAACTAAAGAACAAGAAGCCGTTAAACCGGTCAGTTTTTCGCTCGAAGTTGGTGAAACAATTGGTTTTATTGGTCAAAATGGGTCTGGGAAATCAACGTTAGCAAAAATGCTCGCTGGTGTTGTCGAACCTTCACAAGGCGAAATAAGAGTAAACGGAGAGAAACTCGAACACAGAGATTACTCTACTCGCTGCAAACTCATTCGTATGATTTTTCAGGATCCAAACAGCTCACTTAATCCGCGAATTCAGATTGGTCGCATTCTAGAAGGACCGTTAAAAAGAAACACTGAAATGTCACCAGAAGCGCGTATGCAAAGAGTTAAAGCGACACTAGTTCGCGTGGGACTACTCCCCGAGCATGCATACTTTTATCCGCAGATGTTGGCTGCAGGTCAAAAACAGAGAGTCTGTTTGGCCCGGGCTTTAATTTTGCAACCGTCTATCATCGTAGCTGATGAAGCGCTAAACGGTTTAGATATGGCAATGCGGTCACAGATCATTAACCTGTTTTTAGAGCTACAAGATGAGATGGGAGTTGCCTTTGTTTATGCTTCTCAACATATCGGAATAATAAAACACATTACAGATAAAGTGATGGTGATGCACGAAGGAACGGTTGTGGAATATGGTGAGACAAGCAAGGTACTTACCTGTCCGGAACACCCTATTACTCAAAGGCTAGTAGAAAGTCATTTTTACAAAGCCCCTAGTTACAGAAAGTGCTCATAATTTTAAATGCTTATCGCATTAAAAGCACTTCGTATTAACAGCTTTCCGTATTAAGAAGTCGCCATATAAAAAGAATGCCATCACGATAAACGTGATGGTTATTCCTTTCGGTCTAGCGTTGACTGGCGCTGAGTTTTTTAAGTTCGAAGTCAAATTCATCCGGATACAAAACAACGCCTTCTTCATGAAGATTAGGAAAGACCACTACCGCGAGTTCGTCATCTTCCAAACCGTTAGTCCAGCGGCTATGCCATTTGTTTAATGAAATAACTTCAGAAACACAGTTCTCCCATTCTCCGGTCGCCCACTCTTCTGCAAACTCTTTGTTTGGCCATACAGGAACACAATCTTCATCTTCGGTATTCAGCATGACACAACCGTGTTCATCTTTAAGAATCCAAACCTCACGACTAGACACTATTTCTTTAAGACAGTATTTGAAACGTTTTTCGCTATCAAATTGGTTGATCTCATCCATTCTGGATTTTTCTAATGGGTTTGACATAATTTGCCCTTAACAATTGAAATAGGCGAAGTAAATACTTCGCCTATATATACAACAGACCTTATTCATAGGTCATTTGAACATGTCGGTATTCGTTTACCGCAGAGTTATACTAACTCACCCTGAAGCCAAGGCCAGCCTTGCTTTTTACGGCTTAACGTATTCGCCATCATTAGCATTCCGTCTTGTTCATGCTTAACCAGTTTTTCAGCCCAATCACCTTTATATAAAAGACGAGTTGTTGCTGAAGTAATGTCCGTTAACATCACAGCAGCAAAAGCCAGACCTTCTTCATCACAACGACGCTGTAAATCGTCTTCCAGCGCATCAATCATACCGTCGACTTGTTCCAGTGTAGCAAGTTCAATTTGCCCTACAACAACCTGACGTTCGTTGAATGGATAGGCTTTAAGATCTTTTTCAACCAACTGAGCAGACGTTAAACCTTCAATGTCTGTCTTAGCAATCAGCAAGTTCTTAATGAAAACATCTAAATCGGTAACTTCAGCGTATTTAGCCAGCTCTTCTACAGCATCTTTGTCTTTTTGTGTGCAGGTAGGAGAAGCGAAACCAACCGTATCAGACAGGATCGCAGACATCATTAATGTAGCGAGAGGGCGAGTAATAGTGACATTTTCCATCTTGTACAGGTTGAACAAGATAGTACAAGTACAGCCTACAGGCCAAATCCAGGCTTCCAGAGGATTTACTGTCATCACGTCACCTAAACGGTGGTGATCTACAATGCCCAGAATTTCTGCATCTTGAATATCATCTGGTGCTTGAGCCAAGTCTGAATAATCAACCAGCCAAACTTTTTCACCAGCGACACCGGTACACATTTCAGGCGCTTCAACACCAGCCTGATCAATAATGTATTGAGTTTCTCTATTAAGTGCACCTTGACGAACCGCTTTCGCTTCCAGTCCACGAGCTTTTAACAGCTCAGTAGCAACCAAAGCGCTACAAATACTATCACTATCAGGGTTCTTATGACCGACAACTTGAATCATGTTTTTTCCTATACATGTCTAATGTTTGATTTCTATCACCAAGCAAGACGTTTAACTACCCATTTGTTCTGGATAAATAAGAGTGTCTCCATGGCTTTGATACAACCGTGTTACTAATGGTGGTTACTTTACCTGAATTTTAGAATTTGTCACCGCGCTAGAAAACATTTTTCTCTACTACTTTAGACTGTATCGGGCCGCTATATGTTCATCTTACAAGGAAACTTTCTGACCTTTTCCTATATTTCAACTTAACTTCAAGCCACATAACAGAAAAAGCCAGTCTATTGACTGGCTTTTATTTCTAACGGGGAACAGTTAGATATTACTTAGTTACTTCTAGTGGACCACCAAATGCAGTCACTGGAGGTACTTCGCCTTTAAATTTCTCAAAATCAACCAAGCAAGTATTTGCAGAAGTTGCCTGAGCCAATTCCGAAGACGGAATATCTTGAGTTAACGTGTTTGGATCGCCGTAAGTACAGATAGCGCCTACTTTCTCATTTAGAGGGCCATACCATGCACCTTCTTCAATACGTACAACACCTTCAGCATAACTATCAGTAACAACAGCACCTGCTAATAGTTGACCACGGTCGTTGAATACGCGAACCAGGTCACCATCTTTAATGCCTTTCGACTTAGCATCAACCGGGTTGATGTAAATAGGCTCACGACCTTGTACAGCGTATGTTGCACGGAACTCTTCAGATTCACACATCTGTGAGTGCAGACGCTTGTCCGGGTGGCAAGATTGCAACCAGAATGGGTGTTTCTTAGAACCTGGACCACCGTGTGAACGTTCAGATTTTTCGAACCACATTGGGTGCTCTTGGCAATGTTCATAACCATAAGCTTTGATCTTACGGCTAGAGATTTCGATAAAGCCAGAAGGTGTACCTAGTGCATTGATCTCTGGATCTTCTCGGAATGAAGCGTGGCGAACCCAAGGTTTACCTTTACCTGCATCAAAGAAGCCTTTTTCCCAGAATGCATCAAACTTAGGTAACTTAAATTTACCTTTGTTCGCTTTTGCACAGTTGTCATATAGGTGACGAACCCACTCCATCTCAGTCATACCACGGGTATATTCTTCATCACGACCAAAACGCTTAGTTAAGCCTGTCATGATGTCGAAGTCACTACGAGATTGGAATTGTGGCTCAACCAATTTTTGCATAGCGATCAAACCACGGTTTGAGTAAGAACCATAGCCGTCGATGTCGTTACGTTCAAACTGAGTACAAGCTGGAAGTACGATATCAGAGAAACGACAGCTTGCTGTCCAAGCAAATTCAATAGTTACAACTGTTTGTAGATTTTGGAACGCTTTCTTCATACGGTTGCGGTCTTGGTGGTGATGCCAAGGGTTACAACCCGAAATAACCATCATCTTATAACCTGGTAGGTTAACTTTATTACCGTTATGGTTAATTTCCTTACCTGGTTCAAGAAGGCAGTCCACCCAACGTGCAACAGGGATAACCGTACTATGACCGTTAAAGTCTGTATTGTTCCACTTAGGAACAGAATCTTTATCAGGGTTACCCGGGAAGCTGCCTGGCATTGCCATTCCTGTTGAAGGAACACCAATTGAGCTGTAGTGGTGACCATAAGACACACCACCGCCTGGTAGACCGATTTGACCGATCATTGCAGCCAATACAGCACCCATCCAGTATGGTTGCTCACCGTGCTCCTGACGTTGGATACACCAGCCAAATAGTAATTGAGTACGACCTTTAACCAGCGTGCGTGCAAGTTTACGGATTTCATCCGCACTCATGCCTGTAATTTCAGCAGCCCAC
Organism: Vibrio sp. UBA2441; assembly: GCA_002342685.1. Classification (GTDB taxonomy): domain Bacteria; phylum Pseudomonadota; class Gammaproteobacteria; order Enterobacterales; family Vibrionaceae; genus Vibrio. The sequence continues at coordinate 62,543 of DDQN01000092.1, forward strand.
TCTGGCGTTTTCTCAACTTTATCTTTCGTTTCACCGTTTACATAAGCGATGAACTCTTCAAAACCTAAGCAGTATGTGTCTACGAAATCTTCGTCGTAAATTTCTTCATTATATAATGTATGTGCAAGTGCAAGCATTAATGCTACGTCAGTTTGCGGGTTCACATACATGTGCTCGTTGTTTAGGAAACGCTGAGTCTTGTTCTTAACCGGGTCGATAGAGATGACGTTGATTTCACCTTTACCTACTTTTTCTTTCAGTTGCTCTAGGTACTCATAAGATTCGTGAGTTTCACAGTTCCAACCTACCTGTAGGTTTTTAACCGGATCGTTCGCCCACATAATGATGTTGTCACTATTAGCCAGAATCTCAGTCCAAGAAGTTCCTTGCGCGTATACTTCTGTTGAACCTAATACGTATGGCAGGATAGTTTGACCAGCACCCGTTGAGTAGTCGCCCACTTTCTTGACAAAGTTACCGTGCATCGCAACAGCGCGGCGCATATGGTTACCTGAAGAGTGGAATTGACCCGTTGTACGCCAGCCAGTTTGCCCTGCGTGTAAAGCCCATGGACCGTACTCTTTTTGAACTCGTTCTAGTTCATTGTAAAAATAATCAAGTGCTTCATCCCAAGATACACGTACAAAACGGTTGTTACCACGAGTCTCAGCAGAGTACTTATGTTTCTTCAACCAGTCTAAACGTACCATTGGATAACGTACACGGGACGGGCTATAGATGATGCCTTTAATACCGTCCAACATTTCTGTAGGGTACTTATCTAGTTCTAAAGGTTTTATTTCTTCAACCTTATTGTTTACCACTCGAGCTCGGAACGCGCCCCAGTGTGAACCAGACGTCTTCCACTCGCCTGCTTCCGCTGCATTTGCAGTAGCGGACATCAGCAAGCTAGGACCGATAACGGTAGCAGCACTTGTTGCAGCTGCACCTTTAAGGAAACTTCTTCTTGTAATTGTCATAGGATACCCCTAAGGATCTTAATGTTTGCCTTCAGAAAAATCTGAAGAATGTTTTTGTAAATACTTTAGAATGAGCTTTTCACTGTCTTTATCGAAGTTAACGAATGCGAGCATGCCATTAAACATACTTGGCCAGGTATTCGCGTCGAAATGACCTTCTTCTGGCTGAGTGTGACAAGTGGAACAGTTTGATTGGTATGCTTCTTTCGCTTCTTCCCAAACAGGCGTTACATCGTTCAACATACCTTCTTTTTTAAGCCAAAGTTTTGCCGAAACACGCTGCCAAGGAAGACCCGTTAGTTCGTCTACTTTTTTCTCAAATCTTTCAACAACGGCTTTGTTTTTCGCTGTCTTTTTCTGAAGCGTAGCTACCGGAATATTCATACCAAAGCCGTCTTGTATAACTCGAGCAAAACCTCGTTTTTTGCGCCAACCAGTAATCTCAACTTGTATATTGTCACCCTCTTCAGCGATAACTTTTACTTCCGATGCTGGAGCTAAGTCACCACCAACTTTGGTCAATGCTTTATCTTCAAATAATGGGAGATATTTGATGCTAACAAGCGTCTTGCCAACTGAGTAATCCGTTCCAGCCGCTTTCTTAGCTAGATTATCAGCCATTTCACTAGCGGCGTTCATACCTTCAGGTAACTGATGAGCAATACCTTTATGGCAATCGAGACAACTTTGATCTTTCTCAGCGGCTGGCTTCATCGCCTTTTGAGCGCCTTTGGACATACCGTCAAAGTTCATAGAGTCGTAGTTGTGGCAGTTTTTACATTCTAGAGAACCATTTGCTGAGAATCGGTCCCATTCGTGTTGAGCTAATTCAAGACGTCGCTCTTCAAATTTTCCAGCCTCATCATAGTTGCCAAAAATTTGAGCATATACTTCTTTCGAAGCCTGCATTTTACGCGCAATCTTATCCGTCCAGTTGTGTGGAACGTGGCAGTCAGGACAAGTGGCTCGAACGCCAGAATTATTCTTCCAGTGAACGGTTTCCTGAAGTTCCTGATATACATTTGCTTCCATGGTATGGCAGCTAATACAGAACTCTTCAGTATTGGTTGCTTCAAGTACGGTATTAAATCCGCCCCAGAAAATTACACCCGCAATAAATCCGCCCAACGTCAACACACCTAAACTGATGTGTACTGCTGGTCGAGTCATTGTGGTCCAGATACTTTTAATTAAGGATGTCATGATCTTTTCTCTAAAAATTTAAATTCAATAAAAGGCAAAAATTAACCATGAGTTCCTGGAGGACCCATAAATAGAATTTGCATAAACCAAATCAGAAATCCATATCCACTAACAAAAGCCACACTTAATACTGGAAACAGAACAACAGAAATAATTAAGAATGATTTCCATTCCAGAGATCGCTTTATTGACCCATTAGTTTTTTTAACATTACTCATACATTTACCTGCTTTGTAATTAGACCAATTCGGTTAAACATGAAAAACGCCGAATTACTTTTACTTTCTTAACAAAAATTTTAGCCCACAGAGTTTGTAGGGTTCAATACGAAAGCAGGGGTTAAACCCTTTTATCTACAGGTTTTTTGATGTGGAACGGAGTTGTGTTTGTTTAATGTTTTATGTGAAAATTCATTAACAGATGTGAAAAAATAATAACGTTACAAGTCTTCGCTAGATGTTGCAGATGCGTTAACAAAACACCTGGGACTTTGAGTTTTAATACTTACTATTTTGAAAATAATCACCTAAAATTGCCCAGAACCCGAATGTTAATAGATTGTAAATAACAAAACCAGTTCTGCCTAAAAGCTAAGTAATTATGGCTGAACTAAGCATCTTGAGGCTACTTAGGTATATAATTCATAACTCAATGCCGTCTAATTTGATATTGACCACAAGAAACATAAACGAGAATAAAACTATGCAAGCAGCGATTGATATTTCTTGGCTACAACTTGGATTATTTTCATTAACAATGCTTATTCCAATTAGCCTTAATTACTATTTTAGTCTAGGTATAGGCCGTGATATATGGGTGTCTTTAGGCCGAATGGGACTTCAGTTGATGCTCGTCGGATTTTATCTTGAGTATGTATTCACTATAAATAGCCTGCTTCTCAATCTAATATGGGTCGCTATAATGATCGCTGTCGGTGGAAGTGCCATTATTGGTAAAGCCAACCTTCCAAAACGACCACTCATGTTTCCGGTAACCGCAGGGCTTATCTGCGGACTAGTCCCAATGCTACTTCTAATCTGTTTCTTTGTAATTCAACCGCAACCATGGTTTAGCGCACAATATTTGATACCAATATCTGGAATGTTACTTGGTAATAGCTTAAGCGGTAATATTGTAGCCCTACAAAACTTGTACGGCGCTTTTGAACAAAGAAAAGATGAATATGAAGCAGCTCTTTCGTTAGGTGCCAGTCCTCAATACGCATCAATCCCATTTGTACGAGCCGCTATGCAAAAAGCCATGGCCCCTATACTCGCCACAATGGCAACTACTGGATTAGTTACCCTTCCAGGCATGATGACCGGACAGATACTTGGTGGTGCAAGCCCCATGCTTGCCATTAAATATCAATTGGTTATTTTCATCGCCATATTTGCCATGATGAACATCTCCCTGACAATCTGCCTACAATTGAGTGTAAAAAAGACCATCACTAAAGAAGGAAAAGTATTAGTCAATTTTCTCAAAAATTAACTTGCACTTTGCGAGCCCCTGAATTTCTCTAGCTTGTCGTCATTTATCCACAGATATTGTGGATAAACTTAGCATTAAGTGAACTCTCTTTTTGTTTTGTTGAAGCGAATCATATACTTCTAACTTTCAATACATCCCATCACAGACATTGTATATTTCTTATGCTAACTTCAGATTATCTCATAGCGAAACAAGACCTCGCTATAGACGTGGCTCCAAGGGGGGGATATTAAGATGATGAACATTTATGAACCAATCGAATCTATTAATCTAAACTGTATTCTTTTAACTGAGGAAGGGGATGAGCGTAACTGGTTTAAAGAGCTACCGTTTATATTGAATGAAATGGACGCTGAAGAACAGGCTCCCACTTCTTTTTGCCCAAAGACTAACCAGATCATCGATATAGCTACACTTAAGTATCATGCGTAAATTGCAGGTTTAGTCGCCGAAGAACGATAGTCACAGCGGTTGATCATCTATTAACGGTTCAATTAATATTAAAAAGCCAGCGCATGTTTACGCTGGCTAATACATTGCGGCTTTTCGAGATTGTTGCATCTCTTCACCGTCGTCTTTATGAATTACAGAGAAATCACTTTTTCTACACCAGAAGTTTCTGTTAGCGGAGTAGTTTGAACCGAATCGGTACTTGGCGATATATTATCTTTAACTGCTGCCGCGGTAGCTCCTTTAAGATTTGTACTCTCTAACGTAGCCGCCACCTTTTGTGAGTTAATTAGCGCCTGAGCTTTAAAAGAAGCAACTAAAGTTTCCAGCTGCATAACTTGTACTCTATTTTTCTCTAGCTGCTCCGCCAAATTTCCTTTTTCAATTTGAACTTGAGCGATAATTTTCAACTGCTGTGTCATTTCTTGTTGCTGTTTTGCAATCTGCTCTTTTAGCTGCTCATGCAATTTATCTTTTTCAGTAAGAACACTTGTCGATTCGCTTTTGGTTAATTCGATACTGGCCACAATCTTTTCTGCCTGAACACGAAGAGACTTATTGCGATAATCTTCTCCATTCACCGATTGTGATATTGACAGTAGTTTATTTTCAAACGTAAGTACTATTGGTTCGAATTTTTCTCTTTCTACGCTCGACAACAACCTGACTTCACTGGCGATATTTCGAACATGATTAAGTTCAAACTTCGCATCAGAAACGGCTTCTTCGATAATGGTTAACTCTCTAGTATTGGCTTTAACCACTTGTTCTGCTGACCTGATTTCTGCTTTTGCTTTTGCAAAGCTTATCGCGGCGATATCATCAAAGTTTTCGCTGCGCAGCTTAGAGAGCTCATTTTTTATCGGGAAAACAAATTGCTTAAGCACCACTTTTGTTTCTAATTCTTTCGCCTTGTTTAGAAATACCACTTGCGCCGTTTGCGCATCTTCAAGCTCGGTATCTTCCACTGCTTTGTATAACTTTACATAAGACTTTTCCAAATACTGATAATCCGTGGGATAAACTTTTACAGCACCAATTTGGTTTAAATAGGCCATTTGCGCCTGAGAGTCAGAAAGCACTTCGTCGGCAACAATTTTTAAATCTAAAAGCCTGTTATAGCTTTCCTGTACAATACTTATATTATCATCAAACACTTCCGAGTAACTTCCCGACGAAAAGATGGAATAGCTCTTGGTTGTCTTTGCTGGGTCTACTGCAATCTCTTGATAAATCTCAACCGCATCTTCCCACGCGCTAAGTAAATCCGAATAATTATCTTTTGAATAAATTTTTAAATCAGCACTATTTTTAAGTTTGCCTAACCATAAATCATATTCTTCCTTGGCCAATTCATATTGATGATATGCATTATCCTGGCTAGATTCTTGTTGATTTGTTGATATTTCTTTTACTGTATCACTGGTACTCTGGCACCCCATCACGCTTAGTAGCACACTTATTGCCACCGCTACTTTCAACTTCTTCATACCACTCTCACACATCGTAACAATCTATTAATAAAAGAAAAACCTTCAAGCATTCTATCAATGACTCAGAACAATTGACAAAGAATTTCGATCAAAAACAATAATAAGCAGAAATTTCAACTAATACTTTTAGATTTTATTCTCGGTTAAAGTAATCGATTTCCCTTGAAAACAACCAACAGATTAAAATAAGACATTAAAATTCAATTACTGACAATAATATCGTTATAAATAAAGCGTACGCAAGTTACGGGCGAGCTAAATACGAAATGATAGTTTTCACTATAGATTCTCTAGCTTCCTGTGTTAAATCTAACCAATTTCATCCGAGATAACAGTTCTGCAAATTGTTGCTTGTCGACATGGATATTGCGATTTAAGGTTTGGTATAAATAAGTATTCAAAGGGATAAAACATGAAATATACCCAAGTTCAAATTGAAGACCTTAATCTTCTTTTACAATTCGACATCAGCAGTGCGGCTACTGGTATTAAAGTTCGTCAGGATGCAGCTCAGGAATCTCAAGATGCTGTACAAAGACTTTTCCAAAAAGGTTTATGTACACTTCCCGATGGTGGCTACCTTACTGACGAAGGTATCGAAGTCGCTGAACGCGCAGACAAGCTGTTAAGAGTTTTGTTGGCATAACTCTATGTCATCCACACTTATTGTAGGGGCTGGCTGGCTAGGCCAGCCTCTCGCTCATAGCTTGTTAAAACACAATCACAGTGTATGGGTAACGAAAACATCAAGTCAGGGAGTTGAAGAGATACAATTGACTGGGCTTAAAGCGCTAGAGCTTCAGTTACCATTGCTTCCCTCTGAACAACAAACGTTTACTAAGCTGATCTCTGACAGCAAGATTACGACCTTAATTGGATGCTTCCCTCCCGGTTTCCGGGCAGGAAATGGTGATCGGTACGCAAGGCAGTGGGCGTCGTTAATCCGCGCCGTTCAGCACTCTTCGGTAAATAAAGTTATTATGGTTAGCTCAACCACTGTCTATCCAGACGTCGATAGTTGCCTGACCGAGCTTGACGCCTCTCTGGCGCTTGCAAGTGACAATGCATGTTTCTCAGACAATGCACGTGTCATGTTAAAGGCAGAACAGTCCCTGATAGATTCTGGTCTTAACTATGTCATCATACGTTGTGCAGGGTTGTTCGGTCCTCAGCGACATCCCGCACGTTTTGTTAATAAGTTAAAAACAGTTAGTACCGTTGCACCGGCCAATATGCTCCACCTGCACGACGCCATCGGAATAATAGAGTTTTCTCATGCACAATTAAGCAACCAGATCATAAACGCCGCCTCACCGACATTCATCAGCAAAGCTGATTTCTATCAGGCAGCGATAGACAGTGCTGAAGATGATTCTTTAACCTTGCCTGAAAAATCAGACAAAGCAGGAAAACAAATTTCCGCACAAAAAGTCTCATCATTGGGATATAAGTTTACGTTTGAAAGTGCTAAGAAAGGGCTTTTTCACTGTCGGTAGTCAAACCCTAGCTTTGGTAAAATAGAACCGCTGAAATGGTATAAAAAACCGCCATTGAGTTGACTCAATGGCGGTTTTTTCATCTAGTTAAGCGTTACAGCCTTACTTTAGACCCATACTAGGATACATGACTTCTAGGCAGGCAAAGCCTCTTGCTCAGTTGGCTGTTGAATCTGGTTACCCTGACCGAACCCCCTAAGGCCGACCACATGAACATGTTCATGGTCTTTAAATATCTTTCGCACCAATTTGTACGTTGTTCCTTTTTCCGGACTGATGTTTTCTGGTGCCGCAATAAGCAACTGCATATCAAGGCGATCACACAATTCAAACAGTGTAGAAATTGACTTGCTGTCCAACCGGGCCGCTTCATCTAAGAACAACAGGCGGCACGGAACAATATCCTTACTTCTTAGGCGGCGTGACTCTTCTTCCCAGCTTTGGATCACCATAAGTAAAATTGACTGACCTGTACCTATGGCCTCACCCGTAGATAAAGCACCAGATTCAGCCTGTAACCAACCATCAGTACCACGATTCACTTCGACACTCAATTCAAGGTAGTTGCGGTAATCAAGTAGCTCTTCACCTAATATTTGAGGAGAGCGCTGTCCCATATCAATATGAGGGTTAACTCTTTGGAACAGCTTAGCCATCGCTTCAGAGAAAGTAATCCTATTGCTTTCAAATAGATCTTTATGCAATTCCTGTTGCTCTACCAACCCACTCAGCAATATTTGGTGACTCTCGCGAATATTCACATTTAGACGAACCCCATTCACCTGACCGAAATTGATATTGGACAGACCTTGGTTTAGCATTCGAATACGGTTTTGTTCCCGCAAAATGGTTTTGTTTATAATACTTGCTACCGATTCTGAACTGATGGCTAATCGGTTTTCTCGTTGAGTAAGTTCCTCAGTTAAGCGAGCCAGCTCAATTTCCATTTCTTCAATCGCTTCAACAGGATCATCGGTATGAATAATGTCATGACGAATTCGTTGTCGAAGATGCTGATAGACAGAAATATAGAACAGCACTTTACGTTCCGGATGAGCTGTATCTTCAGAAGCTCTAAGGGTATCTCGCAGATCTTGATGCTGTGCGACGGCTATCCTTAATGCGCCCAAAGATTTATCTGACATTGAACGTAATTCACCCGGAGTCTTATATGCCAGTTCGCGGCGATAGAGCCGTCGCTGAACATCATGCTCTTTTGCCAGATGAAGTACCTCGCACCAACCAGACTTTGAAAGCACCACAAGAGATCTTAGTTCCCGATACGCTTTATATACTTTTTTAGCTGTCTTAGTGAGCGCTTTTATTTCAAGCTCAGTAGCCGTTACTTCTTTTTCATAGCTACTCTTCTGCGCACGGGATGTGACCAGTTGTTCCTGAAGCTGCTGTTTACGCAACACCGCCCTGTCTTTTGTGCTGTTATCAGCATTGACACCGAATTCTTGCAACTCGGTTTTAAATTCCTGTATCGTTTCTGACTTGGCCTGATAAGCCGTCTTCAAAGAGGCAAGCAGTTGATTATACTGATTTGCTTGCCCCTGAATGGTTTTTAAAGCCTGTCGATGATTGCCGCGTGAAGCCTCAGCAACGACAAGTTTTTCTTTTAGCTGCTCACTCAGTTCATTACTCTTATCCAATAAACTCACTGAATCAGCATAAGAAAAGTGGTGACGACGTTCATACAAATCTTCAAGCGCAAACAAGATACCTTTGAACGTTTTTAATTCTTGATCGATACGTTGGTAGTCTTGTTTCAAGTCACCCGCTTGCTGCGGGTCTACTTCCAATGCACCGGATATTCCTTGCAGTTCATCAATTGCCTTTTTATTCAAAGAGGCAAATTGTTTCTGCGTCGCTAATTGAACCAACTTATCTTCCAGATCATCGCATCTTTCTTGCAACGTTCCGTCTTCATAAAATCGAAACATTGGCGAAAATTTATCTAGCTGAGAGATCGCCTGTTTGCTTGTTGTGATCTGAGATTTATAGTGTTGCTCTTGCTGCTCAAGATCGTTTAGCTCTTTAATAGCTCTGCTATTCTCTAGGTTAATCACTTTTAACGCTTGCTCAGGGTCATGGTTAAATGCAACCGAAATATGCAGAGATACGAATTGACTAAAGCTATGGTAGAGTCGCTGTGCTTTTTGCGCGTCAAATGCCGCTTTGGCGTACTGCTCGACAATGTCGTCTTTGTCTAAGCGAAGTCGTTCTAATCGGTCCTCCTTTGCTGCTCTGCCAAATAATGACTTAGCCGGTATTGGAGAGTACCTGAGTTGACGAGCACTATATTGAATACACACAGCCCCCTTAAGCTCTTCGACATCAAATGAGCTGTCATCAAACGCGTCAACATTACCTTCTATAAGGTATAAGTCTTCCGGGCAATCACCTATCTCTGTCAGCTTTTCTTTTATCTCAGCAATGTTAGACACTACAATGGCATGACGAGCCGGACCATACATGGCACTAAAATACGGCGCATCCAACAGGGTAATATCATCGTATATTTCTGAGAGTAATGTTCCGCCTAAGAAATTGGCGATGTCTTTCAGGCGCGGGTCATGTGACCCTCCTGGGGAGGCCAAGTGCTCGATTTCAGCATCGATGCTTTCCCGTCTAAGAGCAAATTTATCTTTTGCAGATGACAGATGCTTTTCCGTTTGTGAGACTATTTGCATCTGCTGCATAACTGATTGAGCATTATTTAAAGCAACACCGCTCTGTTCCTCTAAAGTGGATAATGCATCGTTCGCTTCTATCCAGCCCGGAGCTAATTTTTGTAGTCTGGCAACCTCACTACTCTGCTCCTGAACCTCTCGCTGCTTAGTGTTACGAGAGTCTCTTAGACGTTCCCGCTCCAGTTCAACTGACTCAATAAGATAACTATGCTGTTCTCTTTCTTGCTCAATTGCATTGGCATCAGACAAATGCGTTCCATGCGCTTTTTTATAGGCGTTAAAAAGTTGCTGCGCTTGTTTCTGCGTCTCTAGGTCGCGCTTTGAATCACGATACTGGGCCTGCCACTGCGATTCATTCGCCAATATCGATTCAGCATTTCGAAGCTGTTGTATAAGCTGTTTAGCCCGGACATTAACTTCATCCCTTCCGACAGGGCCTGCAATACCAGAAACCAGAGCTAAACCTTGTTCGAATTGCTCAATAGCTGCATTCGATATGTCTAGTTTATGTTTCAGCTCTAGCAATAGCAGAGTTTTTTCTTTTTCGAGTCGCTTGTAGTCGCTCACTACGCGATGGGCATTTTCCGCCGTCAGATCATTGTCGCCAGTCAACACTATGGCTTTATCTAATGCATGTAGTGCTTGTTGGTACTGAAGAGCTCTTGTCTGTTGTACATCCAATGCTTGTTGATAGTCAGCTAGCTGAGACTTAAGGCTGTCCACTTCTTCTTCGGCATTAGTGGTCAAGTCTTCAAGCATCAAGACTTGCTCTTGTGCCTCTTCTACCACCATTATCTGCTCTTCAAGCCTTTCATTGATGGCTTCCAGATCATCCTGATAGCGATCCACTTTTTCTTGTTGTCTAATCGCATTCTCAACCAACTGCAAATGATCAGATGCCGCCTGATGATCTTGTTCAAGACTGGCTTCTTGTTGCAAAAGAGCAGACAGAGCTTCCTGAATCTGGTTGATCTGCTTGCTTTGTACTGTTAATTCGGTTTTTGACGAAAAAAGTGTGCCACGAAGACTCATGGCTTGTTCAAGTTTCTCTTTTCGACTATTGGCATGACGCATATAATCAGCGGCAACATAATTTGTCGATTCCGTCAGCAAATTCTTGAATAAGTCTCTATCCGTCTGGGTATTTTTTATCGCTTCTAATGTAAGGCGATTTTCCCGCAGCGCTGATTCCATATCCTGAAATGCTTTCTTTACTCCGCCATTTTGCGGTAATAGGTAATCACGCAACGAACGGGTAATAGCACTTGAGATACCTCCGTATAATGACGCTTCAATCAACCGATAGAACTTAGAGCGGTCACCGCTGTTTCTTAGTTTTTTAGGTAAAACACCCATATCAAACATTTGCGAATGATAGTCGGCAACGGAGTTAAACGCTTTAAATTGCACTCCTTCTATCTCAGATACAACCTGTTTTACCTGATTAATTTGCCTGACTTTTGCCTGCCCTTCCGAGACCGTTTCTATTAGTACATCGGTGGGTTTCAAGTGACTTGGCAGACCTTGAATAACAAAAGGCTTTATATCAACTTTTTTATCCCGGCCAGCAACTTGTTGTAATCTGACAGCAAAAAGTAATCTTTGGTTACGAGAGTTGACAACATCAAGAGCAGCAAAGCAAACACCGGGCTGTAACTTACCAAACAAACCTTTATCGCGAGATGCCTGAGAGCTACCAGCTTCGGTTGTATTTCTAAAATGCAGGAGACTTTGATCTGGAATTAGCGCAGTAATAAAAGCCGCCATCGTTGTCGACTTACCCGCACCGTTACCACCGGAAAGTGTTGTCACCAAACCATCGATATCGAACGTTCTAGCAAAAAAACCATTCCAGTTGATCATGGTTAGTGATTGATATTTACCTCTTTCAATCATGCGATTGCCTCTTGCTCATTATTCTCAGTTTCTTCATTTTTATCTACAACGGCTTCTCCATCTCTGATTAGACGCCGTTGTGCTTCCCTAATATCGTCGCCTAACCGTACGTCTGCACCGAACCTAAATACGGCCTCACTAATAGTAAAGCTGCCTTCTTCACCCACAGAGATAATCATACCCAGTCGCTTTAAGCGGCGTAACGACGTCCTTACTTTCTCGAACAGTTTTTCTTTGTCCAAATCCGAGCCTGTTGAACGATGTGTCGCTAACTTAATTAGCTTTTTTTCGTCCGCAATCGTCAACAGCTCTTCATGCAATTCTAAATAAGTAAATATCCCTTCATGTGCCAACCTTTCTGGGCTTAGGTACATGAAACACAGTACTTTACCGACCAACATATCCAGCTCTGAAAGCACACTTCGCCCTATGAGCGAAGTGGATCTTGGTCGCAAATAAAAAAAGCCTTCTGGTGCTTTAATCAGTTCTGTATTGTACCGTTGATAAAATAGAGCCAATTCGGCTTCAAAATCGCTTAGAAGAGCGTAATTATCTAGATCCTCAGTAGAGATATGACGCCCAGTTCTTAGTGCACTGTCCAGTGCAGGGAATAGAGGATTGGAAATGGCTTTTGCCAGATTTTCTGACATGTATTCATCAAAATTTGTCGATGACATTTGCTTGTACCTTTGCTCCAAAATCGTTAATCGCCGTCCAGTTTGGTTGAATCGCACTATAATCCGATTCTGAATATCCCAATCGTACGGCCTGATCAATAACGACTCTGGCTAAATCAAAATGATGCGTGTGGGGGAATTGTGAAAGATACTCTTTGAGTACTCCACCTAGATCTATCGCCTGTCCATGCTCTTTATGAAGCAGTAACATCGCCGATACTCGTTCACCTAGTTCATCATTAACTTGTTGATAATCTTCAAACTCCACTTCATCAGGAATTTGACCTGTTACTTCGCCACTATGTAAAACTAATGCTTCATCTCTCAAATCAACTAACTTATCAGACTGAGCAAAAGTCAATAACCATGGCGCGTCAAAATAGTCTTTTATCGATTCTCTCAATCTTTGACTAAATGCACGATTTTTATCCATATCAATGGCGGTTCGAATAAACTTATGCACATGTCTATCGTAGCCAATCCACAAATCAATCGCTTGTTGACCCCAGCGAGTGATCCGGTCAAGTTTGACCTGAAGATTGAATAAGGCTGCATCAACAAAGTCGAGTTCCTCTCGACCATAAATAAGCTCTTGAATATCGAGTAATTGTGTTTGTAATTCATCCCCGGCGGCCTGTAAGGTATCTTGCAACTCTCGCAAATTATCCGACGTTGCCGTGAGCAAAGATTCGCAGTTAGTGATGGCATCCCGCCAGTTTTTATTTAACAACTGAGAGATTTGTTGCTTAACGTCTTGCTGTTGCTCATCCATTACACGTTGATTCAAATCAATTTGATCAAATATCTCACCAACGGAATATTTCAACACACCATAAACACGCTTACTCCAATATTCAGCCGTGCCACCATCTTTTGCCGCATCAATGGCTTTCGCCATTTCATTGGCTACCATCGAAAGCTGGATAGAGAGTTTTAACCGAGAGAATTCGCGATGTCGAACATAATAATCGGTGATACCTATGGCAAGCGGAGATAAACGATATATGCTTGCGCCACCGATAATTTCACTGGTAAACCGGCTAAGTAATCTTTGAGCCACAAGTTCATTTATCGCGTTGTTCGCTCTAAATGCGCTGGCATCACCAGTACCATCAAATTTCTGGGTGACAATAATGAATGCATCATGCAGCTCACCTTCACCCAGTTCTTCCTCAAATTTTGTATCTCCCAATACCGCTATGGCTATCAAAAAAGCCAGTCGTTCATTGGAAAGGTTCAATGAGAAATTATGCTGCTTTACCCAATCGACCAACTCATCTAGCGGCTGTTCGGTAATAGCAAGAGTCTGATCACTCATTGTTGTTCCTATTTTTCTTTTTTCCTGGCCCAAACATGGATATATCGACCAAGGGAGAGGTATGGTTCTTGTCTACAAAGCCTTTTTTCAAGCTCCAATACATCTTCAAATTGAAAGTCACCCATATATTGCATATTGCCAATATAATCATTAAATGAGCGAATTCCCGATTTACCACATATTTCAAATCCAGAGTCTTCAATCCATTGATAAACGTCTTCTGGAAGCAGTCCTTGCTGTGGTTGTAACTTAAATCGTTTTCTATGTGGCATTCCTTGTAATACATGAGGAATATTTCCACAAATCACGTTCTTTAACACCAGGCCGTGATGGTTATAAAACATAACCGACGCCACGCCATTAGGTTTAACTTGTTGTAGTACCGATTCTAATGCCTCTTTAGGATCAACAAGCCACTCCATCACCGCATGAAAAAGCAACATATCAACCTTATGGTTAAGGTGATCATTTAACTGCTGAACGGGTGAATGAATAAATTGAAACTGATCGATCACTTTGTTCTTCTGTATCTCTTGTTTTGCCAGTTGAAGCATTTCAGAAGAAATATCACACAAAGATACATGATGACCAAGCAGAGCCAGCTTTTGCGACATCTGCGCTAATCCCCCGCCCGCATCTAAAATATGCAGCGGTTTGTCCTGTTGAGCAATTTGCTCAATTGCGCACATCAAATCGTCCCAAACAATGGTTTGACGAATCTCACCTTTGTCGGATCCATAAATGTTTTTTGCAAATTTGTGTGCGATGTCGTCGAAATTACGGTCTTCTATCACGCTGTATGGGTTATTATTTTCCAATTGTGCCGCCTATTCTGTCATAGGAATGACAGGAATAAAGGGTTATGCTGACTTTTTACATCTGAATGATGATTTTTCGGACTATTTGAGTATGTTTGAGCTGAAAAAAGTATTATCTTCCCTCTCAATGCCTTTACCGGCACTGTTGATTATAGGGTTTATTGGCCTATTGCTGATTATGTTTACGCAGAGACACCGCTTTGGTGTTCTTTTTGTGTTCATTTCTCTTGTTGGTATTTTTGTAGTTTCATTTCAACCAGTTTCAACTCGCCTTTTAATGCCGGTGGAACGTGAATATACCGCTTTTCTCCCCATAGATGGGACACTTGATTACGTTATGGTTTTAGGTAGTGGCCATGTTGTCGACGATCAAATTCCACCAACATCTGAACTAAGCCGAACCGCATTAATGAGGCTTTCAGAAGGGATTCGAATTATCAGGATGTATCCCGGTTCCAAGTTAATATTGTCAGGGTACGCAGGAGGGGCTGAATTTAGCCACGCCAAAATGATGGCCAGAGTAGCATTAGCACTTGGGGTTCCAAAACCTGATATTATTTTGTTAGAAACAGCCAAAGACACATGGGAAGAGGCAAGACAAGCCGCCAGTTTCGTTAAGCAAAAGAAACTGGTACTGGTTACCTCTGCTAGCCATATGGGACGAGCCTTGATGGAATTCCATTCCGCAGGATTAAAACCTACCCCTGCGCCGACCAATTATCTTGCTCAGTCCGAAATCAATCAACCATGGGTTAAGTATACTCCGCAAGCTCGTTATCTTGAGCAGACCGAACGTTACTGGCATGAAAAACTAGGGATTTGGTGGCGATACTTACGTGATTCAATCGTTGACTCTCAACAAAGTCCCCCCGCTGAAGTAAACATAACTCAGCCTGAATGAGTGAATCTAGGGTATTTATTCTATTGGAGAAATTATTTTCCGTTTGAGCTCTCAAAACTGAATAAAAAAACCGAGGTAAATACCTCGGTTTTTTTTAATAAATATATTAATTTGTTAAAAAATAAACCTAATCACCAGCAAACATATAACCTTCACCATGCACGGTGACAAATATTTGAGGGTTCTTAGGGTCATATTCCATCTTAGCTCTGAGACGCCTAATCAATACATCAATAGTTCTGTCGTTCGGTGCGTCGACACGGTGACTTATCATATTTAAAATTCGATCACGGCTTAATACTTTGTTTGAATTAGACGAAAGCGCAACTAATAGTTCATACTCCGCTTTGGTCAATTTTACAGGCATACCTTCTTTACTAAGTGCCCTACGTTGAATATCAAACACCCAGTCCGCAAAATGTACGACGTGCTCTGATTCCTCTACCTTTTCAGTATCGCTTGGTGGATTGCGCACTAAGGAAATTCGCCATAACAAATTTTTCACTCTAACCAAGAGCTCCCTTAGTTCAAAAGGCTTGGTAACGTAATCGTCTGCGCCCATTTCCAAACCGACAATCTTATCAATACTATCAGTACGTCCCGTAACTAAAATAATACCAATATCAGATTGAGTGCGTAATTCTCGGGTTAACATCAATCCGTCTTCACCAGGGAGGTTAATATCAAGCATGACTAAATCGATTTGGTTAGCCCGTAAAATTTCACGCATCTGGTCACCATTTTCAGCTTCACTGACTTGATAGCCTTCGTTCTGAAAGTATCCAACTAATTTACTACGGGTGACAATATCGTCTTCAACAACTAATACGTGACTGCTCATATGCATGACTTCTTCCAAATTTCGACAATGTTGCATTCTATTTATAATTATTAACAATTCTAGCTAAAATTTAAAAAAAGGCTCACTTTTTTCAGCTTTCTTGATTCGGAGCAAGTATTTGGGGCTGGGTTAATTTTCTCATATTTATTGTCATATTTTTTCACAATATGAGTTAGTTCTATTCATATTTTTTGCATACAATTATATCAACGTTGTTTATTTAGGAACTTAGTAATGGAAGAGACAAAAGCGTTTAATGAGAAACGAGCAGAAATATACTGGTGGCTTTCAAGCATCTTCGCTAAAGAATTAACAAATAAAGATCTTGAGGCCTATCATTCACCAGAAATTCGCTCTTTTCTTACCGGCTTGAGTGAAAATGAAGCACTTAAACCTTCTATTGAGAAGTTAGTTGACAGTTTAAACCGCTTGCAGGACCGTCAAGATGCACAGTTGGAGTTAGCTGCAGATTTTTGTGGGTTATTTTTAACCACCGACAAATCTGGCGCTCTACCCTATGCCTCTATGTACATAGGAAAAAGCGGCTTGCTTAATGATGTTCCCGCCCAAGAAATGCAGCAACTAATGCAAAACAAAGGCGTAGACGTTCAACAAGGTTTAAATGAACCGGCTGACCACGTAGCTATCGAGTTAGACTTCCTGGGCAATATGATTATCCGTTCAAACGAACTGGAAAAACTAGAACACATCGACGAAGCATTACTAGAACAAAAAGCATTTATCGAGAAATACCTATTAAGCTGGCTGCCAAAGTTCAGTGACAAATGTAGCCAATTTGATGAGTTTGGTTTCTACGCAAATGCGAGCGAGTTGTTAGTGGCATTCTGCCATCTCGATTGTGCTTACCTTTCCGGAGAATAAAACTATTGCGGCAAATGTGATCATAAGCGACTTTAATGAAGGTTAAGTACTTGTCCCGTGCTTAAAAAGCGTTATTATCGTGTGCGCAAACGATAAAAAATGAATTTTAATGTAAACCGCTATGACCATAGCGGTTTTTTGTGCATCCTGCGCAAATATTGATGTTATTGATAATAGTTTATACTTTTATTGATAGCTTCAAAGAGATTAGGAAAGCTTATGGCCACGATTAAAGATGTTGCGCGCATAGCCGGCGTATCAACCACTACTGTTTCTCACGTAATCAATAAAACTCGTTTTGTTGCCGAAGCAACTCAACAAAAAGTGATGGATGCGGTAACAGAACTGAACTATGCCCCTAGTGCGGTTGCTAGAAGTTTAAAATGCAATACCACACGCACGATTGGTATGCTTGTAACTCAATCAACCAACCCATTTCTGGCCGAAGTGGTTGATGGTGTAGAGAGTTACTGCTATCGCCAAGGCTATACGCTAATTCTTTGCAATACTGGCGGCATCTACGAAAAACAAAGAGATTATATCCGCATGCTCGCAGAAAAGCGTGTCGACGGCATTTTTGTGATGTGCTCAGATTTAACCGAAGAACTTCAAGAGATGTTAGATCGTCATACCGACATTCCTAAGGTCGTAATGGATTGGGGTCAAAGCGAATCTAAATCTAGTGAAGTCGCGGATAAGATTATTGATAATTCAGAAGAAGGCGGTTATTTAGCTACCAAGTTTCTTATTGAAAATGGTCATAAAGATATCATGTGCTTAAGTGGGCATCGTGACAAGAAACTGTGTATGGAACGTGTCGAAGGGTATAAACGTGCGCTTGAAGAAAAAGGTATTCCTTTTAATGATACCAATATTCTTGAAGGCAACTTTGAGTGCGATACTGCGGTAGAAGCCGCCGATAAGATTCTCGCGATGGAAAACAAGCCAACTGCCGTTTTTTGTTTTAATGACACGATGGCCTTGGGCTTGATGAGTCGCCTTCAATATCAAGGAATGAGAGTCCCGGAAGATATTTCAGTGATTGGTTACGACAATATTGATCTGGCTGCTTACTTTTCTCCGCCATTAACTACTATTCACCAACCAAAACGTCGTGTAGGCAAAACAGCATTCGAAATCTTGCTTGAGCGAATTAAGAACAAAGAGCATGAGAAACGTGTGTTCGAAATGCAGCCAGAATTGGTTGTTCGAGATAGCGTGAAAAATTTACTTGCCTAATCCTGTTCGCACAGTGAGTTATTGATATAATTATAAAATCGATGACTCCTGTGCAAAGAATACCGTTATTTATTGAAGCTTCTCCTCGTTCACCGAGATTAAACCCAACATTTTACGTGATGCAAGTCACACCTAATCTGTTAAAAAGTGATCTCTGTTCAATAATTATCTATATTTAAAACGTCACGATCAGGGCAAACCATTCGAAAGAGTGAGACGCAAAGCTTCCGGCCTTAACATTTTATGAAAGGTAGCGGGGTTACCGAAGACGAATTGACAGCGCATATGTGAATTCTTACGACTTCATGACAATGAATTGTTTGTGCTTGTTAATTTCTCGGTACTGAATTAAATGATGCAACTTTCTAACCCGAGACTAAGTAAATGGATAAACCAGTACTAAAGAACTCATTATTACTATTTCAACGATTTGGCAAAGTGAAATCTCGTTCGATGTTTGGTGGGTTTGGCATATTTGTGGATGATACGATGTTTGCACTCGTCGTTAATAATGCCCTTCACGTTCGCGCTAATGATGCAACCACAGAACAATATAAAGAAGCCGGTTATAAACCCTACGTTTATAAAAAACGCGGTTTCCCGGTCGTTACTAAATATTTTGCTCTCCCTGAAGCTATCTGGAATAACACCGACGACCTGCTAAATATCGCCTTGATTGCTTTAAAACATGCCCGCATTGAAAAAACAACGCATGCTGAAGAAAAACCTACTCGCCTTAAAGATCTCCCTAATCTCCGATTAGGCACCGAACGTATGTTAAAAAAAGCGGGTATTTCATCTGTACTAGAGCTTAAACAAATTGGCTCTGTAGGCGCATATCAGGCGATCCAGCAAACTCATACTAGTCCGGTTAATCTTGAGCTCCTTTGGGCTCTTGAAGGGGCTCTAAATGGCATGCATTGGTCTGTTATAACCCAAGAACGACGAACAGAATTAATTCAATCGCTAAAGTAGGGCTGTTCAGAACTATTTTTGATAAAAACCGCAGACCTTCATAATCTGCGGTTTTTTTTGACATAGCGGAGCAAGTATTCAGGTAATTAAGCAAGAAAAACACCTTAGGTCGAGCGAGAAATTGCGGTAACCATTAGTTTTAATGAAAATACTTTGAAAGTTTTTTCTATCAAACACTGTCATATACCCAAGTAACCTTAGGGTACCGTTAGCTTTGCAGAACATAGGAAAAGAAATACATGAATAAAAAGCTCATAATTGGCCTGATACTTGTCGCAGTCATTGTCGGGTTGGCTACTCAATTTGGTCAATATCTGACTTTGGAAAACGCTAAATCTCAGCAGGTTTTACTTGGTGAGTACATCGAGAATAACTTTCTACTCGCTTCTCTTATTTACTTTATCGCCTATATTGTAGTCACCGCATTTTCCATTCCCGGGGCAGCCGTCGTCACCTTGCTTGGTGCGGCACTATTTGGTTTTTTCACCAGCTTGATATTAGTTTCCTTTGCAAGTTCTATCGGTGCAACACTCGCTTTTTTGAGCAGCCGTTTCCTATTGCGGGATTGGGTACAATCTAAGTTTGGCTCTAAGCTCGACACCATAAATCAAGGCATTAAGAAAGATGGCTCCTTTTATCTCTTTTCATTAAGGTTGATTCCTGTATTTCCATTTTTCCTAATTAACCTGCTTATGGGACTAACGCCAATTTCTACGATTCGTTTTTATCTGGTTAGCCAGATTGGTATGTTGCCCGGCACCATGGTTTACCTTAACGCAGGAACTCAGTTGGCGAACATTGATAGCTTATCCGGTATTGTATCGCCAGGTGTTCTCGCTTCTTTTGTCTTATTGGGGTTATTTCCTGTTATCACAAAATGGATAATGAAGCGTATTAGACCTACCAACCACATCCAAAGTTAGCAGGCTTTGCTACGACAAGGAGTTCAATAATAGTGAAGATATTTACTGCAGCAAACCCAACTGAAGCACACATTGTTTATGAGCTTCTTAAATTTGAGGATATAACGACCGAGGTTCGTGGGGTTGCACTGTTTGGGTTAAAAGGAGAGATACCCATGACCACTGATACAGACCCATATCTATGGCTTTTTGACCATACTCAGTTACCGAAAGCAAAAGTCATTATTGAAGAATTTGAATCGCAAGATACTTCGTTAGCTGATTGGTCTTGTTCACATTGTGATGAAATAAATGAAGGGCAATTTTCTGCTTGTTGGCAATGTGGCCATTCGATACCAGATTAAACAGAATCGGTGTCGGTCTTTTAAGCACCAGACACCGTAAGTAATTATGGATACTTAAGCGCTGTAATTTATTTGCTGCTGAATAAATTTGATTGATGTTTCATTAAATTCATCTGCTTTTTCTACATTGCAGACATGACCACAATCTGAAATCTCATGTAAAACACTTCTGTGGTGTAACGCAACCATCTCCTTTACGGGCTGGATAAACATATAATCTTTATCCCCCATCAGGTAAAGCGTGGGAATGGGCAGCTCTTTTTCACGGAAGTATCGCATCATCGGGTTCACCTCTGTTGCTAAAATAAACCAACGTTTAAACTCTTTTTGACACAATTTTTGTGCTTCACGGATAAAAAGATGGCGAGATTTTTTTTGATTCTTCTGTGGCATGACAATATAAGCAAACAAGCTGTAAAGCCACATATAAGGTACGACGTGCTTGCCGAAGTTACCCAGCTTAACCAGCACCTGCGAACGAACGTCTAACCGGGTAATTGCACCACCAAGAATCATTGTCGTAACACGGTTCGCCGCCAGCTCAGCTAGGTTTCTAACAATGATAGTGCCTAACGACATTCCGACAAAGTGAGCTGATTGGATTTTCAGGTGATCAAGTACTTTTAAGATATCAAGAGTGACCTCTTTAAAAGTATAACTATTTATTATTATGTCTTTAAAAAGGTTGTTTGAGCGACCATGGCCTCTTAAATCGATAAGCAACAAATTGAAGTGAGCTTTATACGCCTTGATCTGTTTATACCAGATCGCTGAACTTCCGCCAGCGCCGTGTACAAAAACAACCCATTCATTGCTAGAAGGGTGTTCATAAGTTTTATGAAAAAGTAACGCTTGGGACATAGGTTCTGTTTTTGCAATCATTAATAATTTCCACCAGATATGGAGCTTACCATAAGCAACATAAATAGTGTCACCTTCCCTTGAGATAGATACAAAAATCCCTCATCAAGAAAAATCGATGAGGGATTTAATCGTTGTAGCTGGCAGTTTATACCAACGCGCTACGATACATATCTACGTAAGATACAGCAGAACGCTCCCAGCTAAAGTCTTTTTTCATTGCCCGAAGCTGAACTTCCTTCATTTTATCTGGGCTTTGTAGGTAAAAAATCAGTGCCCTTTGCATGGTAATTAAAAGATCTTTAGCATCCGGATAATGGAAACCAAAGCCAGTTGCAGATTCAGGATGGCTATCATAATCTAATACCGTGTCCTTCAACCCCCCGACTTCCCGAACGATCGGTAATGTTCCATAAGCCATGCTGTAAATCTGATTAAGCCCACACGCTTCAAACTCTGAAGGCATCAAAAAGAAATCAGCCCCTGCTTCGACGAGATGAGCAAGACGGTTACTATAAGCCTCAATGAAGGAAAATTTGTCACTATTTCGTGACGCAATTCCTCTCAACTCAGCGGCGATATCAGGGTCACCCGTTCCAACAATTACAATTTGCACATCATTGGTAAGGAATTTCTCCAATATAGGTAAGATATAATCAAAACCTTTCTGATGAGTAAGACGACATACCATGCCATACATCGGCATGTTTCCGTCTAGCAGCCCACTCTCCTTCTGCAACAAATGCTTAGCTGCCATTTTGCCCGCTAACATGCTCTCCTCAGTTGGAGCATACTGAACGGGTAAAAACTCATCCTCACTTGGATCCCACTCGCTATAGTCACATCCATTCAGGATACCGCACAAATCACCTTCCCGATTCCGAAAATCATCAACTAAGCCATGAGAACCAAGAGGAGTAAGCAGCTCTTGTGCATAATTAGGACTTACTGCATTAATTTTATCCGCAAAAGCAAGGCCTGCACGTAACATTCCTATATGTGAATGACTGTATCGTAAACGTTCCATTTCGCCAAGTTTGAGTTCAGGTATGATACCCAACTCATCATACGAATATATGCCTTGAAAAATAGCATTATGAACCGTTAAAACACTACGTGTAGTATCAAAGCGTTTGTCATAACGATATCGAGTTTTAAGTAAAAATGGTACTAAGCCAGTGTGCCAATCATTGGCATGAACGATGTCCGGTTGAATACCAAGCTTTGCCAAACAATCCAGAGATGCGGAAGAGAAAAATGCAAATCGCTCACCATTATCAGCGTAGGCGACATTATTCTCAGCATAGAGTTGTGGACGATCAAAGTACTTAGGGCAATCTACGGCGTATACAGGTACACCATCGAGTTCTAATTTCTTTACCTGATAAGCAATGTGTGGCCAGAAATCTAACTCAGTAGAAAGTATCGTTTCAGCTTCATGTATGCCCGGAAGCGTACTATATCCGGGGATAATGATTGAAACATCATGACCTAATCCTTGCAGTGCTTTAGGCAACGCTTTAGCTACGTCAGCTAAACCGCCACTTTTAACTAAACCCTGCGCCTCTGAAACTACAAACCAAATTTTCATTTGTTCCATTCTAGAACCCAACTTTTAATCCTTTTGCTATGACTACTATCCCTTCCGGTGACACGCTAAATTTTTGTGCATCAAGTTCAGGATCTTCACCAATAATGGTCCCCGGAGCGATCTCTACATGTTTATCTATGATGGTGTTACGAATACTACATCCTGCACCAATTTTGACATCACCCAGCAAAATAGATTCGCTAATAACAGTGCCTGCCGCCACATTACTTCGGTGCCCAAGCACAGATTTATAAACGCTCGCCCCCTGAATATAGCTACCTCCGGCAATAAGGCTGTTCGTGACTTTCGTGTCATGATTGTCCATATCAACAAAGGTTGCTGGCGGCAGAGGTGGAAAATATGTATGTAATGGCCACTTTCGATTATAAAGTGAAAATTGAGGATCGTTATCAAGAAGATCCATATGTGCTGACCAATACGAGTCTATCGTACCGACATCACGCCAATATGTCGCTTCTTTTTCCCCAGAAATGTTGTTGGTAGAAAAATCATAAACATAAACCCCGCCTTGCTTGTACATTTTAGGGATAATGTCTTTACCAAAATCATGGCTGGAGTTCTGGTTCGCCGCATCTTCACGCAATTCGCTACATAGAGGTTCACAGTCAAAAATATAGTTCCCCATAGAAACAAGCGCCCATTCAGGATGGCCAGGAATCGGCTTAGGATTTTCAGGTTTTTCTTCGAACCCAACCATTCTCCCTTCATTATCAACCTCTATCACACCAAATTGAGAAGCTTCCGAGAGTGGCATTCTCAACGCAGAAACGGTCAATCGCGCCTCAACTTTACGATGAAAGTCGAGCATCTGGCGAATATCCATTTTGTAGATATGGTCAGAGCCAAAAATGCAAACCTGCTCAGGCTCTGCAAGTTCAATAAAGCTAATATTCTGATAAATTGCGTCGGCGGTTCCTTCATACCAACGCTTACCATCACGCATTTGTGCTGGTACCGTATCTATAAATCGATCGGTAATCCCAGATAGGTTCCAGCCCTTTTTCATATGTAAATATAAAGACTGAGATTTAAATTGAGTCAGTACATATATTCGCATTAAATCCGCATTAACAAAGTTGTTAAGCGCAAAATCAATTAGGCGATAAGTTCCGCCAAAAGGAACTGCAGGTTTACTGCGGCTACTCGTTAGCGGCATTAAACGGGATCCTTCCCCACCTGCCAAAATCATACTTAATACACCAGCCATCTCATTAGTCTCCATTATTCTAATTATCTAAAAACGCAAACGAGCCATGCAAATGACACATTTGCAAAATATTACAACTTTCTTGGTAGATTATATATTCAACTGACCTAATATAATTACATCCAATATAAAAACAGGACAAAATGTGTGGTCTAACTCTACATCTGCCCAATTAGTCTTCCATTTGTGTGATGAGTTACGTCTTTGATTACAATACTCTATACCCAAGTAACTTCAGGTGCTTGGGTATAAACCCAATTGAATACAACCTGAGATTCTGAGGTTATCGGTTCGTCCGACCACTAAATTCTTCACAGGTTAACGTTTCATCCCACATTATGGTTTTATTCCTTCCTGATGATTTGGCTTTATACAGTGCTCTATCTGCATTGATCAGAGCCGTTTTTATAGAACTGCCCGGAGCGACTATAGTGCCCCCAATAGAAATGCTTAATAGATGAGAAACCGTTTTATCAACTGAGGATACTTCAAGTTTTCGTACTCTTATTCGAAGTCTTTCGGCTAAGAGCTCAAGTGTCTTTTCATCACTGGTTCGAATAAGCACTAAAAATTCGTCACCACCCCATCGACAAGCGCTATCGTAATCACGAGTGATGTCCGATATGGCGTTAGCGATAAGCTTTAGCGCTTCATCGCCTCTTTCATGACCAAGGGAATCGTTAATTTTTTTAAAATAGTCGACGTCAAGCCACAGTAGTCCAAACTCATAGTTTTCTCGCTGCGCCCGGTTTAACTCTTCTTTCAGTTGTCGCTCCATACCTCTTCGATTGAACAGCTCAGTTAATGGGTCAACACTGGCTAATCTATCTAAAGCTTGAGTTCTTTGAGCCACTTTTTCTTCCAGCTCATGAGTAGAATTCTGAATACGTTTGCTCATAGCTTCGAAATGAGTCATTAATAGTCCCATCTCATCGTTAGGTTTTTTTATAAAACCAACATCTTGCCTTGATGGGTTACTTTCCGAAATGGCCCGAGTTTTCAACTCTAGCTCGTCTATCGGCCGAATAATCCATCGTTGAATTGCCAAAGCTATACATATTGCCAATACAAGTACGCTCAAACCCATAACAATGTACAAAGGCAGAAATTTAGATAGAGGGAGTATCTGCTGCATGTCTATCAGGGTTAATTCATACCATTCGAGTTCTGATATATAGCTTACTGTTACTAAATGGCGAGCACCATTATATTGAATAATAATTGGCTTTGGTGACTCACCAGCTTGCTCTGCCAACATCATACTATTTAAATACTCAATATCACTCTCTGACTCAATGAAAAAACCAATCACTTTCTTTTGAAAAAAACTATTTTCTTTTAAATCACTACGCGTTTTTCCTGATTCGCGATACAGTTGAATAACCTGTTCAGAGTCGATAAATATAGTATCTACGCCACTTAATTCTGTGTCATATAAGTCTGCCATTATTGTACTAAAGTCAACACCAGTACCTATTGCACCCAATACTTCGCCTCCTTGATTTATTTGCACATCGATCCAAAGCTTAATGACTCCCAACTGTTCATTTGGATTAATATTTATGTGCATCTTGTCTGGTTGACTTATGAAATCATAAAACCATTGATTAATTTCTTCTTCCGGCTCAAGGAAAAAACGCAAAGGTTCATCACCAAATTCGTTATCCTTATTATTATAGTAATAACCTTTGTTCTTAGCTAGTGCGACAAAATAGCTGTTGTTATCAAATTTCCATCGATATTGTTCTAGCGTATTAAATGCCTCCTGATATAACTTAAAGTCATCAGGGTTCTCTGCCCAGCGCAGTATGCTGGTTTCTGAAGAGAGCGCTTTCGCTTTGTTTAACTCTTGAATCAATGGAGCAAGTGTTTTTACAGTATCGTATTTAGATACAATTTGCCCATACCTCACTAAAAGGTCTGCAACCAGATCTTCCGCTACTCCTTTCGCTGTGCTGTAGACAACAACCTCACAACTGATCACCAATATAATCAGAAGAGAAATAAATTTGGCTTGTATTTTCATCAAAATCCACTGTTAACACCTTATTATTGAGAATAGTGTCTCAAGTGTAATTTCTCAAAAAATCAATATTACTGTGTGGTAATTCTGAGAATGTCATCAACATGAAACGGAAATAAATGCCTTTTTTGACATGCACAAAAAAGGGCAACGAATTCGTTGCCCTTTTAATTTTCAGAATTTTAATTCTTCTTTTGCAGAATATTATTTTTTCTTCTTCCGCTTATCCGTAATTTCCCACTTCCCATCGATATAAAGTGCAGTCCAGCCTGATGGTTTGCCATCAATTTCTGAACGAACATAATTCTCTTTAGATTTACGACTAAAGCGAACCACTGTTGCACGACCATCAGGATCTTCCGTTGGTGCCGTGGTTAAATACTGGAACTTATCTGAGATACGCTGCTTATATTTGACTAACTCGTTGACTAATGGTGCACGAGTTTCTCGAGATTTAGGGAAATTGCTTGCAGCCATAAACAGACCAGAAGCACCATCTCGTAGTACAAAGTAAGCATCAGAATTCGCGCAAGGAAGTTCTGGGAAATGAACTGGATCTTCTTTTGGCGGCGCAACTTCTCCGTTTCTCAAGATCTTGCGAGTATTCTTACAGTTCTCGCTAGTGCAATCCATGTACTTACCAAAGCGACCATTTTTTAGCTCCATATCTGAGCCGCATTTATCACACTCAACGATAGGGCCGTCATAACCTTTTAGTTGAAATTCTCCATGTTCAACAACATAACCATCACAGTTAGGGTTATTACCACAGACATGCAATTTTCGCTTATCATCAATCAAATAAGCGTCCATCGCTGTTTCACATTTAGGACAACGTTTTTTCGCTCTCAGTGCTGCAGTTTCAACATCTTCTTCAAGAACGTTGATAACCCCATCTTCATCACCAAGGTTAATCGTGGTTTTACAACGTTCTTTAGGAGGTAATGCGTAGCCGGAACAACCCAGGAATACACCAGTAGATGCAGTTCGTATACCCATTGGGCGTTCACAAGTAGGACACTTAATATCAGTAAGTACGATATTATTTGGTCGCATACCACCTTCACTTTCATCCAGTTCAGCGTTGCCTAAATGACTTGAGAAATCAGTAAAGAAATTGTCTAGAACATTTCTCCAAACCGCCTTGCCTTCAGCTATCTGATCCAGTTTCTGTTCCATACGAGCGGTAAAGTCATAGTTCATCAGATCATCAAAGCTACTATCAAGACGATCAGTGACTATTTCACCCATTTTCTCTGCATAGAATCGACGCTGTTCTACCCTGACATAACCTCTGTCTTGAATCGTTGAGATGATAGACGCATAAGTCGATGGTCGACCAATCCCTTTTTTCTCCAGTTCTTTTACTAATGCCGCTTCCGTAAAACGAGCCGGTGGCTTGGTAAAGTGCTGTTTTGGTTCCAGAGTTTGTAATTCTAGAACATCTCCCACCTGAACCGCAGGTAGAATCTGATCTTCATTTTTGCCCATTGGACGCTGAACTCTGGTCCAGCCATCAAACTTAAGAATCCGCCCTTTGGCTTTCAGGGTGAATTCTGCAGCTTTTACGCTCACCGTAGTCGAATCATATTTTGCAGGTGTCATTTGACAAGCAACAAACTGATTCCAGATAAGTGCATACAATTTATGGGCATCCGCATCCATTCCTTGCAGATCATCCGCTTTTACTTCGACACTGGATGGGCGAATTGCTTCGTGCGCTTCTTGAGCACCTGCTTTGCTGCCATAGGTTACTGCAGTATCTGGAAGGTATCGGCTACCAAAATTATCAGTAATATAAGTACGAAGCGTATCAACAGCTTCCGAACTTAAATTAGTGGAGTCGGTACGCATATACGTAATATAACCCCCCTCATATAGACGCTGAGCTAACATCATGGTCTTCTTAACACCATAACCCAAGCGCGTGCTTGCGGCCTGCTGAAGCGTCGAGGTTATATACGGAGCAGATGGTTTGCTTTGCGTTGGTCTGTCTTCACGCTTACAAACTTCAAAGCGGGATTTCTCTAATATCGAAACCGCTGCCTGAGTGTCTGCTTCGTTATCCGGTTTAAAGCTCATACCATTTTGTTGAGCAACCATTAGACGAAAATCTGTTTTGTCTGACGTCTCAGTATTGGCATGAATATCCCAGAACTCTTCTGGAATAAAAGCGTTTATCTCTCTCTCACGTTCAACCAACAGTTTTACCGCAACAGATTGAACACGACCAGCAGATAGGCCACGAGCGACCTTTTTCCACAATAATGGAGAAACCATGAAGCCAACAACACGGTCCATAAAACGACGTGCTTGTTGAGCGTTCACACCATCCATATTTAACTCACCAGGAGCCTGGAAAGCCTGCTGAATGGCGTTTTTAGTGATTTCGTTAAAAACTACGCGCTTATATCGCCCTTCATCGCCACCGATGATCTCACGAAGGTGCCATGCGATAGCTTCTCCTTCGCGGTCCAAATCGGTTGCGAGATAAACATGGTCTGCATCTTCCGCGAGTTTCTGTAGTTCGGCGACCACTTTTTCTTTACCAGGAAGCACTTGATAATTGGCATCCCAGTGATGATAGGGATTAATCCCCATCTTTTTAATTAGTGCGTTTTGCTCTTTCTCTTTTTTAATACGAGCCTTCTCTTCTGGACTCATACCTTTAGTCGAAATCGCCGCCGCTTTCTGGCCACTACTCTGGCCTGCCGTTGGTAGGTCTCTTACATGACCTACGCTGGACTTAACAATAAAGTCTTTACCAAGGTATTTGTTGATTGTTTTGGCCTTGGCTGGCGACTCCACTATAACAAGTGACTTACCCATAATTGATTCTGACGTCCTCAACCATTGCGATGGCTATATTCGATTTGCGGTTTAAAATTATTTATTACCGCCCAATACTTCTTTTTTACTATTGAGCGAGACTGCAAGAAGATCAACAATTTTTTTTTATTTCAGGCTTATCTGCTCGACAAATAACCAGTCTAGTGCAAAGCATTGATCTCGCTCATCTCTAATTGCGCTCATAGTAGTCAGGCATTTTTCTAACAGCTAACCAAAGATAAAGATTTATGCTGCGGTTCACACTTTTTCTTCATTAGCCGTAGATCTGCATGAATAATTCATGGCTATTTTACATTTCAATTTTTGTCGCTCAGGAATAGACTGTGCACAAAGCATAGAACAGGAAACACTCATGGGTACGAAAAAAAACATCTCTGAATTTGATTTATTGTTGATCGCGAACCAGATAATTCAACAACATGACAGCTATATTGAAGGCATGAGAGCTGATTCCGTAGAACAAAAAGAAGACGTTTTAGTATTTAAAGGCAATTATTTTTTAGATGACAACGGGCTTCCGACACCGGCCACAACAGAAGTATTTAACATGTTTAAATACTTAGCTCATCACTTATCCAAAGAATTCACACTCGCATAAGCGATACCAATCTGGATAAATAGATGTTTAGAAACTTACCCAGATTGGTAAAATAACCCCCTGACAAGTCAGGGGGTTATCATTACACACTTAACGCTTCCAGCTTTTTAAAGTAATCCGGGAAGGTTTTAGATGTACAACCAGGGTCGTTAATCGTCACTGGTGTATCGCTAAGGGCAACTAATGAAAAGCACATCGCCATGCGATGATCATCATAAGTATCAATTTCAGCGTGTTTCAACGACTTAACCGGCGTGATAATAATGTAATCTTCACCTTCTTCTACTTCCGCACCCACTTTGCGTAATTCAGTTGCCATCGCAGAGAGACGATCCGTCTCTTTCACGCGCCAGTTATACACATTTCGAATAGCAGTTGTACCTTCAGCAAAGAGCGCCGTAGTGGCGATGGTCATCGCGGCATCAGGAATATGGTTAAAATCCATATCAACGGCCTTCAAGGCTCCACAGCGAGAGATAACATAATCACTTCCCCACTCTATTTCAGCACCCATTTTTTCAAGCGCATCAGCAAACTGAATATCGCCTTGTATGCTGTCTTTGCCTATTCCGGTAACCTTTATTTCTCCGCCTTTAATCGCAGCAGCAGCAAGAAAATAAGAGGCCGAAGATGCATCGCCTTCTACCAGGAAATCACCCGGAGACATATAGCTTTGACCCGTAGGAATAACAAACTCAGCATAATCATTGTTAATAACTGTGACGCCAAACTGCTTCATGATGTGTAAAGTAATATCAATATAAGGCTTAGAAACCAATTCGCCTTCAATCTTTATCCTAACTTCACCTTCGGCAAGCGGGGCTGACATCAAAAATGCGGTTAAAAATTGACTGGAAATAGAACCATCGATCGAGACAGTGCCTGATTTTAATCCGCTGCCGATGATCTTTAATGGTGGGTAGTTTTCGTTTTCCAGATACTCAATATCAGCACCTGCCTCTCGTAAAGCGTTGACCAGATGGCCAATAGGGCGTTCTTTCATCCTTGGCTCTCCGGTGAGTACAAACTCCCCTTTACCAAGGCATAAAGCAGCAGCTAAAGGACGCATTGCGGTTCCGGCGTTGCCGAGAAACAGTTCAACAGCAGCGTCACGATTAAATGCATGTCCCAGTCCTTGAACTTCACAGACGGTTTTATCTTGGGAGAGTGTAAATTCCACGCCAAGTAAGGTTAGAGCATTTAGCATATGACGAATGTCATCACTATCAAGCAGATTGGTTAATCGCGTGGTTCCTTTAGCCAGAGCGGCAAGTAATAAAGCACGATTAGACACACTTTTTGAACCCGGCAGGTTCACTTCGCCGTTAACGCGGCGAATAGGTTGTAGCGTAAGGCTTTCCATTGAAAACTGACTGTCCTTAACGTTTTCGCTGACAGAGCGAAACTAAATTCTTCGTGCATTCAGACTATCTAAATTTTTTTGTGATCGCTAGCAAAAAACAAGATTCATTCACTTATTCTTGTTAAACAGATAAAATCCCTAATTATCCTTTAAATAACGGTCTCATATAACATGACCATATATTTACCAGAGCTAGACACCAAGTTGCTCTCTTTTCCTGCTCCAGAAGAGGCTCTGGCTGAGCCAAATGGATTATTAGCTATGGGAGGAGACTTAAAGCCAGAGAGACTCATTCTGGCCTATCAGCATGGTATTTTCCCGTGGTATTCAATTGGTGAACCGATTCTTTGGTGGAGCCCGTCTCCCAGAGCTATATTTATTCCAAGGGAATTTAAACCAGCGCGAAGTCTAAAAAAATTTTTCCGTAAATCCGGCTATATAATTAGCATAAATTTAGCGACCTCAGAAGTTATACGTCAGTGTGCCAGTCAACGTGCCATTGAAGAAACATGGTTAGATAAAGAAATGCAACACGCTTATATTCGACTTGCACAGCTGGGCCATTGTCACTCTATAGAAGTATGGGAGAATGAAACACTTATAGGTGGCCTGTATGGTGTTCATGTAGGCGGCACTTTTTGTGGTGAGTCAATGTTCAGTCGCAAAACCAATGCTTCTAAAATCGCATTGTGGGCTTTATGTGAGCACTTTACATTACACGGTGTGGAACTTATCGATTGTCAGGTATTAAACCCACATACAGAGTCACTAGGAGCACTGGAAATCAACCGGGACGACTATCTAACCAGATTAAACGAACATAAATTAAAAACCATCAGCCCGGAGTGCTTCCAAGCGCAGTGGCTGACTAAGCTCGGAGAGGAATGAGTGACACTCGAAAAGCAGCAAATTAAAATCGGATTATCTGCGCACAACCCATGTAATTATCTAAAAAATCGCATGGAGCGGGTTGCCGTAGCACTTGATGACTCATTGCATAGCTCACAGGGGTATGAGTTATTGCTCGCCAATGGTTTCAGACGCAGTGGAGATACCATTTATACCCCCTATTGCGAAATGTGTAGTGCTTGTCAGGCGGTCAGATTATCTATTCCTGAATTTTATCCAAGCCGCAGTCAAAAAAGATTATTGAAAAAGTCACGACAGCTTCGCTGGGAAATGAAAAAACAGATGGATCCTAACTGGTTTGATCTTTATAGCCTATATATTAATCAGCGGCACGCCGACGGCAGTATGTATCCCCCAAGAGAAGACGACTTTTTTACTTTTTCTTCATGCAGTTGGCTAGATACGCAATTTTTGCATATCTACGAAGATGATAAGTTACTCGGAATTGCCGTTACCGATATAATGCAAGATTGTGCCAGTGCATTTTATACCTTTTATGACCCTGAGCACCCTATTTCATTGGGGACTATTGGCGTTTTGTATCAAGCCGAATTTTGCCAGAAAATGCAAAAACAGTGGCTCTATTTGGGCTACCAGATTGACGAATGTCCAGCGATGAATTATAAAGTCCGCTTTCAACGCCATCAAAAGCTAGTAAATCAACGATGGCAAGGGTAGAATACCGCCCAACTTTATATTTCTAAATTTATCGGTATTGTAAGCCGCTAAAATTGCCTAATTTCTAAAGAGGATTAAATGGCTAAAGAAGACGTAATCGAGATGCAAGGAACTGTCCTTGATACTCTGCCAAATACAATGTTCCGTGTTGAACTTGAAAATGGTCACGTAGTGACAGCTCATATCTCTGGTAAAATGCGTAAAAACTACATCCGTATTCTGACTGGTGACAAAGTAACTGTAGAGATGACTCCATACGACCTATCTAAAGGTCGCATCGTCTTCCGTGCTCGTTAATATTCACAGTACGAATGCAAAAAGAAAACGGAGCTTATAGCTCCGTTTTCTTTTATGTGTAAGCAAAGTCTCTTTGACCTGAGCTTAAGCAAAAAATAACCCCGCACGATTAAATGCGGGGTTATTTGATTATTAGACTTAAGCTGGCATTCTGCTATTAGTGAACGGGTTCTTCCTGTTCATTCAGGTAATGAAACTGAAGTTCATCTTTCTCAAGCTCCACTTTCACTGTACCGCCATTCACTAATGATCCAAACAGCAGCTCATTGGCTAACGGTTTCTTCAAGCTTTCCTGAATTACCCGTCCCATAGGGCGAGCTCCCATAGACTTATCGTAACCTTTACTCGCCAACCAGTGACGTGCATCTTCAGAGACTTCCAAGGAAACTCCTCTGGAGTCCAACTGTGCCTGTAGTTCGACAATGAACTTATCCACCACCTGATGAATAACGTGTTCGTCTAAGCTATTAAACCAAATGATATTATCTAATCGATTTCTAAACTCAGGGGTAAATACTTTCTTAATAACGGCCATGGCATCAAAACTATGATCTTGTTGAATCAAACCAATCGATTTTTTCACCGTTTCAGCCACACCAGCGTTGGTGGTCATGACCAGAATAACATTACGAAAATCGGCTTTTCGACCATTGTTATCCGTCAATGTGCCGTTATCCATCACTTGTAATAATAAGTTAAAGATATCTGGGTGTGCCTTTTCAATCTCATCCAGTAATACAACCGCATGCGGGTGCTTAATTACCGCATCAGTTAATAAGCCACCTTGATCGTACCCAACGTAACCCGGAGGAGCACCAATTAAGCGGCTCACTGAGTGACGTTCTCCATATTCAGACATATCAAAGCGTAACAGTTCAATGCCTAACATTTTCGCGAGTTGTAAGGTAACTTCTGTTTTACCTACCCCAGTAGGGCCAGCAAACAAGAAAGAACCAACAGGTCGGTTATCTGAACCCAAACCAGCACGTGTTAGCTTTATCGCCTCGCTCAGTGCTTCAATCGCATCGTCTTGCCCAAATACCATCATCTTCATCTTATCACTCAGTGATTGAAGAATATCCTTGTCAGAGGACGAGACGGACTTTTCTGGGATACGAGCCATTTTTGCTACCATGGCTTCAATATCCGCAACACCTACGGTTTTCTTACGTCGACTGGCCGGAGCAAGACGGCTTCTAGCGCCCGCTTCATCAATTACATCAATGGCTTTATCCGGTAAGTGACGCTCGTTGATATACTTGGCTGATAATTCTACTGCTGCTCTGAGTGCTTTATTGGTATAACGGACTTCATGATGCGCTTCGTATTTTGGCTTTAAGCCAATCAAAATCTTAGTGGTATCATCCAAAGATGGCTCCACTACATCAATTTTTTGGAATCGCCGTGCAAGTGCACGTTCTTTCTCGAATACATTGCTGTACTCTTGATAAGTTGTCGACCCAATACAGCGTAACTTCCCGCTACTTAACAGAGGCTTAATCAGGTTAGCGGCATCCACTTGCCCACCTGAAGCCGCTCCCGCACCAATAATGGTATGGATTTCATCAATAAAAAGAATCGCGTCATCTTCTTTTTCGAGCTGTTTAAGAATTGCCTTAAAGCGCTTCTCAAAGTCACCTCGATATTTTGTACCCGCTAACAAAGAACCAATATCCAAGGAATAAATAACACTGTCTTGTATAACTTCAGGAACCTGACCTTCCACAATACGCCATGCCAACCCTTCAGCAATCGCAGTTTTACCAACGCCAGCTTCACCAACAAGGAGTGGGTTATTTTTCCTACGTCGGCACAGAACCTGGATGGTTCTTTCCAGTTCTTTATCACGACCAATCAGAGGATCAATATGACCTTGTTTAGCGACAACATTCAAATTAGTAGCAAAAGATTCTAATCGTTCTTCAGCCGGAACATCCTCTGCAGGGGTATCACTTCCAAAAACATCTGATGAAGAATCGTCATCACTGCTGTTTGAAGCTTTGCTGATCCCATGAGAAATATAGTTAACAATATCCAGACGGCTAACATCGTGTTTCTTAAGCAAGTACGCTGCATGGGATTCTTGTTCACTAAAAATAGCGACTAAAACATTAGCGCCAGAGACTTCGTTTCGACCAGATGATTGAACATGAAAAACCGCACGTTGCAGCACTCTTTGAAAGCTCAATGTAGGTTGAGTTTCTCGAGTTTCATCATTATCAGGTATGAGAGGCGTTGTCTGATCGATAAAAGTGTCCAGTTCACTTTTCAATACATCGATATCAGCTTGACAGGCTTTTAGGGTTTCTCTTGCTGCTTCGTTATCAAGCAAGGCAAGTAACAGATGTTCTACAGTCATAAACTCGTGTCGTTTATCACGTGCACGGGCAAAAGCACCGTTCAAACTCGTTTCTAATTCTTTATTTAGCATAAGGACCTCCCGCAAAGAGCAGCCTATGTTGAAATGGTTATTGCATTCGTTACGCCTTTTCCATTGTACATAACAGCGGATGCTCATTTTCCTTTGAGTACATAGTGACTTGCATCACTTTTGTCTCTGCAATTTCAGCCGAATAAGTGCCACAAATTGCTTTCCCTTCATAATGCACTTTAAGCATTACCTGTGTTGCCTTCTCCAAGTCCATGGAAAAGAATTTATCAAGAATTTCAATCACAAAATCCATGGGTGTATAGTCATCGTTGTTCAATATCACACTATACATCGACGGTGGTTTTACTTTTGTTTCTTCTTTCTCCAGCAGATCTGAGTCTGGAGTCACCCATTCGTATTGTTTACTCATTGTTTTTCATATTTGAAAAGCAAGAAAATAACTTTTCTTTAACTTAGAGACTAATTCACCAATTGTATCCCTGCAAATAAAACTTTACCATCTTTTAAATTCCATCTTGCAATCGCTCAAAAGCTAATCAAATAAGGACTTATTCATTTTAGAGTGCATAACTTTGCATAGCAGATCACAAAGTTAGAAAAATGTTAATCTTAAAGGTGAGTTGTTGTAATTTTTGTATCTTTTTATTGTAAAAAAGTATTGACTGGAGCATCTCATTGGCTAAATTGTGTGCTGTAGTGATTAAAATTTGGCAGCGTCTGAATTGATATTCACTCATTTCCAGTATGAAAGCACCTTTTCGTTCTGGATAACAACTTCAGTTAAAAATGCAATGAGGGATGTATAGCATGGCTACCGGTATAGTTAAATGGTTCAACAACGCCAAAGGATTTGGATTTATTTGCCCAGAAGGTGAAGATGGCGATATCTTTGCACATTACTCGACAATTCAGATGGACGGTTACCGAACTCTGAAAGCGGGTCAGCAAGTATCTTACGAAGTTGAACAAGGCCCCAAAGGCTATCATGCAAGTGCAGTTGTACCTATCGAAGGTCAGCTAGCAAAATAATAACGCTGCCATAGAAGTAGTAGATTATATATGAAAGAACCCGCATAAGAGCGGGTTCTTTATTTATCAATAATGCTTTAAATTAAACGTTAGCAATCACGTCATTAAGCAATTTACTAGGTTTCATTAATGCTGATGCAAGTGCATCGACAGGAGCAAAATACCCTCCAAGTTCACCTTTCACACCTTGTGTCTGATTTAATTCCGCCACAATAGCGGCTTCATTCTCTTTCAGCTGCTGTGCAACCGGAGCAAATTGTGCGGCCAGCTCAGCGTCGTCTGATTGAGAAGCCAAAGCTTGTGCCCAATAATTAGCTAAATAATAATGGCTACCGCGATTATCTAACTCACCAACTCTGCGTGAAGGCGATTTATTAGTGTCCAAAAACTCGCCTGTGGCTGCATCTAATGTATCAGCGAGCACTTTCGCTTTAACATTACCCGTGACTATACTTAAGTGCTCTAAGGACGCAGCAAGTGCCAAAAACTCACCGAGTGAATCCCAGCGCAGGTGATTTTCTTTTTCAACTTGTTGAACGTGTTTAGGTGCAGAACCACCCGCACCAGTTTCAAACAAACCGCCACCGTTCATTAACGGTACAATAGAGAGCATTTTTGCTGATGTACCCAACTCTAAAATTGGGAATAAATCAGTTAAATAATCTCGAAGTACATTACCCGTAACAGAGATAGTATCTAGACCCTGTTTAATACGCGCCAGCGAGAACAGTGTCGCTTCAATCGGAGACAGGATTTTTATCTCTAAGCCGTTAGTATCGTATTGTGGCAGATAAGCATTTACTTTTTTGATTAATTCCGAGTCGTGTGCACGATTCTCGTCTAACCAAAATATTGCCGGAGTATCGGAAGCGCGAGCACGTGTTACAGCTAGTTTCACCCAATCTTGAATAGGAGCGTCTTTTACCTGACACATACGGAAGATATCACCTTGCTCAACCGACTGCTCCAACAGAACAGTGCCAGACGCATCTGTTACTTTTATAATGCCAGCATCTTGAAGTATGAAGGTTTTATCATGAGAGCCGTACTCTTCCGCCTTCTGAGCCATCAATCCTACGTTTGGTACACTGCCCATTGTGGTTGGGTCAAATGCGCCATTGACTTTACAGAACTCAATAACCGCTTGATATACACCAGCATAGCAACGATCCGGAATCATGGCTTTGGTGTCTTTTTGCGTACCGTCTGGCCCCCACATTTGACCCGATGCACGGATCATCGCTGGCATGGAAGCATCCACAATAACATCACTTGGTACATGTAAGTTAGTAATGCCACGGTCAGAATCAACCATCGCCAATGGTGGTTGAGTTTCATAGACATTCAGTAATGCAGCTTCAATCTCTTCTTTCTGTGCAGCTGGAAGTGATTGAATTTTAGCATAAACGTCACCAATGCCATTATTGACATCAACGCCCAGCTCATCGAATAAGTTTCCGTATTTGTCGAATACGTCTTTATAATATACTTTTACTGCGTGACCAAAAATAACCGGATCAGAGACCTTCATCATGGTCGCTTTCATATGCAGCGACAACAAAACATCTTGAGCTTTAGCGTCAGCGATTTCTTTTTCGAAGAAAGCGACAAGTGCAGCTTTGCTCATTACTGAAGTATCAATAATTTCTTTATCTTGCAACGCTAATTTTTCTTTTAAAACCTGAACCTCACCATTAGCTTTTTCAAGCTTAATCGAAACGTTGGTTGCACCTTCAACAGTAACAGACTTCTCACTACCAAAAAAATCTTTGTCTGCCATACTGGAAACGTGTGACTTAGAGTCGGCCTCCCAAGCACCCATTGAGTGAGGGTTCTTCTTAGCGTAATTTTTTACAGAAAGAGGTGCACGTCGATCAGAGTTACCTTCACGTAGCACTGGGTTTACTGCACTGCCTTTAATTTTGTCGTATGTAGCCTGAATAGACTTTTCTTCATCGGTAGCTGGTTCTGCTGGATAATCTGGCAGTGCATACCCTTTAGCTTGCAGTTCACTGATCGCAGCTTTTAGCTGAGGGACTGAAGCCGATATATTGGGAAGCTTAATAATGTTAGCTTCTGGTGTTTTCGCGAGATCACCTAATTCAGAAAGCGCATCGCTCATACGCTGATCTTCATTTAGGTACTCGGGGAAGTTTGCGATAATGCGACCAGCAAGTGAAATATCACGGGTATCAACATTAATACCAGATGAAGCTGTAAAAGCGCGAATAATTGGCAACAAAGAATGCGTTGCCAAAGCCGGTGCTTCATCAGTAATGGTATAAATGATTGTTGGTTTTTCTGTAGGCATGAAATTTCCCTATAAATTTACAGGCTATATCGGATGAGAAAACAGCCTGAATTGATTTGACATAAACAAAAATCTAAAACATCCTCACGCTTGTTTATGCTTGATTGCTCCATTTTATTGACCAAATATGACGTATCCGGTCTCTCCATGAGCAACTGTTCAATATGTATAATTAAACAAACTCAACAAGTTAGTCTATTATTTTATGCATATTTCAGTTTTTATGCGCGAAAATGATAGCTTAATTTGGCAATCAATCAAACTTTTACAAACACTTTGTTTACATAAATGTAAGGTAGTTAACATGTCATCTCGTTTGCAGGGCAACAATACCCGCAAATTTTCACCCTCTCAGCCAACCCATTTAAAACGTAAATCAAACAAAGGGAGCAGCAAAAATAGAGACAAAAAACGCTCAGTCAAAAAAGCGATATCTGCGGCAGAGAGAAAAGTTATCTTGTTTAACAAACCCTACGATACGCTGAGTCAATTTACGGATGGTGACGGCCGCAAAACACTGGCTGACTTTATTCCAATAAAAGAAGTTTACGCTGCAGGTCGTCTGGACAGAGATAGCGAAGGCTTAATGATTTTAACCAATGACGGTATTTTACAAGCCAAATTAACCCAACCTAGCTCTAAATCACCAAAAACCTATTGGGTTCAAGTGGAAGGCGCACCTCAAGAGTCAGACCTAGATAAACTCAGACAAGGTGTAGAACTAAAAGACGGCTTAACACTACCCGCAACGGTTGAGTTAATAGCAACACCAGACGTATGGAGCCGTGAGCCCCCTGTACGATTCCGTGCCGCTATCCCAACCACGTGGTTAGCGATTACCATTATAGAAGGAAGAAACAGACAAGTTCGCAGAATGACCGCTCACATTGGTTTCCCTACGTTAAGATTAATTCGCTACTCTATAGGCGAGCACTCTTTAGGCACTTTATCATCCGGGGAATGGACGTTGTTAGGTGACCAATAACTTGGTGACACCATAGATAGAAAAGTCCGGTCAGATACAAAGCAGGACAGATATTAGCCCTGCATTCTCTTTGTCACAAACATAGCCAGCGTACGAACACTGAGATAAGCAATAAACAGGTTAGCCCCAATAAACACCGGTATTGAAATCAATTGCGCTGCATGCACACCAGCAAGCGCAAGTTTCAAACCGCTAACCGTTGCTGCTGCAACACCAAAGGTATAAGCCCAGTACGACGGAGCAAAGGGCTCAGCGCCTAGCCATTTACCTAATCGAATACCAAGCAAAAGTTGATAGACTCCATATCCCCACAACATTAAAATCCAGTGGTTATCACTTCCGGGATTGATGGAGAGCCAAGCCATCGCGCACACCACAGGTGGAGCGAACTGAATACCAAGCAATGGACGTTGTGCTGAAGGTAACTCTTGAGCTTGCCAGAGGCGTTGAATAATTAACGATTCCAATGCCAGCCATGAAAACATACCTGCGCCCAAAAACAACCATCCCCAGTCTGAATGCCCAAGAGCACCAAGTGCAGCAGCGCTGGTGAAGTTACCGGCAACGGTAGGCAGATATAACGTAGGCACGGAGTCCATTTTATTCCGGCCGCCTTTCCAAAGTGAACCGTTATGCCAGAGTGAAAAAGCCAAGTGCCATATGATACCGGCTATCGTTAAGCCCCAAGCTAGCGAACGCGAATAAGGTATTACAGCCAGTACAATGAGCAAGGTTGATACACCTATCAAAGCTGGTGTACTACCTTGCACAGGATGTCGAAATTCCCGGCCAATTAAAACAGGATGGCGTATCGCTTGTGTGATGTAGACGATAAGTAAAATTAGCCATACCAGCATAGCGATTATCAGCAAGCCTTCGCCAATGATTGCCGGCGCACCCCAGAGTGAGTGTGCGACGCGCCAAGCCTGCCCCAGACCAGAAAGTCCAAGCACAATGCCAAAATAGGATGCAGGAAGAGTTGTGTGAGACATAGTTTTCTCTTGGGTGGATTAAGAGGGTTACAGTATAAATATAGTTTCAGAGCAAAAGGCTCAATTTCTTTCAGTATAAGAATGCATAGCCGTCAGTGCACACAAATAACGTCGCACCGATACCAATACTGCCTGAGCTTATTCTCCTTCCATAAATCCTAACTCAGGAAGCATACTCAGGTGATTGGTATAGCGTTTCAAATTAAACTCTGCACCATTTTTCATCACATCAAAAACTTCTACAGAGAGTGCACAAGCCATCAATGCAACCGCATCTTCTCTTGATGTCCCTGTCATCACTAATCGCATTAGCGTTTCTTTCGCCTGAATAGGCTCACCATCTTCTAACTGGTTTTCTATTGTTTCGATTAACACTGACTCATCGATAAAATCTTTATGTTCACTCATTAACTTTGCCTTATAAGTACTTTGGCCGAACTATGACATAAAGTATCAGGCAAATGCGATTCTTTTTCTCTAATCCGCCAACTTTTACACGCTATCCACACCACAAAAACTGTGAACGGTGTCTCGGAACTGTAACCTTGAAATAGTTTCTGGTAGAATCAGCGCCCGTGTATAAATAGTGGTATAAACCAATGTCTGATAACAGCAATAAGAAAGTCATTGTCGGCATGTCCGGTGGTGTAGACTCCTCCGTTTCAGCGTATCTTCTTCAACAACAGGGCTATCAGGTAGAAGGCCTGTTCATGAAAAACTGGGAAGAAGATGACGGTGAAGAGTATTGTACGGCGGCAGAAGACCTCGCTGACGCACAAGCGGTTTGTGACAAACTGGGTATTTATTTACACACAATCAATTTTGCAGCTGAGTATTGGGACAACGTTTTTGAGTATTTCTTAGAGGAATACAAAGCGGGGCGCACACCAAATCCAGATATTCTTTGTAACAAAGAAATTAAATTCAAAGCGTTTTTAGAATTTGCGGATGAAGTTTTGGACGCAGATTATATCGCTATGGGCCATTACGTTCGTCGCACTTTTCCTGAAAACGGAGAATTACCACAAATGTTGCGTGGACTAGACTCGAATAAAGATCAAAGTTATTTTCTCTACACACTGAGTCATGAACAAATAAGCCGAAGCCTGTTCCCTGTCGGTGAACTGGAGAAGCCTGAAGTAAGACGAATCGCCGAAGAACAAGATTTGATCACGGCGAAAAAGAAAGACTCTACCGGTATCTGTTTTATCGGTGAACGTAAATTTACCGAGTTTTTATCACGTTACTTGCCAGCACAACCGGGCAAAATTCAAACGCCAGAAGGTAAAGAAATCGGTGAGCATCAAGGCTTAATGTACCACACTCTAGGACAGCGAAAAGGCCTGCATATCGGTGGACAGAAAGGCGGTGGCGGTAGCGAAGAACCTTGGTATGTTGCTGAAAAAGATCTCAAACGTAATGTACTCATCGCAGTACAAGGGGCAGATCACCCTCTTCTTAAGTCCACAGGTCTAATTGCCTCTCAATTACATTGGGTAGATCGCGTAGCTATTTCACAACCAATGAGCTGTACTGTAAAAACACGTTATCGTCAAAGTGATATTCCATGTACAATCATCCCAATTGACGATGAAAACATTAAAGTTATCTTTGATGACCCACAGGTAGCCGTGACCCCCGGACAATCTGCGGTATTTTATAAAGATGATGTCTGCCTCGGTGGCGGAATCATTGAGAAAAAAATCTCATAAATTAATTCAATAGGAGTTTTACGTGGCTAATTCACTTTATGATCGTACTATCGCTTTTGCAGGTATCTGTCAGGCGGTTGCACTCGTGCAACAAGTAGCAAAAGACGGTTATTGTGATACGAACGCGTTTGAAACATCTGTTAAGGCCATTATTAATACCAACCCAAGCAATACAATAAATGTTTTTGGCCATGAGTCAGATCTTAAACTTGGGTTGGAATGCATGGTGAAAGGAATTGATAGCAGCCCTGCTGGAAGTGAAATCACCCGCTATATTATTAGCCTGATGGCGCTGGAGCGTAAACTCAGTGAGAAGCCAGAAGCAATGTCTCAACTTGGCGAGCGAATTCAAATGATCGAGCGTCAAACTGACCATTTCGATCTGTTTGACGAACAGATGATCAGTAACATTGCCAGTATCTATCTGGATGTAATTAGCCCAGCAGGACCGCGCATACAAGTAACCGGAACCCCTTCGGTATTACAGCAAACCACCAACCAACACAAAGTTCGAGCTCTGCTCCTGTCTGGAATTCGCAGCACCGTTCTTTGGCGTCAAGTTGGAGGCAAGCGCCGCCACATGGTCTTTGGCCGCAAGAAGATGCTCGAACAAGCTCAAATTTTGCTAGCAAGAATTTAAACTCAACACCACCCACTTATTTTATTCAGGAGAATCAACATGGAACTGTCAGCATTGACTGCTGTTTCACCGGTAGACGGTCGTTACGGAAGTAAAACGATTGCGTTACGATCTTTTTTTAGTGAGTATGGCCTACTCAAGTATCGTACTATCGTTGAAATCCGTTGGTTACAGAAACTTTCAGCAACGGATGCTATTAAGGAAGTCCCTGCATTTAGTGCTCAGGCAAACAAATTTTTAGATAACTTGGCATTAAGCTTCAGTGAAGAAGATGCTCAGCGAATCAAAGATATTGAACGAACCACTAATCACGATGTAAAAGCAGTAGAATACTTTCTTAAAGAAAAGGTTGCTGATATACCAGAACTTCATGCTGTGAATGAGTTCATTCACTTTGCATGTACCTCTGAGGATATCAATAATACGTCTCACGCTTTAATGCTTAAAGAAGCTCGTGACACGGTTATTCTCCCTGAAATACGTAATGTTATTGATTCCATCCGTGCCCTTGCACAAGAGTATCGTGATATTCCTTTGCTTTCTCGTACACATGGTCAGCCAGCCTCTCCTTCTACTATGGGTAAAGAGATGGCAAACGTTGCCTACCGTATGGAACGCCAATATAAGCAGATCGAAAATGTTGAGATTCTGGCGAAAGTCAAC
Source organism: Vibrio sp. UBA2441 (assembly GCA_002342685.1). Lineage (GTDB taxonomy): Bacteria > Pseudomonadota > Gammaproteobacteria > Enterobacterales > Vibrionaceae > Vibrio. The sequence goes on from DDQN01000092.1 coordinate 106,291, forward strand.
GGTGCCGTTGGCAATTACAACGCTCATCTATCTGCGTACCCAGAATTAGATTGGCATCAGTTTAGCGAAGAGTTCATCACCGAGTCACTCGGCGTTACATGGAACCCTTACACGACACAAATCGAACCACACGACTATATCGCCGAATTATTCGATGCCATTGCACGATTTAATACGATTCTTATCGACTTTGACCGTGACGTGTGGGGCTATATCGCACTAGGTCATTTCAAGCAAAAAACCATTGCTGGTGAAATTGGCTCGTCTACTATGCCTCACAAAGTAAACCCTATCGACTTTGAAAACTCGGAAGGTAACCTTGGTCTGGCAAATGCCGTATTCGGACACTTAGCTCAAAAACTGCCTGTCTCCCGCTGGCAACGTGACCTTACGGACTCTACGGTTTTACGTAATCTTGGGGTTGGCTGTGGATATGCGATAATCGCTTATACTTCAACGCTCAAAGGCATTAGTAAACTTGAAGTGAATCGCGCAGCATTATTGGCTGAACTGGATAAAAACTGGGAAGTATTAGCGGAACCGATCCAAACGGTAATGCGTCGCTATGGCATTGAAAAACCATACGAAAAACTCAAAGAGCTTACCCGTGGGAAGCGTGTTGACGGTGAAGCTATGAAGGTGTTTATCGACGGTTTGGAACTTCCAGAAGCCGAAAAAACACGATTAAAAGAGATGACGCCAGCAAACTATATTGGTCAGGCAATTGAGCTAACCGATAAGCTGTAGTCACTTTTATTGTTTCATGTATATCAAAAAGGTCGCAACGAAATTGCGACCTTTTTATTACTCACTCGTTCCCCTTATACCTATTCTACTAATTATATGATCAAGCAAAATGACCTCGATGGCGTGAACATAAATGGCCATGGAAGGCCATTTCTAAGCGCACAGGACGTCTTGAGCGGTTCATAGAATAGAGTTAATTTTGATCCCTAAATTAAGCTGATTGATATTGCTCGCAGTTTATACCTTAAACTGGTCCACCAACTGTTTTTGATCTGACGACAATTTAGCGATATCACTACCAACATTTTCTGAGGCTCCCGCTTGCTCCAAGATTTCTGCACTCAGCTCTCGGATGTTGGCAACACTTTGATTTACCTCTCCAGATACCGCTTGTTGTTCTTCCGCCGCCCTGACTATCTGGCTATTCATGTCACTGATCTCTGCAATGGCCTCGAATACAGATGCGAGCTGACTAACCGCTTGTTCCACATGCTCAGACGTTCCATTAGCCAATTCACTGCCATTCTGAATAGCGTTAACCACATCTTTTGTGCCTTGCTGAACTTTACCGATAACCTGTCGAATTTCGCCAACTGAATCTTGCGTTCTGCTAGCCAAATTCCGCACTTCATCGGCAACAACAGCGAAGCCGCGCCCCTGCTCTCCTGCCCGCGCCGCTTCTATTGCCGCATTCAAAGCCAATAGGTTAGTCTGCTCAGAAATCCCTTCAATTACGGTCAAAATTTCGGTTATGGCTTCATTGTTATTAGCCAACTCTTCCACTATCGGTACCGCTTCGCTCATACTATCAACCAATCGGCTCATCTCAGCAGCAGAGACTTCAATTACCTTCTGCCCTTGAGTCGCTGCATCATTTGCCTTAGTGGCAGCATTAACAGCCATATCCGCATTTTGAAATACCATACCAGCGGTTTGGGTCATCTCTTCTGAAGCCGTTGCAACTAGATCGACCTCTTTAAACTGCGCTTCGCTGCTAGCTCTGGTAAGTGAAGCGGCTTGCTTGGACTGAACCGTTGTATCAGCAATTTGATTTGTATTAACAACTACCTGGCCAATAATCCCTTGTAATTTTGCCAAAAATTGATTGAAGCCACTCGCTAACTGACCAATTTCATCTTCACTTGTTACCTCTAACCTTTGGGTTAAGTCTCCTTCCCCAGAAGCGATATCTTCTAACCTGAGAACAACGGCTCGAATAGGGTTTACTAATTTAAGCGCAGCAAGTGCGATAATGATAAAACCAATAGTGATGAATGAAATACCCGCAATCAACTCTGAAATAATGCCGCTATCTATCTGTTGTTCTATCAGCTTATCTAAACGTTCTGCATCTGCAATCACGCGGTCTCTTGGCATTTCTAATAATACTGCCCAGGTTTGATTTGCAATTCTTACAGGTGCGTATGCTAATAGCCACTCACCGTCTTGTGACCATCGAGTGCTTACCTCTCCTGAGCTTAATAATTCAGAAACCTCTGCACTGGTTATGTTATCACTAACATAACGCTCACCGAGTTTACTTTCCGGATTATCACTCGCAATCAACATTGCGCTTTCGGTCAATACCGATACCGCTCCGGTAGCATTAAACAGATTTTTATCCGTCTGCATGACCATTTGAATTAGGTTATCTAACTTAAGATCAATCCCCAAATAACCAATTGCATCCCCATCAACGATTAGCGGCATCGAAATGGTAGTTAGTAGCGCATTGATATCACCGTAGTCACTAAATTTAGGTGTGCTAATGCAGCTTTGCTTTGACTGAATCGCGCAGGTAAAACGTTCTTTGTTTGACTCTTCCGTCAGAATGGATTCATACAAAATGTTCGATAACGCTTTGGTTCCTTCGACATTTATCGCCCAATATGTTGCCAACCTCCCAACGTCATTCGAACCTGCATAGTCTGCACCGATGAATTCTTGATCATTTCCATCTAACGCATTCTTGTTAAAAACCAGAAAAGCACTCTGTAGAGTTTTAAAGCTTTCAACGGAACGGCGAATAAGTTCATCTTGGGTCATACGCAACTCTTCGCTCGGAGTTTCGTTAAATTCAGCGTTTTCTTTGAGTAGAAGAACACTCTCAACCATCATTTCCGCGCGATAAAAAGCTTCAGATAAGTATTTCTGAATTTCGACAGAATTTAGTTGGGATTCACTTTGCAAGATCTTAGTCGACTTGGCGATCACCGATTTTGCGCTGTGTTCCTTAATCGTGTTCTGATTTTCACGTGCGTTATAAACAGAGAAACTAATGAGAGCTACTGACGTAAGAATTAAGCAAAGTCCAGAAAGAAACGTAATTTTCCACTGTACAGACAATTTTTTCATATCCATCCACCTATGAATAATTCTGTTAACTATCAGCGTGGGTATTAACCTAGATAATATCCAGACGAGTTAATCAAAATGTTGTCATATAAATTGATAATCAATTATGCATTAATTCGCCTCACCACCAATGAAAACGTTTCCACTTATTAGGTGCAGTCACAAATCTCGAAATTGAAACGTATTAATTACAAAACTTAGAGGTTAATACTGGACAGGCTAAAATCAAGGGAACAATTGACGTTAACACTTTAAATGTAAAGTAAGTTAACGTCAGAATTTCGAAGCATATTTATCGGTTTTTTATTCGTCACATCATACTTTAAATTGATCAATTAGATGTTTTTGATCCGACGACAATTTGGCGATATCACTGCCCACATTTTCTGAAGCACCGGCTTGCTTAAGGATTTCAGCGCTGAGTTCGCGAATATTGACCACGCTTTGATTTACCTCGCCAGATACCGCTTGTTGCTCTTCGGCTGCCCTAACTATCTGGCTATTCATATCGCTGATCTCTGCAATGGCCTCAAATACAGAAGCAAGCTGAGCAACCGCTTTTTCCACATGAGCAGATGTCCCATTCGCCAGTTCGCTGCCATTCTGAATGGCATTGACTACATCTTTGGTGCCTTGCTGAACTTTACCGATAACCTGCCGAATCTCGCCAACAGAGTCTTGGGTTCGGCGCGCCAAATTTCGTACTTCATCAGCAACAACCGCAAAACCACGCCC